>NZ_JAPESW010000070.1 GCF_028527925.1 Cellulomonas fimi
GACACCGGGTTCGTCCCCGTCACCCCCACCCGCCTGGCCGACACCCGCACCGGATCCGGCCTACCCGCACGTGGGTGGGGGCGCTGGCCTGGGTGCCGGTGACGTTGAGCACGACGGCCAGGGCGTCGGTGGGCACGCCGTTGCCGGTGATCTTCAGGTCGACCCAGCGGCCGGCGGTCAGGGGGCCTTGGAAGCCGCCGACGGCGTTGCGGGTGTCCAGGACGCGTCGTGGGGGCAGCGGGTTGTAGGCGCCGGCGCCGCCGGTGGAGTAGTAGCCGGCGAGGTCGGCGATCAGGTCGGCGGGGGAGGCGTCGGTCTGCAGGGCGACGCGCCGGTCGGGGCCCAGGGCCACGGTGACCAGGTTCGGCTTGTCCGAGCCGGGCACGTAGTTGACGTTGGAGACCTGCGGGGCGGTCGTGGCCGTGGCGGGGAACGCGCGCACGTTGCCCGGGCCGGTCGAGCGGGTCGCGGTCAGGTTCAGCACGACCGCGGTCGCGCTGGTCGGCAGGTGCTCGGACAGGTCGAGCACGAGCCGGGCACCGGTCGGCTGCCGGGTCCCGCCCAGCCCGGTGCGGGTGTCCAGGACCCGCTCGGGCGGCACCGGGGTGTACCGCTCACCCCCCGCACCGACCGTGAACGGCACCCGCACCGGCGCCGGCAGCACCGCCCCCGACGCGTCCGCGATGCCGGCGACGTGCGCGACGTAGTGCCGGCCGCGCACCAGGTCCACGGTCGGCACGAGCGCGACCGTCCGGGTCGTCGCGTCCCACGAGGCCTTCGACGGGACGACCTGGCCTGTCACCGCGTCGAGCAGGCGCACCCGCTGGGTCGTGAGCGTGGACGTCGGGACGTCACGCCAGAGCTGCACGCGGACCGTCGGGCGCACGTCGGCGCCCGCGGAGTGCGGCGCGGGGCTCAGCGACCGCACCCAGGCGCGCTCGGTCGCCGGCACGTCGGGGGACGCCTGTCGCAGCGCCGTGACACCCCGGCGGGCGATGACGGCGTCGAGCCGGCCGTCGCCGTCGAGCTGCGCGAACGCGATCGACCCCGGCTCGCTCGTCAGCACCTGCTCGGTCGTCGCGAACGTCGGCGCGCCGAGCGTGCCGTCGGGCTGCTGACGGACCAGCGTCGCGAAGCCCGAGGAGGTGGCGTTCATGAGGATGTCCGTGCGGCCGTCCTGGTCGACGTCGCCGAGCGCCAGGTCCCCGTTCGAGAGCCCGCCCTTCGACGTGACGGTCGGCGCCAGACCCCCGGACGGGAGCTGCGCGTCGACGTACAGCCACCCCCACCCGTTGGTGCGGACGACGTCCGCGCGGCCGTCCCCGGTCACGTCCCCGACCGCGGCGAACGCGACCGAGCCCTCCAGCGCGGGCAGCGGCGTCACGGCCCCCAGGGACCCGTCCGGCTGCTGCGCGGCCATCCAGCGGGCGGTCACGACGTCGGGGCGCCCGTCGCCCGTGACGTCCCCCAGGGACACGTCCCCGCCGATCTGGGCGACGTGCCCGGCGTCGGTCAGGTTCCCGTCCCCGTCGTTCAGCAGGACGTGCGTCGCCTCGCCGATCGCGACGACGTCCACGTCGCCGTCCCGGTCCCAGTCGACCGTCGCGAGGGACGTGGCGGTGGCCGGCCAGCTGGGGCGCACGACGAGCTGCGTCGCGGGCCGCATCGTGAACGCCGCGCCGTTCCGGTCGAGCACGCGGACGCCGTAGTTGGTGCCGACCACGATCTCGAGCTCCGGGTCCCCGTCCAGCTCGGCGGTCGCCAGTGCCTGGCCCCACGCCTGGTCGGTCCCGAGCTGCACGTCGATCGGCGTCGCGAGCGTGCCGTCGCCGCGCCCCGGGTAGACGTAGAGGTCACCGCCCATCTCGGCGGACACGACATCGGTGTGCGCGTCGCCCGTGAGCTCGCCCACGGCCAGCGACACGTTCCACCAGCGGCTCTCGTCCGCGGGCGGCGTCGAGGTGGCGTCGAAGAACGGCCGGTCCGTCACCACGGACGCCGCGACCGAGTACGCCTGCTGGGCGGGCGCGGAGCCGTTCGCGTTGCGGACCCCCACGAGCACGGGCCCCGCTTCGGCGACCCCCACGACCAGACCGTCCTCCACCTGGTCGACGCCCCGCGCGTCGGCGCGGCCGAGCACGCCGCCACGCACGTCCTGGATCTCGAGCGCGAGGTCGAGCGTCGGGCCGACGCCCCGCCACCCGGGCGACAGCGGGGTCGCGGTGAACCGCCACCAGCCCGCCGCCGGGACACGGACCTGGTACCAGTCGACGTCGCCCTCGGGCGCGAGGGTCCCCGTGACGCCCGTGCCGGCCGCGACGGTCGGCGTGCCCGGCGCGTCGTTCTGCGGGTCGCCCGGCGCGCGGTCGAGGGGCGCGGCCGTCGCCGCGCGCGCGGTGTCGCCCGCGGTCACGGCCGCCGCGGCGTCGACGATGCCCGCGCCGTAGTAGGCGTCCCGGCCGCGCTGGCCCGCGTCCCGCGCGGTCGTCACGAGGCGCTGCTCGACCTGGGCGGGCGTGAGCGTCGGGGTGTGCGCGGCGAGCAGCGCCGCGACACCGCTGACCATCGGCGCGGCGAACGACGTGCCGCTCCCGTACACGTAGTCACCGCCCGTGCCGGGCCCGGCGACCATCTCGCCGGGCGCCGTGACCGTCACCGTGTCGCCCCAGCTCGACCAGCCGGCGAGCGCGCCCCAGCGGTCGACCGCGCCGACCGACAGCAGCCCGTCGATCGTCGGCGCGTAGGCGGCGGGGTACTGCGCGACCTCGGTGCCCTCGTTGCCCGACGCGGCGACCACGACCACGCCCGCGTCCACCGCCGCGTTGATCGCCGACGCCAGCACGGGCGACGTCTCCGGGCCACCGAGCGACAGGTTCACGACGTCCGCGCCGTGCGCCACCGCCCACGCGATGCCCTCCGCGACGACCGAGTCGGTGCCGAAGCCGTCGGCGTCCAGGACCCGGACCGGCAGGATCGTGGCGTCCGGCGCCGCGCCCGCGAGGCCGACCCCGTTGTCCGCACGGGCCGCGACGATGCCCGCGACGAGCGTGCCGTGGCCGGCGGGGTCCGACGGGTCGTCGTCGTCGTCCACGAGGTCGACGCCCGGGAGGACCGAACCCTGGAGGTCCTCATGGGTCGCGTCGACGCCCGAGTCGAGCACCGCGACGACGACGCCGTCGCCGCGCGCGACGTCCCACGCCCGCGGCAGGCGGGCGAGCTGCACGTACGGCTCCGCCCACGGGAGCCACTCGTCGTCCGGCCACCAGGACGCGCGGCGGACGTGGTCGAGCTGCACGTCGGCGACCCGCGGGTCCGCGGCCAGCGTCTCGACGAGCTCCCCGGCCGAGGCGTCGCCTACCGGGACCTCCACGAAGCCGGTGCCGCCGATCGTGCCCGCCGTGCTCGTCCCGGCGGCGTCGAGCGCCCGCCGCTGGTCCCCGGCGGACGTGCCCGCCTCGAAGCGCACGAGCACGTGGTCGTCGGCGGGCTCGGGCGCGGTCGGCACGTCGTCCGCGTGCGGACCCCACGGAGCGGCGCTCAGACCGGCCGGGTCGACCGCCTCGCCCTCGGGGGCCTGCGGAGCCGTGACGGGTGCGGCCCCCGGCAGGACCGTCGCCGTGCGGGCGGCACCCGGTGCGCCGAACGCGCCGGTGGGCGACGCGACCACCGCGGACGCCGCGTCCGCCGAGCCGACGCGGGCGGAGGCGGGGGTGGTCGCGGCCGCGGTGCAGGCGACGACGAGGACGCCGACGCCGACGGACGTGAGGCGGGAGAGGCGGCGCATGGTCACTCCGGTCGGCTCGGCGCCGCGCGGGCGGCGTGCGGGGGCGCCCGCCGTGGGTCGTCGTCGACCTGCGCCGGGCGCCCGAGCGTACCGTCCGGGAGGGGTGGTTCATGCGGGTTTCGGCCCAGGTCACCCGGCTGCACGCGACGTCGTGCCGGAGGTGCGCGGACGCCGGGCGCCCCTCAGGGAGGCCCGGGCGTCCGGTGGTCGTCAGCCGCGGACGGCGATCGCGAACGCGCCCGTGCGCTCCTCGCCGGGCTCGAGCACGAAGACCCCCGTGCCCGGCACGCCGGCCTCGAACAGCGCGACACCGTCGTTGACGTTCGTCGCGGGCTCGATCGCGAAGTACGCGCGGCCGCGGGGTGCGTAGAACACGAGGTGCTCGTAGACGGGGTCCGCAGTGAGCTCGACGGTGACGTCGGGGCGCTCGTACCGGATGCTGATCGGCTTGTCGGTGTCGCGCGCGTTGTAGACGTCGTCGATGAACGCACCGTCGAGCACGCGCGGCGCGAGGAAGTCGGCGCGCGCCGTGAGCGGCCCGGACGGGCCGGTCGGCATCGGGACGCCCGGGTAGCACGCGTGCGCCGGCACCTGCACGACCGGGTGGCCGAGCGGGCGCGGCGCGACGGCGCCGACCGGGGCGAGCGACCGCTGGAAGTACGGGTGGTGGCCGAAGCCCCCCGGGAACGCCTCGGAGTCGACGTTCCGCAGCGTCGTCGTCACCTCGAACGTCCCGCCGCGCACCGCGTACGTGATCGTCGACGTGAAGTGCCACGGGAAGTTGATCCCGACGTGCTCGCGCGTGTCGATCCCGATCGTGACCGATCCGGGCGTGCGGTCGAGCACGTCCCACCGCGCGTACCGGACGGCGCCGTGGATCGCGGTGCCGTCGGCGCAGTCGCGCTGCAGCCTGTGGGTGCGGCCGCGGAACGTCAGCGCGCCGTCCCGCACGCGGTTGGACCACGGGATCATCGGGAAGCTCGCGCACTTCTCGACCACCCCGCGCCCGCCGCGGCTGGTGGGACGGAGCAGGTCGCGCCAGACGCCGTCCGACGTGCGGATGCGGCCCGCACCGAGCGACGCGCCGGTGCCCGGGAGGACGTCGACCTCCCAGGCCCCGTCGGCGATCGTGACGACCCGCGGGTCGTCCGTGCGCACCTCGGTGGGCGCCGCGTCGAGCAACGTCATGTCCCTGCCCCGTCCCTCGAGCCCGTGCTCAGACCGTGACGGCGACGCGGACCGTCGCCCCCGCGGGAGCGTAGGGCACGGTGTTGCCCTCGACCGGGGCGCCGTCCACGGTGAGCGAACCACGCGCACCCGGCGCCCCGGAGTTGGTGACCGTGATCTCGTACGTCGCGCCACGGGCCACCCGCGTGACCGTGTAGGACGGGACGTCGGGGCCGATCTGCGGGTCGACGACCAGGCCGTCGTAGTCCGGCCGGACGCCCAGCAGGTACTGCGACACCGCGACGAAGTTCCACGCCGCCGTGCCGGTCAGCCAGGAGTTCTTGGCCTCACCGGCGCGCGACGCCTCCTTGCCCGCGATCATCTGCGCGTACACGTACGGCTCGAGCTTGTGCGTGTCCGAGATCTCCTCGCGGTACGCCGGGGTGATCCGCTTGTAGTAGTCGAACGCCTGCGCGCCGCGCCCCACGACCGTCTCGGCGATGATCACCCAGGGGTTGTTGTGGCAGAAGATGCCGCCGTTCTCCTTGTAGCCGGGCGGGTACGTCGAGACCTCGCCGAGCTCGATCTGGTACGTCGTGTAGGCGGGGTACTGGAGCACCAGGCCGTGCGGCGTGCCGAGCATGTCGTTGACCGCGTCGAGCGCCTGGATCGCCGGGGCGTCCGCGTCCTCCGGGCCGTCGCCGACGCCGATGCCCGCCATGACCGCGAAGCCCTGCGGCTCGATCCAGATCTTGCCCTCGGGCTTCGCGTCGGTGCCGACCGGGTTGCCGTAGTAGTCGTAGGCCCGGAGGAACCATCGGCCGTCCCAGCCGTGCTCGAGCACCGCGGCCCGGACCTCGTCGACGTACTTGCGCGCCTCGGTCGCGACGTCGGCCAGGCCGCGCCGCTCCGCGAGGTTCGCGTACTCGGCGCCGTACAGCACGAACTGCGCGGCGATGAAGACGGACTCCGCGACCCCGCCGGCCTGGTTCTCGGTCGTCTGGAACGACTCGCCGGGCGTCGTCGAGAAGCAGTTGAGGTTGAGGCAGTCGTTCCAGTCGGCGCGGCCGATGAGCGGCAGGCCGTGCGGGCCGCGGTTCTGCACCGTGAACTGGAACGAGCGCGTGAGGTGCTCGAACAGCGGGACCTCGGAGCCGGGCTCGTTGTCGAACGGCACGGGCTCGTCGAGGATGCTCCAGTCGCCGGACTCCTTGATGTACGCGGCGACGCCGGCGATGAGCCACAGCGGGTCGTCGTTGAAGCCCGAGCCGATGTCGTTGTTCCCGCGCTTCGTCAGCGGCTGGTACTGGTGGTAGGCCGAGCCGTCCGCGAACTGCGTCGACGCGATGTCGATGATCCGCTCGCGCGCACGCTCCGGGATCAGGTGGACGAAGCCCAGCAGGTCCTGGTTGGAGTCGCGGAAGCCCATGCCGCGGCCGATGCCCGTCTCGAAGAACGACGCCGAGCGCGACATGTTGAACGTGACCATGCACTGGTACTGGTTCCAGATGTTGACCATCCGGTCGAGCTTCTCGTCGGTGCTCGAGACCGAGTACGTCGACAGCAGGTTCGTCCAGTAGGCGTTGAGCGCCTCGAGCGCGGCGTCGACCTGCTCGCTCGTCGCGAACCGGCCGAGCAGCGCGTGCGCCGGGGCCTTGTTGACGACCTGGTGGGCGTCGTCGGCCCACTTCTCGTCGTCCGGGTTCTCGAGGTAGCCGAGGACGTAGACGAGCTCGCGGGACTCGCCCGGCGCCAGCTCGACGACGACCGAGTGCGAGCCGATCGGGTACCAGCCCGACGCGACCGAGTCGGCGGACTTCCCGGCGCGCGGGACCGCCGCCTCGCCGAGCGAGTTGTACGCGCCGACGAACGTGTCGCGGTCCGTGTCGAAGCCGTCCGCGCGGGTGTTCACGCCGAACACGGCGTAGTGGTCGCGGCGCTCGCGGTACTCGGTCTTGTGGTAGATCGCCGACCCGTGCGGGCCGTCCTGCTCGACCTCGACCTCGCCGATCGACAGGTTGCGCTGGTAGTTCGTCTGGTCGTCCTGCGCGTTCCACAGGCAGAACTCGACGAACGAGAACAGCGTCGCCGTCTTCGGCGCGTCGGAGGTGTTCGTGACGGTGACCTTCTGGACCTCGGCGTTCTCGCCGAGCGGGACGAAGAACAGGGTCTGCACGCGCAGGCCGTTCCGCTCGCCGGTGATCGTCGAGTAGCCCAGGCCGTGCCGCGCCTCGAAGTGGTCGAGGTCCGCCTTGACCGGCAGCCACGACGGGGTCCACACGTCGCCGCCGTCGTTGACGTACAGGTAGCGGCCGCCCGCGTCGGCGGGGATGTTGTTGTAGCGGTAGCGCGTGAGACGGCGCATCTTCGCGTCGCGGTAGAACGAGTACCCGCCCGCCTGGTGCGAGAGCAGCGAGAAGAACTGCTCCGACCCGAGGTAGTTGATCCACGGGTAGGGGGTGTGGGGCGTCGTGATGACGTACTCGCGCGCCGCGTCGTCGAAGTGGCCGAACCGCATAGGACATTCCTCAGGTGCTCGGAGACGCCCGTGCCCGCCTCACCCGTGGATCCGCGTCGGCGCGGTCCGTCGTCGGGCAGTCTGACGCGGCGTCTGATCGGTGCGAGAGCGCTCCCACGCGCCTCACGGAAGGATGATAGCCGTCACACGCGATATCGAAAACGTCGCCTCTCCGCACGTCCGTGCAGCACCTGCGGGCGACGTGCGTCCACAGCCCCGGACGCGGTGATCCGGACGGGCGTCCGGACGACTACCGTGGCCCCGTGCTGCTCTCCGACCGTGACATCAGGGCCGAGCTCGAGTCGGGCCGCGTCGGCCTCGACCCGTACGAGCCGGCGATGCTCCAGCCGTCCAGCATCGACGTGCGCCTGGACCGGTTCTTCCGGCTGTTCGACAACCACAAGTACCCGGTGATCGACCCGTCGGTGGACCAGCCGGACCTCACGCGCCTCGTCGAGGTCGAGGGAGGCGAGCCGTTCGTGCTGCACCCCGGCGAGTTCGTCCTCGGCTCGACGTACGAGCGGGTCACGCTGCCCGACGACGTCGCCGCGCGGCTCGAGGGCAAGTCGTCGCTCGGGCGGCTCGGGCTCCTCACGCACTCGACCGCCGGGTTCATCGACCCCGGCTTCTCCGGTCACGTCACGCTCGAGCTGTCGAACGTCGCGACCCTGCCCATCCTCCTGTGGCCGGGCATGAAGATCGGTCAGCTCTGCTTCTTCCGCCTGACGTCCGCCGCCGAGCAGCCCTACGGGTCCGCCGCGTACGGCTCGCGCTACCAGGGCCAGCGCGGGCCCACCGCGTCGCGGTCCTTCCAGTCGTTCCACCGGACGCAGGTCTGAGCGCATGGCGGACGCACTGCCGCGGCTGAACGTCAAGGACCCCGGGATCCGCGACCGGCACCTGCTCGGGCTGCCCGACGGGATCGCGGTCGACGAGGTCGAGGTCCTCGCGATCTCCCGGTTCGCGCAGGCGCACTGGGAGGAGTCGACGCAGGACGTGCCGCAGCAGCGCGGCTTCGTGCGTCCCGTGACCGCCGCGCTCGGCATCCGCGCGGTGTCCGCCGCGCCCGCCGTGCGCGCGCTGCGTCTGGCCCGGCTGTCCGCGCTGAGCGGCCCGTTCAGCGTGTCGCCCGAGGACGCCGTCGGGCTCGGGCTGCCCGCGTCGACGGCCGTCGTCTACGACCTCGACTGCCCGCGCGAGCGCGGCGACCGGCCGTACCCGGGCGGCGACCGCGACGGGCTCAAGCGCGCGTTCCCCGACGGGCTGCCCGTCCGTGAGGAGGAGCGCGTCGTGCAGTGGCTCGTCGCGTGCGCACGCCGGCTCGGCGGTGCCGTGCGCGTCGGCGGGTCCGGCGTCGTCCTGACTCCCGACGTCGACGGCGCGATCGACCTCACGCTGCTGACCGACCGGTGGCTCGAGCCCTCCGAGGCCCTGGGCGTCGTGCAGACCGTCGTGCCGCGCGCGCGCCTGTCCGAGCCGACCTCCCGGTGGGAGGGGCCCATGCCCGGCGTCGGGCGCGGGTCGACCAGCGGTGCGGGCGGCATCACCGAGGCCGGCGGGTCCGGCCTGCGGGCCGCGCTCGAGCAGTACGGCGTCGACGACGAGGTCGAGCGTGCCCGCCTCATGGCCGAGGCCGCCGCGTTCGACGAGCTGATGCTCGCGTCGCCGCCGCCCGCCGAGTCGTACGGCATCCTCGTCGACCTCGGCGTCGACGGGACCATCTCCGTCGAGGCCGCCGCCGAGACCGAGCTCCCGCCGCTGCTGCGCGACCTGCCGTGGACCGCCGACGGCGTCGTCGCCTACCGGGTGCACTGGGAGCCGCTGCTCGTCGAGGAGCTCGAGATGGAGAAGCCCTCGTTCCCGCACAAGGTCGCGCGCGGGCGCGCCGCGCCGCAGGTGCAGGCGGTGACGCGTGCGCTGCACGGCGTGCTGGGCGGGGAGATCGCCGACGAGGCCGACTTCCTCGTCGACCCCGCCGACCTGTGACCGAGCACGCCGGCTGGACGACGACCGGCAGCCGCGTCGTCTACGAGAACCGGTGGATCCGCGTCCGCGAGGACGACGTCGTGCGGCCCGACGGCGGGCACGGCGTCTACGGGGTCGTCGAGGTGCGGAACCACTCGGTGTTCGTGGTCGCGCTGACCGACGACGACGAGGTCGTGCTCGTGACGCAGACCCGGTACACGACCGGCTCGACGTCGGTCGAGGTCCCCGCGGGCGGCACCGACGGCGAGGACCCGCTGCTCGCCGCGCAGCGTGAGCTCGCGGAGGAGACCGGGCTGACCGCCCGCGAGTGGACCGCCGTCGGGCGGATGGACGCGCTCAACGGCATCGCCGACGCGCCCGAGCACGTCTTCCTCGCGCGCGGGCTGTCGCGGCTGGCCGACGACGACGGGCACGGGCGCGTCGAGGAAGGCATCGACACCGTGCGGACCGTGCCGTTCGGCGAGGTGCTGTCGCTCGTCGCCGACGGGACGATCCGCGACGGCGAGACGATCGCCGCCCTCGCGTTCGCGGGCATCCACCTGGGCCGCTTCCGCTGACCCGAGTCGCACCGCCGCACCGCCGCTGCGCACGCACCCATCCACGCGGCCGCCAGGCGACCGGCTCGGCGGTGCGGCGGGTGCGGACCGCGCGCGACAGCCCCCGAGATGCCGGAGCGGCGTCGGGCGCGTAGACACGGCGCATGGGTGTGGTGATCCGGTCCGCCGTCCTCGGGCTCGCCGTCGGCGGGCGCGCCTCCGCAGCGATCCGCGTCCCGGTGGGGGTGGCCACGCGCGGGCGGCACGGCCCTGGTGCCGCGGCACTGCGCGGGCTCGCGGCCGTCGCCGTGCTCGGGGAGACCGCCGGGGACAAGCTGCCGTCGGTACCGCCGCGGACCGAGTTCCCCGCGTTCACCGGACGCCTCGTCGGGGGAGCGCTCGGCGCCGCGGCGCTGTCGGTCGTCGAGCGGCGGAGCGTCGGGTCGCACGTCGTCGCGGCCCTCGTCGGCCTGGGTGCGGCGTACGTCGGCTCGTACGCCGGGACGGCGTGGCGACGGTGGGCGGCGACGGACGGCCCGGACGCGCTGCGGCCTGACTGGCGCGCCGCCGCGATCGAGGACGCGCTCGTCCAGACGGTCGCGGGCGCCCTGGTCCGCACGTCGCGCCGCTGACGGGTCAGGCGGCGTCGACCGTGTCCGCCGCGAACTGGGTGCGGTAGAGGTCCGCGTACAGGCCGCCGCGGGCGACGAGCTCGGCGTGGGTGCCGTGCTCGACGACGCGGCCGCGGTCGACGACGACGATCGAGTCGGCGCGACGGACCGTCGACAGCCGGTGCGCGATGACGAGCGACGTGCGGCCCACGAGGGCCTCGTCGAGCGCGGCCTGCACGGCGGCCTCCGACTCGGAGTCGAGGTGCGCGGTGGCCTCGTCGAGCACGACGACGTCGGGAGCCTTGAGCAGCAGCCGCGCGATCGCGAGCCGCTGCCGCTCACCGCCGGACAGCCGGTAGCCGCGGTCGCCGACGACGGTGTCGAGCCCGTCGGGCAGCCGCATCACGAGCTCCCACACGTGCGCCTGGCGCAGCGCGCGCTCGAGGTCGGCGTCGGTCGCGTCGGGTCGGGCGAACCGCAGGTTGCCCGCGATGGTGTCGTGGAAGAGGTGCGCCTCCTGGCTGACCACCCCGACCGTCGCGCGCAGCGAGTCGAGCGTGACGTCGCGCAGGTCGGCGCCCGCGATGCGGACCGCGCCGCGCGTCGGGTCGTACATGCGGGTGACGAGCTGGGAGATCGTCGTCTTGCCAGCACCCGACGGGCCGACGAGCGCCACCAGGTGGCCGGCGGGCACGGTGAACGTGACGTCCGTGAGCGTGTCCTCGGCGGCGTCGGCACGGAGCGTCGCGACGGACTCGAGCGACGCGAGCGACACCTCGTCGGCGGTGGGGTAGCGGAAGCCGACGGCGTCGAGCTCGACGCTCGCGCCGCGCACGGCGACGTCGTCGCGCAGGTCGTGCGCGTCGGGGGCGTCGGTGACGGTCGGCTCGAGGTCCAGGACCTCGAGCACGCGCTCGAAGCTGACGAGCGCGGTCATGACGTCGACCTGGACGTTCGACATCGCGGTGAGCGGCCCGTAGAGGCGGCCGAGGTACGACGCGAGCGCGACGACGACGCCGACGGTGAGCTCGCCCTGGATCGCGGCGAGGCCGCCGAGCCCGTAGACGATCGCGGTGGCGATCGCGGCGAGCGTCGTGAGCCCGACGCGGAACCACGTGCCGTAGAGCGCGCGCTTGACGCCGATGTCGCGGACGCGGGAGGCCTGCTCGGCGTAGGCGGCGGACTCCCGCTCCGGGTCGCCGAACACCTTCACCAGGTGCGCGCCCGCGACGTTGAACCGCTCCTGCATGGTCTGCGCGGCCTGCGCGTTGAGCTCGTACGACTCGTGCGTGACGGCGGCGATGCGGGGTCCGAACCAGCGGGCGGGCAGGACGAACAGCGGCAGCAGGATCAGGGACAGCAGCGTCAGCCGCCAGGACATGGACAACATCGCGGCGAGCACGAAGACGACGGTGAGCGCGTTGCTCACGACGTTCTGCAGCGTCGACGTGAACGCCTGCTGCGCGCCGAGCACGTCGCCGTTGAGCCGCTGCACGAGCGCGCCGGTGCGGGTGCGGGAGAAGAACGCGAGCGGCATGCGCTGGACGTGGTCGAAGACCGCGGTGCGCAGGTCGAGGATCAGGCCCTCGCCGATGCGGGACGAGACCCAGCGGTCGGCGACGGCGAGTCCCGCGGACAGGACCGCGAGCGCGGCGACCGCGACGGCGATGAGGACGACCAGGCGCGTGTCGCCCTGCGTGATGCCGTCGTCGATGAGGTGCTTGAACAGCAGCGGCGGCAGCGCGCCCGCACCGGCCTCGAGCGTGATGAGGACGAGGAAGACGGCGAGGGCGCGGCGGTGCGGCCGGGCGAAGGCGAGGATGCGGCGCAGGAGCGTGAGGAGCTGGACGCGCTCGTCGGGGGTGAGGCGGTCAAGGCGGCCGGCCACGCCCTCGTGGCGTCGGGCGGAGACGTCGTCGAGCAGGGCCCGGCCGGCGTCGGTGAGCTCGATGAGCGTCGCGCGCCGGTCCGTGGGGTCGGCGATCCGGCGGACGAGCCCGTCGGCCTCGGCGGCGTCGACCTTGGACGTGACGGACCGGGGTGCGACGTCGAGGGCCGACGCGACGTGCCCGAGCCGCAGCGGGCCGTCACAGTGCTGGAGCACCCGCAGCATCCGGACCTGCCCCGGTGCCTGGCTCGCAGGCCCGAGCGACGAGGTCGCGGACCGGCGGATGTCGCGCAGCAGCCGGTGCAGCAGGTCGAGCAGCTCGGCGGACTCGTCGCCGGCCGCCATCTCGGCGGCCGCACGCGCGGGAGCCGGGTCGGTGGCAGCGTCGTCGAGAAGCAGTTGAGGTTGAGGCAGTCGTTCCAGTCGGCGCGGCCGATGAGCGGCAGGCCGTGCGGGCCGCGGTTCTGCACCGTGAACTGGAACGAGCGCGTGAGGTGCTCGAACAGCGG
>NZ_JAPESW010000071.1 GCF_028527925.1 Cellulomonas fimi
GTGCGGAGTGACGAAGTCGTCGACGGTGGACGCGCTGAGCGCCGGGCAGGTGACCGCCGGCGCTCTGCGCCGGGCTGGTGACGGCCGGCGGTGTCTGCGGCGGCGTGCGGTGGGCGCGGCGCGTGTGAGGGTGGAGGGGTGCCGCACCGACCGCTGACCTCGTCCGCCCGGGCCGCCGACGCGCTCGCGGTCGCCGACTGGCGACGCCGCGTGGCCGAGACGTACGCCGACGTGCGCCGGATCGCCGTCGACGACCCGCCCGCCGCGCACGCCGTGTGGGTGCAGCGCCGCGACGAGCTGTTCGCCGAGCACCCCGCGTCCCCCCTCGACGGGCCGACGCGCGCGTCGTTCGCGGGCCTGGAGGTCGCGCGCTACGACGCCGCGTACCGGTTCGAGGTCGAGGTCCGTCCCGCGGACCCGCAGCGGCTCGACGTCGCGACCGGCACCGACGGGGTCGTGCCCTTCGAGCGCGTGGGCGTCGTCGAGCTCCCCGACGTCGGGACGCTCGCCGTCTGGGCGCTGCGGTCCTACGGCGGCGGGCTGTTCGTGCCCGTGCGCGACGCGAGCGGCGGGAAGCCGGGCGGCACGTTCGGCGGCGGGCGCTACGTGCTCGACACGATCAAGGGCGCCGACCTCGGCACGTCGCACGGACTGGTGGTCGTCGACCTCAACTTCGCCTACAACCCGTCGTGCGCCTACGACCCGTCGTGGGCGTGCCCGCTGGCCACGCGCGCGAACACGGTCGCCGTCGACCTCCCCGTCGGCGAGCGCACCTTCCCCCTCCCCGACCTCGACACCGAATAACGTCGGCCGGGCCGTCCCGTCAGCGCTGGCAGACCGGGCAGAAGTAGAGCTTGCGGCCCGCCATCTCCTCGACGACGACCGGGGTGCCGCACACGCGGCACGGCAGGCCCGCACGGCCGTAAACCCAGTGCCGCTCGGTCGGGTCGGCGATCGCCCGGGCCCGACCCTCGTCGTCGAGGTCCTCGCGGGTGAGCATCAGGCCGGTCCGGATGCCGTCGGGCAGCAGCACCGCCCAGTCGTCCCAGAGGGCGCGCACGACCTCGCGCGGGACGCGACGGCCCGGAGTGTGCGGGTCGAGGCGCGCGCGGAACAGCAGCTCCGCGCGGTAGATGTTGCCGATCCCGGCGACGACGGACTGGTCCATGAGCAGCTGGCCGACCGCGACCCCGCGCGACGTGATCCGGTCGACGACGACCTCCCCGGCGGCCTCCAGGTCGTCCGTCGACGCAGGGTCCGGGCCGAGCCGGTCGACGACGGCCTGCACCGCGGACGGGTCGAGCACCTCGCACGCCGACGGGCCGCGCAGGTCGGCGACGGAGTGCTCGGTCGCGAGGCGGACGCGCACGGCGCCGACGGGATCGGGCGGGAACGACGCCAGCAGGCCACCCTCGGCGGACGGCGGCTCGCGCTCGTCCTCCCCCATCCGCACGGCCCGACGCAGCCGCGGCGCCCCCATCGAGCCGCGTGCGTCCTGCCCGTCGACGATCGGCGACACCACCCCGAAGAAGTCCCACGCGCCGTACAGACCGAGGTGCACGCGCAGCACGTCGCCGGTCTCGAACGTCGCGAACATCTGCTTGCCGACCGCGGTGGTCCCCGTCAGGACCTGGCCGTCGAGGCGTGCGGCCCCTGCGGCGAACCGCCCTTGGGGGGAGGACACGGCCAGCCGGTGGCCGACGAAGTCGGCGGTGAACTGGCGGGCGATGCGGTGGACGGTATGACCCTCGGGCACGGTCACGCACGCTAACGCGTGCCGCCGCCTCCCGCCCGGCGCGGCCGTCGCCGCCGCGTCGCCGTCGTGCGTGCGACAACGCCTCGAGAGCGCGACATCGATGTCGCGCTCTCGAGCGGATGTCGCACCCGTGACGGAGCGGTCGGCGTCAGGCGGTCGACCCGTGGGACGGCGTCAGACGGTCGGGCCCGCGAGCGGGAGGGCGGCCGGAGCGGGACGCGACGGCTCCTCCGCGAGCTGCGGCACGACGGCGTCCGACGACCGCGTCGCGGCCTCGTGCGCGGCGACCAGCACGTCGGTGATCTCCCGGCCGAGCAGCTCGTGCCGCTCGAGCAGGGCGTCGCGCAGCGCCTCGACGAGGTACCGGTGCCGCGACAGCAGCCGCCGCACGGTCGCGCGCGCGTCCTCGAGCACCTGCTCGAGCTGCTCCCGCGCCAGCCGGTCGCTCACGACGGCGTCGACCAGCGGCTTCTCGGTCGCGAGGAACGACACGAGCGACCCGGTCATGCCGGCCGCGCCGACCATCTGGGCCGCGGTCCGCGTCGCCGCCGCGAGGTCGCTCGCGGGTCCGGTCGTCGTCTGGCCGAAGAACAGCTCCTCGGCGACCCAGCCGCCCATGGCGATCTGCACGAGCGCGCGCAGGTCCCCCTGCGACCGCGTCCAGACCTCCTCGCAGTCGTTGTGCGCGAGCAGCCCGAGCGCCTCGCCCCGGCGGATGATCGTCAGCACCTCGAGGGACCGGTTCGGCGCGACGAGCCACGCGGTGACCGCGTGCCCCGCCTCGTGCGTCGCGATGAGCTCCTGCTCGGCACGCGTGTACCGGACGGGCTGCCCGATGCCGACCATCTCGGTGATGCGAGCCGTCTCGACGTCCTGGAACGACATCGTCAGCGAGCCGCGACGCAGCGCGTTGACCAGCGCCTCGTCGAGCAGGTGCTCGATCATCACGGGCGTCCAGCCGTTCGTCGACGCGGCGACGCGGTCGCGCGCGACCGGATCGTCGAGCTCGGCGTCGTGCGCGCGACGGGCGAGGAAGTGGTCGACGAGCGCGCGACGGCCGTGCGCGTCGGGCGCGGAGAACGTGAGCCGCCGGTCGAACCGGCCCGGCCGCAGGAGCGCGGGGTCGAGCGAGTCGGCGCGGTTCGTCGCGGCGATCAGCAGGATCGGGGCGCGTCCGGGGCGGCGCTGGCGGATCTGTCGCGTCGCGGGCAGGAACAGGTTCACCGCGGCGACCAGCCGGTTGTACGCCTTGTCGCCGCCCGTCGGCTCGTCGAACGACTGCATCTGCACGAGCAGCTCGTTGACGACGCCGCCCGTGCCCTCGCTCATGATCGCGTTCGTCACGAGACCCGGCGCACCCGCCGACGCGCCACCGACGAGGGTCCGCGACGACGACGCCCCGAGCATCCCGCCGCGACGCAGCGCGATCGCGTCGATCTCCTCGATGAACCCGATGGCCCCGCCCTCGGTGCGCGCCGCGCGGCGCAGCGCCCGGAAGTACGCGCGGATCTTGCGGGCGGTCGCGCCGTAGTACATCGACTGGAACGACGTCGCCGAGACGAACAGGAAAGGCACGCCCGCCTCGGCGGCCATCGCCTTCGCGGTCATCGTCTTGCCGGTGCCCGGCAGCCCCTCGAAGAGCAGGCCGCGCCGCGGGGTGCCGCCCATCTGGTCGGCGAACTGGCGGTGCGTCTGGAACAGGTCGATCGAGCGGCGCACGTCCTCCTTCACCGGGTCGATGCCGATGACGTCGTCGAGACGCACGTCGACCTGCTCGGGCCGGTAGGTGAGGTGGGGCGAGCGCGCGGTGCCGACCTGCGTGCCGACGAGCAGCAGCAGCATGGCCGCGAAGAACAGGACCGGGACGAGGATGAGCGGGTCGACCGCGGGCATCGACGGGAGCGGGTCCCGGCCCAGCAGCGCGCTCACGATCACGTACGCCTCGACCGCCAGCACGGCGGCCGCGAGCCGGTACACGCGACGACGTCGCATGCGCTCGCGGTCGAGCGCGATGTCGTGCGCACCCTTGCGGATGGGGGAGACCAGCTCGTCCTCGTGCATGCGTCCGCCTTCCGTCGGCTCGGTCGGTCCATCGTCAGCGGCCGCCGGGGGTGCGGCAACATCGGACATACCGGACCACCCGAACGGACCAACCGGACGAACCGCGCGCCGTGGCGCCGGTCAGGCGTCGTCGCGCAGGGTGCGACGCAGCGACTCGACCTCGAGCGGCGTGAGCCCGAGGCCGTCCGCGAGGTACCCGTCGAAGGACCCGAACCGGGCCTCGACCGTGTCGAGCGCGGCCCGCAGGTAGTCGGCCCGCACCTCGAGGAACGGGGAGACGAGGGCCGGGTCGCCGCCCGCGGCCTCGAGCTGCGCGAGCAGCGGGGCGAACGTGGTCCGGACCGCCGGGTTCACCGCGAGGAACTCCTCGGTCGCGCCGTCCTCGTCGACGCCCGCCGCGAGCAGCAGCACCGTCGCCGCCCACCCCGTGCGGTCCTTGCCGGCCGTGCAGTGGAAGAGCACGGGCGTGCCCTGCGCGTCGATCACGGTGCGCGCGAACGTCGCGTAGCCCGCGAGCGCCGCCGGCGACGACACGAGCCGCCGGTAGGTCGCGCGCATCTGCTCCGCGACGTCCATGCCGTCGAGCGTCTCGAGGAGCGACGCCGGGCGGGTGAGGAGCGTCGCCGCCTGCGCGGCGGCGTCGCCGGGGAGGTCGGCGAGGACGTCGAGCTCGACGAGCCGCGCGCCTGCGGGCAGCCGCTCGGGCCGGGCGTCGCGCTCGGCGGCGGTGCGCAGGTCGACGACGGTGCGCACGCCGAGCGCGGTGAGGACGGGGTCGTCGGGGACCGCGTCGGACGTGAGCTCGGCCGAGCGGAACGCGATGCCGCGCGCGACGGTCCCGCCGTCCGCGGTGGGGCGGCCGCCGAGGTCGCGCAGGTTCGTCACGGCGGTCGCGGGGAGCACGTGCGGGTCGGCGACGTCACTCATGCGGCGATCGTGGCACGCACGCGTGGCACCCCGCGACGACCGGCGGGCGACCGGCCGTCCCGCCCGACAAATCCCGACCAGTCTTGTCCGCATATCGAGAAGGCGTCCGTCGACCCCTTGCCCTCGCCGCGACCGCTGGTAGAAACCGCGGCCAGGTCACGAGCACCAGCACGCAAGCCCCGGCTCGCTGGTCAGCAACCCCTCCACGACGGGGTGCTCCGGGAGATGACCCGGCCGCGCCACCCGGTGCGGCAAGCGTGAACGTGAAGGAGCCGCACCGTGAGCCACCCGACCGGTCCGAGCGTCGTCGCCCTCGTGGGCAACCCGCGCCCGGCCTCCCGCACCCGCAGCACCGCCGCGCACGTCGCCGGCCGGCTGCTGCCGCACCTGGGCTCCGAGCCCGACGGTCCCACCGCCGACGGCGTGACGACGATCGACCTCGCCGACGTCGCGGGCGAGCTGTTCGCCGCCGAGCGCCCGACCGCCGACGCCGCGCTGCGGACGGTCGCCGCCGCCGGGGTCCTGGTCGTCGCGACGCCCGTCTACAAGGCCTCGTACACCGGGCTGCTCAAGGCGTTCCTCGACGGGTACGGCCCCGACGGGCTCGCCGGGGTCGTCGCCGTGCCGCTGGTGGTGACGGGATCGCCCGCGCACGCGCTCGTCGGCGAGGTGCACCTGCGGCCGCTGCTCGTCGAGCTCGGCGCGACCGTCCCGACGCGGGCGCTCGTCGTCACCGAGGCCGACCTGCGGGAACCCGCGGCGCTCGACGCGGTCGTCGACCGCTGGCTCGACCGGGCCGCCGAACCGCTGCGCCGCGCCGTCCGCGACGCCGCCGACCTCGCGGAGGCGCTGCGATGACCGCCGAGATCCTGCGCGCGCTCGACGCCGACCTCGTCGAGCAGGACGAGCAGCAGCTCACGCCCGACGCGTACAAGGAGGTGTTCCGCCGCCACCCCGCGGGGGTCGCGGTCGTCACCCTCGCCGACGGCGACAGGCTCGTCGGCTTCACCGCGACGTCCGTCATCTCCGTGTCCGCCGCACCGCCGCTGCTCGCGTTCTCGCTCGCGTCGACGTCGTCGTCCTGGCCCGCCGTCTCCCGGGCCCGAACGCTCGCGATCAGCTTCCTGTCCGGCGCGCAGGACGACGTGTCCGCACGGTTCGCGACCAGCGGCATCGACCGGTTCACGGCGGGCGGCTGGACCGCGCTGCCGACCGGCGAGCCCGTGATCGACGGCGCCGTGTCGTGGGTGCGCGGTCGCGTCGTGCAGCGCACGCCCGTCGGTGGGTCCTACCTGGTGTCCGTCCGCGCACTCGCGCACGGCACGACCGACGCGGTCACGCCGCTCGTCTACCACGACCGCACGTACCACCGGATCGGGGACGCGACCGCGATCTGACGCGTCCCGGCGGGCTGCCCACCGCCACCCGACGGCCCCGCGCACACCCTCTCGCGCGGGGCCCGTCGTCGCGTCTCGCCGAGCCGCCCACCGCGGGCCTCACGAGCCGCGCGCCCCGCGGCGCGTCGCGTCCGGGACAGGCCGGTCCGACGCACCGCGCGGATCCGCCTTTGCCGCACGCACCACGTCTGACGGACGATGGGATCCCCGTCCCGGAGGTCCTCGTGCACCCGCCCGTCCCCGACAGCCGTCGCGCAGCCGCCGCTGCCGTCGTCGCCGCGCTGGTCGTGGGGCTCTCGGGGTGCGCCGCCGACCGCACGGCCGCCGCCGTCCCCGCACCGGTCGAGCTCGCCGCTCCCGTCGCGGTCGCCAAGTCGCCGGCGCCCGCACCTCCCCCGCCCGTCGACCTCGCGACGCTGCCCGTGATCGACGTCCTGCACGTCGTCCCCGGCCTGCCCGGGAGCGAGGGCCTGACCCCGCTCGAGAACGACGACCCGTCGCTCGGCCGCTGGCGGACCGTCGTCGTCTCCGAGCCGACCGCGGTCCACGCGAGCGTCGGCGGACCCGCCGTCGGCGTGCTCCCGACCGACGTGCTCGGTGCCGCGAACGTGCTGCCGGTCGTCGACGAGGCCGCCGGGTGGGTGCGCGTGCTCCTCGCGACCCGCGGCGCGCTCCCCCGCGACGACCGCGCGCAGGTGAACGGCCGCACCGGGTGGGTCCGCACGTCGGACCTGGTCCCGTCCGGCACGGACTGGTCGGTCGTCGTCGACGTCGCCGCGCAGACGCTCACGGTCGACGACGGCACGTCCGTGCGCACGTTCCCCGTCGTCGCGACGGGCGCCCCCGCGACCCCGACCCCGCACGGCCTCGCGTTCCTGCTCGGCCTGCGCTGGTCCGAGCCCGGCACGACGACGCCCCGCGTCCTGCCGCTGTCGACGCAGAGCGAGACGATCGACCACTACGACAAGCCCACCGGCACGGCCGTCACCGCGATCCACACCACGACGCTGCGCGGCCGCGGGGCGGTGTCGAACGGGTGCGTGCGGGTGACCGACGACGTGCTCGACGTGCTGTGGCAGGCGCCCGCCGGGACGGTCGTCACCACCGTCGGCTGACCTGCGCCGTCTCGCCGGGCGCGCACGCCGTGACGCCCCTACCCTCACCGCATGCGAGCCACGACGGTCCGACGACGCGCCCTCCTGCGCGCCGCGACGCTCGGTGCCGCCGTCGCCGTCCCCGTCGTCGCCCTCGCGTTCCTCGTCCGCGGCCAGGTGACCGCGATCGTGCACGTCGACCAGTCCGCGATCGTCGCCGCGACCGACCTCACGCGCGCGAACCCCGCGCTGCGCAGCGTGCTCGTGGCCTGGCAGGCCGCGTTCCAGGCCGTCGTCGTCAACAGCGCCGCCGCGGTGCTGTGCGTGTGGGTGTGGCGGCGCCACCGGCTGGGCACGCGCGCCCTGTGGGCGGCCGTCACGATCGCCGCCGGGTGGGCCCTCCAGCTCGGCGCGAAGGGACTGGTCCAGCGCGCCCGGCCCGTCGTCGAGGACGCCGTCGAGCACGCGCCCGGGTCGAGCTTCCCGTCGGGGCACGCGACGAACACCGCCGTCGTGGCGGTCACGCTGACGCTGCTGGTGTGGCCGCTGCTCGGCCGCGTCGGGCGCGTCGTCGTGCCGACCGTCGCCGGCCTCGCGGTGGTCCTCACCGCCGCCGACCGCGTCCTGCTCGGGGTGCACTTCCCGTCGGACGTCGTCGCCGGGATCCTCCTCGGCGTCGGGATCGCCACCGCCTCCTACGTCGGCTACCGCGGGTGGGGCGCCGACACGCCCCCGCCCGCCGACGTGCCCGACGTCCCGCACGGCGGCGACGCCGTGCCCGAGACCGGTCGACGCGACAAGGGCGTCCCGTCGGCCACCCCCGCCCCCGGCGTCCGGCCGCCCGCCGGCACGCCCGTCCCCCGTGAGGAGCCCTGACGTGCACGAGTTCCTGCACCGCTACGAGCTGGACACGTCGGCCCCGACGTCCCGGCAGTTCTGGCGCGACCTGTCCCGCCGCGCGCTGCTGCCCGGCGTCGGGCTGTGGCTCGTGATCGTCGGCGTCGGCCTTCTCATCGTCGGCCCGCTCGGCGGCCTGCCCGCCGAGGCGGGCGTGAACGAGTGGTTCGTGAGCCGCCGCACCGACGCGCTCGACACGCTCACCATGGTCCTGTCCGGGATCGGGCAGACCGAGTTCATCATCGGCGCGTGCGCGCTGGCCATCGGGCTGATCTGGTGGCGGACCAAGCAGTGGTGGTTCGCGGTGGTCCCCGGCCTCGCGGTGTCGCTGCAGGCGATCATCTTCCTCACGTCCGCGCTGGTCGTCGGCCGCACCCGGCCCGAGGTCGAGCAGCTCGACGTGTCCCCGCCGACGTCGTCCTACCCCAGCGGCCACACGGGCGCCGCGACCGCGTTCTACCTGACGCTCGCCGCGCTGTGCCAGCGCATCGGCAACCCCGTGCTGCGGTGGGTCGCGACCATCCTCTGCGTCCTCGTGCCGTTCGCAGTCGGCATCGGGCGGATGTACCGCGGGATGCACTCGCTCACCGACGTGACCATGGGGTTCGTCAACGGCGTCGCCTGCGCGGTCCTCGCGTGGGGGTACCTGCAGCGCGACGTGCGGTCGGGGCGGTCGGCCCGTCAGGCGGTCGGCGCCGGGCGCTCGCGCGGCTGACGGCAGCAGGGCGGGCGGAAGGCGCCGACGCCGCCCGCCCGCCCTGACACGCTCCGCCGGACGGGTGCCCGTCGGACCGTCGCGCTCGCCCCCTCGGGGGACGGTGCCGGTCGTCGGGGCGTCACTACGATGGCTCGATGCGCGGCCCGGCGCCCCACCCGACGGCCTCCCAGACGGACGTCGTCATCGAGGGCATCAAGGCGATGATCCTGTCCGGCGAGCTCGGACCCGGGTCCCGGCTGCCCGTCGAGAAGGACCTCGCCGTCCGGCTCGGCGTCTCGCGCGGGCCGCTGCGCGAAGGGGTCCGCGCGCTCGTGCTGCTCGGCGTGCTCGGCACCCGTCGCGGCGACGGCACCTACGTCACGTCGCTCGACCCGGCCCGCCTGTTCGAGCCCGTCGGCTTCCTCGCCGACCTCCCCGGCCGCGACGACGCCGTGCACCTCGCGCGCGTCCGCCGCGTGCTCGAGGTCGAGGGCGTCGGCCGGGCGGCCGTCGAGATCGACGACGCCACGCTGCTCGAGCTCCGGTCGCTCCTCGACTCCGTCGACGCGCTGCTGGACGATCCCGACCACGACCTGCGGGCCGTCATCGACGCCGACCTGCGCTTCCACGCGGTCGTCCACCGCGCCTCGGGCAACCCCGTGCTCGCCGGGCTGCTCGACTCGCTCGCCGGCAGCACGGCGCGCGCGCGGCTGTGGCGCGCGATCCGGGAGGACGGCGCCGTGCGCGTCGCGCAGGCCGAGCACCGGGCGATCCTCGCGGCGCTCGAGGCGCACGACGCCGACCGCGCGCGCATCCACATGGCCGCGCACCTGATGGGTGTCGAGGAGTACGCGGCGACGCTGCTCTGACGACGGCTGTCCCCGGCCGCAGGCCGCCGCCTCCGTCGGGCGGCCGACACCACGCGTGCGCCCGCTCGTCGCGCGTCCGCCGGCTCGTCGTGCGTCGACCGTCAGGCGCTCGTCGGGCGGCGCCCGTCAGGCGTACGTGCCGCGGTCCACGTTCGTCACGGTCGTCAGCAGGAAGACGCTGTCCTCCAGCGCGACGACGGAGTGCCGCTCGTGCGTCAGCACCCACAGCTCGCCCGCCGCCGGCTCGGCCTGCACGTCGTCGGACTCCACGCGCACCCGCCCGCGCAGGACCTGCAGCGTCGCGCCGGGGGGCGAGTTGTGCTCGCCGAGCCGCGACCCCGCCACGAGCGCGATCACGGTCTGCCGCAGCTCGCCGTCGTGCGCGACGAGCTCCGCGCTGCGGCCGTGCGGGTCGGTGCGGGCACCCTCGAGGTGCTGGTCCGCCAGGGCAGTCAGGTCGATCACGCCGGTCTCCTCCGCGAGCAGTCGGCTCGATCGTAGGAAGGACGACGTGCGGGCGCCCGCCGACGGCGCTCCGACCGCGCACCGACCCGGGCCGGTCGACCGGCGACGCCGGAGGTCGGCCGCTGCCGGCGCGCCGCGGTCGTCAGGGCGCGGTCATCGCCCCCGACGCGACGAACCAGATCATCGCCGCGGTGCCCAGCAGCCCGCCGACGACGCCGAACACCCCGCGGCCGCTCCCGTGCCCGCCGGACCGTGCGCGCACGAGCGCCCACGCACCGACGCCGATCGCGAACGGCCCGAGCACCCAGATCCCGAGCGCGAGCAGCCCGAGGTAGCCCGCGAGGATCGACTGCCACGACCGGCCGACGGGCACGACCCAGTGCATCGCGGTGCGGGGCCCGGTGTCGTCGGCCGCCGTCGGCGTCGCGTAGGCGTAGGCGGCTCCCGCGTAGGTCGGCGCACCGAAGCCCGCGTGCTGCGCCGGTGCGCCGCCGCCCCACGTCGGGACGGGTGCGCCGTACCCGGACGCACCGGCGGCAGCGCTCGGGTAGCGGGGAGCGGAACCGCCCCAGGCCGGCGCCTGCGCGGCTGCCGGCGCCGCGGCGACCGGGGCGGGCGAGGGCTGCGGCGTCGTGTGCTCGGTCCAGCCGGTGCCGTCGAACCAGCGCAGGACGCCGGGCGTCACTCCGTCGGCGTACCACCCGGGCGCGTGCTCGTTCACGCTCCTGTAGTCGGCGCGCAGGGGCCGGGGCTTGAGCGGACGTCGGCCCACGACCCGCGGCCGCTGCGGCGGGCGCGCACGCGGGGCCGCCGGCACGCGCCGGCGTCAGTCCTGGCCCGCGCCCGGCACCTTGTCGACGACGTCCTCGTACTCCGCCTGGCCCGGCAGCTCGCTCGGCGCGTACACCAGCCGCACCACGCCCGTCGGCAGCGCCTCGGACGCGACCAGCCGGAGCGGGTAGATCGGCTCGCCCTCGTCGAACAGCCGCTCGCCCTTGCGCGCCGCGATGGGGTGGACGAGCAGCCGCAGCTCGTCGAGCAGGCCCGCGGCGAGCAGCTGCCGCACGACCGAGAGCGACCCGGGGACGAGGATCTTGCCGACGGCCGGGTCGGCCTTGAGCGCGGTCACGGCGGCGACGAGGTCCCCCTCGACCCGCTCGACGTTGCGCCAGCCGAGGTCCTGGTCGCCGCGCGTCGCGACGACCTTGCGGGTGTCCCCGAGCGTCGCCGCGAACGGCGCGTCCTCGCCGCCGGCCGCCTCCCGGTCGGGCCACGCGCCCGCGAAGCTGTCGTACGTGACGCGGCCGAGCAGCAGGACGTCGACGTCCTCGTAGTCCTCGCCGACCGCCTGGCCCATCCGCTCGTCGAAGTACGGGAAGTGCCACGCGGGGTCGATCTCCGCGACACCGTCGAGCGAGATGAACAGGGTCGAGACGAGCGTCGCCATGGCGTCCTCCGGGGTCGGGGCCGCGCCCCGACGCGCGACCACGGACGATCAGACCACGGACGGCGGGGCGGGGACGACCCCTCGACGGTTGCGACCAGGGCGTGGACCCGGTGGCGGCGGCCCGGGCACGGCCGTCGTCGGCATCGTGTGCTCGGTCCACTCGCGCCCGTCGAACCACCGGTGCTGCCCGCGCCGACGCGTGTCGGGGTACCAGCCCGCGGGGATCCTCCTCCTGGCCATGCGTTCCCCGTCGGCGGGAACACCCCGTGACTTGAGGATTTCCCGCGCCTCGACTGAGCGGGCTTCCCACCGGGGACGTCACCACCGCGGGCCGCGCCGACGATGATGACCGCACCGCCACGAGGGGGCACGATGACGAACCGACCGACGCTGTACCTCACCGTCGGCCTGCCCGGTACCGGGAAGACCACCGAGGCGCGACGGATCGAGGTCGAGCGCGACGCCCTGCGCCTCACGAAGGACGAGTGGGTCAAGGCGCTCTACGGCACGGCCAACCCGCCCGACGCCACCGACGTCATCGAGGGACGGCTGATCGAGATCGCGCTGCGCGCCCTCGAGCTCGGCACGGACGTCGTCCTCGACTTCGGCCTGTGGTCCCGCGACGAACGGTCCGCCCTGCGCCAGGCCGCCGCCGACCGCGACGCCGCCCTGGAGCTGCGGTACCTCCACCTCCCGCCCGACGAGCAGCGCCGACGGCTCGACCGCCGCCACGCCGAGGAGCCGCACACCACGTGGCACATGTCCGACGAGGACCTCGCGGAGTGGGCGGCCGCGATCGACGTCCCGACCCCGGGCGAGATCGACGGCACCGAACCCGTCGACGCCCCACCCGCGGGCTTCGCGACGTGGGACGCGTGGCGCCGGCACCGCTGGCCGCCGTCGGTCCGCTGACGCTCCGGGTGCCGAGGCAGGCGAGGCGCTCGTGCCCGGTACACGCGACCGCACCCCCCGGCGCACGGGTACATCGAGCGCACGGCCCGCGCGTCGATCGCCAACGTCGAGCAGGCGCGCGCGTACCTGGCGAAGCACTCCGGGTGGGCCCCCGCGCGCGGCGGTGGCGCGCGGTCCGGTCAGCGGGAGGCGCGGCCGGGCTGCAGCTGGTCCAGCCAAGCGTCGCCGGGCCACCGAGGTGAGCGCCGTCAGACGGTGGTGAGGACGTCCTCGATCTCGCCGGCGTAGAACGCCTTGGGGCGGGCGCCGATGACGGACTTCACGAGCTCGCCGCCCGCGAAGACGTTGAGGGTCGGGATCGAGACGATGCCGTA
>NZ_JAPESW010000072.1 GCF_028527925.1 Cellulomonas fimi
GGGGTGTGATGTCGGCGACGGCGACGGGGCGTGTGGAATAGGGGTGGCGGGGGTGGTGCTGGGACTCGTATGCGTGCGATCACCTACTCCCGCTACGGCGGCGCCGACGTCCTCGAGCTCACCGAGCAGCCGACCCCCAAGGTCGGCGCCGACACCGTGCTGGTCCGCGTGCGGGCCGCGTCGGTCAACCCGGTCGACTGGAAGGTCCGGCAGGGGTACCTCGACCCGATCATGGACGTCCACTTCCCCGTCGTGCCCGGCTGGGACGTCGCGGGTGTCGTCGAGAAGGTCGGCCTCGACACCCCCGAGTACCAGGTCGGCGACGAGGTGTTCGGCTACGTCCGCAAGGACTTCGTGCACGGCGGGACGTTCGCCGAGTACGTGTCCGCGCCGGTCCGGACGCTCGCGCCCAAGCCGTCGAGCCTGTCGTTCGAGGAGGCCGCCGCGGTGCCGCTGGCCGGACTCACGGCGTACCAGTCGATCAAGCGGAGCGGTGTGACGGCCGGCCAGACGGTGCTCGTGCACGCCGCGGCGGGCGGCGTCGGCGGGTTCGCGGTGCAGATCGCGAAGGCGCTCGGCGCGACGGTCGTCGGGACCGCGTCGGAGTCGAACCACGAGTACCTGCGCACCCTCGGCGCCGAGCCCGTGACGTACGGCGACGGTCTGGTCGAGCGGGTCCGTGCGGTCGCGCCCGACGGTGTCGACGTGGTGCTCGACTACGGCAGCCCGGACGCGATCGAGACGGCCCCTGCGCTGCTGCGTGCGGGCGGCACGATCGCCTCGATCGTCGACGCGAAGGCGCGCGACGAGCTCGGCGGTCACTACGTGTGGGTGCGCCCCGACTCCGCGGACCTCGCGGCGTTGGGCGCGCTCATCGACGACGGCAAGGTGCGCGTCGAGGTCGCCCAGGTGTTCGACCTCGCCGACGCCGCCGCGGCGCACGAGGCGAGCGCGTCCGGCCACGTCCGGGGCAAGGTCGTCGTCCGCGTCTGACGTCGCGGCGCGGGTCGACCGCGCCGTCTCGCGGCGCGAGGCCGGCGTCGGCGACCACGCCCCCCTCCGGGCGGAGACGACGGCTCGCCGCTGCGGCATCCGGCCTCCCTCTGGGCGCCGGGAGAGACAACGGCTCGAGGATGCGACATCCGTGTCGCGCTCTCGAGCCGTTGTCGCACCTTCTCCTCGGAGGGCACGCACGAGCGGCCGCGAGTGCCGCGGGCGGGGGGCCGTGCCGTCGCCCGCGTCCCGGCGCACCGGAGCGCATCCGCCGGCGGACGCGCAGGAGGCTGCCCCGCGGCGACGCGGGACAGCCTCCTGATCGACGCGGCGGTCCACTTCCGGTGGCCGCCGGTGCGTGCCCTCAGCGGGACGCCCTCCCCGACGTCGCGCGCGCGAGCACCGTCAGCGCAGCGTCCACCGCTGCGCACCCGTGCCGTTGCAGTCCCAGATCTGCACCTGCGTGCCGGAGGTCGTCGACCCGCTCGGGACGTCGAGGCAGCGACCCGACTGCGGGTTGCGGTAGGACCCGTTCGACTGCGGGATCCACACCTGCGCGCCGGTGCTGTTGCAGTCCCAGAGCTGCACCTTCGTGCCGTTGACCGTCCCCCCGCCGGCGATGTCGAGGCACTTGCCCTGGACGCGCAGCGTGCTGCCAGCCTCGACGAAGGTCCACTGCTGCGCGACGGTGCCGTTGCAGCCCCAGATCTGGATCTTGTTGCCGTTCGCCGTGCTCCGGTTGTCGTTGTCGAGGCACGGGCCGTTGCCGTTGACGAGCGCGCCTGCGGTCGTCGAACCGCCGCCGTCGCCCCCGCCACCCCCGGTGCCGCCGCCCGTGAACGGGCTGAGGACCAGGCCGGCCGCGCGGGGGTCGCCGTCGTGCACGAGCGACTCGAACGCGCCGACGTCGTCGAACGCGAACGCGTACGCCTTGCCGTCGGCCATCGCGGCGTGGATCGCCTTGGCGTACTGGTTGGTCGGGTTGCTCGTGTAGAAGTCGGCCGCGTTGGTGCTCGGCTGGGTGTCGATCGTGCCGAGCGTGCCGCGGTTGAGCGCCGCGCAGAGCGTGCGGGCGATCGGCCCGACGACCTGGTCGTTCGGCGCGTGCAGGGCGCCGTCGCAGCCCCAGACGTCCGCGCTGCTCGGCTTGCTGAACGACGCGACCTGCGCGCCCGACGCGTTGGTGAACCGCATGACGTTCCCGCTCGTGCGCCCGTAGTACTTGAGGTTCGGCTGGTCGCCGAACGGCACGACGGTCAGCGTCTTCGACGTGTACGCGTTCCACGCCGAGGTGATGTACGGGTCGAGGTAGGTGGCGCTCAGCAGGCCGGCCGCGGCCGCCTTGCCGGGCGCGAGCACCCGCAGCACCGTGCCGTCGGACCGCGTGACGACCGAGCCCGACCAGCCCGGCTGCGACTTGAGGGCGTTGATGACCTGGTCGCGGCCGTTCGCCACGACGTCGCCGGTGCGCTTCGTCGCGCCGCTCGCACCCGTGACCGTCACGGCGTGCGGGATCGCGAACATGTCGACCTGCGAGCTGTTGAGCCACAGCCCCGCGTCGTTGTACGTGAGCTCGCTCCAGTCGAACAGCACGTCGCGGCTCGCGTCGCCGCCCGCCCACGGCGCGGGCTGGACGAGCCCGTCGGGCGTGAGGAAGAACGGCAGCTTGGCGCCCATCGAGAAGTAGATGCGCCCGGAGAACCCGCGCGGGACGTTGATGGTCCGCGTGCTGCCGTTGGCGGGACCTGCGATCGAGACGTCCGGAGCGGGCGACGGCGGGTTGGACCCCGCGGGCCACGGCGTGAACGTGCCGCCCGCGTTGACGTAGCCGAGCCGCCCCGTCGCGAGGTTGGTGCCGAGCACGTACAGGTGGACCGCGTCGCCGCGACCGGTGCTGTTGGTGACCGTGACGGGCAGCACCGACGGGCCGACGGCCTGGGCTGCCGTGGTGGCGGTGAGCGTGAGCGGGACGGCGAGCGTGGCCGCGGCGACGACGCCGAGGAGGGTTCTGAGTCTGCCGATGCGCATGCGATGACCTTCCGGGGAGGGTGGTCGACGGGCGTCCGACCGTGCCGGCGCGCGGCTCGGTCGGACGATGACACGTGTCACTCGGCCGACGGCGCTGCGCCGCGCGGGCGTCGCGTCGTGGCCGGGCGCGATGGAGAGGTCCAGGACGGGTCCCTCTCGCGTGGGCGCTCCGGGGGGAGGGCTGGCGGGTCGTGCTGCCGCGCCGACGACCCTCGCCGGCACGGTGCGTCCCGCAGCGACCGGGCGACGGTGCCCGGAGACCGCGGGTTGCGGTGATGCCGCGCCACCTCGCCGACGAGCCCGATCAGTACCGTCGTTGGTTACTGACAGGCAGGTAAGCGCGATGACGCGAGTCATCCTGTCCGTTCACCCGAATGGCCGTCAAGGCGGCGGCTGCCGCACCGGTCCGCCTCACCCGTCCGCGTGACCTCGGCCGTCAGTCCGTCTCCCACCCGCACGACGCCGCCACCAGGTCGTACACCGACCCTCGCAGCGCGTCCGACGACGGCACGTAGAACACCGGCTGCTCGACGCCGTCGACGCGCGCGTGCACGCCGAAGAACGTGCCGCGCTTGTCCTCCGCGACCGCGTGCGGGTCGCACCGGCTCGGCACGACCGGCAGGACGACCGCCGTCCCGCCGTCGAGCGCCGCGGTGTCCACCGCGACGGGCCAGTCGTTCGTCAGGTCCGCGGGGATCACCAGGTTCGTCCGGTCCACCTGCCACACCTCGACCCTCGGACCACCCGCGACAGGCTCGACGTGCAGCGTCAGGCTCCCGACCAGGCGTCCGCCGTCCGGGTGCTGGGGCAGGTCGTCGTCGACCCAGAGCCGCGCGCCCGCCGCCACCGCGAGCGTCGCGCAGTCCTCGCCGTGGATCCGCGCGAGGTGCCCCTGCGGGTCCTCGGGCTTCACGACGACCGTGCCGGCACGCCCGTCGGCGTCCACGACGTCGAGCTCGACCCGCGCACCGTCGGTCCCGGCACCCGTCGCGTCGTCGGCGGCGGCCGCGCCACCGCGCGTCACCGGGCAGACGGGATCGCCGAGCTGGACCGACAGGTCGCGGTCGACGCCCGCCCGCACCTCGCGGCCCCGGTCGCTCGACGCGTCCCCCTCGACGGTCGGTGAGTGCAGCGTCGCCCGCTCGACGGTCACGTCGACCGTCCCGGTGTTCGCGACGCGGACCTGCACCACCCGCCGACCCCAGTCGGCGCGCGACTGCCGGATCTCGACCGCGAGCGCCCGGGCGACGTCGTCGGGCAGCGCCCCCGCGGACGCACCCCGGGACGGCGAGCCGGTCGACGCGGACGCTCCGTCGGCGCCGCGCCCGCCGTCTCCCGTGCAGCCGGCGACCACCGTCGCGACGACCAGCACCGCGACGGCGCCGCCTCCGGCCCACCGCCTCACGCGGCGATCCTCGCGCACCGCGCCCACCCCGTCACGCGTCGGCACGACACCGTGTGCGAGGTCGACGCGAGAGGCGACGTGCGACGCGCCCGGTCGGGTGGCGCGCCCTCGGACCGCATGCGAGGTCGACGCCAGGCGGCGACGTGCGACGCTCCCGGTCGGATGGCGCGCCCTCGGCCCGGTCGGACGACGGGACGGTCGGTCGCCACGGCGACGTGCGGCGCACGCTGCCCTCGCAGCGAGCCTCCGTCGACCGAGGTGCGACTTCCGCCCGGGAGTGCGACATGCAGGTCGCGCCGACCAGCGGATGTCGCACTCTCTCGAGCCGGCGGCCGGCGGCCGGCGGCAGGCGGACCAGCAGCAGGGCGACGAACGACGCGCTCGTCCCAGGCGTCGCGGTCGCGCTCAGGCGCCTCCGGTCCAGGGCGCACCGAGGGCGGTGAACGTCCGGCCCTCGGCGGCGACGCGCTCGCACCACGCGGCGACGTCGGCGACGACCGGCCACGCGTCCGGCCCGCTCCCCTGCCAGGTCACGTGCTGCGCGCCGATCGCCGCCGGGTCGGGCGCGGTGCGCACGGCCTCGAGCACCCGCATGAACGCGCCGGTGTCCGCGACGGAGCACCGGAGCGGCACGTCGTCGGACCGGCGGGCGTCGAGCAGCTGCGTGAGCAGGTCGACGCGTCCGGTGGTGATGCGGCGCGTGCCGCGCGGCGAGCGCACCTCGATCGCGTCCTGCTCGTAGAACAGGGTGAGCGAGCCCTGCGTCCCGGTGACGAGCACGCGCGCGGGTGTGCGCTCGGGGGCGCACACGGTGAGCCCGGCGGCGACGCGCTGGCCGGTGCGGGTGGTCACGACGACGGACGACGTGTCGTCGGCCTCGATGTCGTGCGCGTGGAACAGGTCGACCTCGACGTCGGTGACGTCCTCGACGGTCCGCGCCCCGGCGACCAGCAGCGCGGTCGCGACGGCGTGCGCGAGCGGGTTGGTGACGACCCCGTCGACGACCTCGACCCCGTCGAGCGTGCGCCGCCCGGCCCACGCGGCGCGCTGGTAGTAGGCGACGGTCCGGACCCAGGTGCCGACGGCCCCGACGGACAGGACGTCGCCGAGCTCGCCGGACGCGACGATCCGCACGACCTCGTCGACGGCGCCCGACCCGAACGTCTGGAACCCGACCTGGCACCGCCGCCCGGTCTCCTCGACGACGGCGAGCAGCGCCTCGTGCTCGGCGAGCGACGCGGTCGTCGGCTTCTCGAGCAGCACGTCGCACCCCGCGCGCAGCGCGGCGGACGCGAGCGGCAGGTGCGTGGGGATCGGGGTGGACAGCACGACGACGTCGGGCCGCTGCACCTCGAGCAGCGCGTCGAGCGACGGGTACCAGGCGGTCCCGGGCGGGACGTCGGTGACGCCGTCGACGGGGCGCGGGTCGACGACCCCCGACAGCACCGCCCGCCGGTCGGCGGCGAGCGCGGCGACGCGCCGGACGTGCGACGCCCCGTGCCCGTGCACGCCGACGACGGCGACGCGCGCGAGGTCGACGGCCGCCGGCGCGCTCACGCGAGGACCCCCGCCACGGCGGGCGTGCGCTCGGCCCGGTTCGGGTCGACGACGGCGGACGCGCTCACGCCCACACCTCGCCGGCGAGCGCCGCTGCCTCGTCCTGGGTGAGGGCGCGGTCGACCACGACGGCGGCGAGCCCGGCCCGCAGGACGTCGCCGGCGGGCACGTCGACGGGTGCGTCCCACGCGAGGGCCGGTCCGGCCCCGACGTACTCGGCGACGCGCACGAACCAGGGCCGTTCCTCGCCCACGCCTTGGACGAGCAGCAGCGTCGTCGTCCGCGCCTCCCGACGCTGCACGAACGCGAGCCACGGCGACCGGCTGCCGTGCACGGCCTCCTCGCCCACGAGCCCCTCGCCGAGGACCGTCGTGAGGTCGGCGGACGGCAGCCGCCAGAACAGCCCGCCGTACCCGGCGCCGGGCCGGCCGTTGGTCGCGGGGCTCTCGATCCGCAGGTCGCCGTGCTCGGCGCGCAGCTCGGTGGTCCACCGCAGCGCCCACCCGCGCTCGTCGGGCAGCGCGCGGGCGCTCAGCCGGCGGTCCTCGCGCAGCAGCGGGCGGTCGCGCTCGTCGCGCCACAGCACGTCGTCGACCAGCGTGGAGCCGTCGTCGTCGAGCCGGACGCCGGTCGACACCTGGCGGCCGTGGTTCGGCAGGAGCGTGGGTCCCTCGTCGCGCAGGAAGGTGCGGCCGCCCCAGTACGACGTGCCGTTGACGACGGGCACGGCGACGGAGACGCCGTAGTGGTGCCGGTGGTCGACGGGGCTGGTCTGCGTGAGCGCGGTGCCGGCGGCGGTGTGCACGGGGTGCAGGAACGGCCGCGGCGAGTGCACGGGCGGGATCGTGTCACCGGGCTCGTAGCGCGCGAGCGGGGTCGCGGCACCGGGGCGCGCGCCGGTGCGGACGGTGGCGGACAGGACGTGCGCACGTCCGTCGGTGGTCCAGCGCGGGGCGGACTGCACGTGCGGCTCTCCCGGACGGTCGGTGACGGGCTGGGTGCGGCGGCGCAGCCGCACGGCCGGCGGCACGGGCCCGGTGCTGGCGCGGACGGCGAGCAGCGGGCGGATCAGCGGCGGCGTGGGGTCGACGTCCTCGCCCGCGGCGGACCGCCGCAGGTGCTCCCACGCGAGGCGGCCGAGCTCGACCTGCGGGACGGTCGCGGTCGTGAGCGACGGGGTCGCGTACCGGGCGAGCTCGATGTCGTCGAAGCCGGTGATGGAGATGTCGCCGGGGACGGCGACGCCGAGCTCGTTGAGCCGCGCGAGCAGGCCGAAGGCGACGAGGTCGTTGTAGGCGACGACGGCGGTCGCGCGTGACGCGAGCACGTCCTGCGCGGCGGCGTACCCGGAGTCGACGGACGACCCGGCGGGCATCTCGGACAGGCGCAGGTCCTCGCGGCGGGCGGCGGCGACGCGCAGCGCCTCGAGCCGCGCGGAGTGCGACGCGCTGCTCGTCGGGCCGGCCAGGTAGAGCAGGTGCCGGTGCCCGAGCCGCGCGAGGTGGTCGACGATCTGCTCGATGCCGTCGGCGTAGTCGATGCCGAGGGTCGGGGTGATGCCGTCGGGGGCGCGGTTGACCACGACGACGGGCTGGATCTCCGGGAGCAGCGCGCGCAGCGTCGGCTCGGGCATGCGCGGGGAGACGAGCACGACGGCGTCGCACCGCAGCCGTGCGTCGAGCGCGACCTTCTCCTCGTCGACGCTGTCCTCGGCCGTGTCCGCGACGAGCACGCGGTAGCCGCTCTCGGACGCGGCGGACGCGACCCCGCGGAGCACCTGCTGGAACATCGGGTTGGCGAGGTCGGGCACGACGACGGCGACGGTCTCGGTCCGGCCCAGCGACAGGCTGCGCGCGACGTTGCTCGGCCGGTAGTGGAGCTGGTCGGCGACCTCGCGCACGCGGGAGGCCAGCTCGGCGTCGACGGTCGTCCGGCCGTTCATCACGCGCGAGACCGTGGCGCGCGAGACCCCCGCGATGCGCGCGACCTCCGCGATGGTCGGCGCGGTGCGCGCCCACCCGTTCTGCGTCACTGCAGCCCTCCACCGGGTCGTTCCCGTCCGGCCCGCGGGGCACGCGTCGCTGGACCCCCCGAGTGCGGTTCGTGGCCGAACATACACCACCGGAAACCGGTTCCCAAGGTGCTCGGCCGGTGCTACGGTACCCAATCGGGAACCGGTTTCCCGCTGCAACGCCGATGCACAACGAGGTGGTCGACGCATGTCGGTAGTAAGTGAGTTCCGGCGCACGACCGGGAGACGAGGAGCCGCAGGCGCGGCCCGCGGCGTCACCGGACGGGGCGAGGGCAAGGTCGCCGCGGTCTTCCTGGCGCCGTGGTTCCTCGGGCTGTTCCTCATCACCGTCGGGCCGATGGTGATGTCGCTCTACCTGTCCTTCACGGAGTACCGGCTGCTCAAGCCGCCGACGTGGATCGGGCTGGAGAACTACACCCGGATGTTCGAGGACCCCCGGCTCCTCAACTCGCTCAAGGTCACGTTCACCTACGTGCTGACGGCGGTCCCGCTGCAGCTGATCGTGGCCCTCGGGCTCGCGATGCTGCTCGACCGCGGCCTGCGCGGGCTGTCGTTCTACCGCTCCGTGTTCTACCTGCCGTCGCTGCTCGGCGGCTCGGTCGCCGTCGCGATCCTCTGGCGGCAGGTGTTCGGCGCGGAGGGCCTCGTCAACGCGTTCCTCGCGCTGTTCGGCGTCCAGGGCAAGGGGTGGGTGTCCGACCCCGACACCGCGCTGTGGACGCTCGTCGCCCTGCACGTCTGGACGTTCGGTGCGCCCATGATCATCTTCCTCGCGGGCCTGCGGCAGATCCCGGAGATGTACTACGAGGCCGCGTCGATCGACGGCGCCGGCAAGGTGCGGCAGTTCCGCAGCATCACGATCCCGCTGCTCACGCCGATCATCTTCTTCAACCTCGTGCTCCAGGTCATCGGCGCGTTCCAGAGCTTCACGCAGGCGTTCGTCGTCTCCGGCGGCACCGGCGGACCGGCCGACTCGACGATGTTCTACACGCTCTACCTCTACCAGAAGGGCTTCACCGCCCTGCAGATGGGCTACGCCTCCGCGATGGCGTGGCTGCTGGTGCTCATCGTCGCCGCCATGACGGCTCTCAACTTCCTCGCCTCCAAGTATTGGGTCTTCTACGGTGATGACTGACCTCCAGATGCGCCCCGACCCCGCCGCCGGCGTGCACGCCTCGCGGGCCGACGCCCGGCACGGCGGCACCGACGCCCCGGCGCTCCGCGTCCGCTCCCCCTGGCCGTCCCGCTGGCGCGCCCTCCTCAAGCACGTGGGCCTGATCGCGCTCGCGCTGGTCATGCTGTACCCGCTGATCTGGCTGCTCGTGAGCTCGTTCAAGCCGAGCGAGCTGATCTTCCGGGACGTGTCGCTCGTCCCGTCGGAGATCGACACCACCAACTACACGGCGGGGTGGAACGCGCTGCAGTACCCGTTCAGTCGCTACCTGCTGAACTCGGCGCTCATCGTCCTCGGCTCGCTCGTCGGGAACCTCGTGAGCTGCTCGATGGCGGCCTACGCGTTCGCCCGGCTGCAGTTCAGGGGCCGGCAGCTGTGGTTCGCGATCATGCTCATGTCGATCATGCTGCCGTTCCACGTGATCATCGTCCCGCAGTACGTGCTGTTCTCCCGGCTCGAGTGGATCAACACGTTCCTGCCGCTGATCGTGCCGAAGCTGCTGGCCACGGACGCGTTCTTCATCTTCCTCATGGTCCAGTTCTTCCGCGGCATCCCGAAGGAGCTGGACGAGGCCGCGCGCCTCGACGGCTGCGGGCACGGGCGCATCTACCTGCAGATCATGCTGCCGCTGTCGATGCCGGCCCTCGCGACGACCGCGATCTTCACGTTCATCTGGACCTGGAACGACTTCTTCAGCCAGCTGATCTTCCTCACGAGACCGGACATGTACACGGCACCGGTCGCGCTGCGCACGTTCATCGACGCCACGGGCCAGAGCTCGTGGGGGCCGATGTTCGCGATGTCGATCGTCTCCCTCCTGCCCGTCTTCCTCGCGTTCCTGCTCGGCCAGAAGTACCTGGTCAAGGGCATCGCGACGACGGGCATCAAGTAGCACCCGGGCCGCGCCCGGCCGCAGTGACCAGCACACCGACGTCCTCGTCACGAAGGAGAACCATGCGCCACCGTCCCGCCCTCCGCGGCCGGACCGCCGTCCTGCGGTCCGCTGCACTGCTCGCCGTCGGGGCCCTCGCCCTGACCGCCTGCGCCGGGTCCGACGAGCCCGCCGCCGAGGCCACCTCGTCCGGCCCGCCCGAGCCCGTCGAGATCCGCTTCTCGTGGTGGGGCTCCGACACCCGCCACGAGCTCACGCAGCAGGTGCTCGACAAGTTCACCGAGAAGTACCCGCACATCACGGTGGTGCCGGACTACACGGACTGGAACTCCTACTTCGACAAGCTGAGCACGGGTGTGGCCGGCGGTGACGCCCCCGACGTCATCACGCAGGAGGAGCGCTACCTCGCGGACTACGCGTCGCAGGGCGTGCTGGCCGACCTCAACGAGCTGGGCCTGGACACCTCGAAGATCGACCCGAACGTGCTGCAGTCGGGCACGATCGACGACGCGCTGTACGGCGTCGCGACGGGCGTCAACGCGTACGCGATCGTCGCCGACCCCGAGGCCTTCGCCGCGGCGGGCGTCGAGATGCCGGACGACACCACGTGGACGTGGGAGGACTACGTCGACATCGCGAACGAGATCTCGGCCAAGACCGGCAAGGCGGTCTACGGCGCGCAGGACTACGGGTTCAACGAGCCCGGCTTCTCGATCTTCGCGCGGCAGCGTGGCGAGTCCCTCTACAACGAGGACGGTGAGGTCGGCTACAACGAGTCGACGCTCGCCGACTGGTGGCAGTACTCGCTCGACCTGCAGGACGGCGGCGGCACCCCCGACGCGGCCCTCACGGTCGAGACCGACGCGGGCGGACCGGAGCAGTCGCTCGTCGGCACCAACAAGGGCGCCATGGCGTGGTTCTGGACCAACCAGCTGACCGCGATCACGACCGCGTCGGGCCGCCAGCTCCAGCTCCTGCGCGTGCCCGGCGAGTCGGAGGAGGAGCGCACCGGCATGTACTTCAAGCCGGCGATGTTCTACTCCGTCTCCGCGAAGTCGGAGCACCCGGAGGAGGCCACGCTCCTCGTCGACTTCCTGCTGAACGACCCGGCCGCGGGCGAGATCCTGCTGTCCGACCGCGGCCTGCCCGCCAACACGGACGTCCGTGCAGCCGTGCAGGACAAGTTCAACGACACCGACAAGCAGGCCGCCGAGTTCCTCGCGAGCCTCGAGGGCGACATCGTCGACGGTCCCGTGGTGCCGCCGGTGGGTGCGGGCGAGGTCGCCGGCATCACCAAGCGCATCAACGAGGAGGTCCTGTTCAAGCGGCTCACGCCCGAGCAGGCCGCGAAGCAGTTCACCGACGAGGTGAAGCTGGCCATCGGCCAGTAGTCCTCGCGCACGACGCCGGCCCGACCGCCGGCACGCACGGCCCCGACGGGACGGTCCGCACGCAGCGGGCCGTCCCGTCCGCCGTATCAGCTGCGGCGGCGCGCGCTCCTGCACGGTGCCAGGGTGGGTGCTGGCAGGTCCGCCGGGGCCCGCCCGCCCCACCGCGCGACGACAGGGCCCGAGCGGCCGACGAAGGACCCGACGATGCCCGACCCGCACCCCCCGGTCCCGTCGCCGTGCCGCAGCGCGTGCCCGTCGCCCACCGCGGTCGCGTTGCCGTGCGGCGCAGCGAGCCGCCACAGGTCGTTGTCGTCGGACCCGTCGAACGCCGTGACCTGCTGCTGCCCCGACGTGCCCGGGTGCGTGTACGCGAGCCCGTGCGAGTGCAGCGAGCGGCCCGTCCAGACGTGCGACAGCTTGACGACGTCCCCGGTGCTCACCTGCCGGTCGCGCGAGGGCGCCGTGCGGGTCAGCACGCGCGGCGGCTTGGGCGTGTAGTCCTGCACGAAGAACCCGCGCCAGCGCCGGCCGTTCGACGCCGACCAGTCCTTCTGCCCCGGCTCGGAGGTGAAGACGACCTCGCGGCCCGGCGAGTTCGGGTCGTAGACCTGGAGCGCGACGCGGCCCGTCGCGCGGTCGACGTCGTACCCGTACGCGACGACCTGGTGGTTGTCGCCGACCTTCGCGAGCGACCGCGCCACGACAAGCCCCAGGACGACGGGACGGCCCGCGTCGATCGAGGCGATGACCCGCGGCACCTCCTCCTCCTTCGTCCAGCGGCTCACGCCCTTGAACACCCACGTCTCGTCGTCCGAGTGCAGCGTCCACGTGAGGAACTTCGTCGCCGAGCCCGTGAGGAACGACTGGAGCTGACGGTCGTGGACGTACTTCGCGAGCCAGTTCTCGTCCGGCGGGACCCGGTCGGGTGCGTACAGGTCGGCGGACCAGCGCGGCACCGGGCGGCCCGAGAGGAAGTAGTCGAGCGCCGCGTACGACATGCCGCCGCAGCGGCCCGCCGTCGTGATCGTCGTGCCGTTGGGGAGCGTGATGAGCTCGTCGACGAACGCGTTCGGGAAGGCGAACCCGTGCACCGCCGGGTCGAAGTCGACGCGCCGCTGCGCGCGGGTGTCGTCGTCGGTGGGGACGGGTGGGGGC
>NZ_JAPESW010000073.1 GCF_028527925.1 Cellulomonas fimi
CGAGCGCGACCACGCGTTCCTCACCGGCGAGCGCACCGCCGAGGGGTACTACCGGGTGGAGCCGGGGCTCGACGCCGTCGTCGCGCGCGCCGACGCCTACGCGCCGTTCGCGGACCTGCTGTGGGTCGAGACGTCGACGCCGGACCTCGACCTCGCGATCGAGTTCGCCGAGCGCATCCACGAGAAGCACCCCGGCAAGCTCCTCGCGTACAACTGCTCGCCGTCGTTCTACTGGCGCCGCCACCTCGACGACGCGCAGATCGCGCGGTTCCAGCGCGAGCTCGCCGGGTACGGGTACGCGTTCCAGTTCGTCACGCTGGCCGGCTTCCACGCGCTCAACCACTCGATGTTCGACCTGGCCCGCGGCTACGCGCAGCGGGGCATGTCCGCCTACGTCGACCTGCAGCAGGCGGAGATCGCCGCCGAGGCCGACGGCTACACCGCGACCCGCCACCAGCGCGAGGTCGGCACGGGGTACTTCGACCGGGTCGCCACCGCGATCTCGCCCGACGCCTCGACGCTCGCGCTCGCCGGCTCCACCGAGACGGCCCAGTTCACCCACTGACCACACGACCCGTCCGACCGGCTTGCAGCCCGTCGGACCCGCACCCGGAGGTGCACCATGACCGTCCTGACCCCCGCCCGCGCGCCGCTGACGGGACCCGTGATCCAGCCGCACCTCGACGTCGTCGGGCCGGCCGTGCCCGGCTCGGCGGAGATCCTCACGCCCGAGGCGCTCGACTTCGTCGCCGACCTGCACACCGTCTTCGGCACGCGCCGCACCCTCCTGCTCCGCGAGCGCCAGCTCCGCCGCGACCGCATCGCGAACGGCGCCGACCCGGGCTTCCTGCCGCTGACCGCCGGCGTCCGCGCCGACCGGTCGTGGCGCGTCGCGGGGCCGGGGCCCGGCCTGGAGGACCGGCGCGTCGAGATCACCGGCCCGTGCGACCGCAAGACGACCGTCAACGCGCTCAACTCGGGGGCGCGCGTCTGGCTCGCCGACCTGGAGGACGCGACGAGCCCGACCTGGGAGAACGTCGTCGGCTCGCAGCACAGCCTGTTCGACGCGATCCGCGGGAACGCGGACTTCACGACGCCCGAGGGCAAGGAGTACCGGGTCGGCGACCAGACGCCGACGATCGTCTTCCGGCCGCGCGGCTGGCACCTCGCGGAGAAGCACGTCGAGCACGTCGACCGCGCGGGTCAGCGGTACGGGGCGTCGGCCTCGCTCGTCGACGCCGGGCTGTACCTGTTCCACAACGCGCACGCGCTGATCGACGCCGGCCGCGGCCCGTACCTGTACCTGCCGAAGATCGAGAGCCACCTCGAGGCGCGGCTGTGGGACGACGTCTTCCGGTTCGCCGAGGCGTACCTGGGCCTGCGGCACGGCACGATCCGCGCGACGGTGCTGATCGAGACGATCACGGCGGCGTTCGAGATGGAGGAGATCCTCTACGAGCTGCGTGACCACTGCGCCGGGCTGAACGCGGGGCGCTGGGATTACATCTTCAGCATCGTGAAGACCTTCCGGTCGCGCGGCCGCCGCTGGGTCCTGCCGGACCGGTCCGCCGTCACGATGACGGTCCCGTTCATGCGGGCGTACGCGGACCTGCTCGTCGCGACGTGCCACCGTCGGGGCGCCCAGGCCATCGGCGGGATGAGCGCGTTCGTGCCGAACCGGCGGGACCCCGAGGCCAACGAGCGCGCGTTCGCCCAGGTCCGCGCGGACAAGCAGCGCGAGGCCGGGCAGGGGTTCGACGGCACGTGGGTCGCGCACCCGGATCTGGTGCCCGTCGCGCGCGAGGTCTTCGACGAGGCGCTCGGCGACCGCACCGACCAGCGCGACGTGCAGCGCCCGGACGTCACCCCCGACGCGGCGGCGCTGCTCGACGTCGCCTCGGCCGGCGGCACCGAGCCGGGCGCGGTGACCGACGCGGGCCTGCGGACCAACCTGTCCGTCGCCGTCCGCTACCTCGAGGCGTGGCTGCGCGGGACCGGCGCGGTCGCGATCGACGGGCTCATGGAGGACGCGGCCACCGCCGAGATCTCCCGCTCGCAGGTGTGGCAGTGGGTGCACCACGGCGTCGTCACCGACTCGGGGACGACGATCACCGCGGACCACGTGCGGTCGGTCCTGGCCGACGTCCTGGCCGGTCTCCCCCGCACCGACGGCGACCGGTTCGACGCCGCCGCAGCCCTGGTCGAGGAGGTCGCGCTGGGAGACGACTTCCCGACGTTCCTCACGGTCCCGGCGTACGCGCAGCACCTCGTCGTGCGTCGCTGACCTGCGACGGACGCCCCCTCGGCGTGGCGCCACCCCACCCCGGTGGCGCCACGCCGAGACGCGTCCCGACGCGCCCCGCGCGGCGGCGATACTCGTCGGGTGGACGACGCCACGACCCCGACACCGGTCGCGACACCCCGGGACGTCATCCCGTTCCGGACCGCCGTGCGCGCCTGGTTCGCGATCTCGTGGCAGACGTTCGGCGGCCCCTCCGGCCAGATCGCCGTCATGCAGCGGACCCTCGTGGACGAGAAGGGCTGGATCGGCCAGCGCCGGTTCCTGCACGCGCTCAACTACTGCATGCTCCTGCCGGGCCCGGAGGCGCAGCAGCTCGCCGTGTACACCGGCTGGCTGCTCAACGGGACGCGCGGCGGGATCGTCGCGGGCGGGCTGTTCGTGCTCCCCGGGATGCTCGCGCTCCTCGCGCTCGCCGCGATCTACGTCGCGTTCGGCGACACGACCGTCGTGAGCGCCGTGTTCGCCGGGCTCGCGCCGGCCGTCCTGGCGATCGTCGCGCAGGCCGTCGTCCGCGTCGGGCGCCGCGCGCTGACCAGCCCCCCGCTCGTCGCGCTCGCGGTCGCCTCGTTCGTCGCGCTCGCGCTGTTCGGCGTCCCGTTCCCGCTCGTCGTGCTCGCCGCGGGCCTCGCGGGCTGGCTGCTCCACCGCGTCGCCCCGCACCAGATCGACCCGCCGCCCAGCCGTCCCGACGCCGACGCCGAGGGCCGCACCCCGCTCATCCCCGACGACGCGCTGCACGCCGAGCGGCCGTCGGGCCGGCGCACCGCGCGCGTCCTCGCGATCGGGCTCGTCGTCTGGGCCTTGCCGGTGCTCGCCGTGCTCGCGCTCACCGGCCGCGACAGCACGCTCACGCACCTCGGCACGTTCTTCTCCGGCACCGCGGTCGTCACCTTCGGCGGCGCGTACGCCGTCCTCGCCTACGTCGCGCAGCGCGCGGTCGAGACGTACGGGTGGGTGACCCCCGGCGAGATGACGCGCGGCCTCGCGCTGGCCGAGACGACACCCGGGCCGCTGATCATGGTGGTGCAGTTCGTCGCGTTCCTCGCCGCGTACCGGGCCCCGGGCGACCTCGACCCGTGGGCCGCGGCGGTCGTCGGCGCGTTGCTCGTGACGTGGGTGACGTTCGTGCCGTCGTTCCTCTTCATCTTCCTCGGCGCTCCCTACGTCGAGCGGCTGCGCAGCAACCGCTCGCTCAGCGCCGCTCTCGCGGCCGTGACCGCCGCGGTCGTGGGCGTCATCGCGAACCTCGCGCTGTACTTCACGACGCACACGCTCTTCGCGCAGACGACGCCGATCACCTGGGGACCGCTGCGGCTCGACGTCCCCGACGTCTCGACGCTCCAGCCGTGGTCGCTCACGATCGCCGTCGTCGGTGCCGTGCTCGTCTTCGGGCTGCGCTGGTCGGTCCTGCGCACCCTCGCGGTGTGCGCCGCCCTCGGTCTCGCGCTGGGACTCGCCGGCATGCTCTGACGAGGCGTCTCGCCTGGTCGCCCCCGCCGTCCGGGACCCAGGTCCCGGGTCGCTCACCTGCGGTTTCGCACCACACGGGGTCGTCCCACGTTTTCAGGACCTTCGGCTCAGTCGTCGGATGACTGGCCCCCCTAGCGTCGAAGACGTCAACGGCGACGACTCCAGCAACCGCCGGGAGACATCTCCCGCGCACCGACCAGGGGAGCACACGGTGACTGTCACCGAGTCCAGCACGACCCGCACGACCAAGGCCAAGAAGGCCGTCGCGACCGCGCCCGCCGCGGCCGCACCCGCAGCGCCTGCGCTCTCCGAGGACCAGGTCGCGACCGCGATCGACGCGCTCGTCGCGAACGCGACGAAGGCGCTCGCCGAGTACGCGCGCTTCACGCAGGAGGACGTGGACCGCTTCGTCAAGAAGGGGTCCGTCGCGGCGCTCGACCAGCACGGCCAGCTCGCGAAGCTCGCGGTCGAGGAGACCGGACGCGGCGTGTTCGAGGACAAGGCCGTGAAGAACATCTTCGCGTGCGAGCACGTCACGAACTCGATGGCGGACCTCAAGACGGTCGGCGTCATCGCCCGCGACGACCTGCGCGGCATCACCGAGATCGCGGAGCCGGTCGGCGTCATCTGCGGCGTCACGCCCGTGACCAACCCGACCTCGACGGCGATCTTCAAGTCGCTCATCTCGCTCAAGACGCGCAACCCGATCATCTTCGCGTTCCACCCGAACGCGCAGCGCTCGTCGGTCGAGGCGGCCCGGATCGTGCGCGACGCGGCCGTCGCCGCGGGTGCGCCCGAGCACTGCATCCAGTGGGTCGAGACGCCGTCGATCGCGGCGACCAACATGCTCATGAACCACCCGGGCGTGAGCCTCATCCTCGCGACGGGCGGCAACGCGATGGTCCGCGCCGCCTACTCGTGCGGCAAGCCGGCCCTCGGCGTCGGTGCGGGCAACGTCCCGGCCTACATCGAGAAGACCGCGAAGCTCAAGCGCGCGGTGAACGACGTCGTGCTCTCCAAGGCGTTCGACAACGGCATGATCTGCGCGTCCGAGCAGGCCGTCATCCTCGACGACGAGATCTACGACGCCGCGATGGCGGAGTTCGCGACGCTGCACGCGTACCTCGCGACGCCCGCCGAGAAGGCGAAGCTCGAGCAGTTCATCTTCGGCGTCGACGCGCAGGGCACGAACTGCGCCGACGCGAAGCTCAACCCGACGGTCGTCGGCAAGACCCCGCAGTGGATCGCCGAGCAGGCCGGCTTCACGGTCCCCGCGGACACCTCGATCATCCTGGCCGAGGTCTCGGGCGTCGGCCCGCACGAGCCGCTGACGCGCGAGAAGCTCGCGCCGGTCCTCGCGGTGCTGCGCGCGACCACGACCGAGCAGGGCATCGCGCTCGCCGAGCAGATGGTCGAGTTCGACGGGCTCGGCCACTCCGCGGCGATCCACACCCGCGACGACGCGCTCACCGAGGAGTTCGGCAGCCGCGTCAAGGCCGTCCGCGTCATCGCGAACGCGCCGTCGTCGCTCGGCGGCATCGGCGACATCTACAACGCGTTCATCCCCTCGCTCACGCTGGGCTGCGGCTCCTACGGCCACAACTCGGTCTCGAACAACGTCTCGGCGGTGAACCTCATCAACGTCAAGCGCGTCGGCCGGCGCAACAACAACCTGCAGTGGTTCAAGGTCCCCGCGAAGACGTACTTCGAGCCGAACGCGATCCGCTACCTGCAGGACATGCCCGACGTCGAGCGCGTCACGATCGTCACCGACGCGACCATGACGACGCTGGGCTTCGTCGACAGGATCATCGACGTCCTCAACCGCCGGCACAGCAAGGTCGCGCTGCAGATCATCGACCAGGTCGAGCCCGAGCCGTCGGTGCGCACCGTGCAGAACGGCGCGGCCCAGATGCGCCACTTCCGCCCGGACACGATCATCGCGCTCGGCGGCGGGTCGCCCATGGACGCCGCGAAGGTCATGTGGCTCCTGTACGAGCACCCGGAGATCAACTTCTCCGACCTCAAGCAGAAGTTCTTCGACGTCCGCAAGCGCGCGTTCAAGTTCCCGACGCTCGGCGAGCTCGCGCAGCTCGTCTGCATCCCGACGACGTCGGGCACGGGCGCCGAGGTGACGCCGTTCGCGGTCATCTCCGACCCCGACGCGGGCAAGAAGTACCCGCTGGCCGACTACGCGCTGACCCCGTCGGTCGCGATCATCGACCCGGTGCTCACGGCCAAGATGCCCCCGTCGCTCGCGGCGGACTCGGGCTTCGACGCCCTGACGCACGCGACCGAGGCGTACGTCTCCGTCTACGCGAACGACTTCACGGACGGCATGGCGCTGCAGGCGATCCGCCTCATCTTCGACAACCTCGCGATGTCGGTGAACGGCGACCCGGCCGACCCGGCCACGCGCGACGCGCGGGAGAAGATGCACAACGCGGGCACCATCGCCGGCATGAGCTTCGGCAACGCGTTCCTCGGGATCGTGCACGCCATGGCGCACGTCGTCGGCTCGACGTACCACCTGGTGCACGGCCGCACGAACGCGACGCTCCTGCCGCACGTCATCCGCTACAACGGCACCGTCCCGACCAAGCTCACGAGCTGGCCGAAGTACGAGCACTACGTCGCCCCGGAGCGGTTCCAGCAGATCGCGCAGATGCTCGGCCTGCCGGCGGCCACCCCGGCCGAGGGCGTCGAGTCGTACGCGCTGGCCGTCGAGGCGCTGCGCTCCAAGGTCGGCATCCCGTCGTCCTTCCAGGCGCAGGGCGTCGCCGAGCAGGAGTTCATGTCGCGCCTCGACGAGGTCGCCATGGGCGCCTACGAGGACCAGTGCGCTCCCGCCAACCCGCGGATGCCGATGATCGACGACATGAAGGACCTCATGACCGCGGCCTACTACGGCACGTCGCTGGAGGACGTCCGTTCCCGCCGCACCGAGCAGCAGGAGGCCTGACCTCCGGCGCGGCGGTCCGCCCCGCTCCCCCTGGTGGGCGGACCGCCGCCCTGCTCGCCCCGACGCCCCGTCGCGGCCGCTCCTTCGGCCCGGCGGGGCGTCGCCGTGCCCGGCCGGCGTCGGCGCAGGTCGGAGACGCGGCGTGGCGCGCACGGCACGCCGGAGCGGACCCGCTCGGGGTGCCGCCCGGCGTCGACGCGGGCAGACTGTGGCACCGATCCGCCGGACCCGCCCCCGCCGACGTCCTGTAGGAGGACCCCGTGACCGCACGCCCGCACGCCCGCCCGCTGCTCGTCCGCGCCGCCGCCCCGGTCCTCGCCGCGGGCCTCGCCCTCGGCCTCACCGCGTGCTCCGACGCCGACATCGACCAGGCCGCGCAGTCCGCGAAGGACGCCCGCACCGCGGCCGAGGACGCCGTCGGCGACCTGCGCGCCGCGGTCGACGAGGCGCGCGCGCACGCCGAGGAGGTGGGCGCCCAGGTCGAGGAGACGCGCGCGAAGCTGGACGGCCTGGACGAGCAGGCCCGCACCCAGGCGCAGTCCGCGGTCGACGAGGCCGAGGCCGCCGTGACCGAGGCGCAGTCGGCGCTCGAGGCCGCGCAGCAGGACGCGTCGGCGGAGGCGCAGCAGCGCGTCGCGGACGCGGAGCAGCAGGTCGCGGACGCCCGCGCCCAGCTCGAGGCCGCCAAGGCCGACGCGGGCGGCGAGGCGGCCGACGCGCTCGACTCGCTGGCCGCCGAGCTCGGCTCCCTGGGTGACGACCTCCGCGCGGCCACAGGCAGCTGACCCCACCCTCTGTCGCGGCACGGCGGCGTCCTGCACGGCCGTTGGGGTGATTTCACGGTTCGCCCGCGCGGCACGTTGAGACCTGCGCCACACCTGCCGATGGTGGAGGTATGAGCGACCGGCAGCCGTCCCGAGTGGGACGCCAGCACCACGTGGAGTGGTGGGTGGTGTGCGCGTGGGCGTCGCTCGCGGTCCTGCTCGTCGTCGGTCTGGTCGGCGCGGTCGGTCTCTGACCGGCGCCGTCCTCGCGACACGGGTCACGGGACGCGGCCGGCTCCTCGCCACGCGCCCACGGGACCTATCCTCGCCCGATGGGCGAGCCGAGCGACGGGCAGCACAGCATCGGGCACGGCCGGTGGCGTGAGGTCGCACGCGCGTCGGGGCTGCTCGCCGCCGACGGTCAGGTGCGGGCGACGATCTTCGCGGAGATGTCCGCGCTCGCCGAGTCGACCGGGTCGGTCAACCTCGGCCAGGGCTTCCCGGACGTCGACGGCCCCGAGTCGGTCGCCCGCGCCGCCGCCCAGGCCATCGCCGACGGCCGCAACCAGTACCCGCCCGGGCCGGGGATCCCCGCGCTGCGGCACGCGGTCGCCGAGCACCAGAAGGCGCACTACGGCCTCGACCCGGACCCCGACCGCGAGGTGCTCGTCACGACCGGCGCGACCGAGGCGCTCGCCGCGGCCGTCCTCGCGCTCGCCGGTCCCGGCGACGAGGTCCTGACGCTCGAGCCCTTCTACGACGCCTACGCCGCCGTGGTCGCCCTGTCCGGCGCGACGCACACGACCGCTCCCCTGCGCGCGACGCCCGACGGGTTCCGCGTCGACCTCGACGCGCTCGCCGCGGCCTTCAGCGACCGCACGCGGCTCGTCCTGCTCAACACGCCGCACAACCCGACCGGCACCGTCCTCACGCACGACGAGCTCGCCGCCGTCGCGCGCCTCGCGACCGGTCACGACGCGATCGTCGTGACCGACGAGGTGTACGAGCACCTGGTGCTGGACCCCGCCTCGCGGCACGTGCCGATCGCGACGCTGCCGGGCATGGCCGAGCGGACGCTGACGATCTCGTCCGCGGGCAAGACGTTCTCGTTCACCGGCTGGAAGGTCGGCTGGGTCACCGGCCCCGAGCACCTCGTCACCGCGGTGCGGACCGTCAAGCAGTTCCTCACCTACGTGTCCGGTGCGCCGTTCCAGCCCGCCGTCGCGTTCGCGCTGCGCGACCCCGACGTCGCCGCGTGGGTGCGGGACCTCGCCGCGTCGCTCGCCTCGCGACGCGACCGTCTGTGCGCGGGCCTCGAGGCCGCCGGGTTCACGGTCGTGCGCCCGCAGGGCACCTACTTCGTGCTCGCCGACTCGGCGCCGCTCGGGTTCGACGACGGCGCCGCGCTGTGCCGCGCGCTCCCCGGGCTCGCCGGCGTCGTGGGCGTGCCCGTCACCGCGTTCACGCACGACGGGTCGGACGTCGACCGGGCGCTGCGCTCGTGGGTGCGGTTCACGTTCGTCAAGCGCGACGAGGTCCTCGACGAGGCCGTGACCCGGCTCCGCCGGCTGCGCGCCTGACGGGCGCGGCGGACGTCAGGCGCTCGTCAGTCCCGGTGCGGCGGGCGTCGAGGTGAGCGCCCGCGCGCCCTTGACGTTGAGGCCGAGGTTGGCGCGCAGCACCGTGTCGCCCGTCGCGCGGTCGACGAACGACGCGGTGTAGAGCAGCCGCCGCCGCAGGCGGAGCTCGACCGCGTCGTGCGGGAGCTCGCCCAGGAGACGCTCGGTCACGGAGCCCGAGCCCGCGCGCCGCACGAGCAGGAATCGGCGGTCGGTGCGGACGCACCAGATCGGCTCGGTCGACACGACGGCGCCGACACCGAGCGCCCCGCCCGTGAGCGCGAGCGAGGCCACCCCCAGCACCGCCGAGGCACCGGCGCTCTTGGCCGCGTTGCGGCCACCGGCACCCTTCGGCTGCACGTGGGTGACGCCGAGGACCTCCTCGCCCGGCTCGAGCAGGTGCTCGCGGGCTGCGGCGACGAGTGCGGAACGGCTGATCAGGGGGGCCTCCAGGGCGTCGGGTCGCGCGACGGTACCGTCAGCCCGGTGACCTGGGGGGACGATCCGGTCGGGTGTCACCCGACCGAGTGATGGCTCAGCCGGTCCACGCGCCGTCGCGGCGGTACGCAGGCGTCGCGAGGGCCAGCACGAGCAGCGCAGCGACCGACGCCCCGACCATGACGACGGCCATCGCGACCGCGTCACCGCCGAGCAGGCCGGACAAGGGGCTGACGAGCCCGGACACCCCGGCCTGCGAGGCACCGATAAACGCGGCGGCGGTGCCGGCGACCTCGCCGTGCCGGCTGAGCGCGAGGGCCGAGGCGTTGGGCGGCACGAAGTTCACGAGCGCGAGCACGAGCCACTGGACGACGAGGAGCGCCCAGAGCCCGCCCACGCCGGTCAGCGCGAGCACGAGCAGCACCGTCGTGAGCGCGAGCGACAGCGGCAGCACGACGCGCACGATGCGGATGGGCGCGACCCGCCGCACGAGCGCCGCGTTCACCTGCGCACCGGCGACGAGGCCGACGCCGTTGATCGCGAACAGCAGCGAGAACTGGTGCTCGGACAGCCCGAAGCCTTCACGCAGGACGAACGGCGACGCGACCACGTAGCTCATGAGGACGGCGACGCCGAGGCCCGGCATGACGGCGAGCGCGACGAAGTGCCGGTCCCGCAGCAGCGCGCGGTAGCCGGAGAGTGCGGTGCGCAGTCCGCCGTCGCGTCGGCGCTCGGGCGGGAGCGTCTCGGGCAGGCGGCGCCAGACGACGAGCCACAGCACGACGCCGAAGACCGCGAGCGCGACGAACACCGCGCGCCAGCCCGCCTGGCCGGCGATGACGCCGCCGATCGAGGGCGCGAACAGCGGTGCGACGCCGATCACGAGCATGAGGCGCGACATGAGCCGCGACGCGTCCGCGCCGACGAACCGGTCGCGGATGACGGCCATCGCGACGACGGTCGCGGACGCGTTGAAGAAGCCCTGCATCGAGCGCAGCGCGATGAGCGGGATGATCGCCGGGGCGATCGCACACAGCAGCGACGTGACGACGTGCAGCGCGACGCCGACCATCACGGGCTTGCGGCGGCCGAAGCGGTCGGACAGCGGGCCGATGACGAGCTGACCGACGGCGCCGCCGATCATCATCGCCGTCATGGTGAGCTGCGCCGCGGTCGCGGAGGTGTTCAGGTCACGGGCGACGTCGGGCAGCGACGGCAGGTAGATGTCGGTCGAGATCGCCGGCAGCGCGCACATGAGGCCGAGCAGCAGCACGTACTTCGCGTTCGGCCGGTAGACGGGTGCGTCGGTCTCGACGGTGCCCGACGACGAGGTCGGGGCGGTGGCGTCCGTGGGGGCGGACGCGGTGGGGGCGCGGGGCGCAGCGTCGGGGGGGCTGGGATGGGGGGGCGGGGCTGGGCGGGGGGGCGGGTCGGCGGCAGGAGCGTGCCGATCTTGAGCGCGGCGGCCGAGTCGGAGCCGCCGTCGGTCGCGTCGTCTCCGCTGTCGCCGTCGCCGCCGCTGCACGCGGCGAGAACCAGCGCGGCAGCGCCCGCCAGGGC
>NZ_JAPESW010000074.1 GCF_028527925.1 Cellulomonas fimi
AGAACCTCACGATCACGCCGTTCGCGGGCGAGAACCGCTGGGCAGTCTCGCAGGCGGCACCCATGCGCCGGGTCCACGTCGCGGGGGACCTCGCGGTCTTCCCGTCGTCGTACGGGTGGGCGTCGGGGCGCCGTGGCGCCGGGGGCCGGGCGGCGCTCGCGCACCGGTCGGCCCCCGGCACGGGTCACGGCAGGCGGTGGTCGGCGGTGAGCGCCGCGCCGCGGTGCGGCTTGTAGAGGTCGTAGCCGCGCGAGTCGCACTGCAGGCCGCCGTTGATGCAGTGCCGCACGAGCGCGGCGAGCGTCGCGGGCTCCCACGCGTTGACGAAGTCGTAGTGCCACCGCCACGCGTCACCCATCGACATCGTGACGTCGGACAAGTCGCCGCTGACCGGCCAGAACACCTTGTACTCGAGCATCGGGACGGCCACCGGGTGCGTCGACGGGCACACGCCGCCGATCGGGTACGCCATGTGGCTGCGGTGGTCGGCCGAGTCGAGGTGCACGCCGTCCCAGCAGCTCGGCGACTGGTAGCGGATGTTGACCTGCGTCCCCGGGGGGCACCAGGCCGGCAGCGACACGTTGAACGCGCTGTCGCCGCACTCGTAGCCCTCGACGAAGCCGGGCGCGGCGCGGAACGACGCGGGCGTCGCCATCATGTCGCCCGCGACGAACCGCAGCCCGGTCGGGAACGGCACGACCTTCGTGTAGTCCTCGATCCCGGACTTGTAGTAGAACGTCTGCTCCCACGTGGACACGACCGGCTGCCCGGCGCGCAGCACGGTCGGGAACCAGTAGGCCGAGTGGTCGGCCGGGACGCGGCACGTGGTCGCGCCGCGCAGCAGCGACTCGGGCGTCGAGTACGCGTCCGTGGTGACGTTGCCCGCGAACGTGTGCAGGTGCGACGCGCCGGGGCGGCCCGGGAAGACGATCGGGTCGTCCGACGCGACGTGCGACGGCTCGCAGTTCGCCTGGAACTCGTGGTGCGACACGTAGTCGTCGGCGCGGGCCGGTGCTGCGGGGGCGACGAGCGCGGTCGCGAGTCCCGTGAGGACCGTGGCCGCGGCGGCCAGGACCGCCGTCACCCTCGTGGTGCGGTGCGTGAGGTGGCGCATGGTGGTGCTCCTTCCGTCAGGCGTAGACGCCGAGCTCGTAGAGCGAGTACCCGTAGGCGGTGCCCCGGGTGGTGCCGTGCACCCGCACGTAGCGGGCGCTGCCCGCGGCCGCGAGGGTGTCGACGTCGCCGTCGCCGTTCGTGACGGTGGTGAGCGTCGTCCAGGTGGTGCCGTCGTTCGACGTCTCGACGCGGTAGCCCTTCGCGTACGCGGACTCCCAGACGAGCTGGACGCTGCGGAAGGAGCGGACCGAGCCCAGGTCGACCTGGATCCACTCGTCGTCGGACCAGTTCGACGCCCACCGGGTGGCGTAGCTGCCGTCGGTCGCCTGTCCGGGCGTCCAGTTGCCGTTCCACGGGTCGAACGACGACGCGGTCGCGGGTCGACCGAGCGCGATGTTCGTGCCGGCGACGGCGGGCGGGACGACGCGGAACGAGCGGGTCTCGACGCCCACGTTGCCCTTGCCGTCCTCGGCGAACACGTAGACCTTCCAGACGCCCAGCTGCTGCGGCGCGGTGACACTGAACGTGCTGCCGCTGCGCGTGAACTGGGCGCCCGACAGACCGCCCGAGCCGTTGACGTACTTGCTGTTGAGCAGCACGTGGTACGTGATGGGGTCGCCGTCCGGGTCCGTCGCGGACGCGTTCACCGTGAACGTCGAGCCCGCGACGACCGACCCGCTGTTCGCGACGGTCATGCCGCTGAACGTGGGCGGCGTGTTGGTCCCGGCCGCGGCCGCGGAGCCCCCGTACGCGCGGGCGAGCGCGTAGTACGACAGCCGCCGGTTGCCACCGGGGGAGACGTTGAACCAGATACCGCCGAAGTCGCCCTCGTTGCCGTAGTGGAACATCGTCGCGCCGAGCGCGACCCCGGCGTGCGCGCGGACGCAGTCCCACGCCCGCGTGTAGCCGGCGGCGTTGTCGGCGTCCGTGCCCTGGTCGGGCACGCCGTTGGCGTCGTCGTCGACCTCCCACTCGCCGGCGGGGCCGCTCTCCGTGATCAGGTACGGCTTGTCGTAGCCGCCCGCGACCCACGTGGCCTTCGCGTCGCACACCGCGTCGTAGGCGTTGAGGCCGTAGAGGTCGAGGTCGGGCGCGCTCGCCTTGTAGTACGGCCACGCGCCGGTCCACGCGTCGGTCGACGTGACGGGGTGGTTCGGGTCGATCTGATGGATGCGCTGCGCGGCCAGGTTCACGAAGGCCGCGTACGCGTGCCGCTGCGCCTCGAGCTCCGCGCCCGAGTAGCAGTTGCCGAGACCGAGGAGCGACTCGTTGCCGACGTCCCACAGGAGCACGCCGGGGTGGTCCTTGTACGCGGTCGTCCAGGTGACGACGTCCTTCAGGGCCGCGTCCTTGTACGCCTGGTCGGTCACGTAGTTCGGGCAGCCGCCCGACCCGGGGCCGCCGCCCGGCGCGAGCCAGAAGCCGGCGACGGTGCGCATCCCCGCGGCGGCGACCGCGTCGAGCAGGACCTTCGAGCCGGCGTCCGTGCCCCACGTGCGGACCGTGTTGACGCCCAGGGCCTTGAGCCGGTCGGCGTGCTGCGCGAACTCGCCCGCGGGCGGCCCCCATGTGATGCCCTTGACGAGCCACGGCTGGCCGTTCACGAGCAGCGACCAGGAGCCTGTCGTGCCCGCGACGCGGACCTTGCCGTCGGCGGGGCCGGTCGGCGTCGGGTCGGGCGTCGGCGTCGTCGTGCCGCCACCGGCCACCTGCACGCGGACGTCCCAGAGCGAGAAGCCGTACCCCGTGGCACGGGTCTGCAGGTCGAGGCGCACGTAGCGGGCCGTGCCGGTCAGGGCCAGCCGCTGCGTCCCGCCGGTGCCGTCGGTCACCGTCGCGAGCGGCGACCACGTCGTGCCGTCCGTCGAGCCGAGGACCCGGAACGCGCGCGCGTACGCGCCCTCCCAGACGAGCTCGACGCGGCACAGCGCCCGGGCCGAGCCGAGGTCCACCTGCCACCACTGCCCGTCGGCGAACGCGCTCGACCAGCGGGTGCCCGCGTCACCGTCGACGGCGAGCCCGGCGGCCGTCCCCGCGCCCTGCTCCGACGACGACGCCGTCGCCGGGCGGCCCTGCGCGACGTCGGCGGTGCCGCACGTGCCGGTCGGGGTGGGCGTCGGCGTCGGTGTGGCCGTGGTGCCGCCCGGGGTGCCGTACACCTGCAGCTCCCACAGCGAGTACCCGTAGCCGGTCGCGCGCTTCGTGCCGACGAGCCGCACGTAGCGGCCGGTCCCGTCGACGGTGAGCGTCTCGGTGCCGCCCGCGCCGCTGGTCGTCGAGTGGACCGTGCGCCACGTCGTGCCGTCGGTCGACACCTCGAGGCGGTAGCCCGTCGCGTACGCCGACTCCCAGCGCAGCGTCACGCGCTCGACGTGCGCGCTCGTGCCGAGGTCGACGCGCAGCCACTGGTCGTCGGAGCGTGAGCTGGCCCAGCGGGTCGTGGTGCTGCCGTCGGTCGCCGCGGACGCGGGCGTGTAGTCGGCGCTCTCGACGGACGAGGCGGTCGTGGGGCGACCCTGGGAGAGCAGCGTCGGCTCCGCCTGCGCCGCGGTCGCGGGGACGAGGGTCGCGGTCACGACCACGGCGAGCGCGGCGAGCACGGTGGTGAGCAGGGGGCGGCGCTGCCGCGGTGGCGCCGTGCGGGCGCGGCCGCGCGGCCGGGCGGTGCGGGCGGGTGAGCGTGACGGGTCGTGCACGGTGCCTCCTCGGAGCGGGCGACGGCGGTGTCGCGGTCCGACCGGCTCGTCGTCGAGCCGGTGTGGTGCGGGCGGTGCGGGACCCAGGTCGTGTGGGTCCGGGACGGACGGCGGCCCGTCGAGTGGGAGAGCGCTCCATCGCGCTTCGCCGGTGGTGCGGGGGACGACGTGCTCGACGCTGCCTTCTGCATGTCGCGCTTCGTCGTGATTCCGCACGCTAGACCCGAAACGCCGCGACGCGCCAGCGTTTGCTGACTGACAAGTAAGTCAGTTTTCCGGGCGATGGATCGGCCGGAGGTGTGTCAGCACAGGAGAATTCTTGGAGAGCGCTCTCGCAGGCGGCTACGATCGGTCCATGTCCGAGCAGCGTGTCGCGGCGCGAGCGCCGACCCTGGAGGACGTCGCGCGCGCCGCCGGCGTCTCACGCGCCACGGCGTCGCGCGTCGTCAACGGCGAGCGCAACGTCGCGCCCGACCTGCGGGAACGCGTCCGGGCCGCGGTCGCCGCGACCGGCTACGTGCCCAACCTCGCCGCGCGGTCGCTCGTCACGCGCCGCACCGGGTCCGTCGCGATCGTCGTCTCGGGCGCCGACCCGCACGGTCCCGAGGGGGACCTCGCCGACGCGACGGGCACGCTCGACGTCGCCGACCCCTTCTTCGGCCGGGTCGTCGGCGGGATGCTGCGCGCGCTGCGCGCCCGGGACGTCGACCCCGTCCTCATGCTCGCCGAGTCCGACGCCGACCGGGCGCGCGTGCTGTCCGCGCTCCGCCAGGGGAACGTCGACGGCGCGCTGCTCGTCTCGACCCACGGCGACGACCCCCTGCCGCGCCTCCTCGTCGAGGGCGGCTTCCCGGCCGTGACCTTCGCCCGGCCGCCGGACCCGCTGCCGCTGAGCTTCGTCGACGTCGCGCACCGCGACGGCGCCCGGCTGGCCGCCGACCACCTCGTCGGGCGGGGCTGCCGCGACGTCGCCGCGATCTCCGGTCCCCTCGACGTGCGTGCGGCGGTCGAGCGGCTCGCGGGCTTCCAGGACGCGATGGCGCGTCACGGCCAGGCGTTCGTGCCCACCGTGGCCGGGGACTTCACGTACCACTCGGGTGTCGCCGCGACGGAGCGGCTGCTCGCCGAGGAGCCCAGGCTCGACGGCGTGTTCGCGTCGAACGACCTCATGGCGCTCGGGGCCGTCGACGCGCTGCACCGCGCGGGGCGGCGGGTGCCCGAGGACGTCGCCGTCGTGGGCTTCGACGACAGCGCCGTCGGCGCGTTCGCGCGTCCGGCCCTCACGACCGTCCGGCAGCCCATCGAGCAGATGGCCGGGGAGATGGCGCGCATCCTGCTCGACGAGCTCGCCTCGACCGACCGGCGCGTGTCGTCGGTGATCTTCGAGCCGACCCTCCGCGTCCGCGACTCCGCTTGACGCGGGCCGCGGACGTCAGGCAGGCGTCGACACCGACATGGGTGCCGCTCGGCGGCTGCGGACGGCACCCATGTCGGTATCGGACGGTCAGGGACGGCGGCGGAGGGCCGGGTCAGTCAGGGACGGCGGGGTCCAGCCCGCGTCGGCGGCGTTGAGCGTCGTGCCCGGCGGGACGATCGCGTCGATCTCGTCGAGGACGTCGGGCGACAGGCGCACGTCGAGCGCCGCGAGCGCCGCGTCGAGGTGCTCGGGCGTGCGCGGCCCGATGATCGCCGACGTCACGGCGGGGTGCTCGAGGACGAACCCGAGCGCGAGCTGCACGAGCGTCAGGCCCGCGGCCTCCGCGACCTTGGTGAGCGCGTGGACCGCGTCCGCCTTCGCCTTGTTCTCCGGCAGCGACGGGTCGTGCCGGCCGGGCTGCCGGGCGATGCGCGGTGACACGGGAGCGTCGGCACCGACGGGTCGGCCGGACAACCAGCCGCCGGCGAGCGGGCTCCACGGTAGGACGCCCAGGCCGTGCTCCAGGGCGAGCGGCAGGATCTCCCGCTCGACGCCCCGCGCGAGGATCGAGTAGGGCGGCTGCTCGGTGACCGGCCGGACCAGCCGGCGGTCGCGTGCGACCCACTGCGCCTCGACGATCTGCGAACCGAGGAACGTCGACGTGCCGACGTACCGGACCTTGCCCGCGCGGACCAGGTCGTCGAGCGCGGACAGCGTCTCCTCGACGTCCGTCCCCGGCTCGGGGCGGTGCACCTGGTAGAGGTCGACGTGGTCGGTCTGGAGCCGCCGCAGCGAGTCCTCGACCTCGCGGATGATCCAGCGGCGCGAGTTGCCGGCGTGGTTGACCTCGTCGGACAGCCGGCCGTGGACCTTGGTCGCGAGCACGACGTCGTCGCGGCGGCCCTGGAGCGCCTTGCCGACGATCGTCTCGGACTCGCCGCGCGAGTAGACGTCGGCGGTGTCGATCACGTTGATGCCGGCGTCGAGCGCGCGGCGGATGATCGCGACGGACTCGTCGTGGTCGGGGTTGCCCCACGCGCCGAAGTTCATGGCGCCGAGCGTGAGCGTGCTGACCTGCACACCGGTGCGGCCGAGCGGGCGGTACGTCGTCATGCGTGGACTCCTCGGGTGACGGGTGCCGGGGCGGGCCCGGTGGGGGCCGCGGCGGCGGTGGTCGGTGCGGCGTCTCCCGCAGTCTGCGACGGGAGTGCGGCGAGCGCCGCGCGTCGCGCCACCGTGTGGGGGTTGGCCGGGCGCTCGAGGCCGTAGTGGTCGCGGAGCGTCGTGCCGGTGTACTCCGACCGGAAGATGCCGCGGTCGACGAGGATCGGCACGACCTGGTCGACGAACTCCTCCAGCCCGGACGGCAGCACCGCGGGCATGATGTTGAACCCGTCGGCCGCGCCCCGGTCGTACCAGTCCTGGATCGCGTCGGCGACCTGCTCGGCCGTGCCGGAGAACGTCCGGTGGCCGCGCCCGCCGCCGAGCCGTCCGATGAGCTGGCGGACCGTGAGCCGCTCGCGCCGCGCGAGGTTGACGATGAGCGTGTACCGGCTCTTCGCGCCCTCGATCTCGTCCTCCGACGGGAGGTGGTCCGGCAGCTCGCGGTCGAGCGGCAGCTCCTCCGGGTCGACCCGCAGCTGCGCCGCGAGCTGCACGCGCGCGTACTCGGGGTTGATGAGCCGGTCGAGCTCGTCCTCCTTCTCGCGCGCCTCCGCCTCGGTCGCACCGATGACCGGCACGATCCCGGGCAGCACGAGCACCGTCGCGGGGTCGCGGCCCCACTCGACCGCACGGCGCTTGAGGTCCGCGTAGAACGCCTGCGCGTCCTCGAGCGTCTGCTGCGCCGTGAAGACCGCCTCGGCGTAGCGGGCCGCGAGGTCCTTGCCGTCCTCCGACGACCCGGCCTGCACGAGCAGCGGGTGCGCCTGCGGCGAGCGCGGGGTGGTCAGCGCGCCCGCGACGCGGAAGTGCTCGCCGACGTGGCCGATCGGGTGGACGCGCGACGCGTCGCCCCAGACCCCGGCCTCCTTGTCGCCGATCTCGGCGTCGTCCTCCCACGAGTCCCACAGCTTGAGCGCGACCTCGATGAACTCCGCCGCGCGCGCGTACCGGTCGGCGTGCGCGGGCTGCTCGTCGAGGCCGAAGTTGCGGGCGGCCTCGACGAACGCCGTCGTGACGATGTTCCAGCCGGCCCGGCCGTTGCTGATGTGGTCGACCGACGCGAAACGTCGGGCCAGGTTGTACGGGTCGTTGTAGGTGGTCGACGCGGTGGCGATGAGCCCGATCCGCTGCGTGACGGCCGCGATCGCCGCGAGCACCACGGTCGGCTCGAGCGTGCCCGACGGGCGGCGGCCGATGTCCCGGTGCAGCGCGGGGCCGTCGGCGAAGAAGATCGAGTCGAGCTTGCCGCGCTCCGCCGTCTGCGCCAGCCGCTGCAGGTAGGCGATGTTCGTCGAGACGTACGACGGGTCGCTCTCCGGCAGCCGCCACGACGCCTCGTGGTGGCCGGTGCTCATGAGGAACGCGTTGAGGTGCAGGTGGCCTTCGCGGTGGGTCGTCATCGGGTGCTCCTCGGGTCGGCGACGGGATGGGTGGGGGTGAGGGTGCCCAGGGCGCCGAGGGCGCCGAGCAGCAGGGCGCGGAGCGCGGCGAACCGCGGGTCGGCCGGGTCGCGCGGGCCGTCGTCGAGCGCGACCGGCACGTCGAGCGCGATACGGCCCTCGTCGAGCACGACGACCCGCTCGGCCAGCACGATCGCCTCGTCGACGTCGTGCGTGACCAGCAGCACCGCCGGGCGGTGCCGCGCGCACAGGTCGCGCAGCAGCCCGTGCATCCGTAGGCGCGTGAGCGCGTCCAGCGCGCCGAACGGCTCGTCGGCCAGCAGGAGCTGCGGCTCCCGGACGAGCGAGCGCGCGAGCGACACGCGCTGCTGCTCGCCGCCCGACAGCTCGGTCGGCCACGCGCGCTCGCGGCCGGCCAGGCCGACCTCCGCGAGGCGCTCCCGGCCCAGCGCACGCGCCTGCGGCCCGCGCAGGCCGAGCGTCACGTTGTCGAGCACGCGCGCCCACGGCAGCAGGCGCGAGTCCTGGAAGACGACGGACACGCGCTCGGGGACCGCGACCGTGCCCGTGCCGTGCACGTCGTGGTCGAGTCCGGCCAGCGCGCGCAGCAGCGTCGACTTGCCCGAGCCGCTGCGGCCGAGGATCGCGACGAACTCGCCCGGCGCGATCGTGAGGTCGAGGTCGCGCAGGACGCGGCCGTCGCCCTCGGCCAGGCCGTACGCGCGGTCGAGGTGGCGGACCACGACGGACCCGTCGGTCGTCGTGGTGCGCTCGTCGGCGAGCGCGCCGTGCGCGGGCGGCGGGACCGCCGAGCGCTCGGGCGTGCGGCCGTCGGCGTGCGCGGGTGCGGCCGGACCGGCGGGCGCCGGTGTGCCGTCGGCGTGCGCGGGCGCGTGCTCGGAGGCGTCGGGCGGAGCCGGGATGCCGGGTGCGCGGGTCAGTCCGCGAGCGTGCGTCGCCATGCGAGCGCCCTCCTCTGCACGAGGCGGACGAGCGCGTCGGAGCCGAAGCCGAGGACGCCGTACAGGACGAGGCCGACGACGATGATCTCGGTCTGCCCGTAGGTGCGCGCGAGCTCCATCATGTAGCCGATCCCCGCCGTGCCGTTGATCTGCTCGACGACGACGAGCGACAGCCACGCGCCGGTCACGGCGAACCGCAGACCCAGCAGGAAACCCGGCAGCGCGCCCGGCAGGACGACGCGGCGCACGAACTGCCAGCGCGACAGTCCGACGGTCTCGGCGAGCTCGACGTACCGCGCGTCGATGGTTCGCAGGCCGTTGTGCGTGTGGATGTACACGGGCACGAAGACGCCGAGCAGGATCGTGACGACCTTCATCGTCTCGCCGATGCCGAGCCACAGGATGAGCAGCGGCAGGAGCGCGAGGCTCGGGATGGCCCGCTTGACCTGCACGGGCCCGTCGATGAGCGCCTCCCCGACGCGGGTGAGGCCGGACACGAGCGCGAGCAGGGTCCCGAGGACGATGCCGAGGAGCAGACCCAGCAGCGCGCGCTGCGCGGACACCGCGAGGTTCTCCTGCAGGCGGCCCGACTCGATGAGCTCGCCCGCGGTCGTGACGACCGTCCATGGTGCGGAGAGCGTGCGCTGGTCGATGAACCCGGTCGCGCTGCCGAGGGCCCAGAACGCGACGAGCGCGAGCAGGCCGAGCGCGGCGCCGCCGGGGATGCTGCGGCCGGGTCCGAGGCGGCGGGTGGCGCGGCGACGGGTCGTCGCCGCGCGGCTGAGCGCGCGCGGTGACGCGAGCGCCCGGGGTGCGGTGAGCGTCGTCATCAGCTGCTCGCCCCCGCCCGGTACTCCTCGACGGCCTCCGCGATGACCGGCGCGAACCGCTGGTCCCACAGGTCGGGGGCGTCGAGCGGGTCGTTCCCCGTGGCTTCGGCGAGCAGGTCGATGGTCTCCTGGTGGCGCTCGATCGCCTCGGACCAGTCGGTGGGGATGTCAGGCGTGCCGGCGTGCTCGACGAGGTAGCGGCCGTCCTCCTCGGACAGCCCCTGGTCCTCGACGTAGTAGCCCTGCACCCACGCGTCGGGGTGGTCCTCGACCCAGAGCTTCGCCTGCGCCCACAGCCGGACGTACGCGCGCAGCGCGGCGGCCTTGGCGGGGTCGTCGATCGTCGACGTCGGGGCGTAGAGCACGCTCGGGTCGTCGCGCAGGCCGTGGCTGACGGTGTGCGCGCCGTCCTTGCCGTACTGGTCGACGTACCGCGCGACCTGCACGCCGCCGATGGGCGCGATGTCGACCTCGCCCGCGGCGAGCGCGGTCGGGTAGACGTCGCCCGTGCTGGGCAGCTCGACGAGCTCGACGTCGTCGAGGCCGAGGCCCGCCTCCTGCAGCGCGCGCAGCACGATGACGCCCTGCGCCTGGCCCGGGCTGTACGCGATGCGGTGGCCCTCGAAGTCCTCGAGCGAGTCGACGCCCTCGACGCCGGGCGCGACGCCGAACTCGTAGATGGGGAAGTCCTCCCAGTCCTCGCGGTACGACGCGGCGACGATCCGCACGTCGAGGCCGGTCCAGGTCGCGTGGATCGGCGGGATGTCGGCGACCGCGCCGACGTCGAGCGATCCCGCGCGGAACGCCTCGGTCGTCGCCGGCCCGCCGGACACGTTCACCCACTCGATCTCGAAGTCCAGGTCGGCGTCGAGGTCGTCGCCGGCGATCTCGACCGCCTTCTGCGTCGTGGGGTCGCCGATGACGAGGGTCGTGCCCGCGGGGATCTCGGTCGGCAGGTCGCCGGACGCGGTGGTCGGGTCGTCGCCCGCCGTCCGGGCGCTCGCGCCGGAGCATGCGGCGAGCGCACCGGCCAGGGCGGCGGCGAGGACCCCGGCGGCGAGCCGGGGTCGTGCAGCGGCGAGCGCCGCGGTGCGGGGAGCCGGACGGGTCCGGCGGGTACGGGTGGACATGCGTGTGCCTCTCGACGGCAGGAGGGATCGCGCCGCGGCCCCCTGCGGGCGTGCGGCGGTCGGTGCTGGTGGTGCGCGGGGGAGGGGAGCCCTCGGGGA
>NZ_JAPESW010000075.1 GCF_028527925.1 Cellulomonas fimi
ACGCGCGACGAGCTCGCGTCGGCCCTCGCGGACCAGGACGCGCAGGCGCGCGGCACGAAGCCGTACCGCCGGGCCGTCGTCATGACGATGGGCGCGCTGCACGCGGGGCACCTGTCGCTCGTCGCGCGTGCGCGCGAGCACCGGCCTCGTCTTCGTCATCGCTCGTCCTCCTGCGGGCGGTCGGGGCCGGTCGGCCCGTCCTCGGACCCGCCCGACGGGTCGTCGGCGGGTCGTCCCTCCTGGTCCAACCATCCAGCATCCCCGGTCATGCCCGGTGCCGCCGCCGGGGTGGCGGACGTCACGTCCGGGACGTCGCCGGGGACGTCGCCCTCCGCGAGCGCGTCGAGCAGCCGGGTCGCGGCCGCGTCGGGGACCAGTCCCGCGGCGAGCGACCGCTGCGTCGCCGCCCGGGCGAGCGCACGGTAGCCCGCGAGGACGTCGACCGCGCCGGTGCTCGCCCCGAGCGCGCCGAGCACCGCGACGTGCTCGCGCACCGTGCCGTCGTCGCCGCGCCGGACCGGCCCGGTGAGCGCGCTGATCGCACCCGCGCCGCGGTCCCCCGACGGGTCCGACGGCGACTCCGCACGCAGCGCACCGTCGAGCGCGGCCTCGAGCAGCGGGCCGAGCATCCGGCCCGGGTCGGCGACGCCCGCCGCCGCGAGCGCCTGCGCGGCCTGCGCGACCAGCACGACGAGGTGGTTCGCGCCGTGCGCGAGCGCCGCGTGGTACAGCCCGCGGGCGGACTCCTCGACCACGACCGGCTCGCCGCCGATCTCCACGACGAGCGCCTGGCCGATGGGCAGCACGGCGTTCGGGCCGGTGACGGCGAAGGGGCAGCCCGCGAGCCGCGACAGGTCGAGCGACGTGCCCGTGAACGTCATCGCGGGGTGGATCGCGAGCGGGATCGCGCCGACCGCGCGCGCCGCCGCAAGCACGTCGGTGCCGAACCGCCCCGACGTGTGCACGACGATCTGGCCCGGCTGCCACGCGCCCAGGTCGCCGAGCCCGGTCACCAGGCCGGCCAGCGCGTCGTCCGGCACCGTGAGCAGCACGAGCTCCGCGCGGCGCACGACCTCCGGCACCTCGACGAGCGGCACGCCCGGCAGCAGCGTCTCCGCGCGCTCGCGCGACCCCTCGGAGATGCCCGACGCCGCGACGACCGGATGACCCGCCCCCCGCAGCGCGTTGCCGAGCACCGCCCCGACGCGGCCCGTGCCGACCACGCCCACGCCCAGGCGGCCCGGACGCGTCACGCGCCCGCCCCGGGCTCGGTCCGCGCGGTCTGCGCCTCCGGACCGCGGGTCACGGGCTCCCCCGCGTCTGCTCGCTCCCCCGCGAACACGGCCTCGTCCGACGCCGCGGTCGCCTGCGGGTCCCCGACGTGGCCGTGGGGCACGTCCGGCGTCACGGGGGAACCGGGCGGTGCGGGCTCCGCGGCACCCACCTGGCCGGCCACCACGACGGGCGCGGCGGTCTTCCGCATCCACTGCTCCGGCCCCTCGCTCGCCCGGGCCGTCCGGGCGCGCTCGGACTGCTCGTCGAGCAGGGCGACGACGACGCCCGCGTCGAGGTGCGCGATGTCGGGGCTGACAGGCCCGGGCGTCGAGTGGACGACGAACGACGCGAGCCCCAGGCGTCGCTGCAGCGGCCCCTGCTGCAGTCCCAGCGACTGCGTCCGCTCGTGCGGCACGACGTCGACCTGCCGCCACCAGCGCCCCCGCCGGATGACCAGCGCACGCTGCGTGACCAGCACGCCGTGGCGTCGCCAGCCCAGCGGGTCCACCCAGCGCGCGCGACGCGGCGCGACGGCGAACCCGTGCGACTCGTCGGTGCCGGTCAGGGCCGCGTCGACGACGGCCACCGGGTCGTCGACACCCAGGTCGTGCAGGACGAGCCACAGGGCGGTGCGGACCTCGTCGCGCGTCGCGACCGGGTGCAGGACGGTGTCGCGCTGCTGCTCGCCCGACGGCGAGTACCCCGCGACGTTCATCTCGACGCGCCACCAGTCCGGCCGCCGCCACCACATCCCCTGGCTGATCCGGATTGCCTGCACGCGGCCCGGCGGGACGGTCTGCGCGCGCGACTCGGTCAGGCCGTGGCGCAGCCGGATGCCGTCGGGCGACGTCGCCGCACGGAAGCTCGCGCCCTGGTTGATGCGGGACCACACGTAGGAGACGAGGCCGAAGAACATCGGCAGCAGGAAGAAGACCGTCGCGAACGTGCGGCTCAGCACGCCCGCCGCGAGCGCCACGACCGCCGCGAGGACGAGGCCGACCGTCGCACCCGAGCGCAGCGTCGCGAGGACGAGCCGGCTCATCGGCACCTCGTACACCTGGTGCTCGGGCGCGGCCTCGAACGCGACGACAGACCGCGAGGCGTCGACGCCGGGCGCGGTGCCGTCCGCACCGTCGCCGCCTGCCCCGTCGACCCGGCCGTCGAGCGCCTCGGGCGCACGGGAGGCCGCCGTCGGGGTCATGCCCGGACGCTGCAGCCCGGCCGCGAGCGCGAGCAGCTCCGCCCGTAGCGCGAGCGCGTCGGACTCCCGCAGGAACGCCAGGCTCACGCCCGACCCGGACCCGCCCGCGACCTCGAGCTTGAGCTCCGCCAGACCCACGAGCCGCGCGAGCAGCGGCTGCACGACGTCCACGGCCTGCAGCCGGTCGAGGCGCGCCTGCCGCTGCTGGCGGAACAGGATGCCGGTGTTGAGGTGGACGGCGTCGTCGGTCACCGCGAACCGCGTCATGCGCCACGCGAGCGCCGAGTACGCGAAGCCCACGACCGCGACCGCCGCGAGCCCGCCGAGGACGACCAGCCAGCGGTACCCCTCGACGAGCTCGAGCAGTCGCCGCACGTCGTCCGCGGCCTGGTAGCCCACGACCACCAGGACCGCGACGACGATCTTCCAGCCCTTGAGGGCCGGGGTGACCGGGTGCATCCGCCGCCACTCGACCGCCGGCGGCGCGGTCGTGCCGCTCACAGCCCCGCCAGCCGCGCCTCGCCACGCGACGCCAGCCGGTCGCGCAGCCGCGCGGCCTCCTGCGGGGGCAGCCCGTCGATGGTCGCCGTCGTCGCGGGCGACGCGGTGTGCAGCTGCACCGACGCGATGCCGAGCTTGCGCGCGAGCGGACCGGCCGTCACGTCGACGTACTGCATGCGGCCGTACGGCACGACGACCAGCTGCCGGAACATGATCCCCCGGCGCACGAGCAGGTCGTCGGCGCGCTCGGCGTACCGCATCGCACGCACCTGGCGCGGCACCAGCACCGCGATCCACACGCCCAGCGCGAGGACGAGCGCGGGCAGCGACCAGAGCCACGCGACCTGGGTGAGCGCCGCGAGCGCGATCCCCAGCAGCAGCAGCGGGCCGAGCCAGATCGCGGTCACGACGAGCCGCGCCGACGCGAGCCGCGGCGACACCGCCGTCCAGTCGACACCGAGCGGGTCGAAGAGGTCGGCCGGGGCGTCCGGCTGCGTGACGTCGGTCATGCGGACATCCTCCCACCGCGCAGGTGGGCCAGGTCACGGGCCCCCGGGCGTCAGACCGACGGGTCCGGCGCTGCCTCCTCGCGGCGCACCGCACCCTCGTCGGGCGGGGGCACGCGGCAGAACCGCTCGACGACCAGGCCGACGACGGCCAGCACGACCGCACCGCCCGTCGCGACCGCCGCGGCCGCGGCCCGGCCGCCGTTGCCCGGCACCCCGAGATCGGTGACGAGCGCGAGCGCCTGCCCGCCGTACCAGCCGGCGAGCAGCGCGCCCGTGTAGCACGACGCCTTCGCGAGCACCGCGGTGCGGGCCGCGCGGATCGGGTCGAGCCCCGGGCGCTTGCCGCGCAGGAACTGCCGCACCGCCCAGCCCATGCTCAGCACGACACCCGCGATGACGACCTCGACGCCCGCGACGAGCCACGGCACCGTCGGCGTCGACGTGCCGCGGTCCGCGAGCGCGTCGAGGGCGATCCACGTGACGGCGGCGAGTCCGGCGGCGAGCGCCAGGAGGGTGGTCCAGCGGGTCGCCTGCATCACGACGACGGCGCCCGCGGGCCGTCGTGCGGTGCGCCGAGCACGGTCTCGCGGGTCGGCACCCGGCCGGAGGGCGCCTCCGGGTCGACGACCGGCACCCCGCTGGTCCCGGGCACGGGGGCCGTGAGCCAGTCGAGCGCGAGCCACCGGACGCCCCCACGGTCGGGCGCCGTCGCCGCGAGCTGCGCGACCGGTCCGCCGCCCAGTCCCGGCAGCACCGCGTCCGGGTCGACCTGCGACCACGGCTCGAGCACGAAGGCCCGCTCGTGCGCGCGGGGGTGCGGCAGCTCGAGGTCGTCCGTCACGGCGAGCACCGAGCCGTAGACGACGATGTCGACGTCGAGCGTGCGGGGCCCCCACCGCTCGGCGCGCTCCCGCCCGTGCGCGTTCTCGACCGCCTGCGTCGCTCGCAGCAGGTCGCGCGGCGACAGCGTCGTGCGGGCCAGCACCACGGCGTTGAGGTAGTCCGGCTGCTCGGGCCCGACGGCTGCCGTCCGCGCCAGCGGCGACACGTCGGTGACCTCGATCCCACGGGTGCCCGCGAGGTCCGACACCGCCTCGCGCAGCGTCTCCTGCGCCGCGCCGAGGTTGGCGCCGAGCGCAAGCACGACCTCGACCGGCTCGGACGGTGCCTCGTCCAGCGTGTCGGTGACGATCTCGCCGGTCACGACCTCGTCCGGCTGCCCGTACGCGGTGTAGTCGTCGTCGTACGCAGGCACCGGGCCGGGCATGACCTGCGTCGCGCCCGGGTCCCACGCCTCGAGCGCGCTCCCGGCCGGTGCGGCGGCGTCGGGACCTGCGCCGACCTCGACCGGCTCGCCCGTGATCGGGCCGGGCGGCGGGGGCGGTGCGCCGAACACCGTCGTGGGCGCGTCGTCCGCCGGCCCGTGCGGCGGGGGCGGCACGAGGGGCGCGTCGAAGACGGTCGTCGGCGCGTCGTCCGGGGCACCGGAGCCACCGGAGTCCGGGGCCGGCCAGCCCGAGGTCGGGAGGCCGGCCGCGAGGGCGCCGGGCGGGACGGCCGACGACGCCGCGGTGGGCCCGCCCGGCGTCGGCGGGAGGGCGCCGCTCGGGGCAGCTCCGGGTGCCACGAGGCCCGCGCCCGCCATGCCCGACACCGGGAGCCCCGAGGCCGGGCTCGGCGTCCCGAGCGCGGGCGTCGGCGCGTCGTCACGGCCCGCGTCCGACGGCTCGGCGAACGCCTCGTAGGGTCCCGCGGTGTCCCCCGGCAGCGGGGCGACGAGCGCGGCTGCACCCGTGCGCGGCAGCGCGGAGGCGCGCAGCGGACCGGTGTACGGCTCCGCCGCCGGCAGCTTGGTGCGGTCGCGCCGGATCGCGACCACGACGTCGCCGAACGGGACGGGGATCGGCGCCTGCGGCTTGTGCACGGCCACGTCGACCGCCGCCACGGCGCCCGCGGCCAGGACGGTCGCGGCGATGCGCTCCGCCACGGTCTCGATGAGGTCGACCGGCTCGCCCGCGAGCACCGCGGCCACCTGCTGCGCGAGCGCGCCGTAGTCGAGGGTGTGCGCGAGGTCGTCGCCCGCGGCGGCGCGACGCGTGTCGAGGTGCACGACGACGTCCGCGACGAACGTCTGCCCCTCGCGCCGCTCATGGTCGAAGACGCCGTGGTACCCGGTCGCGGTGATCCCCGACAGGCGGATCTGGTCGAGCCTGCGCCCGCCCGCGTCGTACGCCGCGCCGTTCTCCTCGTGCGTCGTCACGTGCTGCTCCTCATGCTCGCGTCCTCGTCGACCGGTAGCTCGTCGTCCGCCTCGGGCGGGGTCGTGCCGCGCAGGTCCGCCCTCCCGGGCCCGTCGGCTGCGCCGGCCCCCGCGGCGCGCCAGGCGGCCGCGACCCTGACCGCGTCGGCCGAGCCTGCCACCTCGTGCACGCGCACGCACCACGCGCCCGCCGCCGCGGCCAGGGCCGTGATCGCCGCGGTCGCGCGGTCCCGGGCCAGCGGCGGTGCCGGCGTGCCGTCAGGGCGGGCCAGCAGGTGCCCGAGGAAGCGCTTGCGGCTCGCGCCCACGAGCACCGGGAACCCGTCGGCGACGAGCTCGGGCAGGCGGGCGAGCAGCGGCCAGTTGCTCGCGCCCGGCTTCGCGAAGCCCAGACCCGGGTCGAGCACCACCTGGTGGTCCGCGACCCCCGCCGCACGCAGGGTCGCGACGCGCTGCGCGAGCTCGGCGCGCACGTCCGCGACCACGTCGCCGTAGTCGTCGAGGTCGTCCATGACGTCGGCGTGGCCGCGCCAGTGCATCGCGACGTACGCGACCCCCGTCTCGGCGACGGCGGCCGGCATGTCGTCGTCGGCCAGCCCGCCGGACACGTCGTTGACCAGGACCGCGCCGCGCTCGACGGCCGCCCGGGCGACGACCGCGCGGGTCGTGTCGACGCTCACCGCGGCCCCGCGCGACGCGAGCGCCTCGATGACCGGCAGCACCCGCGCGAGCTCGTCGTCGACCGGGACGCGCCGCGCGCCCGGACGCGTGGACTCGCCGCCCACGTCGAGCAGGTCCGCGCCCTGGTCGAGCAGCTCGAGACCGTGCGCGACGGCCGCGTTCGGGGTGAACCAGCGGCCGCCGTCGGAGAACGAGTCGGGCGTGACGTTGACGACGCCCATGACGAGCGTGCGGCCCGCGTCGTGCAGGTGCGCCGGCAGGGGTGCCGGGCGGCGCTGCGGGACGGCCGTCGCGGGGGCGTCGGGGCGGGTCACGGTGCCGAGCCTAGGGCGCTGCGCGAGGGGCGTCAGCGGCCGAGGACCAGGCTCATCGCCTCGGCACGGGTCGCGACGTCGCGCATCTGCCCGCGCACGGCCGAGGTCACGGTCCGCGACCCCGGCTTGCGGACGCCGCGCATCGACATGCACAGGTGCTCGCACTCGACGACGACGAGCACGCCGCGCGGCTGCAGGACCTCGACGAGCGCGTCGGCGACCTGCGACGTGAGGCGCTCCTGCACCTGCGGTCGACGCGCGTACACGTCGACGAGGCGCGCGAGCTTGCTCAGACCCGTGATCCGGCCGTCGGCACCGGGGATGTACCCGACGTGCGCGACGCCGTGGAACGGCACGAGGTGGTGCTCGCACGTCGAGTACACCTCGATGTCCTTGACCATGACCATCTCCTCGTGGCCGAGGTCGAAGGTCGTCGTGAGGACGTCCGTCGGGTCCTGGTAGAGCCCCGCGAAGATCTCGCGGTACGCGCGTGCGACGCGGGCCGGCGTCTCCAGCAGGCCTTCGCGGTCCGGGTTCTCGCCGACCGCGAGCAGGAGCTCCCGCACGGCGGCCTCGGCGCGCTTCTCGTCGTACTCGCCGACCGCACGGCCGACGCCCGTGATCCGGCTGATCGTCGACGGCACGCCGTCGACCACGTCACTCACCGTCCCGGCTCCAGCCGCGCGTCTCCGGGGTCTGCTCGGGCGGGAGCTCGACGACCTTGCGCGCCGGGTTCTCGTCACCGACGACCGCGGCCTCGTCCTCGGGGATCACGGGGTGGCCGTTCTGCGCGACCTTCTCGGCCGGCGTGAGGACGGGACCCTGCGTCGAGACGGCGCGCTGGTCGCTCGACAGCCACACGCTGCGCGGCGGCCGCTTCACGATCGGCTTGAAGATCTCCGCGAGCTGCTCGGCGTTCAGCGTCTCCTTCTCGAGGAGCTCGAGCACCAGGTCGTCGAGGACCTCGCGGTACTCGACGAGGATCTCCCACGCCTCGTCGTGCGCGCGCTCGATGAGCGCGCGGACCTCGAGGTCGATCGCGCCCGCGACGTCCTCGGAGTAGTCGCGCTGGTGGCCCACGTCGCGGCCGAGGAACACCTCGTTCGACTCCTGGCCGAGCCGGATCGCCCCGAGCCGGCTGCTCATGCCGAACTGCGTGACCATGCGGCGCGCGGTCGCGGTGGCCTTCTCGATGTCGTTGCTCGCGCCCGTCGTCGGGTCGTGGAAGACGAGCTCCTCGGCGACGCGGCCGCCCATGGCGTACGCGAGCTGGTCGAGCAGCTCGTTGCGCGTCGTCGAGTACTTGTCCTCGGTCGGCATGACCATCGTGTAGCCGAGGGCCCGGCCGCGCGGCAGGATCGTCACCTTCGTGACCGGGTCGGTGTAGCGCAGCGCCGCCGCGACGAGGGCGTGGCCGCCCTCGTGGTACGCGGTGATCTTCTGCTCCTTGATGTTCATGACGCGCGTGCGCTTCTGCGGACCGGCGATGACGCGGTCGATCGCCTCGTCGAGCGCGTGGTCGTCGATGATCTGCGCGTTCTTGCGCGCAGTGAGCAGCGCGGCCTCGTTGAGCACGTTCGCCAGGTCCGCACCCGTGAAGCCGGGCGTGCGGCGTGCGACCGCCACGAGGTCGACGTGCGGCGCCATGGGCTTGCCCTGCGCGTGCACCGCGAGGATCTTCTCGCGGCCCTTGAGGTCCGGCGGCTCGACCGCGACCTGCCGGTCGAAGCGGCCGGGACGCAGCAGCGCCGGGTCGAGGATGTCGGGGCGGTTCGTCGCGGCGATGAGGATGACGTTCGTCTTGACGTCGAACCCGTCCATCTCGACGAGCATCTGGTTGAGCGTCTGCTCGCGCTCGTCGTGCCCGCCGCCGAGGCCCGCGCCGCGATGCCGGCCGACCGCGTCGATCTCGTCGACGAAGATGATCGCGGGCGAGTTCTCCTTGGCCTGCTGGAACAGGTCGCGCACGCGGCTCGCGCCGACGCCGACGAACATCTCGACGAAGTCCGAGCCGGAGATCGAGTAGAACGGCACGCCCGCCTCACCCGCGACGGCGCGGGCCAGGAGCGTCTTGCCGGTCCCGGGCGGGCCGTACAGCAGCACGCCCTTCGGGATCTTCGCGCCGACGGCCTGGAACTTCGCCGGCTCGGAGAGGAACTCCTTGATCTCCTGCAGCTCCTCGAGCGCCTCGTCGACGCCCGCGACGTCCGCGAACGTGACCTGCGGCGACTCCTTGCTCACCAGCTTGGCGCGCGACTTGCCGAAGCTCATGACGCGCGAGCCGCCGCCCTGCATGTTCGACATGAGGAACCAGAAGATCGCCAGGATGATGACGAACGGCAGGACGATGCCCAGCAGGCTCGACCACCACGACGTCTGCGGCACCTCGGACGTGTAGCCGTCCGGCAGGTCGGCCGACGCCACGGCGTCCGCGATCGCGGGGCCCTGCGGCACGACGTAGTAGAACTGCACGCGCTCGCCGAAGTTCTCGTCGTCCTTGACGAAGTCCTCGGACAGCGTGAGGTCGACCCGCTGCTGCCCCTCGGTGATCTTCGCCGACTCCGCCTTGCCGTCGGCCAGGAGCTCGAGGCCGTCGGAGGTGTCGATCCGGCTGACCTTCGGGGTGGCGAGCGCGGTCGCACCGATCCAGAGGAGCACGACGGCGAGCACGATCCACAGGATCGGGCCGCGGGCAAGACGCTTGAGGTTCATGGGCGATCGGGGCCAGGCCCCTCATCCTCCGCTCGCAGGGCTGGTGGCCTTCGAACTTACACGGCGTTCCTGTGGCAACCCGCGGTGTTCGCCCAGGGCACATCACCGGCCGTGGGCGGCCCCGCGCAGGTCACGCGTAGACGTGCGGCGCGAGCGTCCCGACGAACGGCAGGTTGCGGTACTTCTCGGCGTAGTCCAGGCCGTAGCCGACGACGAACTCGTTCGGGATGTCGAAACCCACGTAGCGCACGTCGACCTCGACCTTGGCGGCCTCGGGCTTGCGGAGCATCGTCGCGATCTCGACCGACGCCGGACCGCGCGAGCGCAGGTTCGACAGCAGCCACGACAGCGTGAGCCCCGAGTCGATGATGTCCTCGACGATCAGCACGTGGCGGCCGTGCAGGTCCGTGTCGAGGTCCTTGAGGATCCGCACGACGCCCGACGACTTGGTGCCCGAGCCGTACGACGACACCGCCATCCAGTCCATCTGCGCGGGCGTGTGCAGGCGCCGCGCGAGGTCCGCCATGACCATGACCGCACCCTTGAGGACGCCGACCAGCAGCAGGTCCTTGCCCGCGTAGTCCGCGTCGACCTGCGCGGCGATCTCGTCGAGCCGCGTGTGCAGCTGCTCCTCGGTGAGGAGGACCCGCTCGAGGTCCGCGCCCATGTCGACTGCCTCCACCGTCACCGCTCCTGTCGCTCGTCGTGCACCGGCAGGACCGGCCCGAGGAGAAGCCTGCCACACGCACGTGAGGCGGCGACCCCGCCCGGCAGCGGCACCGGACCCTGCCCGTGCCAGTCCGTGAGCAGCGCGTCGACGGCGAGCACGTGCCCACGGTTGAGCGCCCCCGCGGGGCACCCGGCCCGCACGGCCGCGGCCCGCAGCGCCCGCCGCCGCACCGCGACGTCCGCCCCCAGGAGCACCCCCGCGTCGAGCGCGAGCGGGAAGTTCGCCACCGCGCCCATGAGGATCGACATGACGCCCGCGACCAGCGCGGTGGTCGCGGCGACGGCGGCGAGGTTCGGGGCGTCACCGCCGCCGAGGAACGCACCGTTGCC
>NZ_JAPESW010000076.1 GCF_028527925.1 Cellulomonas fimi
TGGGCGAGGGCAGACCCTACCCGGACCACGGGTACGAGAGCCCCCGGCAGTGGGCCGAGGTCTCGCCGCGCGTCGTGCGCCTCGACCAGCTCGTGACGACCAAGCGCACGCTCGACCTCGACGCACTGCTGGCCGAGGACTCCACGTTCTACGGCGACCTGTTCGCGCACGTCGTGCAGTACAAGGGCGTCATGTACCTCGAGGACGGGCTGCACCGCGCCGTGCGGGCCGCGCTCCAGCAGCGCGCCGTGCTGCACGCGCGGGTCCTGGTCGTCGAGTCCGGCGGCGGCGCGGCGGCGGAGGAGGAGCCGGGCGGCGAGCCCGCGGACGACCTCGCGTCCGACTCCACGGCGGAGGCGGTCGAGCCGTGAGCGACCTCGACCGGGCCCGGGCGCTGCGCCGCCGGCACATGCACGAGCGGCAGGCCGTCATCTTCGGCGTGCTGCTCGCCGGGCTCGCGGTCGCCGGGCTCGGTGCCACCGCCGTCTACACGGGCAGCGTGAACCTGCCGTTCGTCGCGCGGGGCTTCAGCACCGCACCGCCTCCCCCCGTCCCGGACCCCGACCCCTGCCCGCCCGCGGGTGCGCTGCCGCTCGCGTACAACCAGGTGACGGTCACGGTGCTCAACAGCACGAGCCGCGTCGGGCTCGCGGGTGGCGCGGCCGCGGAGCTCACGCAGCGCGGGTTCGTCGTCGCCGGGTCGGGCAACACGCAGCCCGCGTTCGACGGGGTCGCGCGGATCTCGTTCGGCGTCGCGGGTGCGGCCGCCGCGTACACGCTCGCCGCGCAGCTCGAGGGTGAGGACCTGCACCTCGTCGCGCGCGAGGACCCGTCCGTGGACATGACGCTCGGGACGCAGTTCGCCGAGCTCACGCCCGCCGACCAGGTCGTGCTCGACCCGTCCGTGCCGCTCGTGGCGCCCGAGGGCTGCGTGCCGCTGGACCAGGCCGCCGTCGAGACCCCCGAGCCGGAGACGCCCGCCGCCGATGGCTCCGGCGAGGGCGGCGAGGAGGCACCGGCCGAAGGCACCGAGGAGCAGGCGCCGCAGGGCTGACGCGCCCCGCGGCCGCCCGCCGGATCAGTCGCGCGGCGTCTCCGCGACCGGGACCGACGTCGGCGTCGCGGGCTCCTCGCCCGTCCCGCGCCAGCGGGCCACCACGCGCATGAGGTGGTACAGCCCGATCGCGGTCGCGGTGCCCAGCGCGATGCCCTCGAACCGCAGCTCGCCGACGACCCACGTGTAGTTCGCGACGCCGATCACCAGCGCGATCGCGGCCGGCACGAGGTTGACGGGGTTCGAGAAGTCGACGCGGGCCTGGATCCAGATGCGCGCGCCGAGCAGGCCGATCATGCCGTAGAGCATCGTCGTCGCCCCGCCGAGCACCCCGTCGGGGATCGTCTTGATGAGCTCGCCGAACTTCGGCGACAGGCTGAGCACCAGGGCGCCGCCCGCGGCGACCCAGTACGCGGCGGTCGAGTACACGCGCGTGGCCGCCATGACGCCGATGTTCTCGGCGTACGTCGTCGTGCCCGACCCGCCACCGAGGCCCGCGAGCGACGTCGCGACGCCGTCGGCGAACAGCGCGCGGCCCGTCAGGGGGTCGAGGTCGCGGCCGGTCATCGCGGCGACGGACTTCACGTGGCCGACGTTCTCGGCGACGAGCACCAGGACCACGGGGACGAACAGGCCGAGGATCTCGACGTCGAACGACGGCGCGGTGAAGGGCGGCAGGCCGACCCAGGCGGCCTCGCGGAAGCGCGCGAAGTCGACCTGGCCCTGCAGCAGCGCGGCGACGTACCCGACGACCACGCCGACGAGGATCGACAGCCGGCCGAGGATGCCGCGGAACAGGACCGTCGTGAGGACGATCGCGGCGAGCGTGACGACCGCGGTCAGCGGCGCCTTCTGGACCGAGCCCCACGCGACGGGCGCGAGGTTGAACCCGATGAGCGCGACGATCGCACCGGTCACGACCGGCGGCATCACGACCTCGATCCAGTGCGCCCCCGCGACGTGCACGACGACGCCGACCGCGGCGAGGACGAGCCCGGTGACGAGGATGCCGCCGACCGCGACGGACTGGCCGCCGCTCGCGGTGGCCGCGACGACGGGCGCGATGAACGCGAAGCTCGACCCGAGGTAGCTGGGGAGCCGGTTGCGCGTGATCAGCAGGAACGCGACCGTCCCGATCGCGGAGAAGAACAGCGTCGTCTGCGGCGAGAACTCCGTGATGAGCGGCACCGCGAACGTCGCACCGAACATCGCGACCACGTGCTGCAGGCCGATCCCGACCGTCCGGGGCCACGTGAGCCGCTCGTCCGGGGAGACCACCTCACCCGGCCGCACGTTCCGCCCGTCACCGTGCACCGACCAGCCCAGACCCGCCATCGACCGCTCCCGTCACGTCGTCGCCGGCCCTCTCCCTGCGCCGGCTGCACCGCAGGGTACGGCCCTGCCGGCGCTCGACGCGCGGACCGCGGTCCCACGTGCCAGCGTGTGCCCTGAGGAGCGCGACCCGTCCAACGAAGGGAGAGTCCCCGATGACCGAGCCCGAGACCCCCGAGTTCCGACCCGCACCGTCCGGCGTCATCCCCGGCGGCGCGCCCGACCCGGTCCGCGACACCGCTCCGCACGCCGCGCCCGCACCCGACGACGCCGAGACGCAGGACAGCAGCTACATCGACGACTCGACGCCGCGCGTCGTGCCGGTCGTCGGTGCCGGCCCGGCGGTCCCGCCGCCGCCGGCGCGACCCGTCCAGGGCTAGCAGACACGTCCGGTCCGGCCCGCGCGCCCCGTGCCGTGGGCCGGACCGTCGGCGTGCCGCCGCCCGCTCGGTCGTGTCCGCTGTCGCGCGGGTGCGGGAGCCCGGCGCGTCGCGGGTGTGGGAGCCCGGCGCGTCGCCGGTGTGGGAGCCGGGCACGTCGCCCGTGGGGAGGCCAGGCGTCGCCGGTGTGGAAGCCCGGCACGGCGGGCCCGACGCCCCGATAGCCTGAGGCCGCTCGCCCGCCCACGTCCCGACCGGCCGCCGGAGGCTCCCCCTGCACCGCTTGCTGCGCTCCCTGACGGCCGTCTGGGTCGCGTTCCTCGCCGTGCACGCGTGGCTCGCGTACGTCGGCGTCGTGCTCATCCCGCAGAAGGCGTTCTGGGACCTCGAGCTCTACCGGTACTGGATGTGGCTCGGCGTGCACGAGGGCCAGTGGCCCGTCCTGTCGGGCGACTGGGTCTACCCGGTCGGCGCGATCCTGCCGATGCTCGCCGCGACCGTGACCGGGCAGTGGACCGGCCCGGAGTACGCCGCGACGTGGGCCGTCCTCGTCACCGCGCTCGACGCCGCCGCGCTCGGGGTGCTGCTGCACGCCCCACGCCTCGCGCGCCCGGTCGGCAGCACCGGTCGGCGCCCGCACGAGCGCCGGACGACCACCGGTGCGTGGTGGTGGATCGGGTTCCTCGCGCTGCTGGGCCCGATCGCGATGGGCCGGCTCGACGCCGTCGTCGCGCCCGTCGTCGTGGTCGCGCTCGCCGTCACGCTGCGGCACCCGCGCGTGTCGTCCGTCCTGCTCACGGTCGCGGCGTGGATCAAGGTCGCGCCGGGGGCGCTGCTGCTCGCGGTCGTCGTCGCGGTCCGCCGGCCGTGGCGTGACGTCGTGCTGCCCGCGGCGGTCGTGAGCGTCGTCGTCGTCGGAGCGGTGCTCGCGCTCGGGGGCGGGGCCCACGTCGCGTCGTTCCTCGGCGAGCAGGAGGAGCGCGGGCTGCAGATCGAGGCCGTCGGCGCGACGCCGTGGGTGCTCGTCGGCGTCTTCAGCGACGCGGTGCGTCGGCACCTCAACGAGCCGATCGTCACGTGGGAGGTGTCGGGCCCGGGCACGGCGGGGGCGGCCGACGCGCTCGGCGCGCTGTTCTTCGTCGGGCTCGCGGCGTGCGCGGCGCTGCTGTGGTGGCGTCGGCGGCACCTCGGGGACCGGTTCTGGGAGGACGCGGTCGCGCAGCGCGAGCTCGTCGTGCGCGGCGCGCTGCTGCTGGTGCTCGCGACGATCGTGTTCAACAAGGTCGGGTCGCCCCAGTACATCGGGTGGCTCGCGCCGCCCGTCGCGGTCGCGCTCGCGCTGCGGCTGCCGGGGTGGCGGACGACGGCGTGGACGGTGGCGGGTGTCGCCGCCGCGACGCAGGTCGTCTTCCCGTGGGGGTACGACCAGATCCTCGGTGGTGGGCTGCTCGTCACGGCCGTGCTCGCCGCCCGCAACGTCGCGCTCGTGGTGCTGCTCGTCATGACCGCGCGCGCCCTGCTGCGGCCGCCCGCGCACGACCTGCCGCCCGCGCCCGACGCGACCCCGATCGCGGGGTCCGTGACGACCGACGACGAGCCGGGCGGAAGCCGTTCGCCGGCGCCGGAGGCGCAGCCGGCCGGAACCGGGGGCCCCCGGACGCCGCAGACGGCGCCGCTGCACGAGGCGAGCGACGCCGTCTGACGGCATGCGGTGACGCGGGGCGTCAGCTGCGGGGCGGGTTCGCCCCCGCCGACGCGATGAACGCGAGCATCGACGCGCGGGACGACCCGTCGTCGATCGCGGCCTCCGACAGCCCGGTCGCGGTCGTCCACGCCTTCTCGGCCGCGTCCTTCCCCGCGAGCGCGGAGTAGGTCACGACGTAGTCGGCGAGCGGGCCGGTGAAGCCGGACTCCTCGACGGCGGCCGCGATCCGCTCGGGGTCGACCCCGGTCGCGAGCGACATCTGCACCGGGCCCATGGGGATGAGCTGGATGCCGAGGATCGCCGACGGCTCGGGGCTGAACCACGTCGCGTAGTCACGCTTCGCGCCCCAGCTGATCGAGAACACCTCGTGGCCGAACCCGTCGAGCGCGGGGTCGTCCAGGTCGGGTGCCGTCCAGTACGCGCGCGCCGACGCGGCCTCCGTGGAGGTCATCCACGCCGCTTGCGTCGCGAGGTCGTCCTGCCCGGACGCCTGCGCCCACAGCCCGAGCCCGTTCCACGCGTTGACGGCCTCCGAGGACGACTCCTGGTTGTTGCCGTCCGCGAACGGCGACGTGCCCGACGCCCACGAGTGCCCGAACCACGGGTCGAACGACCGCAGCTGCGGCAGCTCGTCGGAGGGTGTCGCCGAGGCGATGTCGGCCGCGAGCAGGTCCATGACCGGCGCGAGGTCGTCCGCGAGCTTCTCGTCGTCGGCCGACAGGAGGCCGGCCGCCGCGAGGAGGTACCCGTAGTGGAAGTGGTGGTCGTTGAGCTCGTCGGACCCGAACGACGGCGTGAGGCCGATCGCGGACCGGGCGGTCGCGTCGTACACGACGCAGCGCGCGTCGCGCTCGGCGCAGCCCTCGGGCTCGGCCCACTCGCGGAGGGCCTCCGTCGTGCGGGTGCGCAGGTCCGCCACGACGTCCTCGGCGCCGAGCTGCTCGCCCAGCGTCACGAGGGACGCCGCGCGGAACAGCGCCTTGCCGCCGAAGTAGGTGTCCGACGGGAACGGCTCCGTGGCCGCGACGTCGGCGCTCAGGGCGTCGACGATCGCCGTGCGACGGTCGTCGGGGACGCCGTCGAGATCGAGCGCACCCGTGGGCCGCACGGTGGGCGCGAACGCCGTCAGGTGCGACCCGGCGCAGAGCTCGAGCGTGCCGTACACGCTCGGGTAGGTGCCGAGGTCGCAGCCCTCGCGCTCCGGCTGGGTGCCGGTGCGCTGGTGCGGCGCGAGCACGTACGCCGACGGCGTGCCGCCGGCCGTGTTGTACGTGAGGGTCGTGCGGGCCACGTCGTCGTTCACGCCGTAGGTGATGTCGACACCCGTGACGGGGTCGGCGGCGGCGGTCGCGAGCGCGGCGGCCGAGTCGGCGTCGGCGTCCTGGGGCACGGGGTACCACGTGGCGGTGTCGCCCGCGGCGAGGGTGGTCGAGCCGCCCTCGGCGCCGACGAGCGCCCAGTCGGTGTCCGCCACGGTGGCCGTGGCGGGCTTCCCGTCGCCTCCGCCCGAGAACGAGCCGCCCTGCGGGGTCGAGGCGAGCGTGAGGTCCTGCTCGGCCGTCAGGCTGACGAAGGGCGAGCCCTCCGCGAGCACGACGTGCCCGAGCACGGCGCCCGACGCGTCGAGCAGGTCGACCGTCACGCTCACCGGGTCGGCGGCGCTGACCTGGGCCGACGCCGCGCCGGCGTCGACGGTCACGGCCGGGACGTGGGGTGCGACGACCGCCTTGTCGCTGGCCACCGGGTCCGGCAGGCCGAGCGTGAAGCCGTTGTCCGTCAGCGCGAACGAGACCGGCTGCGCGAACACGGGCTGCGGCTCGTCACCGAACACGAGACCGCTGTACCAGCGGTTCGTCGGCGGGACGACGCCGTCGGCGAGGCGCACGGGCGCGATCTTCGCGACCTCGCCCTGCTCGACCCCCGACGTGAGGGCGGCGGTGTCGACGTCCGGCGTGCGGGCGTCGGCCGGGCCGGCGACGGGCGCGTCCGGGGCGGAGCCGCCACCGGACCCGCCGGCCGCGGGGGCGCTGCGCCCCCACGGGCCGACGAGCACGACGACGGCGGCAAGGGTCGCGACCGCGAGGGCGGCGATCCCGGCGATCAGCCAGCGGCGGCGGTGCGAGACCGCGGCCGGGGGCGACAGGGGCGGGTGGTCCGTGGTGCGTGCCGTCATCCGAACAGGCCCTTCAGGTAGGTCTTGACGGAGTCGGCGGTGCGGGTGACCACCCCGTCGTTCGTGAGGTGGAGCTCCGCGGTGACGGGGGTGCCGGCCGAGACCAGCCCGTCGCCGTCGCCCTCCACGAGCTCGTCGCCCGTGATGGTGAAGACCGCCTGGGCCTCACCGCCGACGGTCTCGACGGTGTTGCGCTCGACCGTCGCGGGGAGCTTGCGCTGGTCAGGCAGGACGATCGTGACGTCGGCGCCGTCGGGCACGCGGGCGTACTCCTTGGCGGACAGCGTGTACTCGGCCTGCACGTAGAGCGTGCCCGCGCGCTGCACGGTGGCCAGCTCGCTCGCCGACTGCACGAACGTGCCGCGCTCGGAGCCGATCTTCGTGACGGTGCCGTCGCCCGTGGCGAGGATGACGAGCTTGCCGTCGGGGTCGATCTGGGTCGCCTCGGTCGCCTGGCGGGCGAAGCCGTTGCGGATGTCGTACTGCAGGGTCGCGGAGTCGATGACGAACAGCGGGTCGCCGGTCTTCACGGTGTCGCCCACGTCGACCTTCTGGTCCACGACGAGCCCCGAGTAGGGGGTCCCGACGCTGTACGTGCGGGCGAGGATCTGCGCGGAGTCGCTCTGCGCGACGCCTCGCGTCTCGTTGAGCTGGTAGGTGGCGAGTGCGGCGATCACGGCGACGACGATCACGCCGACGACGAGTCTGATGCGGCTGGCCCAGGTCATGCGGCACCTCCGGTGAGTGCGAGCTTCGGGTCGGCCGCGTCCTTGCGACGGGTGGGCTCCTGGTCGGCACGGGCGGCGCGGGCCGCGAGACGGCCGGCGTGCCCCTCCTTCCAGGCGGTGATGACGAAACCGCCGAGGATCAGCGTGTTCGTCGCGTTCCACGCGAGCGCGAGGCTCAGGTGGCCGTTGCCGAGGTCCTTCCAGACGCCGACGGCGGTGGTGAGCAGCAGGAACACGAAGAACAGGACCTGCGGCTGCATGAACGCGAAGGGCGAGCGGTACGCGCCCTTCTGGCCGGTGACGTGCCACTTCTGGTCCTTGCGGAAGATCGCGTTGACCAGGGCTCGCGTGTAGATCGGGAACGACACGGACGCGAGCAGCAGCACCTCCCACCGGAAGGAGCCGAGCGTGTAGAACGCCAGCACGATCTGCATGACGTAGAACCCGGCGTAGTACAGCGCCCACTGGCCGGGCGTGATCGACAGGTTCATCGGGGTGAGGTCGAAGAAGATCTGCAGCGGCGGGACCAGCAGCAGGAGCAGCGGCGCGATGCCCGTGAGGTAGTGCGTCGCGGTCACCGTGTACATGAGCCGCTGGTCCATCGTCAGGCGACGCTTCCGGGACAGCGGGTTGTGGGTGAGCATGATCTCGAAGCCACCGGTCGCCCAGCGCAGCTGCTGCTTGGTGTAGGCCTCGACGGTCTCCGGGGTGTCGCCCACGGCGAGGGTGGTCGGGATGTAGATCGTCCGCCAGCCCTTCTCGTGCAGCATGAGCGACGTCCACACGTCCTCGGACTTGGAGTCGGAGTAGATGCCGCCGATCGAGTCGATGGCCGCGCGGCGGAAGATGACGTTCGTGCCGACGCAGAACGCGGCGTTGAACCGGTTCCGGCCCGGCTGCACGAAGCGGTAGAAGACCGCCTGCATGTAGCCCGCGCCGCGGCTGATGATGGTGTGCAGGTTGCCGTAGGTCTGCGGCGTCTGGACGAACGCGACGTCGTCGGCCGCGAAGAACGGCACGGTCTCGTGCAGGAACTCCGGCTTGGGCACGAAGTCCGCGTCGAACACGACGAAGAAGTCGCCGCGCGTCAGCGAGAGCGCGTGGTTGATGTTGCCGGCCTTGGCGCCGTTGCTCGACAGGCGTCGCACGTAGCGGGCGCCGAGCTCGGCGGCCAGGTCGCGCACCTCGTCGCTGCGGCCGTCGTCGAGGATGTAGGTGTCGTGCCGGCCCTGCATGGCGACCGCCGCGGTGACGGTGCGCCGGATGGTGTCCAGGTCCTCGCCGTACGTCGTGATGAAGACGTCGACGCTGATCGGCCACTCCTGGAGGTACATCCGCCAGTCCTGCGGACGCTTCTCGGCCTTGTCGCGGACGATCTCCGCGATGTCGTAGAGCCGGTCCTGCGCGAGGTGGAACGCGAAGTTGCGCGGGTTGTGCCCGCTGGACAGCACGGTCCACATCGCCAGCAGCGCGTGGATCACGAGCACCGTCTCGGCGAGCATGACCATGACGTACGGCAGCCAGTCGCCCCGGTTGGCGGGGTTGAGCAGGAAGATCGCGTAGACGATGACGCCGGTCGCCGCGAGCAGCACGAGCAGCAGCAGCGACGGGCTCTGGGCCTCGTTGTTCTCGGGCGTGCGGGTCGGTCGGATCCGTTCGGCTTCGGTCCTGCGCGGCTCGATCACGAGCCTGTCGAAGGTTGTGGCCACGTGGCGCCCCCTTGGTGGTCGTCCGGTCGAGCGGAGGGCTCGTGACAGAACCCTCCGTTGCGACGGCGACGCTGGCGCCGGGCCCACGAGATGCGGGAGGCGCCGCAGGAACCCGGTTGCGTCGGGTGGGTTCCCGGCGGGCGTCGCCGCCCCGTGATGTCTTCGAACGTACGGACGTATGCCGGGTTAGTCCACGTAGGCCCGGTGTGCGCCAGGTCACAGTTCCGGGCAGAACGGGCGAACGGGCGATGAACGGGCACCACGTACGTCCAGGTGGGCGTACGTGCGGGCATCGATGCCGACCACGTGGTCGGCGTCCACGAAGAGACGTCCCATGTCTCAGGGCGCGAGACACGGGACGTCGCTCCGGGCAACCGGATTCACCTCGGGGTGACGGGCGTCACCCGTCCGGCGGGTCAGGCGGTGACCGGCCTCGCGGCTCACCCCAGGCGGGGCACGACCTCACGCGCCACGAGGTCGAGGTGGTCGAGGTCGTGCAGGTCCAGGACCTGCAGGTACACCCGAGACAGCCCCTGCTCGCGGAGGTCGCCGAGGCGGTCCACGGCCTCGTCGACCGTCCCCGCGATCCCGTGCTCGCGCAGCTCGTCGACCTCGCGACCGATCGCCGCCGCGCGACGCGCGATCTCGGCCTCGTCCTGGCCCACGCACAGCACGAGCGCCGCCGACCGGACCAGGCTCTCCTTCGTCCGGCCCGCCTCCTCGAGCGCGCGGTCCACGTTCGCGAGCTTCGCCTCGACCTCGTCGAACGCCGGGAACGCGAGGTTGAACTCCGCCGCGTACCGGGCCGCGAGCGCCGGCGTGCGACGCGGTCCGCTCCCGCCGACGATGACGGGGACACCGGCCCTGGTCGCGTCCAGGGGCGACTGCTGCACCGGCTTCGGCAGCGCCGGGGAGTCGGTCAGCGTGTAGTGGGCGCCCGCGTGGTCGAACGTCTCCCCCACCGGCGTGCCCCACAGGCCCGTCACGACCGCGAGCTGCTCCTCGAGGATGCCGAACCGCTTCTCCGGGAACGGGATGCCGTACGCCGCGTGCTCCTGCGCGAACCACCCCGTGCCGAGACCGAGCTCGACGCGGCCGCCCGACATCTGGTCGACCTGCGCCACCTGGATCGCGAGGATCCCCGGGTGACGGAACGTCGCCGACGACACCAGCGTGCCCAGGCGGATGCGGCTCGTCTCGCGCGCCAGGCCCGCGAGCGTCGTCCACGCGTCCGTCGGGCCCGGCAGGCCGTCGCCGCCCATCGCCAGGTAGTGGTCGGACCGGAAGAAGGCGTCGAAGCCCAGGTCCTCGGTGGCCTTCGCCACCGCGAGCAGGTCGTCGTACGTTGCCCCCTGCTGGGGCTCGGTGAAGATGCGCAGATCCATGCCCCCACCCTCACACGCGCCGCGCCCACCGCACG
>NZ_JAPESW010000077.1 GCF_028527925.1 Cellulomonas fimi
GTGCCGCAGCAGCCGAGGCAGGCGCGGACGGGGCGGTCGCCGCAGGTGCGGCGGGCGCCTCGGTGCGGGCCGGCGCGGCGGCGGGAGACTCGGTCTCCACCTCCGCGGCACGGGCCGCGGCCTGCGCAGCACGACGCTGCTCCTGCTTCTGGTCCGCCTTCTTCTTGGTCGGGCCGAGGACCATGATCATGTTGCGCCCGTCCTGCTTGGGCGAGCTCTCGACGAAGCCGAGCTCGGCGACGTCGTCGGCGAGGCGCTGCAGCAGGCGGATGCCCATCTCCGGGCGCGACTGCTCGCGACCGCGGAACATGATCATGACCTTGACCTTGTCCCCCGCCTTGAGGAACCGCTCGACGTGGCCCTTCTTGGTGCCATAGTCGTGCGGGTCGATCTTCAGGCGGAAGCGGATCTCCTTGAGGACCGTGTTGGTCTGGTTGCGCCGGGCCTCGCGCGCCTTCATGTCTGCTTCGTACTTGAACTTGCCGTAGTCCATGATCTTGCAGACGGGCGGACGGGCGTCCGGGGCGACCTCGACGAGGTCGAGGTCGGCGTCCTGGGCCAGGCGCAGTGCGTCTTCCACGCGGACGATGCCGACCTGCTCGCCGTTGGGGCCGACCAGGCGGACCTCGGCGACGCGGATCCGATCGTTGATGCGGGGCTCGCTGATGTGTGCTCCTCAGGTTCGTCGTGGCGGACCGTCAGGAACGAGGAAGGCCCCCGTCCTGAGCACAGGAGGAGGCCTCGTACAGCTCCGCCCCGCGCACGACCGTGCGGTCGCCGCGAGTCGCGCCGAACGGCGTGGCCGTCGACGTGCGGACTGGTGACCCGGTCCCTGTCGCCGGTCGAGCCGGTCGGTCGAGACCCAGGTGGGAGGTTCTCCACTTGTGCCCCTGGACCGTCGGACGCCGCCCCTCAGCGGGTCGGACGCACGCGGTCGCAGGTCAGTCGTGGACAAGGTTACCAGACGGCCGCGCACCTCTCGTCCGAGGGGCCCGAGCCGCCGGGTCCACGTCAAGTAGAACGACTCCAATACTTGAATGATTCCAGTATCGGTGGTTGGGTGGACACGTGGACGACACCGCACTCCTGCGTGACCACGGCCTGCGGGTCACCAGCCCGCGACTGGCCGTGCTCGACGCGCTCCGCCGCAGCCCGCACGCCGACGCGGACACCGTGCTCCGCCTCGTGCGCGCCGGGGTGCCGTCGGTGTCCGTGCAGGCCGTCTACGACGTGCTCGGCGCGCTCACCACCGCCGGGCTGGTCCGGCGCATCGAGCCGGCGGGCCACCCGGCGCGCTACGAGCGGCGCGTGGGCGACAACCACCACCACGTCGTCTGCCGGAGCTGCGGCGCGGTCGACGACGTCGACTGCACCGCGGGCCACGCACCCTGCCTGGTCCCCTCCTCCACGTCCGGCTTCGCGGTCGAGACGGCGGAGGTCACGTTCTGGGGCCTGTGCCCCACCTGCGCGGCGGCCGCGACCGCCGCCGACGACTGACCGGCCGCCCGGCGACCGCCGGGCACGCCGGCCCTGACGGGCACCCGGTACCCGGGTCACCCGACGCACCCCCCACCCTGGAGAGGACACCCATGTCTCACGTGCCCCCGACGACGACGAACAGCGGCGCCCCGGTCGCCTCCGACGCGCACTCGCTCGCCGTCGGCGCCGACGGCCCGATCGTCCTGCACGACCACTACCTCGTCGAGAAGCTCGCGCAGTTCAACCGTGAGCGCGTGCCCGAGCGCGTGGTCCACGCCAAGGGCGGCGGCGCGTTCGGCACGTTCACGACGACGGGCGACGTGTCCGCGTACACGCGCGCCGCGCTGTTCCAGCCGGGCGTGACGACGGAGATGCTGGCGCGCTTCTCGTCCGTCGCCGGCGAGAACGGCTCCCCCGACACGTGGCGCGATCCGCGCGGGTTCGCGCTGAAGTTCTACACGTCCGAGGGCAACTACGACCTCGTCGGCAACAACACGCCCGTCTTCTTCATCCGCGACGGCATCAAGTTCCCCGACTTCATCCGCTCGCAGAAGCGTCTGCCGGGCTCGCACCTGCGCGACAACGACATGCAGTGGGACTTCTGGACGCTGTCGCCCGAGTCGGCGCACCAGGTCACGTGGCTCATGGGCGACCGCGGTCTGCCGTCGTCGTGGCGCCACATGGACGGCTTCGGCTCGCACACCTACCAGTGGGTCAACGCCGCGGGCGAGCGGTTCTGGGTCAAGTACCACTTCAAGACGCAGCAGGGCATCGACAACCTCACGGCCGACGAGGCCGCGCAGCTCGCCGGGTCCGACGCGGACCACCACATCCGCGACCTGTTCGGCCACATCGAGGCCGGCGACTTCCCGCGCTGGACCCTGTCGGTCCAGGTCATGCCGTACGAGGACGCGACGACGTACCGCTTCAACCCGTTCGACCTCACGAAGGTGTGGCCGCACGCGGACTACCCGCTGATCGAGGTCGGCGTCATGGAGCTCAACCGCAACCCCGAGAACTACTTCGCGCAGATCGAGCAGGCGACGTTCGCGCCGTCGAACTTCGTCCCGGGCATCGGCGCCAGCCCCGACAAGATGCTGCTCGCGCGGATCTTCTCCTACGCCGACGCGCACCGGTACCGCGTGGGCACCAACCACGCGCAGCTCCCGGTCAACGCGCCGCACTCCGAGGTGCACTCGTACTCGAAGGACGGCGCCGCGCGGATCGCGTTCCACGCCCCCGACGTCCCCGTCTACGCGCCGAACTCGGCGGGCGGCCCGGCGGCCGACCCGACGCGCGCCGGCGAGTCCGGCGGGTGGGAGTCGGACGGCGCGATGGTCCGCGCGGCGGCGACGCTCCACGCCGAGGACGACGACTTCGGCCAGGCCGGCACGCTCTACCGCGAGGTCTTCGACGACGCCGCACGCGCGCGTTTCCTCGAGACGATCACGGGGCACGTCGGCGGCGTCCGTCGTGCCGACATCCGTGAGCGCGCGATCCAGTACTGGACGCAGGTCGACGCCGGCCTGGGCGCGCAGCTGCGCGCCGCGCTGACCGGCACGGCTCCCGTCGAGACCGGCGAGCCCGCGACGGCGAGCGTCCCGGTCGCCTGACCCGCACGACCCCACGACGAGGCCCCGTCCTGCCGACCCGGCGGCCGGGGCCTCGTCGCGTCCTGGCGTCCGGCCGTGCGGCTGTGCGGCTGTCCGGCGGGACGGGTGCGAGGCCGTCGCCGGGGGCCTGCGACGGTCCGAGCCACGCGTGTGCGGTGAGAGGATCGGGCCCATGACCGACTCCCCCACGTCCGACGCCCCCGACGCCACCGAGACCGCCGACGGCGCGGTGACCGGTGCGACGCGCGACATCGCGGACGTCGCCGCCGTCGAGGTCATCACGACCGCCGCGGTGCACCTCATGAGCGCCGCCGCCGTGAAGTGCGGCCTCGCCGAGGACGGCCCGGACGGCGCCGGCGCGGAGTACCTGGACCTCGACGAGGCGCGCAAGCTCATCACCGCGCTCGCGGCGCTCGTCACGGCGTCCGCCCCGGACATCGGCAACCAGCACGCGCGGTCGCTGCGCGACGGGCTGCGCACCCTGCAGCTCGCGTTCCGCGAGGCGTCCGTCATCCCCGACGCGCCCGGCGAGGGCCCCGGCGAGAAGTTCACTGGCTCCGTCGTCTGACGCCGGAAGCGTCGGCGTCGCGATGTGCGTCGCCCGACGCCGGCGGGCGCGTGGTCGGCAGGACGCGCGTCGTCCGACGTCCCAGGCCCTCTCGGCCCGATGCGCGTCAGACGCCCGTGGCGGCCGCGAAGGGCTCAGACGCCCGCGGGTCCTTCACGACCACGCCCTCGGTGGCGAGCGGCTCGCGCGGCGTGACCACGGTCGGCTCGTCGGCGGCCGCCGACGCCGGTGCGTGCGTCGTCCCGTCGGCGGTCCCGGGAGCGGCGTCGTGGTGCGGCGCCGCCCCGTCGACCGCTCCGCCGCGCCGCGCGGACGCGACCCGCAGCACCACGAGGCCGCCGACCGCGACGGCACCGCCGACGGCGGCCGCGGTGAGGAAGCCGTGGCCGGGCGTGCCGTGGTCGATCACCCAGCCGCACAGCGGCGCGCCGAGCGCGTTGCCGACCGTCGACATCGTGCCGCTCCAGCCCATGACCTCGCCGCGCCGGTGCTCCGGCACGAGCCGCACGAGCGTCGCGTTGATCGACGACAGCGCGGGCGCGCACGGCAGGCCCGCGAGCACGACCGCGAGCGCGAGCCAGACGGGGACCGGCGCGAAGGCCGCCGGGACGGTCGCGAGCGCGAGGATCGCGACGAGCGCGAGCGGCGACGGCGAGCGGTGCCGGGCACCGTGGACCAGGCCGCCGACGACCGAGCCGCCCGCCCACAGCGCGATCATCCAGCCGACGTCGGCCGCGCGGCCCTCGTCGTTGAGCGCGGCGACGAGCGACACGTCGGTGCCGACGAGCACGAACGACGCCGCGAGCGCGGCGAGCAGCACGACGACGAGGTCGGGACCGAGCACGCGCGCGCGCCCACCGTCGACGACCGCGGCCGTGCCGGCGGGGGTCGCCGAGCGCGTCGGCGGGTTCGCCCAGAACAGCAGCACGCCCGCGAGCACCGTCGTGCTGCCGACGACCGTGAGGGCCACGGACGTCGACAGCTGGGTCGCGAGCACGACGCCGATCACCGGCGCGAGCATGAAGGTCACCTCGACGGCGACCGAGTCGAGCGCGAACGCGGAGCGCTGCTGGGCGAGCGGCACCATGACGGACAGCGACTGGCGCGTCACCGAGAACACGGGCACGAGGAACAGTCCGGCGACGACGGCCGCGACCACGAGGGCCTCGTAGGAGAGGTGCGGCGCGACCACCCAGACGGCCGACTCGACCACGATCGACGGCGCGATCGCGCGGCGCAGGCCCAACCGGTCGACGAGCCGCCCGCGCCACGGGGCACCGATCGCCATGCCGACCGTCATCGCGCCCGCGACGAGACCCGCCTGCGCGTAGCCGCGGTCGAGCGCCGTCACGACGTGCAGCGTGAGGACGACGCCGGTCATGGCGTGCGGGATGCGGGCGACGAACGACACGGCGAACAGCCGCCCCACCCCCGGGAGGCGCAGCAGCGCGCCGTAGGGGAAGCGGGACATGGCGACCATTGTCGCCCGGGGCGAACGGTCCTCCGACCGAATTCCCGGCCACGCCCGCCCGGTGTGACGCGGCTCGCGCCCGACGGCGACCGGCACCCGGACGGACCGGGCGAACCGTCCGGTCCCCGACCCGTCGCCTCACCCGTGACGGTCGACCCCCGGGCCGGCGGGCGCTCGTATCCTGGGGCGATGCCGACCGACAACGCCCCCGCCGGCTGGCCCGAGACCCCTCGACCCGGGACACCCGCACCCGGTTCGCCTGCGAGCGCTCCGGTCCCGCCCGCGACGCACGCGCCGACGGCACCCCTGCCGCCCGTGCCCGGCGCCGTGCCGCCCGCCCCGGCCGGCCGGCCGGCACCCGCACCCGTACCCACGGCCGCACCGGGCTCGCCCGGTGCACCGATCGCCACCGCAGCACCGGCAGCCACGCCGTGGGTTCCGGCGAGCCCGCCCGTCGTCCCGCCTGCGGGCGGCACCGCCGGTGCGCGCGAGCCGGGAGCACCGCGCCGGCGACGAGGCACCACCGTCCTCGCGGTCGCGCTCGTCGCGGTGCTCGTCGTGTCCGGGCTCCTGACCGCCTACCTGATCCGCACCACGACCGCCTGGCAGCGGACCTCGGCGGAGTGGGAGGACCTCGCGCGCACCCACGGCACGGAGCTCGCCCAGGTGCAGACGGACCTCGAGGCGGCGCAGGCCGAGCTCACGGACACCCAGACGCAGCTCGCCGCCGCGCAGCAGCGCATCACCGAGCTCGCCGACGAGAAGGCGCGGCTCGGCGACACCAGCGCGTCGCAGCAGCAGCTGGCCGACTACCAGGCGCGCGTGTCCCAGGCCGCCGGTCAGGTCGCGACCGCGCTCGCGAACTGCATCGACGGGCAGCAACGCCTCATCGGCTACCTCCGCGACGCCGACCAGTACGACCCGTCGGACCTGCAGCGATTCGCGACCGACGTGGACCGCGTGTGCGGTGCCGCGACCGACGCGAACGCGGCCCTCCAGCGCGAGCTCGACCGGTGACGCGTCCCGGCCTGCGGGCGCTGTCCGGCCTCGCGCTGCTCGCGTCGGTGACCGGGTGCGCCGTCCTGCCCGCGATGCCCGCGCCGGTGCCGTCGAGCGTCATCCCAAACCGCGCCCCGGCGCCCGCGCCGACGTCGTCCGGCAACCTCTCCCCCGACGGCTTCGACGCGGCGCAGCGCATGGCCGTCCGGATCCGCAACATCGGGTGCGGCTCGGTCTCGACGGGCTCGGGCTTCGCGATCGACGCGAACACGCTCGTGACGAACCGGCACGTCGTGGCCGACTCGTCCGCCCTGCAGCTCAGCACGTACGACGGCCGCGACGTCGGGGCGACCGCGGCGAGCACGGCGGGGCTCGCCGACCTCGCGATCGTCCGGACCGCCGAGCCGCTGCCCGCCGCACCCGAGCTCGCGGACGCCGACCCCGCGACCGGTGACGCGGTGACCGTGGTCGGATACCCGCTCGGGCAGCGGCTCACGATCACCACCGGGTCCGTGCTCGGCGCGACGACCGACCCGCTCAACGTCAACCTCGGCGAGGTCCTCGTGACCGACGCGCCCGTCGAGCCCGGGAGCTCGGGCTCCGCCGTGCTCGACACCGACGGGCGCGTCGTCGGGGTCGTCTACGCGAAGGACGCCGAGGGGCACAGCTTCGTGGTGCCCGTCAGCACCCTGCGCGCCATGCTGGACGACGAGTCCGCCTTCACCGCCGCACCCACCTGCACCTGAACCGCTCGACCTGCTCCTGACCGACCGAGAACGCACGGAGGAACGCATGTCCGACGCACCTCGTTTCGACCCGACGCAGCTCGCCGGCGCCGCCAACGACAACCTCACGGTCCGCCGCGTGTTCGGCGACGCCTACGAGAAGGACGGCACGCTCGTCATCCCCGTCGCCCGGGTGTCGGGCGCCGTCGGTCTCGGCTCCGGGGACGGAGAGGGCGACCTGCCGTCGGCGCCGTCGTTCGGCCGGCGGTCGGGCGACCCCGAGCCGCACCACGGGCACGGCGGCGGGCACGGCGGGGGCGGCGGGTACGCCGCGCACGTCAAGGCGGTCGGCGTGTTCGTCGTCGACGGCTCCGGAGTGCAGTGGCGGCCGACGCTCGACCTCAACCGGGTGATCCTCGGCGGGCAGCTCGTCGCCGCGACCGCGGTCACGGTGTTCGCCTTCGCCTGGGCGCTGCGACGCCGGCACTGACGCCCGGCGCCCGGGTCAGCCGGCGGCGCGCACCCGCAGCTCGAGCGAGTCGACGCGCGAGGTCACGGTCTCGTCGGCCGCCAGCGCCGCCTTGACCTGGGCCAGCACCGCGTCGAGACGCGCCCGGTCGAGCCCCGGGACGAGGCCCAGGACGACGGCCACCTCCGCGCGCGACCCCGGGTCCGCGCTCGCCTCGACGACGTCGCGCACGGTCGCGAGCGCGCGCCGGACCGCCTCGGCGACGTCCCGGTCGACCGTCCCGTCGACCACTGCGGGCTGCCACGCCTGCCCCTGGGCCAGCGCCCACACCGCCGTGCGGGGCAGCAGCGCGGTGACCGGACCGCCGGCGTCCACCACGAGCACCTCCCAGCCCTCCTCGACCGCGGACAGCGCCGCGCGCGCCGCGTCGGTCGGCACGGGCCGGGCGTCGGCACGCCACGCCGTCATCGCCGCGACGCTGGTGAACACCGGCAACGCGGTGCGACCGTCCGGCGTCCGCAGCGCGACGATCCCCGCGGACGCCTCCTTGTCGACCGTGTGCGCGTGCCCGTCGTGCACGACGACGTCGGCCGCCTCGAGCTCGGCCAGCACGGGCACGAGCACGCGCGTGCCCGCGAGCGCGTCGACCACGCCCGCGACCGTCGCGTCACCCCGGCCGTACGCGGACAGCGCCGCGGCGACGCGCGGGTCGGCGGACCCGTCGTCCCCGGCGAACGGCGACGACGGCGGCAGCGCGCGGCCGGTGCTCACGACGGGGTCAGGGCCGGCCGACGACGTCGAGCGCCTGCGGCAGCGTGAACGCCCCCGCGTAGAGCGCCTTGCCGACGATCGCGCCCTCGACGCCCACGGGCACGAGCTCGCGCAGCACGCGCAGGTCCTCGAGGCTCGACACGCCGCCGGACGCCACGACCGGGGCGTCGGTGCGCGCGCACACCTCGCGAAGGAGGTCGACGTTCGGGCCGCGCAGCGTGCCGTCCTTCGTCACGTCGGTGACGACGTAGCGCGAGCAGCCGGCGGCGTCGAGGCGCTCCAGCACCTCCCACAGGTCGCCGCCCTCCTGCGTCCACCCGCGGGCCGCGAGCGTCGTGCCGCGCACGTCGAGACCGACCGCGATCTGGTCGCCGTGCTCGGCGATGACGCGCGCGGTCCACTCCGGGTCCTCGAGCGCGGCGGTCCCGAGGTTGACGCGCGTCGCGCCCGTCCCGAGCGCGCGGGCCAGCGACGCGTCGTCGCGGATCCCGCCCGACAGCTCGATCTTCACGCCCTTGTTCGCCAGGTGCTGCGTGACGTCGGCGAGGAGGTCCGCGTTCGAGCCGCGCCCGAACGCCGCGTCGAGGTCGACGAGGTGGATCCACTCGGCACCCCCGGCGTGCCAGTCGAGCGCCGCGGCGAGCGGGTCGCCGTAGCCGGTCTCGGAGCCGGCCTCCCCCTGGACGAGGCGGACGGCCTGGCCGTCGGCGACGTCGACGGCGGGCAGCAGCTCGAGGCGGTCGGTCATGGGTGTCCTCCGGGAGGTGGTGCGGTGATGGGGTCGGACCGGGCTCAGCGCAGCGAGTCGACCCAGTGGGTCAGCAGCTGCGCGCCCGCGTCGCCGGACTTCTCGGGGTGGAACTGGGTCGCGGCGAGCGGGCCGTTCTCGACCGCCGCGACGAACCGGTCGCCGTGCGTGGCCCACGTGACGAGCGGCGCGCTGAACGGCGTCGCGCTCTGCTCCTCGTCGGTCAGCGGGAACGACCGCGCGGCGTAGGAGTGCACGAAGTAGAAGCGCTCGTCCTCGAGGCCGCGGAACAGCGTGCTGCCCGCGGGCGCGTCGATCGTCGCCCAGCCCATGTGCGGCACGACGTCGGCCTCGAGCCGGTCGACGACGCCCGGCCACTCGCCCAGCCCGTCGGCCCGGTCGCCGTGCTCGACGCCCTCGGCGAACATGACCTGCATCCCGACGCAGATGCCGAGCACGGGACGCCCGCCCGCGAGCCGCCGGTCGACGACCTGGTCGCCGCCGACCGCGCGCAGCCCGCCCATGACGGCCGCGAACGCGCCGACGCCAGGCACGACGAGGCCGTCGGCCTCGGTCGCGGCATGCTTGTCCGCCGTCAGCTCGACCTGGGCGCCGACGCGCTCGAGCGCGCGCACCGCGGAGCGGACGTTGCCGAAGCCGTAGTCGAGGACGACGACGTGGGGGGTGGACACCGCGTCAGGCTACCCGCCGGTCGTCGCCGACGCGGGCCGCGGTCGCGCGACGAGACGGACCTCTCACCGGCTCTTGCGACCCGCCGCGAGCGCACGCATCGCCTGCCAGCGGGACGTGCCGACGCTCGACACGACGCCCGGGACCTCGGCGACCTTCGCGTCGCCGAGCAGCAGGTCCTCGAGCACCTCCGGGGCGTCCGAGAGCACGAGGCCGGGCGGCAGGTCCGCGACGCGCGCGCCGCCCGTCCAGCGCCCTGCGGAGATCTGACCCTCGCGGCGCTCGAGCAGGATCACGGGCAGCGTCCGCAGCAGCTTGGAGATCGCCTCCGCGCCGGCCGGCCCGCTCGCGGGGTCGCGCAGCACCGCGATCGCGCCGACCGACGACGGCACGACGTCCACGTCGACCTTGGCCAGCGCGCACGCGGCGGCGAGCGGCGCCGGCGCGGCGACCTGCGTCACGACGAGCGCGAGCGACGGGACCTCGGTGCCGCCCGCGGCGAGCGACGACAGGTCGTCGGGCACGACGACGGCGTCAGCGTCGCCCGTGCTGT
>NZ_JAPESW010000078.1 GCF_028527925.1 Cellulomonas fimi
GTGGCCGGCGGGACGATGGGACGGACGCCGCCGGGGTCGTCCGGCGGGCCGACCGAGGGGGTCTCCCGTGGAGTTCAGGCTCGAGCTCGTGATCGTCCCCGTGAGCGACGTGGACCGTGCCGTCGCCTTCTACTCCGAGCAGGTGGGGTTCGTCGTCGACCACGACCAGCGCGTCAGCGACGACGTGCGCTTCGTCCAGCTCACGCCGCCCGGCTCGGCGTGCTCGATCGCGGTCGGGCTCGGCCTGACCGACGCCGCGCCGGGCTCCGTCAGGGGGTTGCAGGTGGTCGTCGACGACGCCGACGCGGCGCGCGCCTTCCTCGTCGAGCACGGCGTCGACGCCCCCGAGGTCCAGGAGTTCCCGTGGGGCCGGTTCACGGGGTTCCGCGACCCCGACGGCAACGAGTGGTCGGTCCAGCAGCTCCCTGCCTGGCGCGGCTGACCCGGCGCGCCTCGTGCGCCGGCCGCCGGAGCGGGCCGCGACGGACCCCCCGGCCGCCGCGTCAGGCCGGGGACGGACGACGACCCCCGACCCCGGCGGCGGACCGGGGTCGGGGGTCGCGTCGGTCATGGCCGGGGCAGCCCGATCCCGGAGCGCGCCAACCCGTCGGCGGCGGCGCGCAACGACTGCGGCGACGAGTCGAGCCGCCAGTCGTTGGTCGAGCGTCCGCTGCCCTCGCCCGAGGTCACGGCGAGGCTGAACCAGCCGATGCCGATGATGTCGCTGTTCTCCGGTCGGGCCAGCCCGTCGAACAGGCTGCTGATCCACTCCGCCTTGTGGCCGCCGCGCTCGGTGGCCCCGATCTCCGCGAGGAAGATCGGCTTGCCGGGTGCGGCCTCGCGCAGCAGGGGCAGCGTCATGGCGTACGTGTCGTCGAAGGTCGGCTCGGGGTCGCCCGGGCGGTAGTAGCCCGACATGCCGACCCAGTCGACGTACTCGGGCCCCGGGTAGAACTGCCGCGGATGCGGCTGGCTGGGGATCTTGTTGACGCGGTTCGGCGCCCACAGCCACACGACGAGGTCGTTCGCCCCCTCGGCCTCGAAGATGTCGTGCACGTGCCGCCACATCTCGGCGTACTGGCCGGGCCGGTTGCCGTTGATCGACCCGCCGTCCCAGCCGCGGACCTCCGACCACGGGTACCAGCTGCCGTTCATCTCGTGGTCGAACCGGATGACGAGCGGCAGGCCCGTGGCGGCGATGTCGCGCGCGTACTGGTGCAGGTAGTCGTCGAACGCACCGCCGATGATGCGGCTGAGCGAGAACTCGGGCACGTCACTCGTGATCGAGCCGATCTGGCTCTGGCTCTCCCACGTGAGCAGCGGGATCTGCCCGCGGCTCCACGCCGCCTGGACCGCGTCGGGCCGGAACGGGGTGTCCCACGACTGGAAGTAGCCGCTGACGTTCGCGTTGCGGCTGACGGCGGCCTCGACGCCGTTGAACTCGGCGTAGTCGAACGGGCTCTGCGTCGTGTAGAGGCCGAACAGCTGGCTCGCGGCGAGGATCTGCGCCTTCGTCATCGACGCGGTCACCGGCGGCGGCACGTACCCCTGGGGGTTCTCGACCTTCCACGACAGCTCCTGCACCTGCCGGCGCAGGTCGGCGATCTTCGCGGTCGTGTCGACGGCCGCGGCGTTGTGCCGCTCGCGCGTCGCCTTGAGCTCGCCGTTCACGACGTTGGCGGCGTCCGCCTGCGCGGCGGCCTCGGCCTCGGCCCGGCCGAGGGCCTGCTGCGTCGCGACGAGCTCGGCCTGCAGCGCGTCGAGCTGGGCCTTGAGGTCGTCGGCCCGCGCCTTCTGGACGGAGTCGAGGACGGGTGGGCGGCCGCCGGCCAGCTTCTCCTCGGCGGCCGTGAGCTGGGTCTTGAGGTCGTCGGCGCGGGCGCGTTCGGTCTGCAGCGCGACCTCGGCCTCCGACGGGCCCTCCCAGAACCGTTGGCCCTGCGGGGTGGACCACGCGAGGCCTGTGACCAGCAGGAGCGCGACGACGAGGGCGGCGCCGCTGATGCGCTGCCGTCGGCTGAGGCGGAACAGGCGGTCAGAGAACATAGGCGAGCGCCTCCACGCTGAGCAGGGCACCGCCGAGGAGGTAGGGCACGGCGGCCTTGGGGTTGAGCCGGCGCCGACGCGTCGGGGGCGCCGGGTGCGTCCGGACGTAGGTGAGCGTCTCGGTGCGGCGCGCGGCACGGGTGCCGGCCGCCGTGCGGGTGGACGTGTGCGGCCCGTGGGCGGCGTCGGCGAGCGGGACCCCGGACGGCGGGGTGTCGCCGACCGAGGGCAGGCCGTCGTCGAACGCGGCGCGGTCGGCCTCCGTCCGCAGCGCGTCCTCGGCGACGTCGAGGACCTCGTCGGACGTGTCCGCCGAGTAGGCGTGGGCCCGGGTGCCCCACGACGCGACGTGCGCCATGCGGAAGAACCCGAGCAGCCGGATCGGCATGAGGAAGAACGTCGAGAACACGATGTACGCGGGCAGCAGGAGCAGGTCGCGCGGCACCTCGCGCAGGTGGCGCACCTGCCGCAGCGCCATCGACAGCCAGCTCGCGGCGACGACGAGCCCGACCAGCACGACGACGCCCTGCCAGCCGGGCCGCAGCTCGAGCAGCGGCTTGTAGAAGTTGTACCCGGTCGCGGTCAGCGTCCGGTACAGCCCGCCGGCCCACGTCCCGAGCAGCAGGAACGGCAGCAGGATGTCCATGGCGAAGAAGAACCCGAGCACGGGTGCGTGCCCGGTCATCCAGGGCAGCATCCGCAGGGTGTTGTACTGGCTGCCGCGCGCCCAGCGCAGCTGCTGCTTCGCCATCTTGCGCAGCCGCAGGGGCGCGTCGGTGTAGACGAGGCTCGTGTGCTGGTAGACGGTCCGGTACCCCTGCTTGAGCGTGAGGTTCGTGAGCGTCCGGTCGTCCGACACCTCGAGGAAGATCCCGAGGAACTCCTCCCCGAGGAACTGCGGCATCGCCCGCTGGAGCACGTCGCGGCGGAACGCGATCGTGCGGCCCGGCAGGCACCCGACCTGCCCGAGCGCGGACTGCGCGGGCATCGCGTACAGCGCGCGGCTGTTCTCGAGCCAGTCGGCCCAGCGGGTGATGAACTTCCGCCGCGGGTCGAGGATTCGCTGCCGGGTGGTGACGCCGCCGACCTTGGGGTCGTTGAACGGCTTCACGAGCTCGGTCAGGGTGTGCGGCGTCCAGATGGTGTCGCTGTCGACGAGGGCGATGATCTCGCCGGTCGACATCTCGACGCCGATGGCGACCGCATTCCTTTTTCCGGCGACGGGGGTCCAGATCCGGCGCACGTCAGGAAAGTCGTCGCACACGGATTCCAGCGCGGTGTTGCGCGGCCCGTTGATGACGACGACCACCTCGTGCGGCTGCTGCTCGGTGATGCGGCGCAGCACGTCGTGGAACAGGTCGAGCGGCTCGTCGACGACGGGGATGACGACGGACGTGGTCGCGTGGCACGGCTCCTTCCACGTGCGGTAGCGCGCGGAGAGCACGACCTTGACGAGCCAGATGAGCCAGACGAGGGCGGTGAACAGGGCGAAGAGGTAGATCTCGAACGGGGCGTCGGACAGCAGGTCACGGACCTGCAGCAGGAAGATGAGCACGCGGGAGCTCCTCGTGTCGAGGCGTCGGCTTCTTCAACGCGGCGGGCTTCGGGGTCGCGCGGGGACGGCGGCGAGGACGTCGCGGGGGAAGGGCTGCTCGACAGCGAGCGGTGAGGCGGCGCGGCGCGGTGCTCGAGGTCCCCCCGGTCCCGGAGCGGTCGCGCGGCGCCGGATCCCGTTTTCGGGAGCGGCTAGGTCCGGCGTACCGGACGAGTCCTCACAGTTTCCACGAGTCACCGGTGAACGGAAATACCCGGTCCACCACGTGGTCACTACAGATATGACTCACTGAACAATCGTCTAGGACTTACGTCCTATGTACAGGTCCAGGAGTGTGCTCGTACGCTTGTTCGGTCAGCGACAAGGGCAAACCTGCCGCGAGGCAGGGACGCAAAGCCATGGGGCCCTCGAGGTCCGCCAGGCTGCCGAACGACTCAGGGGGCTCCTCACTTGCGCACGTCCACGCCCGTCTCGGGCGCCATCAGCCATGCCCGCACCCGCCCGCACCTCCCGCTCCGGGACCCCCGTCCGTCCCGTGCTCGCACGGTCCGCCGCCGTGCCGTCGTCCTCGTGACGGCCCTCGTCGCCGGCCTGCTCGGCACCGGGGTCGCCGCACCGGCGACCGCCGCCGAGCCCGCCCCCGGCACCGCTGCCGCGGCCCTCACCCCGCGGACCGGCCTGCTCTTCGGCGCCTTCGTCGCCAAGGGCACGTCCACGCAGGAGGAGGCCGTCGGGCGGTTCGAGGACACCGTCGGCCGCAAGCTCGACGTCCAGCGCCTGTACCGCCAGTGGGACGAGGACCTGCGCGCGGGCGGTGTCGCCTCGGCCGTCGAGCGCGGCCGCACGCCCGTCCTGTCCGTCGCGACCAAGCGCGTGGACGGGACCAAGGTCAGCTGGGCGTCCATCGCCCGCGGCGACCAGGACGCGACCATCGCCGCACAGGCCGCGACAGTCGCGGGCCTCGGCGTCCCGCTCTACCTGACGTTCCAGCACGAGCCCGACTACGCGACGGGCTTCGGCACGGCCGCCGAGTACCGCGCCGCGTGGCGGCACTACGTGCAGGTGTTCCGCGACAAGGGCGTGAGCAACGTCGTGTGGACGTGGATCGTCACGCCCACGCCGTTCGCCACGACCGCGACGACGACCGCCGACGCGCTCTACCCCGGCGACGACGTCGTCGACTACGTCGGCCTCGACGTCTACAACTGGAACGGCTGCAACCCCGGCGGACCAACGTCCTGGCAGAGCGTCGCGACGCAGTCCACCGCGGTCCGGGCCTTCGCGCAGAAGCACGGCAAGCCGATGATGGTCGCCGAGTGGGGCTCGGTCGAAGACCCCGCGAACGCGCAGCGCAAGGCCACCTGGCTGCGCGACTCCATGACCACCTGGACCAGCTGGCCCGAGGTCAAGGCCGTCCTCTACTTCCACCAGCAGGGCAGCTGCCCGTGGTGGGCGGACTCCTCGGCCACGACGCTCACCGCGTTCCGGTCGATCGCGGCCGATCCTGCCGCCCGCACGCGCACCACCGCGTGGCTGCGCGTCTCCGCGACGCACGGGGCCGCGCCGCTGGCCGTCACGGTCGACGCGTCCCGCTCGTGGGCCGCAGGCTCGACGCCGGGGGCCGGGATCGCGTCGTGGACCCTCGACCTCGGCGACGGGTCCGCACCCCTCACCGGCACCGGCACACCGCCCGCCGCGGTCACCCGGACGTACGCCGCCGGCACGTACGCGCTCCGGCTCACCGTCACCGACACCGCCGGCCGCACCGCGACCGACCGGGTGTCCGTCGACGCAGCGCCCGTGCCCACCGTCACCGTCTCGGCGAAGGACGTCACGACGACGACCGCGACGTCGCAGGCGCTCGTCGACCTGCACGGGTTCGCCGGGACCGTGCAGACGGAGTGGGGCACGACGACCGCGTACGGCACGACCGGCCCGGTCACGTCGGTCCCCGCGGTGACGTACCTCAAGACGGTCAACCAGCCGCTCGGCGGCCTGCAGCCGAACACCACGTACCACGTGCGCACCACGACGACCACGCCCGCGGGCACGACGGTCACGACCAGCAGCTTCGAGACCGCCGGGAAGCCCACGTCGTCGAAGCAGTGGACGTCGGGGACGACCGCGACGTCGACCACGTTCGTGGCGCAGGTCCACCCGCACCGGCTGGTGACCACGGCGTGGATCGAGTGGGGCACGACCACGGCCCTCGGCCGGACGTCCCCCGTCACGTCGGTCGCGGCCCTCACCTACGAGAAGTCGGTCTCGAGCGGGCTGGTCACCGGGCTCGCACCGAGCACGACGTACTACTACCGGGTCGTCGCGCAGAACTCCGCGGGCACTCTCGTGGGCCCGATCACGAGCGTGACGACGCCGCGGCTGTCCTGACCGCGGGCCGCGGCCTAGGGTCGGCGTCATGGCCGTGACCGACGCCGACCTGGTCCACCTGCGACGGTGCGTCGCGCTCGCGCGCGAGGCGCTCGACGACGGCGACGAGCCGTTCGGCTCGGTGCTCGTCGACGCCGCCGGGACCGTGCTGATGGAGGACCGCAACCGCGTCAAGGACGGCGACCAGACGCGCCACCCCGAGCTCGAGATCGCCCGCTGGGCCGCCGCGCACCTCCCCCCGGAGGAACGCGGCGGCTGCACGGTCTACACGTCGGGCGAGCACTGCCCCATGTGCGCGGCCGCGCACGGGTGGGCCGGGCTCGGGCGGATCGTCTACGTCGCGTCGAGCGGGCAGCTCGTCGCGTGGCGGCGGGCCTGGGGGCTGCCGCCCGGGCCCGTCGCGCCGCTGCCGGTGAAGTCCGTCGTCCCCGGCGCGGTCGTCGACGGGCCCGCCGAGGCGCTCGTCGACGCCATCTGCGTGCTGCACCGCGAGCACGCCGACCGGTCGCGCTGAGCCCGGTCACGCTGAGCCCGGTCACGCTGAGCCTGTCGCGCTGAGCCTGTCGCGCTGAGCCTGGTTGCTCGCTGCGGGTGGGCGTCGGCCCGACGACCGCGGCGACACCCGCGGGCCGTCAGGCGCGGGACGTCGACGCCGCCGCGTCGTGGTCCGTGCGGGCCGTGCGGCCCACGACCCAGCGGTTGACCAGGTACAGCACCACGCCGATCGCGAGCAGCGCGCCGGCGCGCACGTAGACCGCCGCGTCCCGGCCCGTGAGCGGCGACGCGAGGACGAGCGACACGACCGCGCCCGCGACGGGGGCCCACGTCGGCGCGCGGAACGTCGGACGCGCGGCGTCGCGTGCCGCCGGGTCGTCGTCGCCCGCGTCCGTCCCCTCGTCGGGTCGGCGGCGCAGCACGAGGACCGCGACGTTGACCGTCGCGAAGACCAGCAGCAGGAGCAGCACGGTCGTGTCCGCGAGCCCCGCCAGGTCGCCCGTCGTCACGAGCGTCAGCGCGATCACCACGGTGAACGCGATCGCGACGTACGGCGTCTGCCGCCCGCCCACGCGCCCCAGCACGCGCGGCACGATCCGCTCCTGCGCCATCCCGTACACCAGCCGCGACGCCATGAGCATGTTGATGAGCGCGGTGTTCGACACCGCGAGCAGCGCGATCACGGCGAACAGCGCGGGCGGGAACGTCAGGCCCGCGACCTTGACCACCTCGAGCAGCGGACCGGTCGACTCGGCGAGCACGTCCGTCTCCACGAGCATCGACGACGTGAACGCGACACCCACGTAGATGACGCCGGCGACCGCGAGCCCGCCGAACAGCGCGCGCGGGAAGTCGCGGCGCGGCGCGTGGCACTCCTCCGCGAGGTTCACCGAGTCCTCGAAGCCGAGCAGCGCGTAGAACGCGAGCGCCGTCGCGCCGAGCACCGCCATCCACGCCGCGCCGTCGGTCTCCAGCACGAACGCGCGGCCCGGGTCGCCCTCGCCCGTGAGCAGCGCCCACGCGCCGATCGCGAGGATCACCAGCAGGCCCGTCGCCTCGACGATCGTCAGCACGACGTTCACGCGCACCGACTCCGAGATCCCCAGCAGGTTCACACCCGTGATGAGCAGCAGGAAGAACCAGGCCGCGACCAGCGTCGGGACCGAGACGAACTCCGCGAGGTAGTCGCCGCCGAACGCGCGCGCCGCGGCGCTCGCCGACGTGATGCCCGACATCATCACCGCGAACGCCACGAGGAACGTGAGGAACGGCCGCCGGAACGCCCGGTTCGCGTACAGCGCGGCGCCGGCCGCCTGCGGGAACCGGCCGACGAGCTCCGCGTACGCCGTCGCCGTCAGCGTCGCCAGCACGAACGCGCACACGAACGGCAGCCACACCATCCCGCCGACCTCGGCCGCGACCTTGCCCGTCAGCGCGTAGATCCCCGCGCCCAGGATGTCGCCGACGACGAACAGCAGCAGGACGCGTCGGCCGATCGACCGGCGCAGCGGCGGACCGTCGGCGGAACGCGTGCTCGTGGTGGCCGTGCTCGGGTCGCTCATGATGACCTCCCCCTGCCGTCGCGTGCCGCCAGTGTCGACCCGACCGTCGTCCCGCGCGCGGCGTGGCGGCGCGCCGCCGCTGGACGAGCCGGCCGGAGGGGACGGACCTCCGCCGCGTCGCCCCCGGTGGTGGTGCCGTTCGACGCGCGGACCTGCGGCCCGGTGCCTACGCTCGGACCTTCGGACGGGCGGCACGCGCTGCGGACGTCGCCGCCACAGACCCTCGGGAGGACCGCTCATGAAGGGCAAGGTCGTGTTCGCCGTCGGCGTCGGGCTCGGGTACGTGCTCGGGACCCGCGCGGGACGGGGTCAGTTCGAGAAGATCAAGGGCTGGGCGAACGACGTCTGGCAGGACCCGCGCGTCCAGGGCTACGTCCAGGACGTCGAGAGCCAGGCGACCGCGTTCGCCAAGCAGCAGGGTGTGGCACTCAAGGACAAGGCCGTCGACGCGGCGAAGGCCGCGGTCGCGGGCAACGCGCCGTGGCGGTCGTCCACGACGGCCGAGGCCGACGACCCGGCGCCCGACGTCCTCGCCGGCGAGCCGATCATCGACGCGGACGACGCCCGCTACCGCACCCCCTGACGAGTCGCCGCTCCCGCTGGCCTGGGAGAAGCACCGGGAGCGACCGACCACGACGACGCGCCCCCGACGACCGCCACCCGGCGGGACGTCGGGGGCGCGTCGGTGCGTCAGGCACGCCGAGCCGGGGCCGTCCGCGTGTCGGCGACGTCAGGCGTCCAGCGCCTCGACGACGGCGGCCGCGGTCTGGGCGGGGTCGCGGTGGACGGGGAGCTCGACGCCGTCCTCGTCGGGTGCCAGCGGCTCGAGCGTCGCGAGCTGCGACTCGAGCAGCGACACCGGCATGAAGTGACCGCGCCGTCCGGCCATGCGTCGCGCGAGCTCGTCGCGGTCGACCGCCAGGTGCACGAACCGCACGCGCCCGTCGGCGCTGCGCAGCACGTCGCGGTAGGCCCGCCGCAGGGCTGAGCACGCGACGACGGTCCCGCGACCGGCCTGGGCGTGCTCGGTCATCGCGCCGGCGACGAGGCGCAGCCACGGCCCGCGGTCCTCGTCGGTCAGCGGGACGCCCGCGGCCATCTTCTCGACGTTCGCCGGCGGGTGGAGGTCGTCGCCCTCGACGAACGGCGTCCCGAGCGCCTCGGCGACGAGCCGCCCGATCGTCGTCTTGCCCGTCCCGGACACCCCCATCACGACCACGTGCTGCACGCCCACCGACCCTCCTCCGCTCGCGTCCGGGGACCCACCCTCCCACGCCTGCACCGCGAGCCCGAGCACCACGGTCCACGCGACGAGCGACGCGACGAGCGCGACGCGGCGGCGGTCGTAGTGGTCGACGATCGCGCCGCCGTACAGCCCGAACACCACGAGCGGGAC
>NZ_JAPESW010000079.1 GCF_028527925.1 Cellulomonas fimi
TCCTCGACGCGTGCGTCGGGCAGCACGCGGGCGCCCTCTCGCCGTTCGCCGACCTCGTCACGAACTTCTCGATCGACAAGGCGCGCGACGCGGCCTGGGTGTCCGCGCAGGTGCTGTGGGAGGTCCGATCGGGCGTGCGCGTGGGGCGGCGGGGCCGGTGCGTGTCCTGAGGTGCACGGCCGGACGGAGGTGGTCGCTACGGTGGCCGGGTGATCGCCGCCTACGCCGCCCGCTTCTCCCCCGACGACCCCCTGGCCGCGCTGGAGGTCGGCGAGCAGCCCGCGCCGCAGGCTCGCGACGGCTGGACGGTCGTCGACGTGCGGGCCGCGGCGCTCAACCACCACGACCTGTGGTCGCTGCGCGGCGTCGGGCTGCGCGAGCAGCAGCTGCCGATGGTCCTCGGGACCGACGCGGCGGGCGTCACGGCCGACGGGCGCGAGGTCGTCGTGCACGGCGTGATCGGCGGGGTCGCCGGGCAGGACGAGCCGCGGTCGCTGCTGTCGGAGCGGTACCCGGGCACGCTCGCGGAGCAGGTCGCGGTGCCGTCGTGGAACCTCGTCGACAAGCCCGCCGAGCTGTCGTTCGTCGAGGCCGCGTGCCTGCCGACGGCGTGGCTCACGGCGTACCGGATGCTGTTCACGACGGGCCGCGCGACGCCGGGCCAGCGCGTGCTCGTGCAGGGTGCGGGCGGCGGGCTCGCGACCGCGGCGGTCGTGCTCGGGGCGGCCGCCGGGCTGGACGTCGTCGTGACGTCGCGGTCGGCCGAGCGCCGGGAGCGGGCGCTCGCGCTCGGGGCGACGGCGGCGGTCGAGACCGGTGCGCGCGTCCCCCGCGTCGACCTGGTCCTGGAGTCCGTCGGGCGCGCGACGTGGTCGCACTCGGTGCGCTCGGTGCGCCCGGGCGGCACGATCGTCGTCGCGGGTGCCACGAGCGGCGACGCCGAGCCCGCCGAGCTCCAGCGGATCTTCTTCCAGGAGATCTCGGTGCTCGGCACCACGATGGGCAGCCGCGACGACCTGCAGCACCTGCTCGCGTTCCTCGCGCGCACCGGCGTGCGCCCCCTCGTCGACTCGACGTTCCCGCTGGTCCGGGCCGCGGACGCGCTGGGCCGCCTTGCGGCCGGGGACCAGTTCGGCAAGATCGTCCTCGAGCCCTGACGACGGGAGGCACACGTGAGCGAGTGGGCGCCCGACGTCCTCGGTGACGACTACCGCGTCCGCACGCTCGACCTGCGACCCGACGACGAGGGCGCCGTCGTCGCGAGCCTCGTCCGGTACTCCCCGCCCGTGGACGAGCCCGTCCGCCCGTCGCGCGCCGTCCTCTACGTGCACGGCTGGTCCGACTACTTCTTCCAGACGGGTCTCGCCGAGCACTGGCACGCGCGCGGGGCCGCGTTCTACGCGCTCGACCTGCGCAAGTACGGGCGGTCGCTGCGGCCGTGGCAGACGCCCGGATACGTCGACGACCTCGCGACGTACGACGAGGAGATCGAGGCCGCGCTCGACGTCGTGCGGGCCGACGTCGGCGCGTACGGGCGCGTCATGGTCATGGGGCACTCGACGGGCGGCCTGGTCACCGCGCTGTGGGCCGACCGGCACCCCGGTGAGCTCGACGGCCTCGTCCTGAACTCACCGTGGCTCGAGCTGCAGGGGTCGTCCGTCGTGCGGCACGTGAGCGGACCGGCCATCGCGCAGCTCGCCCGCTTCCAGCCGAAGGCGCCGCTGCCGAACGTCGACCCCGGCTACTACGCGCGGACGCTGTCGGCGAGCAGCGGCGGCGAGTGGACGTACGACCTGCACTGGCGGCCCGTGCCGTCGTTCCCCGTGCGGGCCGGGTGGCTGCGCGCGATCATCGCCGGTCACGCGACCGTCGCGCGCGGGCTGCACGTGACCGCACCGATCCTCACGCTCGCGTCGTCGCGCACCGTCATCAGCCCGCGCTGGAGCGAGGACATGCGCTCCGCGGACGTCGTGCTGGACGTCGAGCTGATCGCGCGCCGGGCCGTCCAGCTGGGGCCGCTCGTGACGGTCGTGCGCATCGCCGGCGGCCTGCACGACCTCACCCTGTCACCCGCGCCGGTGCGCACCCGGTTCTACGCCGAGCTCGACCGCTGGACGGCCGCCTACGGCTGGGGCTGACCCGACGCCCCGCGCCGAGCGAGGCGGCGACGGGTGCGGTCAGTACGGGCGCTCGACGCCCGCAGCCTCCGCGAGCGTCGGACCGCCGTCGCCCAGCCGCCACGCGCGCCACCCGTCGACCGCGTAGTCCACGCCGATGACCGCGGCCGCCGCCTCGTCCGGGTCGGCGAACACCTCGCCGTCCTCGAGCTCGACGAACCCGTCGGGCCGCAGCATGGCCTCGAACCGCTGCCCGCGACGCTCACGCACCCACACCAGCGTCGTGATGACCCGGCGACGCTTCGCGAGGATCGCGAGCTCGGGGAGCGGCTCGTCGAACGCGGGCGCCGCGGCCGGCTCGTCGAGGCCCGCGGGGTCGAGCACCGCGGTCGGAGCGGTGACGGCGTCCTTCTCGCGGGCGACGTCGAGCCGGTACGCCACCAGCGACGACTCGGGCGTGACCGGCGCGGTCGGGGGCACGGCCGTCATGGGCGGCACGAGGTTGGCCGGGCTCAGGGGGTTCGCCGCGGGCGCGAGCGCCGTCGGCGCACCCGCCGCGGAGCCGTCGGCCACCGTCCGGCCGTCCTCGTCGGGCGTGCCCGTGGTCGGAGGCGCGGCGGGCGTCGCCGGCGCGGCCGGAGGTGCCGTGACGGCCGTGGGTGCGGTCGACCCGTCGCGCGGCGGCGCCTCGGCCGGGCGCAGCGGCGCGTCGCCCGGGAGGAACGGGCGCGGCCCGTCGACCTGCGGCGGCTCCGCGGCGGTGCGCGGGCGGATCTGCTGCTCGGACGCGGTCCGCAGGCCGTAGATCGGCGTGAGCGTCATGGGCGCCGGGCCCGTCGTGGTGGTCGCCGGCGTCGCGCGGGTCGGCGGGTTGACGTTCGACGGCGCGCCGGGCCGGCTCTGGTTCCTGGGCTCGCGCGCGGGGCCGAACGGCAGGGGCGTCGGCTCCGTGACGGTCGTGCGGCGCGCGATGGGCGTCGGCGGGGGCGGCGTCGGGCGCGGCGGCGGGGTCACCGAGCGGAGCTCACCCGTCATGGGCCGCGTGCCGCGGTTGGTGCGCTCGGCCTCGTACGCCATCGCCGTCGCGAACGCCTCGGACGAGCGCACGAGCCGCAGCGCCGTCGGCTCCACAGGTCGGCGCGAGCCCTCGTGGATCGCGAGCGGCGACACGTCGAGCAGGCGCGAGTCGTCCACGCCGCGCACGACGCCGACCTGCAGCACGTCGACCTGCCGGCCGGGACCGCGCAGGAAGCCGAGGGTGTCGGTGGCCTCGGCGGCGACCTCGGAGCACAGGATCACGAGCCGCACGCCCTCGCGGCGGCTCGCGACGGTGCCGCCCGCGACCTGCTCGCGGAACGCGGCGAAGTCGACGCCGAAGCGGCTCGGGTCGGCGTGGTAGGCACGGGCCAGGTCGGTGGTGGTCATGCGGCCCGCGGCGCCCGCGTGGCGCAGGGACGCGACGACGGCGTCGTCGTCGACGACCTGCACGACCTCGACGACGACGGGACGGCCCGTGGCGTCGAGGGCGAGGAGCTCGGGGAGGTCGGCGTGGTCGGCAGCGCTGGCCCGCCAGCGGACCGCGAACAGCGGCTCGCCCGCGACGGCGGACAGGTGGTGGGTGAGGACCGCGGAGCACTCCTGCGCGAACGACCCCGCGAGGGGCTGCATCGGCTGGACGAGGCGCGGCCGCCCCTCGTCGAGCTCGAAGATGGGCATCGCGGTCCCGGCCTTCCTGGGCACGCAGCGGCCGACCGCCTGCCCCGTAGATCGCGCGCACACCCCCGACCGGATGTGCGTGCGTCCACACTTTCCCACAGCCGGGCTGGCTCGTCAGCCCGTCGAACGGGTGGTGCGGCGTGTTTCGGCCCTCCCGCGCGGTTTCTCCCGGTGCGTTCTTGGTCACTCGTCCGAGTGGTGGGCATCCGTCCGGGTTCGGCAGCGCCTCTGACGCGGGGGCGTGGCGGGCTTCCGGGCGCGCGCGTCAGTCCTGCGCGAGCGCCGCCTCGACCCGCTCGACCTTGCCCGTGAGCTCGCCCGAGCGGCCGGGGCGGATGTCGGCCTTGAGCACGAGGCTGACGCGGTGACCGTGCCGGCCGACGGCCTCGGTCGCGCGCTTCACGACGTCCATCACCTCGTCCCACTCCCCCTCGATCGTGGTGAACATCGCGTCGGTCCGGTTCGGCAGCCCGGACTCGCGGACGATCCGGACGGCGTCGGCGACGGCCTGCGTGACGGACTCACCCGCACCGAGCGGGGCGACGGAGAAGGCGACGAGCATGCCGCCACCTTGGACGGGACCGCGCCACGTGTCCAGCCGGACCGGCTGCTGCGGCCGTCCGGGTGCCGCTCGTGGACGGAGGTCGACCCGTCCGTCACCATCGGCGCGTGCCTGCCCTCCGACGAGCGCCCGCCGACGCCCCGACCCCCGGGCCGGGCGGCGCGCCCGTGCCGTACGTGATGGTCGACGACTGGACGGCCACCTTCACGGTGCCGTCCGACCTCGCGCGGCGGATGGCACCCGAGCCCGTCTGGGTCGTTCCGGCGGGGGCCGTGGCCGGGCTCGCCCCGGTCCTCGCGCTCGGGGCCGACGCCGCGACGCCGACCGTCGCAGTCGTCGGCGCCGTCGCCTTCTTCGTGGGGTTGGTGCTCCGCAACCTCGCCGTCGGACCTGCGCCCGTCGCCTGGCTGGCGCACGGCGTCTCCATCGCCGCGTGGACCTGGATCGCGTGGTTCGTCACTGCGGGCTTCGACGCGGGATGGGTGCCGGTCGTCGCGTTCGTCGCCGTCGGCGTCACCGGCGAGATGGTGGTCGGAGCACGCGAGCGGAGCGTCGTGCGCGCACGCCAGGCCGCGGTCCGCGGGCTGGACGACGGCGGGTGCCGGGCGACCGGCCGGTTCGTGGCGGGTGGGGACGTGCCGTGGGTCGGGCAGACCGTCGTGGCGGTCGACGGCTCCGGTCGGCGGTGGTCGGTGGTGCCGCGGGCGTGGGACCGACCCGGCGTCGGTGGGACGTGGCCGCTGACGTCCCACGTCTGGGCGCTGCCTCGGCTCGCGACGGGTCACCCGGTGGGTGTCTGGACGAGCGCGGCGGGCGACGCGGTCGTCGTGCTCGTGCCCCGCAGGCGCCCGCGGGAGCGCCGCCGACCGGCCTGACCCAGCCGCGTCGACATCGCGGGTGACGGGCGCTGCGTCCGAGCGTCCGACGGCCCCGGTCGTCGGTGCGATCCGCGCGGCGAACCGCGCCTGCGGAGACGTCGACGTCCGTAGGCTCGGCTCATGCGGGTACCGCTGCGGGCGTGGGCGAGTGCGGGAGCCACGGTCGTGGGTGCGTCCGTGCTCGTGGCGGTCCTGAGCGGCTGCGGTGACGAGCCACCGTCCGGCCCGGTGCCCGGGGCGGCGCAGGCCGCGGAGCGGTGGGCCGACGAGGGGGTCGACTCCTACGCGTTCGCGCTCACGTCGTCGTGCGGCGAGCGGCTGCTCATCGGGTCGTACCGGGTGACGGTGGCCGACGGTGCGGTCACGGCCGTCGAGGGGCTCGACGAGGTCGGGCGGCGCATCGCGGGCGAGGCGCAGGACCTCACGGCCGAGGTCCCGACGATCGCCACGCTGCTCGACCGCATCGTCGACACCGACGCGAGCACCGTGCCCGAGGCGACGTTCGACGACGCGGGCGTGCCGACGGCGGTCACGTTCGACCCCTCGCCCGGGATCGACGACGAGGAGTGCTACACGGTCGCCGACGTCGAACCGACGGCCTGACGCGAGCCGCGGCAGACGACCCGACGGTCCGGCCGGCCGGGCGACCCGGCTCGACGGCGTCGCGGCGGACCGGTCCCCGCCCCCGGCGCCGACCTCAGAGGCGGGAGGCGAGGAGCTCCGCGAGGTGGAGGCCCTGGACGCCTGCGAGCTGGTCGGCCTGGGTGCGGCACGAGTAGCCGTCGGCCAGGTAGACGTCTCCGGGGGCGGCGTCGCGCAGCGCGGGCAGCAGGCTGTTCTCGGCGACCGCGACGGACACGTCGTAGTGGCCCTTCTCCATGCCGAAGTTCCCGGCGAGGCCGCAGCAGCCCGCGAGCGCGGAGAACTGGGCGCCCGCGTCGGTGAGCAGGCGGCGGTCGGGCGTCCACGTCATGACCGAGTGGTGGTGGCAGTGCGGCTGGACGACGGCGGTGACGTCGGACAGGTCGGGCACGGTCCAGCGGTCGCCGGGGCCGATCGGGGCGGGGGCGGTGAGCAGCTCGGCGAGGGTGCGCGTCTCGCGGGCGACGGCCACCGCGCGCGGGTCGTCGGGCAGCAGGTCGCGCAGGTCGCTGCGCAGGACCGCGGTGCAGGACGGCTCGAGCCCGACGATGGGCACACCGTTGACGGCGAACGGGCCGAGGACCTCGAGCAGGTGCGTGAGCTGCGTGCGGGCACCGTCGAGCTGGCCCGTGCTGATCCAGGTGAGGCCGCAGCACGCGTCGTGCTCGGGGACGAGCACCTCGTACCCGGCGGCGCGCAGGACCTTGACGGCGGCGTGCGCGACGGACGGCGAGAGCGTGTCGCTGAACGAGTCGACCCACAGCAGCACCGGCGGACGGGTCTGCGCCGCGACCGACCCGGCCGTCGACCCGTCGTCGAGCGGCGCGGCGCCGGAGCGCGGTCCGTCCGTCGACGTCCGCTCCTTCCACCCCGCGCCCGACGTGACCGTGACCGCGTCGCCCGCGCCGTGCCGGGCCCACGCGCGGAACGGCGTGCGCGCGAACGTGACCATCTTCCGGCGGGTGTCCATGCCCCCCGCGGCGAGCACGGCCTTGGCGATCGGGCGAACACCGAGGACCGCGTTGACCAGCGAGGAGACCCCGGGGACCGCGGTGATGAGCCGTGCCCACCGCGGCAGCCAGCCGAGCGCGTAGTGGTTCACGGGCCGCAGCCGACCGGAGTACGTGCGGTGCAGCACCTCGGACTTGTACTGCGCCATGTCGACGCCCGCGGGGCAGTCCGACGAGCACGCCTTGCAGGACAGGCACAGGTCGAGGACGTCGTGCACCTCGGGCGACGTCCAGCCGCGGTCGACGAGCGCGCCGTTCGCCATCTCCTGCAGCACGCGCGCGCGGCCGCGGGTCGAGTCCTTCTCGTCCTTCGTCGCGAGGTACGACGGGCACATGAACGAGCCGGTCTCGCGGCCGTCCGCCCGGCACTTGCCGACCCCGACGCAGCGGTGCACGGCCGTCGTGAAGTCGCCCGCGTCGTGCGCGAAGGCGAAGCCGCTGCCGGCCAGCAGGGACTGCGCGGCGGGGCGGCGCAGGTCCGCGTCGAGCGGGCGCGGGCGGACCAGCACGCCGGGGTTGAGCAGGTCGCGCGGGTCGAGCAGGTCCTTGAACGCGGCGAACAGGTCGATCGCGCGCTCCGAGTACATGACGGGCAGCAGCTCCGAGCGGGCCCGGCCGTCGCCGTGCTCGCCCGACAGCGAGCCGCCGTGCGACGCGACGAGGTGCGCGGCGTCCGTCATGAAGGCGCGCAGCGGGTCGCCCGAGCGCTCGAGCGGGACGTCGAGCCGCAGGTGCACGCACCCGTCGCCGAAGTGCCCGTACGCCAGACCGTCGACCCGGTGCGTCGCCATGAGCGCCTCGAGCTCGCGCAGGTACGCGCCGAGCCGCTCGGGCGGGACGGCGGAGTCCTCGAAGCCCGGCCACGCCTGCTCGCCCGACGGGGTGCGCCCGCCGAGGCCCGCGCCGTCCTCGCGGATCCGCCACATCGCGACGGCCTCGGGTCCCGGCGGGAACAGGCCGACCGCGGTGGTGGCGGCGTCGGCCGCGAGCGCGCGGGCCCGGTCCAGGGCCTCGTCCAGGGTGTCGCCGCCGACCTCGACCATGAGCCAGCCGCCGCCCGGGGGCAGGTCCGGCACGGCCGCGGCGCCCTTGACGCGGCGCACGACGTCGACCAGGCGCGAGTCCATGCCCTCGATCGCGAGCGGGCCGTGCGCGAGCAGCGCGGGGACGGCGTCGGCGGCCGTCGGCATGTCGGGGTAGCCGAGCACCACGAGCACGGGGGCCGCAGCGACGGGGACCAGCCGGACGGTCGCACCGAGGAGGGTGGCCACGGTGCCCTCGGTGCCGACCAGGGCCTTCGCCAGGTCCGTCCCGCGCTCGGGGAGCAGGTGCTCGAGCGAGTACCCCGACACCTGCCGGCCGAACCGGCCGAGCTCGGTGCGGATGACGTCGAGGTGGCCCCGCACGAGCGTGTCCAGGCCGGGGACCGCGTCGAGCGCGCCCGCGCCGCTGCGCGCCTCGAACCGGCGGCCCGTGCCGTCGATCGCGTCGAGCGCCAGCACGTTGTCGGCGGTCCGCCCGTAGGCGACCGCGCGGGGGCCGCACGCGTTGTTGCCGATCATCCCGCCGAGGGTCGCGCGGGTCCACGTCGACGGGTCCGGGCCGAACCGCAGGCCGTGCGGGGCCGCCGCCTTCTGCACGGTCGCCATGATCACGCCCGGCTCGACGCGGGCGGTGCGCGCCTCGGGGTCGATCTCGAGCACCCGGTTCACGTGCCGCGAGAAGTCGAGCACGATCCCCGTGCCGACCGAGTTGCCCGCGACCGACGTCCCGCCGCCGCGCGACGTCAGCGGGACGCCCAGCGTCCGGGACACCTCCGCGGCCGCGAGCACGTCGTCCACGTCCCGCGGGAACGCGACGACCTGCGGCACCACCCGGTAGTTCGACGCGTCGGTCGAGTACTCCGCGCGGCGGCGCGACGAGTCGTCGACGTGGCCGCGCAGCGCGGACCGCAGGGCGTGCACGACGTCGTCGGTACGCACGGCGGAGTCGGTCGTGGCGGTCACGGGTGCAGTGTCGCACCGCGCGCCCGGGACCCCGCGCCCCGCCCCGCAGGCTGGGACGGCCAGGGACGACCGCACCGACGCCCCGCTGCCCCGGCCGCCCCCCGGCACGGCCCGGCCCGGCCCGCGAGTTCGTCAGCTGGTGCCGAGTTCGTCAGGTGCGACTGACGAACTCGGCAGGGAGTG
>NZ_JAPESW010000007.1 GCF_028527925.1 Cellulomonas fimi
CCGAACCCGGAAGCTAAGCCCTTCAGCGCCGATGGTACTGCACTCGCCAGGGTGTGGGAGAGTAGGACGCCGCCGGACACCATTCAGAAAGAGCCACCCCAGCGATGGGGTGGCTCTTTCTGTTTCCTGGATGTCCGCCGCGCTGCGTTCTCTTCTGCTTCCCGCTGCGTTCTCTTCCGCTTCCCGGTGTCCTCGCCGGCTTGCTGCGTTCACGGCGGGGTCGCGTCAGCGTTCGGGCCGGCGTCCCGTGCCGTTCGGGCATTTTCCGTGCGCGGCGTTGCCGAGGTGCGAGAGGGTCCAGGCATGACGGGCGAGGAGTGTCTGTTCTGCGAGATCGTGGCGGGCTCGGCCGAGAGCAGCCGGGTGTACGAGGACGACCGTGTGCTCGCGTTCATGGATCTGCAGCCGGTGACCACTGGCCACGTCCTCGTGATCCCCAAGGCGCACGTCCCGGATCTCGCCGGTCTCGACGATGAGCTCGGCGAGGAGGTGTTCCGCGTCGGGCGGCGGATGGCGGCGGCGCTGCGAGCGTCTGACGTGCCGTGCGACGGGGTGAACATGTTCCTCGCGGACGGGGAGGTGGCGTTCCAGGAGGTGTTCCACCTGCGCCTGCACGTGTTCCCCAGGACGCCCGGCGACGGGTTCGGGCTCGTCGCCGACTGGCGTGTGAGGCCCCGAGACGAGCTCGACGGTGTCGCGGCGCGCGTGCGAGCCGGTCTCGTCGCGTAGAGGAGGCGTCGGGCGAGCGGGGTGGTGCCCCGCGTCGGTTCCGGGCCTGGACCCGGGTGGTCAGGCGGGCGGGGCCTCCTCGGCGATGAAGATGACGGCGCCGAACGGGGGGATGCGGACCGACGCGGAGTACGGGCGGCCGTAGTGCGGGACCGGTTCGGCCTCGATCGCGCCGAGGTTGCCGACGCCGGAGCCCCCGTACGACTCGGAGTCCGAGTTGAAGGCCTCGCGCCAGCGGCCGCCCGACGGGAGGGCCAGGCGGTAGTCCTCGTGCGGGACGCCGGCGAAGTTGATGACGACCGCGGCGGGCGGGCCGTCGACGGCCTTGCGGAGGTAGGCGAGGGTGTTGCGGTCGGCGTCGTTCGAGTCGATCCACTCGAAGCCCTCGGGCGAGTGGTCGAGCTCCCACAGGGCCGGGTTCTCGCGGTAGACGCGGTTGAGGTCGCGGATGCTGTCGCGGACGCCGGCGTGCAGGGAGTCGTCGAGGGCGTGCCAGTCGAGCGACCGGGACTCGGCCCACTCGGTCTGCTGCGCGAACTCGCTGCCCATGAACAGCAGCTGCTTGCCGGGGTGGGTCCACTGGTAGGCGAGGAGCCCACGGACGCCGGCGAGCTTCTGCCAGTGGTCGCCGGGCATCCGCTCGTACAGGGAGCCCTTGCCGTGGACGACCTCGTCGTGGGAGATGGGGAGCACGAAGCGCTCGGAGTAGGCGTACACCATCGAGAACGTGACCTCGTGGTGGTGGTACCGCTTGTGGATGGGCTGCTCCGAGGCGTACCGGAGCGTGTCGTTCATCCAGCCCATGTTCCACTTCAGGCCGAACCCGAGGCCGTTGGCGTCGGTGGGAGCGGTGACGCCGGGCCAGGCGGTGGACTCCTCGGCGATCATGAGGATCCCGGGCGCGCGCTTGTACGCGGTCGCGTTGGCCTCCTGCATGAAGGAGATCGCGTCGAGGTTCTCGCGGCCGCCGTACTTGTTCGGGCGCCACTGGCCCGGGCGGCGCGAGTAGTCGAGGTAGAGCATCGAGGCGACGGCGTCGACGCGCAGGCCGTCGACGTGGAACTCCTCGAGCCAGTAGACGGCGTTCGCGACGAGGAAGTTGCGGACCTCGGACCGGCCGAAGTTGAACACGTACGTGCCCCAGTCCGGGTGCTCGCCGAGCAGGGGGTCGGGGTGCTCGTAGAGCGGCGTGCCGTCGAACTGCGCGAGGGCCCACTCGTCCTTCGGGAAGTGCGCGGGAACCCAGTCGATGATGACGCCGATCCCGGCGCGGTGCAGCGCGTCGACGAGGTACTTGAAGTCGTCGGGGTGCCCGAAGCGGGACGTCGGCGCGAAGTACGACGACACCTGGTAGCCCCACGAGCCGCCGAACGGGTGCTCGGAGACGGGCAGGAACTCGACGTGCGTGAAGCCGAGCTCGAGGACGTACTCGGTGAGCTGGTGCGCGAGGTCCCGGTACGAGAGGCCCTGGCGCCACGAGCCGAGGTGCACCTCGTAGATGCTCAGCGGGCCCGTGTGAGGGTCGCGCTGGGTGCGGGCGGTCATCCACTCGTCGTCGGACCAGGCGTGGCTCGACTCGACGACGACCGAGGCCGTGGCCGGGGGGACCTCCGTGCCGCGGGCCATTGGGTCGGCCTTCTGCCGCCAGGAGCCGTCGCGGCCGAGGATCTCGAACTTGTAGCGGGAGCCGGCACCGACGCCCGGCGCGAAGATCTCCCACACGCCGCTGTCGCCGAGCGAGCGCATCGCGTGCGTCGCGCCCTGCCAGTAGTTGAAGTCGCCGACGACGCGCACGGCCTGGGCGTTGGGCGCCCACACCGCGAACGACGTGCCCTCGACGTCGCCCAGGACGCCGGGGTAGCTGCGGACGCGGGCGCCGAGCACGGTCCACAGCTGCTCGTGGCGGCCCTCGCGGATGAGGTGGCGGTCGAGCTCCTGGACCGTCGGCAGGAAGCGGTACGGGTCGTCGGCGAGGTGCACGTCGTCGCCGTACGTGACCTCGATGCGGTAGTCCGGCACGTCGGTGCCGGGCAGCACGGCGACCCAGATGCCGTCCTGCTCGTGCTGCGCGGGCACGCGCGTGTCCGCGGTGATGATCACGACCTTGTCGGCGAGCGGGCGCAGCGAGCGGATCGTCACGCCACCGTCGCCGACGTGCGGACCCAGGACCCCGTGCGGGTCGTAGTACGCGCCGTGCGCGACCGCGCTCAGCGTGCCGGAGTCGACAGGGACGGGGGCGGGCGCCGTGCTCATCCTCCTACCCAACCACCCGCGCGGTGTCTGCGCAGGTGGACGGCTTGGGGCGCTGGTCACGCGCGGGTCGTGTCTGCTCAGCAGGAGGAGGCAGGGTTCCGTGCGGGTATGGGTGCCGGTGCGGGGCGCGGAGCGCGCGGTGCCGGTCGCGGGGAGCGGTGTGGCGTGGTGCGGGGGCGCCGGTGCGCGGCCGCGGTCGTCGTCAGGGGGCGCGAGGACGGCCGCGGTATGCGGTGCCGGGGAGTGTGGTGCCGGGGAGTGTGGCGGACGACGGGGAGGGCGGTGCGCCCGGGGCTCGTCGACGGCGGGTCAGGCGGGGCGGGTCAGGCAGGGCGGGCGGGCGGTGCTGTCGTGCCGCGCGTGACGAGGCGGGGGAGAGGCGCCGTGTAGGACGTGACCGGGCCGTCGGCGAGGAGGTTGAGCACGCAGTCGGCGACCTGGACGCCCATGGCGTGCACGTCGAGGCTCATCGCGGACAGCGCGGGGCTCGCGAGGCGGCAGAGGGCCGAGTCGTCCCACGCGAGCAGCGACAGGCGCTCGGGGACGGGCACGCCCATCTCCGCGGCGACGCGCAGGCCGGCGATGGCCATGACGTCGTTGTCGAAGATGATCGCGGACGGCGGCGAGCCGCGGCCGAGCAGCGCGCGTGTCGCGCGGGTCGCGGACTCCTCGCCGTAGTCGCCCTCGACGACGCTGCCCTGCGCGCCCAGGCGTGCGCACTCCGCGACGAACGCCTCGGTGCGGGCCTGGGTGTGCGCGAGCGTGCGCGGGCCCGACACACGGGCGAGGCGCAGGTGGCCCAGGCCGACGAGGTGGCCGACGGCGTCGCGCATCGCCTGGCCGTTGTCGATCCAGACGTTGGCGAACGGCAGGTCCGGCGTGGGCCCGCCGACGACGACCGTGGGGATGCCGAGCTCGCCCAGCACCGCGAGGCGGTGGTCCTCGAGCGCGAGGTTCACGACGACGACCGCGTCGACGAGCCTGCCCTCGCCCCAGCGCCGGTAGGCCGCGATCTCCGCGTCGTGGTCGGGCACGACGTGCAGCAGCAACGAGCGCCCCTCCACCGCGAGCGACTCCTCGATCCCGGCGATGAGCTCCATGAAGAAGGGCTCGAGGCCGAGCATCCGGGCAGGCCGGGCGAGGACCAGGCCGACCGCATCCATGCCGTGCGTCACGCCCGCCAGCGTACTGGCGGGCGTGCGCAGGTCAGCGGGACGACTCGAGGTCACGCGCGGCGCCCGCCGCGGTCCGCGGGGCGCGAGGGACGACGACGTCGTTGGCGGTGCGCAGGACGGGCGGTCGGGTCAGTGCCTCCGGGTCGGTGCGGACGGACGTGCGGACGTGGAACGAGACCGTCTCGCCCGCGGGGACGTCGACCAGTGCGGTGTCGACGAGCGCGTCGGGGTCGAACCGGTCGACGTGCAGGGTCACCGAGCGCGCGAACGAGCGGGCGGTGACGTCGACCCGGTAGCCGTCCTGGACCGGCGTGACGCTCGCGGCGAGCGGTGCGGGGTCGAGCGCCAGGTCGACGTCGTCGACCCAGGTGTGCACCGTCTGCACGTCTCCGAGCCGCGCGACGAGCATCTCGCCCGCGGCGTCGTCGGGGGCCGCGACGTCGGCGGGCAGGGCGAACAGGCCGACGGACCAGGCGCCGACGGCGAGGGCGAGCTCGACCTCGGCGAGCGTCGTGCCGTCGAGACGCCGGCGGGACAGGTGCACGACGCCCTGCCAGATGCTCGCGGTGTCGTTGACGACGGCGAGCATGTCGCGGCCGTCGCGCGGCTGGACCGTGAGGAGCCGCGGCGCGTAGGCGCGCCTGAGCGCGTGCCACAGCGGCTTCGGTCGCTCGTCGCCGTCGACCGCGGCCCACGACGTGACCGGCCAGCAGTCGTTGAGCTGCCAGACGATCGCACCGGCCGTCCGCGGCCACCACGAGCGGTAGTGCTCGATCGCGAACGACACCGCACGCGCCTGGTTGAGCTGCGTCGCCCAGTGCCAGTCGGCGAAGTCGTCGGGCACGCCGAGGTGGGGCGCGAGCCCGCGGTCGAGCTTGCCGTTGCCGTCCTCGGCCTTCTGGTGCAGGAGGAACGTCGGGTCGTCCCTGGTGAGCGGGCCGCCGTCGTCGGGGCGGATTGCGCGCGTGAGCGTCGTCCACGTCGGCGGGCCCTGGAATCCGAACTCCGAGCAGAAGCGCGGGACGTCGTCGCGGTAGGCGGTGTAGTCGACGCGGTTCCAGACCTCCCACTCGTGGTGCGTGCCGTGGTCCGGGTGGTTCGGGTGGACCTCGTCGAGCGCGAAGCCCGGCGAGTACGGCGAGCCGTCGGCGTAGGGGCGGGTCGGGTCGAGCTCGGCGACGACGCCCTTGAGCAGCTCGGTCGCGAGGCGGTAGCCCCACGTGCGGCCCTGCAGCTCCTCCTTCCAGCCCCAGTCCACGAAGCCCCAGAGGTTCTCGTTGCCGCCGTTCCAGAGCACGAGCGAGGGGTGCGGGGTGAGGCGCACGACGTTCTCGCGGGCCTCGGCCTCGAGCTCGTCCCAGATCGGCTGCTCCTCGGGGTACGCGGCGCACGCGAGGAGGAAGTCCTGCCAGACGAGCAGGCCGCGCTCGTCGGCGAGCTCGTAGAAGTCCTCCGACTCGTAGATGCCGCCGCCCCACACGCGCAGCAGGTTGAGGTTCGCGTCGACCGCCTGGTCGAGCCGGCGTGCCAGGCGTTCGCGCGTGATGCGGGTGAGGAGGTGGTCGTCGGGGATCCAGTTCGCGCCCTTGACGAAGACCGGGCGCCCGTTGACGCGGAACGTGAAGGGGGTGCCGTCGTCGTCGGGGACCGTGTCCACCTCGACCGTGCGGAAGCCGATGCGTCGGGTCCAGGTGTCGAGCGGTTCGTCGGCGCTCGCGGTGCCGAGGGCGACGGTGAGCTCGGGGCGCGGCTGGTCGCCGTGACCGACCGGCCACCACAGCGGCGCGTGCGGGACCTCGAGGTCGACGACCGCGTCGGTCCGGTCGCCCGGGACGACGACCGTGACGTCGGCGCCGAGGACGCGCGCGCGGACCGTGACGGGGAGGTCGCCGCCCGGCAGCCCCGAGCGCTCGAGGTCGACGTGCACCCGGACGCGGCCCGTGCCGTCGGCGTCGACCGTCACCAGCGGGCGGACCTGCGCGAGCCGCGCGGTGCGCCAGCGCTCGACGCGCACGGGCTTCCACAGGCCCGCGGTCTGCAGGTCCGGTCCCCAGTCCCATCCGAACGAGCAGGCCATCTTCCGGACCATGTTGAACGGCTGCGGGTAGGCGAGCGGGCGAGACCCGAGCCGCTCCGCCTCGGCCTCGGCGTGCACGATCGCCGCGTGCAGGAGGACGCGCAGGCGCTGGGTGTCGGGGCGCACGAGGTCGCGTACGTCGTAGCGGTAGGAGCGGTGCTGGTTGGCCGTGCGGCCGAGCTCGTGACCGTCGAGCGTGACGGTGGCGACGGTGTCGATGCCCTCGAAGACGAGGTCGACGCGCTCGTCGGCAGCGGGGGCCGCCAGGTCGAGCTCGCGCTCGTACGCCCAGTCGGTGCGGCGCATCCACACGAGTGCGTCCTCGTGGCGGTCCAGGTACGGGTCGGGAATGAGGCCCTCGTCGAGCAGCGCGGTGTGGCTCGTGCTCGGCACGCGCGTGCGGACGCGGACGCCGACGAGCTCGGCAGGGACGGGGCCGGCGACGGCCGTCAGCGTCCAGCCGTCGCGGAGGTCCTGGGTGATCATCGACGTGCGCTCCTGGGTCCGCGGGCCCGGCGTGCCCGCCCGCGTCGTCGCGGGCGGCCCGGCGTCTCCGGCGAGGAGTCGCGGGGGCGGCTGGTGCCCGTGCCATTGTTAGGCAACTGAATAAAGTAAGTCAATCACATGCGAGACTGACCGCGTGAGCGAGCAGCCGCGGGACGCCGACGTCCCGACCCCGCGTCCGTCCGACGACTACCGGGCCGGTGACCGCCCGGTCGACGACCACCCGGCCGGCGACCACCCGGCCGGTGACGGCCGGGCCGGGGAGGCCGACCTGCTGCACCTGCGCGCCGGCGGGGTGAGCGTCGTCGTCGACCTCGGCGGCGGGACGCTGCCGCAGGTGCTGCACTGGGGTGCCGACCTCGGCGACCTCGATGCGGCCGTGCTCGCGGACCTGCGGACGGCGTCGCGGCCGATGCCGATCGGCTTCCCCGTCGACGGCGAGGTCGTCACCGCGGTGCTGCCCGAGCAGTCGGCGGGACACCTCGGCACGCCGGGACTGACCGGCAGCCGGGACGGGCGCGACTTCTCGACGGCGTTCCTCGTGACCGGGCACGACGTCGGGCGGAGCGACGACGGGACCCAGCGCCTCACGGTGCAGGCCGTCGACGACGCGGCCGGGCTCGCGCTCGAGCTCGTGCTCGAGCTGACCGCACAGGGGCTCGTCCGCCAGCGCGGCACGCTCACCAACACGGCGCACGACACGTACGCCGTCGACGGGTTGCTGCTCACGCTGCCCGTGCCCGCCGCCGCGACCGAGCTGCTCGACTTCAGCGGACGCTGGGCGCGCGAGCGGAGCCCGCAGCGGACCGCGTTCACGCACGGCACGCGACTGCGCGACAACCGGCGCGGGCGGACGGGCTACGACACCGCGTTCGTGCTCGTCGCCGGGACGCCGTCGTTCGGGCACCGCAGCGGCCAGGTGTGGGGCGTGCACACCGCGTGGTCCGGCAACCACCGCACGCTCGCCGAGCGCAGCCACTACCAGCCCGGCCTGCTCGGGGGCGGCGAGCTGCTGAGCCCGGGGGAGGTACGGCTCGCGACCGGAGAGTCGTACACGAGCCCGTGGGTGTACGGGTCGTGGGGCGTCGGGCTCGACGCGCTCGCGGGCAGGTTCCACCGCTGGCTGCGGGCGCGCCCGCAGCACCCGCGCACGCCTCGACCCGTCACGCTCAACACGTGGGAGGCCGTGTACTTCCACCACGACCTCGCGCGCCTCACCGAGCTCGCCGACGCCGCGGCCGCGATCGGGGCCGAGCGGTACGTGCTCGACGACGGCTGGTTCGGGTCGCGGCGCGACGACACGCGCGGGCTGGGCGACTGGTACGTCTCGGCCGACGTGTGGCCCGACGGGCTGCACCCGCTCGTCGAGCACGTCACCGGGCTGGGCATGCAGTTCGGGCTGTGGGTCGAGCCGGAGATGGTCAACCCCGACTCGGACCTGGCCCGGGCGCACCCGGACTGGATCCTGCGCGTCCCGTCGCGGCTGCCCCGCCCGGCCCGGCACCAGCAGGTGCTCGACCTGGCGCACCCCGGGGCGTACGCCCACATCCTCGAGCGGCTCGACGCGCTGCTCAGCGAGTACGCGATCGGGTACCTCAAGTGGGACCACAACCGCGACCTCGTCGACGCGGGGCACGGCGGCGTCGCGGGCGTGCACGGGCAGACGCTCGCCGTCTACCGGCTGCTCGACGAGCTGCGCTCGCGGCACCCCGGCGTGGAGATCGAGTCGTGCTCGTCGGGCGGCGGGCGCGTCGACCTGGAGATCCTCCAGCGCACCGACCGGATCTGGGGGAGCGACTGCATCGACGCGCTCGAGCGGCAGCAGACCCAGCGCTGGACGAACCTGCTCGTCCCCCTGGAGCTGGTCGGCTCGCACGTCGGGTCCGGCACCGCGCACAGCACCGGGCGACGGCACGCCCTGTCGTTCCGTGCGGGCACCGCACTGTTCGGGCACCTCGGGATCGAGTGGGACCTGCGCGAGGCCGACGCGCAGCGGGCCGAGCTCGCCGCGTGGGTCGCCGCGTACAAGGACCTGCGGGGGCTGCTGCACACCGGCACGTCCGTGCACGCGGACGTCGCGGACCCGTCGCACCACGTGCACGGCGTCGTCGCGCCCGACGGCTGGGACGCGCTGTTCGCCGTCGTCGCCACGGCGACCTCCGAGGCGTTCCCGACCGGACGGCTGACGTTCCCCGGGCTCGACCCCGATGCGACCTACCACGTCCGGCCGCAGCCTCCGGGCGACGTCGTCGAGGGCGTCGGCAGCCCCGGGCTGTCGCTGCCGTGGTGGACCGCCCAGGGCGTGCGGCTCACGGGCCGCGTGCTGGCCGAGGTCGGGCTGCAGGCGCCCGTGCTGTTCCCGGAGCACCTCGTGCTCGTGCGGGCGACGCGGGTCTGACGCGGTTCTGACGCGGCGCCTCAGGGCACGGTCGAGCAGTCGCGCAGGTACTCCGGGCGCTGGTACGGGTAGACCTCGGTGACGTACCGGTCGACCAGCGCGTCCGCCTGCGCGGGCGTGGCGCCCATCCGGCGGGCGACCTCCGCGTCGAGCCGGACCGCACGGCACTCCGCGATCGCCTCGTCGAACTCGCCGGCCACGTGCTGCGCCTCGTGCGAGACGACGTGGACGGCGACGACCTGCGCGAGCGACGGCGCGTGCTTGACGCTCCACAGCCACCCGCCGAGCTGCGCGCACGTCTCCGCCCGCAGCAGCGACGTGTGCGGGTCGTCGTAGCGGACCATGCCGAGCGTGCCGGAGAGGTCCAGCAGGTCGGCGCCGACGCGTCGGCACACGACCTGGGCGTCGGGGACCCCGGACGCGATCCGGGTGGCGTCCGTCGCGACGGCCTGCGCGTGGTGGTGACGGAGCTCGTGGAAGCCCGCGACGCCGGCGACCGCGACCCACAGGACGAGCGCGGTCACGCCGAGCGCGGGGAACGACGCGCGCCCGCGGACGAGGCGGACGACGGCGCGCACCGTCATGGCCGCCGCGCCGACGGTCACCACGGTGAGGGTGCCGACGTCCATGCCGGTGGTGTCGGCACGTGCGGCGCCCGACTGGAGGCGACGCGGGACCCGACCGTCGTGCCGGCCGGGTCCCGCGTCGGCGCGTGCTACTTCGTGGCGCCCGAGGTGAAGCCGTTGTAGATCCAGCGCTGCAGGAACAGGAACAGCACGAGGATCGGGATGATCGTGATGACGACGCCCGCGGAGATGACCTCCCACTGCGCGCCGAACGGCCCCTTGAAGTCGAAGAGGGTCGTCGAGATGGGGCGCAGCGACTTGGTCGGCAGGTAGAGGAACGGCAGGAAGAACTCGTTGTAGATGCCGATGCCCTTGATGATGACGACGGTCGCGATGGCCGGCTTGAGGTTGGGCAGGATGATCTGGAAGAAGATCCGCAGGTGCCCGGCACCCTCGATCATCGCGGCCTCGTCGAGCGACCTCGGGATGGCCCGCACGAACTGCAGGAAGATGTACACCGAGATGATGTCGGTGCCCATGAAGAGCAGGATCAGCGCGAGCTGCGAGTCGTAGAGGCCCAGGCCGTTGATGATCTGGAACGTCGCGACCTGCGTCGTGACGCCCGGGACGAGCGTGGCGAGCAGGAACAGCCTGAGCACCGACGACCGGCCCGCGAACCGGAAGCGGTCGAGCGCGTAGGCGGTCGCGGCGCCGATGAGGATCGTGCCGACGATCGCCACCGCGAAGATGACGACCGTGTTCCCGAACGCGCCGAGCATGTTGCCGCGCGTGAACGCGGTGACGTAGTTGTCGACGTTGAACCAGTCGGCCGGCGGGGTCATCGGGCCCGTCGAGAGGAACTCCTGGTCGGTCTTGAACGACCCGAACAGGATGAGTCCCAGCGGCAGGAGCATCGCGATCGACGCCACGACGAGCGAGACGTACTTGGCGGTGCCGGTGACGGCGCGGATCATGCGAGATCCACCTCCTCGTCGGGGACGACCTTGCGTTGGATCCACGTGATGACCAGGACGATCAGCAGGAGCACCACGGCCATGGCCGACGCCAGGCCGACCATGCTGCGCTCGAAGCCGGTCCAGATCGTGCGGATGACGAACGTCTCCGTGCCGTTCGCGCCGCCCGTCATGACGTAGGGGATCTCGAAGACGGACAGCGCGCCCGAGATCGCGAGGATGAACGACAGCCCGACGATGGGGCGGATGGACGGCAGGATGATGTGCCAGAACTGCTGCCAGCGGCTCGCGCCGTCGATCTCCGCGGCCTCGTAGATCTCCGCGTTGATGGACTGGATCGCGCCGAGGAACATCACGAAGTTGAGGCCCATGTACCGCCACACGGACACCGCGGCGAGCGAGTAGTTCGCGACGTCGGGGTCGCCCGTCCACTGCTGGATGAGGCTCTCCAGCCCCGCCGCCATGAGCACGGTGTCGAGGCCGCCGCCCGGCTTGAGGAAGTTGAGGAAGATCAGGCCGATCGCGACGCCGTTGATGAGGTACGGGAAGAACAGGATGCCCTTCCACAGGTTCGTGAACCGCACCTTGAACGACAGGATCGTCGCGAAGTACAGGGCGAGCGCCATCTGCACGAACGACCCGACGACGTAGTACAGCGAGACGACGAACACCCGCACGTTCGCGGGCTCCGTGAACACGTCGACGAAGTTCTCGAGGCCGACGAAGTTCTTCGTCTTGTCGAGGCCGTCCCAGTCCGTCACCGAGTACCAGAACATGTTGAGCACGGGGACGTACGTGAGGAGAAGCAGGAGCCCGACGGGGACCAGCAGGAAGTAGTACGGCGTGAGCCGGCGGTACCACGCGGTGCCGCGGCCCGCACCGCCCCGGGGCTTCCGGGGGGTGCGGACCGCGTCGGACTGCTGCGCGGCCGCCGTCATCGGGCCGGTCAGGCCCGAGGGAGCGGTCGTCATGGCAGGACCTCTCAGGCGACCGACGCCCGACCCTCGGCCCACTTGGCGTTGAGGTCGTCGAAGATCTGCTCGATGGTGCGGGCGCCCGAGCGCGCGTCGTCGATGGTCTGCTGACGGAACTTCGGGTCCGTGGTGACGATTCCGGACGCCTTGTCGATGTCGCCGAACAGCGCCTCCTTGCCCTCGGGGGCGGGGTTCAGCGTGATGAGCTCGACCTCGGAGACGAAGCCCTCGAGGGCCGCGGGGACCGGGCCGTCGATGATGGGCGAGAGGCCCGCCTGCGACTCCGAGAAGCCGGACTCGTGGTTGAACCAGTCGATCCACGCGCGCGCGGTGGCCTTGTTCTTCGAGTGCACGTTGATGCCGAGGTTGTAGTCACCGCCCGCGACGGAGTGGAACGTGCCGTCGACCTTCACGGGCGTCGGCGCGTACGCGATGTCGGCCGGGTCCTCGCCCGCGGCCTCGGCGGCCGCCTGCATCTGCGGGATGGCCCATGAGCCGAGCACCATCGTCGCGACCTGGCCGGTGCCGAGCAGGCGCTTCGACTCCTCCCAGTTGGTGGTCGTCGGGTCGGCCTCGGTCAGGCCGTCGGCGACCGCCTGGTAGATGAGGCCGTCGACGACGCCGTAGTCGCTGTCCGCGGTCCACGGGGTGTCGGACTCGACGATCTCGTTCTTCCAGTCCGGGTCCGCGGTGACCGCGCCGAGCCAGCCGTCCCACTGCGACAGCGGCCAGCCGTCCTTGTAGTTCGTGTACAGGGGGGCGACCTCGACGCCGTGGTCCTTGATCTTCTGCAGCGCGTCGAGGAAGGCCTCGGGCGTGTCGGGGAACTCGGTGACGCCGGCCTCCTCCCAGACGCGCTTGTTGTAGACGTAGCCCTGGACGTTGCCGACGACCGGGATGCCGTACGACTGTCCCTCGAAGGACTTGTCGTTGATCCACTGGTACTCGGCGCCGATCTCCTCCTGCGTGCCGAGCGGCTCGAAGAAGTCGGCGTACTGGTCGGGGGTCACCGAGCCGGGGATGGCGAGCACGTCGCCGTAGTCGTCGGTGCTCATGCGCGTCTTCACCTCGCCCTCGTAGTCGGTGATGCCCTCGACCTTGACGTCGGTGACCTCGGGGTACTTGGCCTTGAACTGCTCGACGTAGTCGTCGAACGTGCCGTCCTCCACGAGGTCGGTGCGCCACGTCAGGACGGTGAGGGAGCCTGCGGGCTCGCCGTCGTCGTTGGCCTCCTGGCTGCCGCCCCCGCCGCCCGAGCACGCGGCCGTGAGGGCGAGGACCGTGGTGGCGGCCGCGACCGCCAGGACGCGCGTGCGTCGCTTCTGAGGGAACATCGTCGATCCTCTCGTCGGGCCGGCACCTCCGCGTGCCGGCCGGTGTGGAGGGGCTTCGTCACCGCCGGGGTCGTCCGCGAACCCTGCTCCGCGTGGCATTCTTAGGCAAGTGAACAAAGTTAGTCAACGTGCGTGTCGCCGCTGGGGCCCCTCGTACCCGGATCGTTATGGTGAGCGCGCAGGGGAGACGCGAGAGAGGGCGGTGCCGTGAGCAGCCTCCAGTCGGGCCTGGGCGCCGCGCACGCGAGCAGTCGCGCCGCGATCCTGGACCTCATCCGCGCGGCCGGGACCATCAGCCGCGTCGAGCTCACGCGCGCCACCGGGTTCACCGCCGCCACGATCTCGACCGTCGTGCGCCGGCTCATCGACGACGGGCTCGTCCTCGAGGTCGGGCGCGCCGAGTCCACCGGCGGCAAGCCGCGCATGCTCCTGGAGCTCGACCCGTACGCGCGGTTCGCCGTCGGCGTGCACCTCGACCACGCGGGCATCACCTACGTCATCGCCAACCTCGGCGGCGCGATCGTCGCGCGCTGGCGGCGGCCCGGCGCGGGCGCGGACGACCCGCGCGAGGTCGTCGCCCGGATCGCCGCCGAGATCCGCACGACCGTCGCGCGCGTCGGCGTCGACCCCGAGCGCGTGCTCGGCCTCGGCGTCGTCTCGCCCGGCCCCATCACCGCGTCGACGGGCATGACGCTCACACCGCCCGTCATGCAGGCGTGGACCGAGTTCCCGCTCGCCGCCGCGCTCGAGGACGCCGTCGGGCTCCCCGTCCTGCTCGACAACGACGCGACCGCCGCCGCGATCGGCGAGTACTGGTCCGGCGGGATCACCGCGTCCGCGTTCGCCGCGCTCTACATGGGCACCGGCATCGGCTCCGGGATCATCGTCGACGGCACCGTCTTCCGCGGGGCCAGCTCCAACGCGGGCGAGGTCGGGCACATCTGCGTCGACCTCGACGGGCCCGAGTGCTGGTGCGGGAGCCGCGGCTGCGTCGAGGCGCTCGCGGGCCCGGGCGCCGTCGTCGCCGCCGCGCGCGCCGCCGGCATCGAGCTGTCCGGACGCACCGTCGCCGAGGACTTCGCGACGCTCGCCCGCGCCGCGAGCCGTGGGGAGGAGGCGCCCCTGCGGGTCATCGAGCGGTCGGCCCGCTACCTCGGCGTCGCCGCGCAGACCCTCGCGAACGTGCTCGACCTCGAGCTCGTCGTGCTCACCGGACCCGCGTTCGCCATGGCCGGGTCGCTGTACGTGCCCGAGGTCGAGGTGCGGCTCGCGCAGTCGTTCTTCGCGCGCGGGAACCACACCGTGCGCGTCGTCATCTCGTCGAACGCCCCCGAGGCCGCCGCCGTGGGCGCCGCCGCCCTCGTGCTGCAGAGCGAGCTCACGCCGCGGCAGGCGGGCATGCGCATGACCGTCGACCGGTCGCTCGAGGTGCCCACGGGCGCCTGAGGTGCGCGCCGGACGCGGTGCCGTCGCGGTGCGGCGTGCTTCGCTCAGCCGGCGAGGCGCTCCAGCCCCGCGAGCGGGATCGGCAGCCACGTCGGGCGGTTCCGCGACTCGTAGACGGCCTCGTAGAGCGTCTTGTCGAGCTCGAGCGCGCGCAGCAGCACCGCGCGACCGTCCGCGTCGGCGTCGACGGGCTGCGCGACCGCGGCACGCGCGTACCCGTCGAGCAGGGCCGCGCGCGCCGCGTCGGTCCACGACTGGGCCGCGTCGCCGGTCAGACCGGCGACCGCCGCCACGTAGTCGAGCGACCGCAGCATGCCCGCCACGTCGCGCAGCGCGAGGTCCGGTCGGGTCCGGGCGGCCAGCGGGGCCAGCGGCTCGCCCTCGAAGTCGGTGACGAACCAGCGCGCGCCCGACCGCAGGACCTGGCCCAGGTGCAGGTCGCCGTGCACGCGCTGCCGTGGCGGGGCGACGGGGAGGGCGCGGACCTGCGCGACGACCGCCTCGACGCCCGGCGCGAACCGGGTGAGCTGCGGGACGGCGGACACGGCCCACGCGAACCGGTTGGCGACCGCGGCCGCGACCTGCTCGGGCCCGTCCTCGGGGGCCGTCGAGCCGTCGGTGCCGAACGCGCGGACCAGGTCGGCGTGCACGCCCGCCACGACCGCACCCAGGTCGCGGGCCAGGTCGTCGAACGGCTCGCCGCGCCGCGCGACGTCGCACGCGAGCTCGAACCCGTCCTGCGCCTGCGGGACGAACGCGCTCATCGCGCCGAGGTAGCCCTCGACGGTCGCCCCCGACGCGTCCGGCCACCGTGCCTGCAGCCACGCGAGCGGCGCCGGCACGTCGGCCGAGCCGACGTCGACGAGGCGACGCGGCACGTCGACGTCGGGGTTCTCGCCCGCGGCGACCGCGCGCAGGACCTTGAGGATCGCTGCCGGGGCGGGTGCGTCGGGGGCCGTGCGGAGGACGACCGAGGTGTTCGACTGCTCGCCCGAGACCGCACGGGCCGTCGCCGGGTCGACCTGCGCCCCCGGGCCGTCCGCGGCCGCGAGCCACGCGGCCACGAACGCGGGGTGCGCGGCACCGTCGAGCACGGCGCGGCCGTCGACGTGGCCGACGACGTCCGTCGAGCCGGGCCCCGTCGCGTCGGATGCGTCGTCGCCGCCCGTCGCGGGTGCGAGGACGAGCGGGACCTGCAGGACGGCGTCGATCGAGCCGGCCTTCGCGCGCACCAGCAGCACGCGCACGTCGTCGGCGAGCGCGAGGCCGCCGAGCAGCGCGAGCTCGGCCTGCGTGCCCTTCGCGGGGAACCACCGACGGCCGGGGAGCCAGTCGCGCACCGCGTCGAGCAGCGCGACGTCGAGGTCGTCGGGCGGGGTCACGACGAGCGTCATCACACCCCCGCACGGCCGCGTCGGTCGTCGGCACCCGCGTACGCGTCGCCGGCAGCGCCGGGGACGTCGGCCGGCGGGTCGAGCTCGAGCCAGTAGAAGTCGCGCGAGCCGAGCGTGAACAGCGCGGTGCCGTCGTCGCGGACGGCCGGGAACGACGCCCCGCCGAACACGTCGCGCATCGTCCAGCCGACGCGGTCGGGCATCTTCACCGTCGCCGAGCGGGCCGTCGACGCCATGTTCGCGACGACGAGGATCGTCTGGTCCTCGGTCTCGCGCAGGAACGTGAGGACGGACTCGTTGTCCGACGGCACGACGGTGAACTCGCCCTTGCCGAGCGCCGGGTAGCGGCGGCGGACCGTGAGCATGCCGCGCACCCAGTGCAGCAGCGACGTCGGCTGGGCGAGCTGCGCCTCGACGTTCGTGTGGCTGTAGTGGTGCACGAGCGACTGCACCAGCGGGAGGTAGAGCTTGCCGGGGTCGGCCGTCGAGAAGCCCGCGTTGCGGTCCGGGGTCCACTGCATCGGCGTGCGCACCGCGTCGCGGTCCGGCAGCCAGATGTTGTCGCCCATGCCGATCTCGTCGCCGTAGTACAGGCACGGGCTGCCCGGCAGGGACAGCAGCAGCGCGTGCGCGAGCTCGATCTCCTTGCGCGAGTTGTCGAGCAGGGGAGCGAGCCGGCGGCGGATCCCGACGTTCGCGCGCATGCGCGAGTCCGGCGCGTACCAGCCGTACATCGACGCGCGCTCCTCGGTCGACACCATCTCGAGCGTGAGCTCGTCGTGGTTGCGCAGGAACGTCGACCACTGCGCGCCCTTCGGGATGGGCGGCGTGTCCGCGAGGATGTCGACGATCGGCGTCGCCCGCTGGTCGCGCAGCGAGTAGTAGATGCGCGGCATCACCGGGAAGTGGAAGCACATGTGGCACTCGGGCTCGTCCTCGGTGCCGAAGTAGTGCACGACGTCCTCGGGCCACTGGTTCGCCTCGGCCAGCATGATGCGGCCCGGGAACTCCTCGTCGATCATGCGCCGCAGGTCGCGCAGGAAGCCGTGGGTCTCCGGGAGGTTCTCGCAGTTCGTGCCCTCGGCCTCGAACAGGTACGGCACCGCGTCGAGACGGAACCCGTCGACGCCGATCCGGAGCCAGAACCGGGCGACGTCCATCATCGCCTCGACCACGCGCGGGTTCTCGAAGTTGAGGTCCGGCTGGTGGCTGAAGAACCGGTGCCAGAAGTACTGCCGGCGCACGGGGTCGAAGGTCCAGTTCGACGTCTCGGTGTCGACGAAGATGATGCGCGCGTCCTGGTAGCGCGTGTTGTCGTCGCTCCACACGTAGAAGTCGCCGTACGGGCCCTCGGGGTCCGACCGGGACGCCTGGAACCACGGGTGCTGGTCGCTCGTGTGGTTCATGACGAGGTCGATGACCAGGCGCATCCCGCGCGCGTGCGCCTCGGCGATGAGCTCCTGGAAGTCGGCGACCGTGCCGTACTGCGCGGCGATCGCCGTGTAGTCCGCGACGTCGTACCCGCCGTCGCGCAGCGGCGACGGGTAGAACGGCGGCAGCCACAGGCAGTCGATCCCGAGCCACTGCAGGTAGTCCAGGCGCTCGATGAGGCCGCGCAGGTCACCGCTGCCCGCGCCCGACGAGTCGGAGAAGCAGCGGAGCATGACCTCGTAGAACACCGCGGTCCGGTACCAGTCCGGGTCGTCCGACAGGCCCGGGCGTGCCTCGGACGCGGCCGGGACGGCCGGCTGCCGCTTCTGCGGCAGCGCGGTGAGCATGATCTGCCCCGTGTTCGGCGCGGGCTCGCGCAGGCGCACGTCGGGGACGGGCGGGAGCGTCGTCACGCCTCCTCCAGGTGGATGACGTGCGCGGGACGGACGGCCGGGTCGAGGCGCACCCAGGGGTCGGCGCTCCACTCCCACGTCTCGCCGGTCAGCAGGTCGTGCGCGCGCAGCGGGCGGTCCGCCGGAAGGCCGAGCGCGGCGAGGTCGAGGTGCACGACGCCCTCGCGCGCGTTCCAGGTGTCGAGGTTGACGATCGTGACCACCGTGTCGGCGCGGCCCGTCGGGGAGTGCGCGGCGTCGAGGTGGCGCGAGTACGCGACGAGCGCGTCGTCCGTCGACGGGTGCACGACGAGGTTGCGCAGCTGCTGCAGCGCCGGGTGGGCACGGCGGACCGCGTTGAGGTTGCCGAGCAGCAGCGCGATGCCGAGCTCGTCCGCCGCGGCCCAGTCGCGCGGCTTGAGCTCGTACTTCTCGTTGTCGATCTGCTCGTCGACGCCCGGGCGCGGCACGTCCTCGACGAGCTCGTAGCCCGAGTAGATGCCCCACGTCGGCGAACCCGTCGCCGCGAGCACCGCGCGCACGGCGAAGCCGCGACCGCCCGTCGCCTGCAGGTACGGCGGGAGGATGTCGTGCGTCGTCGGCCAGAAGCTCGGCCGCATCCACGCGCCCTGCTCGCCCGAGACCTCCGCGAGGTACGTCTCGAGCTCCTCCTTCGTGTTCCGCCACGTGAAGTACGTGTACGACTGGTGGAACCCGATCTTGGCGAGCGTCTGCATCATCGCCGGACGCGTGAACGCCTCCGACAGGAAGATCACCTCGGGGTGGTCCTTCCGCACGTCGGCGAGCAGCCACGCCCAGAAGTCGAGCGGCTTGGTGTGCGGGTTGTCGACGCGGAACAGCGTCACGCCGTGGTCGATCCACACCTGGATGACACGCCGGACCTCGTGGTAGATGCCCGCGGGGTCGTTGTCGAAGTTCAGCGGGTAGATGTCCTGGTACTTCTTCGGCGGGTTCTCCGCGTACGCGATCGACCCGTCGGCGCGCGTCGTGAACCACTCGGGGTGGTCCTTGACCCACGGGTGGTCCGGCGAGCACTGCAGCGCGACGTCGAGCGCGACCTCGAGGCCGAGCTCGCGGGCGCGCGCGACGAACGCGTCGAAGTCGTCGAACGTGCCGAGGCTCGGCTCGATCGCGTCGTGCCCGCCCGCCTCCGAGCCGATCGCGTACGGCGAGCCCGGGTCGCCCGGCTGCGCGTCGAGCGAGTTGTTGCGGCCCTTGCGGTACGTCGTGCCGATGGGGTGGATCGGCGTCAGGTAGACGACGTCGAAGCCCATGCCCGCGATGCGCGGCAGGTCCTCGGCGGCGGTGCGCAGCGTCCCCGACCGCCACTCGCCCGTGACCGGGTCCTGCGTCGCGCCGTGCGAGCGCGGGAAGATCTCGTACCACGCGCCGGCCAGCGCGAGCGGCCGCTCGACGCGCAGCGGGTACGCGCGCGACGACGTGACGAGCTCGCGGAACGGGTGCGCGGCGAGCGCGTCGCGGACGGCGTGCGACAGGCCGGCGGCGAGCCGGTCGGCCGGCGTCCGGGACGTGTCGCGGAGCCCGGCGACCGCGTCGCGCAGGACCTGGGCCGCCTCCTCGGGGAGCTCGGTCGACGGGCGCGCCGCGGCGCGCTCCAGCAGGCGTGCGCCCTCCGTCAGCATGAGCTCGACGTCGATGCCCGCCGCGACCTTGATCGTGGCGTCGTGCGCCCACGTCGCGAACGGGTCGGACCAGCCCTCGACGCGGAACGTCCACTCGCCCGTGCGGTCCGGGACCAGGCGCGCCTCGAAGCGGTCGAGGCCGGGCGCGATGTCGACCATCGGGGCACGCGCGTGCTCGGCACCGTCCGGGTCCATCAGGATCGCCGTCGCGGCCACCGCGTCGTGCCCCTCGCGGAACACCGTCGCGCGGATCGGCACGGCCTCGCCCACGGTCGCCTTGGCGGGGAAGCGGCCCTCCTCGGCGACGGGGGACACGTCGACCACCGGGATGCGGCCGATCGGGCCGTCGGGGGCGACCCACGGCTGCGCCGCGGGAGCACCACCGTTGGGCGCGGCGCCGGGTGCGTCGCCCGGGCTCGCCCTGGTCGCGGCGCGCGGGGCGGCTGCCGTCGGGGTGCCGGTCGTCGCGGCGTCCGGTGCCGAGGACTCGACCTGGGCGGTGGTCGCGGGGTGGGTGGGCTCGGTCGCGGCGGCGGTACGGGCGCGGGCTCGCGAGCGTGCCGGCGTCGTGGGTGCCGCCGTGCTGACCTGCGCCGCCGCGGAGGCGGCGCGCCGGCCGCGCTTCGGAGGCTCGACGGGGGTGGCGGACGCGGCCGGTGAACAGGCACCCGCCCAGGAACGTCCCCTCGAGCGCGCGGTGCCCGTGCACACCGCCGCCGCCGAAGCCCGACGCCTCGCCGACCGCCCACAGGCCGGGGAGCACGTCGCCGTCGGGCCGCAGCACGCGCCCTTCGAGGTCCGTGTGGAGCCCGCCGAGCGTCTTGCGCGTGAGCACCGACAGGCGGACCGCGAGGAGCGGGCCGTGCGCGGGGTCGAGCAGGCGGTGCGGCTTGGCGACGCGGATGACCTTGTCGACGACGTACCGGCGGGCCATCGCCGTCGCGACGACCTGCAGGTCCTTGCCGAGGCCGGACTCCACCTGGCGGTCGCGCTCGACGATCGTGCGCTCGAGGCGCTCGGCGTCGATCCGGTCGGTGCCCGTGAGCGCGTTCATGCGGCGTGCGAGCTCGGCGGGCGTGTCCGCCCAGAGGAACTCCTCGGACTCGTGCGCGAACGTCTCGACCGGCCCGACCGCGCCCGGCAGCACGCGCTGGAGGAGCTGCGGGACGCTCTTGCCGGTGAGGTCGGGGTTCTGCTCGGACCCGGACAGCGCGAACTCCGAGCCGAGGATCGTCTTGTCGAGCACGAACCACGAGTGGTCGTCGCCGCGGGACGTGATGTGCCGGAGCGCGCCCAGGGAGTCGAAGCCGGGGAACAGCGGCACGGGCAGGCGGTTGCCGTCGGCGTCGAGCCACAGCGACGACGGGCCTGGCAGGATGCGGATGCCGTGCCGGCTCCACACCGGCGAGTGGTTCGTGATGCCCTCGGGGTAGTGCCACGCGCGGTCGGGATGCACGACGGCGCCGCCCGCGTCCCGCGCCGCGGCGACGCCCGAGCCGTCGACGTGGTCGGGCACGCCCGACAGCATCCGCTCGGGGAGCCGGCCCGCGTGCTCGGGCCACGTCGCGCGGACGAGTCCGTGGTTCGCGCCGATGCCGCCCGTCGCGACGACGACCGCGGCCGCGTCGAGCTCGAAGGGGCGCGCGACCTCGCGCGAGCTCGGCACCGCCCGGGCGACGCCGTCGTCGACGAGCACGTCGCCGCGCACGCCCGTGACGCGGCCGTCGGTCGTGACGAACGACGTCACGCGATGGCGGAAGCGCACGTCGACGCGGCCGTCCTTGCGCGCGTCGAGGAGCGTCCGGACGAACGGCTCGAGGATGCCCGGGCCGGTGCCCCACGTGACGTGGAAGCGGGGGACCGTGTTGCCGTGCCCGCCCGCGGTGTACCCGCCGCGCTCCGCCCACTGCACGAGCGGGAACCAGCGCACACCCTGCGCGTGCAGCCACGGCCGCAGGTCGCCCGCCGCGAAGTCGACGAACCCCTCCGCCCACGCGCGGCCCCACCGGTCGGAGCCGTCGTCGGCGAACTCCGCGGAGCCCAGCCAGTCGGCGAGCGCGAGCTCGGCCGAGTCCTTGATCCCCAGTCGCCGCTGCTCGGGCGAGTCGACGAGGAAGAGCCCGCCGAACGACCAGAACGCCTGCCCGCCCAGGCTCGCGGGGTTCTCGGCGTCGAGGAGGACGACGCGGCGGCCCGCGGCGAGGAGCTCGGCGGTGGCGACCAGGCCCGCGAGGCCCGCGCCGACGACCACGACGTCGTGGGAGTGCGTCATGTCGCGACGGTACACGGCTGGACGGGCGTCCAGAAGGCCGTCACTCCGTGCGGTCGAGGACGTACACCCGCATGCTCAGCGGCTCCAGGACGGTGGACTCGCCCGGCTCCGCGTGCAGGCTGCCCGCGATCGCCTCGGCCCGCTCGTCGCCCGGACGCTCCCACACCGAGTCCCACGCGAGCCGCCACCGGCCGCCGTGCTCGTCCGCGAGGACCACGGTCACCGAGTCGAGCGCGCCGTTCACGACGAGCATGACGGTGTCGTCGTCGGGCGGGGGAGCCGTGCGCACCATCTGGAGCGTGCGCACCGACGGGTCGTGCCAGCGTGCGTGGTCGAACGGGGTGCCGAGCGCGTCGTACCAGGCGAGGTCGGGGCGTCGGTCGGGCAGCAGCGGCCGGCCCGAGTAGAACCGCTCCGCGCGCAGCGCCGGGTGCTCGCGCCGCAGCAGCAGCAGCCAGCGGGCCGTCGCGAGCAGGTCCTTGCGCCACGGCGCGAGGTCCCACCTCACCCACGACGTCTCGTTGTCCTGGCAGTACGCGTTGTTGTTGCCCTGCTGCGTGCGGCCCAGCTCGTCGCCCGCGGTGATCATCGGGGTGCCAGCCGCGAGCACGAGCGTCGCGAGCAGGTTGCGGATCGAGCGGCGGCGCAGCGGCACGATGTCCGCGCCCGGCCCCTCGACGTGGACCGGTCCCTCGAGCCCGTGGTTCCAGGACCGGTTGTCGTCGGTGCCGTCGCGGTTCTGCTCGCCGTTCGCCGCGTTGTGCTTGTGGTCGTACGCCACCAGGTCCGCGAGCGTGAAGCCGTCGTGCGCCGTCACGTAGTTCACCGACGCGGCCGGCCCGCGCATGAGCGGGGGGTCCGTGTGGCCGAACAGGTCGACCGAGCCCGCGAGGCGCGTCGCGAGGTCGCGGACGCGGTGACCGGGCAGGCCGTGCGCGGCGCGCGCCGGGTCGGCCAGCCAGAACGACCGCGTCGCGTTGCGGAACCGGTCGTTCCACTCGGCGAAGGGCGGCGGGAACTGCCCGGTGCGCCAGCCGCCCGGGCCGACGTCCCACGGCTCGGCGACGAGCTTGAGGCCGTGCAGGCTCGGGTCGACCTGCGCCGCGACGAGCAGCGGGTGGTCGGGCGTGAAGCCGTCCGCGTCGCGGCCCAGCGTCACCGCGAGGTCGAACCGGAAGCCGTCGACGCCGACGACGTCCGCCCAGTAGCGCAGCGAGTCGAGCGTCATGCCGACGACCGCCGGGCGGCGGAAGTCGAGCGTGTTGCCGGTGCCCGTGACGTCCGCGAGCCGCGCGGGCACGCCGCCGTCGTGCGCGTAGTAGAGCGTCGGGTCGAGCCCGCGCCACGACAGGTGCTGACCCGGCAGGCCGCCCTCGCACGTGTGGTTGTAGACGACGTCGAGCAGCACCTCGAGCCCGGCCTCGTGCAGGTCGTGCACCGCGCGGCGGACCTCCTGCAGCACCGCGTCCGGCCCGAGCGCGCGCGCCTCCTTGGTCGCGTACGCCGCGTGCGGCGCGAAGAAGCCGAGCGTCGAGTAGCCCCAGTAGTTCGTGAGGCCCTTCTCGACGAGGTGCGGCTCCGACGAGAAGGCGTGGATCGGCAGCAGCTCGACCGCGGTCACCCCGAGCCCCAGCAGGTGGTCGACGACCGCCGGGTGCGCGAGCCCCGCGTACGTGCCGCGCAGCTCGGCGGGGAGCGCGTCGTGCAGCGCGGTGAGCCCCTTGACGTGCGCCTCGTAGACGACCGTGCGCGACCACGGCGTCCACGGGCGGTTCGCCGCCGGGTCCGGGCCGGGCAGGTCGCGCGTGTCGACGACCACCGAGAACGGCACGTGACCCGCGGAGTCGCGGTGGTCGGCGGGACCGTACGGGTCGCCGTGCAGCTCGGCGTCGACGACGTGCCCGTACGTCTGCGGGACGTGCTCGACGTCGCCGACCAGCCCGCGCGCGTACGGGTCGACCAGCAGCTTGCGCGGGTTGTAGCGCAGGCCCGCCGACGGGTTCCACGGCCCGTGCGCCCGGAACCCGTAGCGCTGCCCCGGGCGGATGCCCGGCACCGACGCCGAGAACACGCCGTGCACCGGGCCGGACAGCGTGATCCGGCGCTCCGTCAGCGTCCCCTCGACACCGTCGAACAGGCAGAGCTCGACCGCGGTCGCGTGCGACGCGAGCACCGCGACGTCGACCCCCTCGTCGGTCACGTGGACACCGAGCCGGGGCGGCCGTCGGGACGGGGCGGTCGCACTCACACCCGTCATTGTGCTGGACGGACGTGACGCCCGTGCGTCGTGCGTGCTTCGGGGTGGCGTCACGCGTCGCCCGTCCGCCGGCCTTCCGCTCCTCGACACGGCGGACCGGGGCGGGTGTCGCGGGCGGTAACGTCTCCGCCGTGAGGATCGTCGTCTGCGTCAAGCACGTCCCGGACATCCAGTCGGAGCGGGCCCTCGGCCCCGACGGTCGCGTGGTGCGCGACGGCGGGGACGGCACGCTCAACGAGCTGGACGAGAACGCCCTCGAGGCGGCGCTCGCGCTCGTCGAGTCCCTCGGTGAGGGGTCCGTCGTGGCCCTGACCGTCGGCCCGGACGACGCCGCCGACGCGGTGCGCAAGGGCCTGCAGATGGGCGCCGACGAGGCCGTGCACGTCGTCGACGACGCGATCGCCGGGTCCGACGCGATCGGCACCGCACGCGTGCTCGCCGCCGCCGTCCAGCACCTCGCCGCGCAGGAGCCCGTCGACCTCGTCGTCACCGGCATGGCGGGCCTCGACGGCCTCACGTCGCTGCTGCCGACGGCCCTCGCGACGCTGCTCGACCTGCCCGCGCTCCCGCTGGGCGCCGAGCTCACGGTCGACGCCGCGGCCCGCACCGTGCGCGTGCGCCGCAACCTCGACCACGCGACCGAGGTCCTCGAGGCCCCGCTGCCCGCCGTCGTGTCCGTAACTGACCAGGCCAACGAGCCGCGTTACCCGAACTTCAAGGGCATCATTGCCGCCCGCAAGAAGCCGATCGCGACGCTCACGCTCGCGGACCTCGGTCTCGACGCGTCGGACGTCGGCGCCGCGGGTGCCCGCACCCAGGTCGTGTCCGCCGCCGCCCGACCCGCGCGCGAGGACCGCGTGCTCGTCACCGACGACGGGGAGGCCGGCGTGAAGCTCGCGCGCTACCTCGTCGAGCACAAGCTCGTCTGAGCCCCCCGTCCGTACCGCCCGGACGCCCGGGCTCCTCGCACCACCCGAGAATCGAGAACGCCGTGACCGGAACGACAGCGCCCGTCCTCGTCCTGCTCGACCACACGCCCGAGGGCGCGCTGCGCAGCCCCGTCCGTGAGATCGCGACGCTCGCCGCGTCCCTCGCGGGCGGTGCCGGCGTGCACGGCGTGTGGCCGGCCGACACCGAGCCGTCGGCCGACGTCCTCGCCGAGCTCGGCACGCTCGGCGTCACGCAGGTGCACCGCGTCGTCGCCGACGCCGACCTGCACCTGTCGGCCGTCCTGGCCGAGTCGCTCGGCTCGCTCGTCGCGGCGACCGGGGCCGGCCTCGTGCTGCTCGTGTCGTCGTTCGAGAACAAGGAGGCCGCGGCGCGCCTCGCGGTCGCCACCGGTGCCGGGGTCGTCACCGACGCCGACGGGCTCGCGGTCGAGGACGGCCGCTACGTCGCGTCCAAGACCGTCTTCGCCGGCACCTGGAACACGCGCTGCGCGGTCACCGCGCCCCTCGCCGTCGTCACCGTCAAGGCGAACTCCGTCGTCGTCGACGCGTCCGCGACCGGGGGAGCGCCCGCGGTCGTCGAGCACGCCGTGACGGCCTCCGAGGGGGCGCGCCGCGTGACGCTCGTCGAGCGCACCGAGCGGCCCACCAGCGGGCGGCCCGACCTGGGCAGCGCGCACGTCGTCGTCGTCGGCGGGCGCGGCACCGAGGGTGACTTCAGCCCCGTCGAGGAGCTCGCCGACGTCCTCGGCGGTGCCGTCGGCGCCACCCGCGTCGCGACCGACGAGGGCTGGATCGGCCACGACGCGCAGATCGGCCAGACCGGCGTCACCGTCTCGCCCCGCCTCTACATCGGCGCGGGCGTCTCCGGGGCCGTGCACCACCGCGGCGGCATGCAGGCGTCGGGCACGATCGTCGCGATCAACTCCGACGCCGACGCGCCCATCTTCGAGATCGCCGACTTCGGCGTCGTGGGCGACCTGTTCACGGTCCTCCCGCAGGCCGCGGCGGAGCTCCGCCGCCTGAAGTCCGAGGGCTGAGCCGGAGCGCGGCGGAGGTCGGGGGTGCGCAGCGGCGCCCGCCCGCAGCGGGGCGCAGGGTCGGCCCGACCACGAGGTTCCGCGGGCTGAGCGTCAGAGGCGCGCGGCCGCCACGGCCGACGCGACCTCTCGGGGCAGGAGCTCCCAGATGACGAACGGCGCTCGGTCGTCGAGCGCCAGCAGCGTCCCGTCGACCGTCCGCGCGGCTGCGCCACCCTCGGCCAGGACGGCGGCGAGCAGCTCCCGGTCCGCGTCGGCACCCGCCGTGGCGGCCCGGTCGTCGGGCTGTCCCGGCGTCGTGCCGACGCGGACGAGCCCGACGTCCGACCAGTCGGGCTCCCTGCTGTGGTTCTTCGCCACGGACCATCGCTCGGGGCGTCCGGTGCGCGGGTGACGAGCCGCGGGCAGGTCCGAGAGCTCGCCCGCGCGCCCGTCGGCCGCGAGGAGCTCGACCAGGACGAAGTCGCTGAACCGGTCGTGCTCGACGCCCACGACGCGGAGCAGCGCGCGCCGCTCGTCCTCGACGGGCAGCGCGAGCACGTCGCCCGGCACCAGGTCGGTGCGGTACTTCCACTCGCGGCGCACGGGGCGCGGCTCGGGCTGCGGCCCGACGAGCTGCGCGCGGAGCCGGGCGAGCGCGGTCGCGCGCCGGCGCCGGTCGCCCGGATCGGCGTCCGCCCACGCGTCGAGATCGGCACCGCTGTCGATCAGGTGGAGGGCGCGGCCGCGGGTCGTCTCGCTGAGCCGACCGCTGCGGCTCTGCGTCGCGGCGAGCGCGAGCCAGACGGTCGACGGGACGCTGCCCTCCTCGTCACGGAACTCCTCGAGGACGCGCTGCTCGGCCTCGTCGTCCGGGACACCGTCGCCGAGCAGGTCGCGATAGACGTCACGGACGTCGCACGCCTCGTCGTTCGCGAAGATCCCGGCTCCCCAGGTGCCCATGGCCGGGATCATGGCACCCCGGGAACCTGACGGATGTCAGGAGAGGTCGCGGAGCCAGCGGAGGGCGGCGACGCCCTGCGCGGCCTGGAAGCGGCGCAGGTTCGGGATGCCCGGGGGCGGCGGCTGGAGCGACGAGGCGACGAAGTAGCCGGACAGGCCGGCGAGGACGGCACGCAGGTCGTCGTCGGTGACGCCCTCGCTCACGGCGGACGCGCGGAAGACGGTGTGCGGGTCGCCGCCGCCCTGCAGCGACACGCTCGGCAGCATGAACGCCCAGTCGAGCCACGGGGCGCCGATCGCGGCGTGCGGCCAGTCGATGAGCCACACGCGGTGCTGGTCGTCGATCATGACGTTGTCGGCGCGCAGGTCGCCGTGCACGAGCGCGTCGCCCGCGCAGACCCGCAGGGCCTCCTGCTCCCACAGCACGAGCTTCTCGTGGTGGTCCCGCGCCCACTGGCCCAGGTCGCCGGCCCGGGCGACGACGCCCTCGCGGGTGGCCTCGTCGAGGTCGACGAGCCGGCGCCAGCCGGTGAAGTCCTCGGCGAGCACGTCGTCGATGCGCGGCAGATCGTGACCGGGAAGCGGCTCGACGTCCGCAAGCGCTCCCACGGCGTCCGCGACGGCGGCCAGGTCGGCGGCCCGCCAGGGCAGCTCGGGGGAGCGGCCGTGCACGACCTGGAAGCCGAGGATCACCCAGTCGCCGTCGTCGTCGGACCACAGCATGCGGGGCGCGGACACCTGCGTCGGCAGCGAGGCGGCGACGCGGATCTCCGCGCGTGCGAGGTACGGCGAGACCGGGTTCTGCTCGCCGGAGACGGCCTTGACGAACACGCCCCGGCCGTCGGCGAGCTCGAGGACGGCGGCGAAGCCGGGGCTGAACCCGCTGGTCGCGCTGATCTCGGCGGTCACCTGGGAGCCGGCGAGGGCGCTGATGCGCTCGCGGACGTGCCGGGGCAGGTCACGCCAGTCCAGCCGCTGGCCGCTGAACGCGGGCGGCAGGGCGATGACCTCGTCGGCACTCACGGCGCACATCCTGCCAGGCCGCGCCAGGGGCTCCGAGGGTGAGACCACGCACCGGGCCGTCCTCCCGTGCACGGTGACGGCGCGGGAGTGGCGTGCGGCCGTTCGTAGACTGGTGCGGATGACTGCGTACCTCGACCACGCGGCGACCACGCCGATGCTCCCGGAGGCCGCGCGCGTGCTCACCGAGCAGCTCGCGCGCCCGGGCAACCCGTCGTCGCTGCACGGGTCCGGGCGGGCGGCGCGACGCGTCGTCGAGGAGGCCCGGGAGACGGCGGCGGCGGCGCTCGGGGCGCGCCCGAGCGAGGTCGTCTGGACGTCGGGCGGGACCGAGGCGGACAACCTCGCGGTCAAGGGGCTCTTCTGGGCGCGGCGCACGCAGGACCCGGCGCGGCGGCGGATCCTCGTGTCGGCGGTCGAGCACCACGCGGTGCTGGACCCGGCGTTCTGGATGGCGGAGCACGCGGGCGCCGAGCTCGTCCTGCTCCCGGTCGACGCCGACGGCGTGGTGGACGTCGACGCGCTGCGCGACGAGCTCGACCAGAACGGCGCGCAGGCGGCGCTGCTCTCGGTCATGTGGGCGAACAACGAGGTCGGCGCGCTGCAGCCGCTCGACGACGTCGTCGCGCTCGCGCGGCGCCACGGGGTCCCGGTGCACGCCGACGCGGTGCAGGCCGTCGGGCAGGTGCCGGTCGACTTCGCGGCGTCGGGCCTCGACGCGATGACCGTCTCGGGGCACAAGCTCGGCGGGCCCGGCGGGGTCGGGGCGCTGCTCGCGCGGCGCGGGCTCGACCTCACGCCCGTGCTGCACGGCGGCGGGCAGGAGCGCGGCGTCCGGTCGGGCACGCTCGCGGCACCGCTGATCGCGTCGTTCGCGGCGGCGCTCGACGAGGCCGTGCGCGAGCGACCGGCGTACGCGGCACGCGTGGGCGCGCTGCGCGACCGGCTCGTCGCGGGCGTGCGGGCCGCCGTGCCGGACGCGGTCCTGCGCGGTCCGGCCGACACCGGCCGGCGCCTGCCCGCGAACGCGCACTTCACGTTCCCCGGCTGCGAGGGCGACTCGCTGCTGTACCTGCTCGACTCCGCGGGGGTCGAGGCGTCCACCGGGTCGGCGTGCCAGGCGGGCGTGCCGCGGCCGAGCCACGTGCTGCTCGCGATGGGGGTCGACGAGGACGACGCGCGCGGCGCGCTGCGGTTCTCGCTCGGGCACACGTCGACCGACGCGGACGTCGCGGCGCTGCACGCGGCCCTCCCGGCGGTCGTCGAGCGCGCGCGGGCCGCGGGGCTCGCCGGTCGGGGGAGCACCCCGGCGGTGATGGCCTGATGCGCGTGCTGGCCGCCCTGTCCGGCGGCGTCGACTCCGCGGTCGCGGCCGCGCGCGCGGTCGACGCCGGGCACGACGTCGTCGGCGTGCACATGGCGCTGTCCCGCACGCGCGACCAGTTCCGCACCGGCTCGCGCGGGTGCTGCTCGATCGAGGACGCGGGCGACGCGCGCCGGGCCGCGGACGTCCTCGGCATCCCGTACTACGTGTGGGACCTGTCCGAGCGGTTCGAGGACACCGTCGTCGCCGACTTCCTCAGCGAGTACGAGGCAGGCCGCACCCCCAACCCGTGCGTCCGGTGCAACGAGCACATCAAGTTCGCGGCGCTGCTCGACAAGGCCCTCGCGCTCGGCTTCGACGCCGTCTGCACCGGGCACTACGCGCGCATCGAGGTCGGCGACGACGGCACGCGCGAGCTGCACCGCGCGCGCGACGCCGCGAAGGACCAGTCGTACGTGCTCGCCGTGATGGGGCCCGAGCGGCTCGCGCGGTCGCTGTTCCCGCTCGGCGACGTCGCGTCCAAGGAGGCGACGCGCGCCGAGGCCGCCGCGCGGGGGCTGTCGGTGTCGGCCAAGCCGGACTCCTACGACATCTGCTTCGTCGCCGACGGCGACACCCAGGGCTTCCTGCGCGACCGGCTCGGGTCCCGTGAGGGCGAGATCGTCGACACGTCCGGCGCGGTCGTCGGGCGGCACGACGGCGCGTACGCGTACACCGTCGGGCAGCGCAAGGGGCTCGCGCTGGGACGGCCGGCGCCCGACGGGAAGCCGCGGTACGTGCTGTCCGTCGAGCCGGTGCGGAACCGGGTCGTCGTGGGCTCGGCCGAGGAGCTGGCCGTCGGGACGGTGGACGCCGACCGTGCGGTGTGGTTCGACGCGCCCGGACGTGCGCCGTTCGCGTGCGAGGTGCAGGTGCGTGCGCACGGGGTGCCGGTGCCTGCGGTCGGGACGGCGACACCGGAGGGCACGCTGCGCGTCGACGTGGACGCGAGCGCGGGCCTGCGCGGCGTGGCACCGGGGCAGTCGCTCGTCGTGTACGACGGCACGCGCGTGCTGGGGCAGGCGACCGTGACGGGCACGCGCCGGCCGGCGTCGGCGGGCCCAGCGCTCGGCACGGTCGCCGCGGGCGTGCGCCGGTGAGCGGCCGTCCCGGGGTCAGCGGCACGGGGCCCTGGCCGGGCACGGACGCCCTCGAGGCGCAGTCGACGGTCGTCGGCGACCTCGTCGAGGCCCCGTCCGAGGTGCAGGGCCTGCCGTTCACGGTGCTGCTGCCCGCACGCGGGCCGTGGGGCGACCGGGCCGGTCACGCGGCGGCGGTGCTCGAGGAGCTGCCCACCGAGCTCGGGCCGCACGGGTGGAAGCTCGCCGACCGGCCCGGAGGCGACCTCGCCCGGGCGCGCGCGTTCGTCCGCGAGGACCTCGACGCGCTCGCGGTCGCCGCGCACGGGTACACCGGACCGCTCGTGGTGCCCGTCGCCGGCCCGCTGACGCTCGCCGCGAGCCTCTACCTCGCGCGCGGCGACCGTGTGCTGTCCGACGCCGGCGCGGTCCGCGAGCTCGCGGAGTCGCTCGCGCTCGGTGCGGGCCAGCACGTCGCCGCCGTCCGGCGCGTCGTGCCCGGTGCCGAGGTCACCGTGCTGCTGCACGAGCCGCTGCTCGCGCAGGTCGTCGCGGGCGTCCTGCCGACGTTCTCCGGGTACGCGGCGCTGCGCGCGGTGCGCGGGCCCGTCGCGGCCGAGCGGGTCGGGACCGTCGCGGCCGGCGTGCGGGCCGCCGGGGCCTCCGCCGTGGCGGTGCACGGCGGGACGGCCTGGGCGGCGGTGCCCGCGATCCGTGCGGCGGGGGTCGACGGGCTCGCGCTCGCGGTCGGCGGGATCGGCGAGCAGGGCTGGGAGCGGGTCGCGGAGGCCGTGGAGGGCGGGCTGCGGCTGTGGGCCGAGCTCCCTCCGCAGGCGTCGTCGCAGTGCGCAGGACCCGACGTCGTCGGGCAGGCGGACGTGCTCACGCGGCCGTGGCGGTCCGTCGGGCTGCCGCAGGCGGGGCTCACGGACGTGGTGCTGCTGGCCGGCGAGGCGCCCGGGCGGTCGTCGCCCGACGACGCGCGCGCGGCCCTGGCCGGGCTCGTGCGGGCCGGCCGGATCGTGGCGGAACGAGCGGAGGCATGAGCGAGGCGATGACCGGACCGACGAACGAGCCGCTGAGCACGGGCCCCACCCCGCGGCGGCCGCTGCTGCACTCACGCCGCCAGGCCCTCGGGGTGCTGGTCGCGACCGGCGCCGCGATCGTGGGCATCGTCGTGCTCGTGGTGCTCTGGTCGTCCGTCGGGGCGCGGACCCTGGAGGCGTCGGCCGCGGGCGGCGAGCCGTGCCTCGAGGCGTACGCGGCGGACGACGCCGGCGCCGAGGTGTCGTACGGGGCGATGCCCCCGCAGGCGGTCTGCTCGTGGGAGGTCGACGGCGAGCGGCAGGAGGTCGTCGTCACGGCGGCGCCCACGGCGCTCGCGGTGACCGCGACGGTGCTGGCCGTCGGGGGCGTGATCGGCGCGGTGGCGCTGCTCGTCGTGCCGCGGGTGCGCGACGCGCGCTGACGGGTCCTGGCGGCGCGTGTCGGCGGTCGGCGCGATGATGTGCGGGTGACCGACGCCGCCGACGACGCCCTCGCGACCGCGCCCGACCAGGAGATCCCCGCCGATGCCCGGCACCGGTGGACCGAGCTCGCGGAGCGCATCGACGCCGACCAGTTCGCCTACTACGTGCTCGACGCACCGCCGTCGTCGGACGCCGACTACGACGCCCGCATGCGTGAGCTCCAGTCGCTCGAGGAGCAGTACCCGGGGCTGCTGACGCCGGACTCGCCGACGCAGCGCGTGGGCGGCACGTTCTCGACGGACTTCGCGACGGTCGACCACGTCGAGCGCATGCTGTCGCTCGACAACGCGTTCTCCGACGAGGACGTCGCCGCGTGGGCGGACCGCGCGCTGCGCGACCTGGGCGGCGCGACCCCGCACTACCTGTGCGAGCTCAAGATCGACGGCCTCGCGATCGCGCTGCTGTACGAGAAGGGCCGACTGGTGCGGGCCGCGACGCGCGGCGACGGTCGGACGGGCGAGGTCGTGACGCTCAACGTCCGGACGATCTCCTCGATCCCCGACGTGCTCGCGGGCGACCCGTCGACGCACCCCGACCTCATCGAGATCCGCGGCGAGGTGTTCCTGCCGGTCGAGGCGTTCGAGCGGCTCAACGAGGCGCAGGTCGCCGCGGGCAAGCCGCCGTTCGCCAACCCGCGCAACGCCGCGGCGGGCTCGCTGCGGCAGAAGGACCCGCGCGTGACGGCGACGCGCCCGCTCGGGATGTACGCGCACGGCATCGGCGCGCTGCGGTGGGGGTCCGGTGGTGGTCCCGGGATCACGCGGCAGTCGCAGGTGTACGACCTGCTGGCGTCGTGGGGGGTCCCGACGTCGTCCCACACGCGCGTGGTCGACGACCTCGACGGTGTGCGGGAGATGATCGCGTACTACGGCGAGCACCGGCACGACGTCGAGCACGAGATCGACGGCATCGTCGTCAAGGTCGACGAGATCGACCTGCAGCGCCGCCTGGGCTCGACGAGCCGCGCGCCGCGCTGGGCGATCGCCTACAAGTACCCGCCCGAGGAGGTCGTGACGCGGCTGCTCGCGATCGAGGTCGGCATCGGCCGGACGGGGCGCGCGACGCCGTTCGCCGTCATGGAGCCGGTGTTCGTGTCGGGCAGCACCGTGCGGCAGGCGACGCTGCACAACCAGGACGTCGTCAAGGCCAAGGGCGTCAAGGTCGGTGACATGGTCGTGCTGCGCAAGGCGGGCGACGTCATCCCCGAGATCGTCGGCCCGGCGCCCGCGGCTCCCGACGACACCGTCGAGCGCATCGAGTGGCAGATGCCCACGGACTGCCCGGTGTGCGGCACGCCGCTGCGCCCGATGCGTGAGGGCGACGTCGACCTGCGCTGCCCGAACGCGGAGTCGTGCCCGGCGCAGGTGCTGGGCCGTGTCGAGCACATCGGCTCGCGCGGCGCGTTCGACATCGAGGCGCTCGGCGAGGTCACGGCCGCCGCGCTCACGCAGCCCGTCGTGCCCGAGGTGCCGCCGCTGCGCACCGAGGCCGACCTGTTTGGGCTGGTCGGGTGGAAGCGCGATGCGCCGGCGGATGTGCGAGAGGAGATCCGGACGGCCAGCCTGGAGAAGCTGGCGCAGATCGAGGTCGTCGTGCGTGATCCCGAGACGGGCCTGCCGCGCGAGGACGAGGATGGCAACGTGCGTCGCCGCGCGCCGTTCCGCCGGCAGCTCACCTGGACCAAGGCGGAGCGGGCACGGGCCGAGGCTGAGGGCCGGACGCTCGACGCGTGGGAGCCGTCCGCCGCCGCGCGCACGCTGCTCGACGAGCTCGACCTCGCGAAGGAGAAGGAGCTCTGGCGCGTGCTCGTCGCGCTGAGCATCCGCAACGTCGGGCCGACGGCTGCGCGGGCGCTCGCCCAGGAGTTCCGCTCGATGAAGCAGCTGCGGGCGGTCGTCGAGGGCGACCCCGCCGTCGCGGCCGAGCGGCTGTCGGGCGTCGAGGGCGTCGGACCGACGATCGTGCAGTCGCTCGTCGACTGGTTCGCGGAGCCCTGGCACGCCGCGATCGTCGACGCGTGGCGCGACGCGGGCGTGCGCATGGAGGACGCGGCGGCCGAGGGCGTGACGCGCACGCTCGAGGTCACCGACGAGAGCGGGACCGTGCGGGGCCTGACGGTCGTCGTCACCGGCGGGCTCGAGCGGTTCAGCCGCGACGAGGCGAAGGAGGCGATCCTGTCCCGCGGCGGGAAGGCGTCGGGCAGCGTCTCGAAGAAGACCGACTTCGTCGTCGTCGGGGAGAACGCGGGCAGCAAGGAGACCAAGGCGCGCGAGCTCGGGCTGCGGATCCTCGACGAGGCCGGCTTCGAGGCGCTGCTGGCCGGCGGTCCCGACGCGGTCCCCGCGCCCGCCGGGGACGACGGCGACGCGGCGGCGCGCGACGGCGCGGACACGGGCGACGCCGTGGCGGACGACGGTGCGCGCGGGGGTGACGCGTGAAGGTCGCCGTCGACACCGGGCCCGTCGTCCGGCGCGCGACACCCGAGGACGTCGACGACGCCGGCGCGCTGACGGCCGAGGCGTACGTGGCCGACGGGCTGCTGCGCGACGAGGACGACTACACGGCCGAGCTGCGCGACGCGCGTCGCCGGGCGCGCGAGGCGATCCTGCTGGTCGCGGCGGTGCCACGCGCACCCCGCGGCGAGGACGCCCCCGCGAGCTCCGGCGACGTCGTCGTGGGGACCGTGACGCTCGCGCCCTACGGCACGTCGTACGCCGAGGTCGCCGAGCCCGGCGAGCTCGAGATCCGGATGCTCGCGGTCGCGCCCGAGGCGCGCGGACGCGGCGTCGCGGAGGCGCTCATGACGCACGCGCTGCGGCACGCCGTCGCCGAGGGTGCGCGCCGGGTCGTGCTGTCGACGAGCGACGCGATGCGCGCCGCGCAGCGGCTCTACGACCGGCTCGGGTTCGTGCACGACGAGCCGCGCGACTGGGACCATCACGGCCTGTGCGTGCGGGTGCGCACGTGGACTCCGCCGGACGCACCGGGTGCGGTGATCGAGGCCGCGACGTGGCCGCCGCTGCGCACGACCGTGACGTCGGACGGGTGGCGCGTGGGTGAGTCGGGCGGGCTGACCCGCCGCGCGAACAGCGCGCTGCCGCTGACGCGGGCCGCCGACCTCGGCGCGGCGGTCGACGAGGTCGAGGGGGTGTACCGCGCGGCGGGGCTGCCGTCGACGTTCCGGGTCGGCCCGACGACGGGCGGCCCGGCGCTGCACGACGCGCTGCTCGCGCGCGGGTACGTGGCGGTCTCGGGTGCCGACGTGCTGGTCCGTGACGTCGGCGGCCCGTCGGAGCACACGAGCGGCGGTGTCGACGTGCGGGTCGCGGCGCACCCGGACGACGCGTGGCTCGCCGCGTGGCTCGGCGTGAAGAGCGCGGGCGCCGACGTGGGGACCGCGCGCGCGATCCTCGACGGCTCGCCCGGGGTCTACCTGACCGCGCTCGACGGGGGTCGTCCGCTGGGCGTGATCCGGGCGGCGTTCGCGGAGGACTGGGTGGGCCTGTCATGCCTCGTCGTGGTGCCCGAGGCGCGGCGGCGCGGGCTCGCACGGACGCTCACGCTGCGGGCGCTGGACGCCGCCCGGACGCGTGGCGCTCGTCGCGCGTTCCTGCAGGTGGAGCCGCACAACACGGCGGCCGCGCGGCTGTACACGGGCCTCGGGTTCGCACCCGCGGACCGCTACCTGTACCTCGAGCGGGCGTTCGCGACCTCCTGAGCCTCACGAACACCACGCGGCACGGGGTCGCGAGCGCGCGTCAGCCGACGAGCGCGTCGATCGCCGTCGGTGACAGGACGTGCTCGGCGGCCATCGCGGCCGCGCCGAGCACGCCCGCGCGCACGCCGGTGCGGGTCGTGACGATCCGCAGGTGCTGCGTGGCGAGCGGGAGGGACCGGCGGTAGACGATCTCGCGGATCCCCGCGAGCAGGTGCTCACCGGCCTCGGCGACGATGCCGCCGACGACGATCATCGACGGGTTGAGCAGGCTCACGCACGCGGCGAGCACCTCGCCGATGTGCCGGCCCGCCTCGCGCACCTCGCGCCCGGCGGCGACGTCCCCGGCGCGGACGAGTGCGACGACGTCGGCGCTGCTGCCGGCGGCGAGCCCCTGCTCGCGCAGCGCCGTCGCGATCGCGGGCCCGGCGGCGACGGCCTCGAGGCAGCCGGTGTTGCCGCACCGGCAGGGCAGGTCCAGCCCGCCGGGGACCGCGATGTGGCCGAGGTCGCCCGCGGCGCCCTGCGCACCTCGGCGGATCTCGCCGTCGGAGATGATCCCGGCGCCGATGCCGGTCGCGACCTTGACGAACAGCAGGTGGTCGACCGTGCGCCACGCCGTGGCGTGCTCGCCGAGCGCCATGATGTTGACGTCGTTGTCGACGAGGACGGGCACGCCGAGCAGGCGCGTGAGGTGGCCGGGGACGTCGGCGTCGTCCCAGCCGGGCATGATCGGCGGGTTGATCGGGCGGCCCGTGGAGTGCTCGACCGGGCCGGGCAGGCCGACGCCGACGCTGACGAGGTCGTGCGGGTCGCGTCGGGCGCTCGCGAGCAGCTGCCGGCCGAGCTCGGCGACGCGGTCCAGCACGGGCGTCGGGCCGTCGGCGATGGCGATGGCCTCCCCGTGCTCGGCGAGGACGGTGCCCGCGAGGTCCGTGACCGCGAGGCGGGCGTGCGTGGCGCCGAGGTCGACGGCGAGGACGACGCGCGCCGCGGGGTTGAACGCGAACGTGGCGGGGGGCCGGCCTCCGGTCGAGGTGGCCTCGCCCGCGGGGGACACGAGGCCGGAGCCGAGGAGCGCGTCGACGCGCGCGGCGATGGTCGAGCGGGCCTGACCGGTGAGGGTGGCCAGGTCGGAGCGGGTGCGGGGCTGCCCGTCGCGGAGGAGCTGGAACATCTCGCCGACCCCGGTCGGACGTGGTGCGGTCCGGGTCAGCTCGTCCATGCGCACAGTGAACCATCCCGTCTTTCGTCGATCACGTTCGCATAACTGTGCCACGCCGCAGGCAACTTTTGCTTGACCATCGTCAAAAGTGCCCCTAGGTTCGCCGCATGGTCACCGACGACCGACAGACCGACCGACCGGGCGCCACCTCGCCCGACCGTCCGATCCTCCAGATGCGCGGCATCGTCAAGCAGTTCCCCGGTGCCCGCGCCCTCGACGGCGTGGACCTCGACGTCCGCGCGGGCGAGGTCCACTGCCTCCTCGGCCAGAACGGCGCCGGGAAGTCCACGCTCATCAAGGTGCTCGCGGGCGCGCACCAGCCCGACGACGGGGAGATCCTCGTCGACGGCGCGCCCGTCACCATCGCCAACCCCGTCGCGGGCCTGCGCCTCGGCGTCGCGACGATGTACCAGGAGCTCGACGTCGTCGACGGCCTCTCGGTCGCGGAGAACGTGTACCTGGGGCACGAGCTCGCGAGCGGCGGCTTCACGCAGCGCCGGGCCGCCACGCAGCGGACGCGTGAGGTCCTGCGCCGCCTGGGCCACGGCGACGTGTCCCCGCACCGCGAGGTCGGGTCGCTGCCGGCCGCGGGCAAGCAGATCGTCAGCATGGCGCGCGCGCTCTCGCACGACGCGCGCGTCATCGTCATGGACGAGCCGTCCGCGGTGCTCGACAGCGAGGAGGTCGCCAACCTCTTCCGCGTCGTGCGCGAGCTCACCGCGCAGGGCGTCGCCGTCGTGTACATCTCGCACCGGCTCGAGGAGATCCGGCAGATCGGCGACCGCATCACGGTGCTCAAGGACGGCCGCACGGTCGCGACGGGGCTGCCCGTCGCGAGCACGCCGACCGACGAGCTCATCCGCCTCATGACCGGCCGCACGGTCGAGTACGCGATCCCGCGCCGCCCGGCGGTCGCCGCCGACGCGCCCGTCGTGCTGTCCGTCGACGGGCTCACCGTGCGCGGCGAGTTCCAGGACGTCTCGTTCGACGTCCGCGCGGGCGAGGTGGTCGGGCTCGCGGGGCTCGTCGGGTCGGGCCGGTCGGAGGTGCTCGAGACCGTCTTCGGCGCCCGCCGCCCCACCGCCGGCACCGTCACCGTCGACGGGAAGCGGGTCCGCCCCGGGACGGTCGGCGCCGCGGTCCGCGCCGGCATCGGCCTGTGCCCCGAGGAGCGCAAGAGCCAGGGTCTGCTGCTCGACGAGCCCGTCTACCGCAACATCACGCTGTCCACGTTCGCCCGGACCGCCCGTGCCAGCTTCCTCGACGAGGTCACCGAGAAGCGCACCGCGCGCGAGCAGATCGAGGCGCTCGACCTGCGCCCGGCCGACCCCGAGCGCACCGCCCGCACCCTGTCCGGCGGCAACCAGCAGAAGGTGCTGCTCGCGCGCTGGCTCGTGCACGGCTGCCGGGTGCTGCTGCTCGACGAGCCCACGCGCGGCGTCGACGTCGGCGCACGCGCCGAGATCTACGGGATCGTCGCCGACCTGACCGCCCAGGGCGTCGCCGTCGTCGTCGTGTCCAGCGAGATCGAGGAGGTGCTCGGCCTGGCCGACCGCGTCCTCGTGCTGTCCGAAGGCAGGGTCGTGCACACCGGCCCCGCGTCCGAGATCGACGAGCACCGCGTGCTCGACCTCGTCATGGAAGGAAGTGCCGCGTGAGCGAGCAGGGAACCTCCGCCTCGGCCTCCGCGCGTGTCCCCGCGGCGGACGAGTCCGCGCGCATCGAGAAGACCGGCGGAGCGACCGCCGTCGACCGCCGCGCCCGCAACCCGCTCCGAGGTGCGGCAGGCCGCAACCTGGGCCTCGTCATCGCGCTCGTGCTGGTGTGCCTCGTCGGCGTCATCACCGCGGGGGAGCGGTTCGCGAGCATCGACAACCTCATGACGATCCTGCGGCTCGCCGCGGTGCTCGGCGTGATCTCGATCGGCATGACCTTCGTCATCACCGGCGGCGGCATCGACCTGTCCGTCGGGTCCGTCATCGGGCTGTCGTCCGTGTGGGCGTCGACCCTCGCGACGCAGACGATGGCGCAGAACTTCCACTGGTCCGTCATGGTGTTCACCGCGCTCGCCGTCGGCCTGGGCGCCGGCCTCGTCAACGGGGTGCTCATCGCGTACGGCAGGGTGGTCGCGTTCATCGCGACGCTCGCGATGATGGTCGCCGCCCGCGGGCTCGCCGAGATGATCGCGAACCGCCAGACGCAGGTCGTCCGGGTCCCCGCCTTCTCCGACGTCTTCCGCCTCCAGCCTCTCGGCGTGCCGATGCTCGTCTGGATCTTCGCGGTCGTCGCCGTCGTCGGCTGGGTCCTGCTCAACCGGACCACGTTCGGCCGCCGGACGGTCGCGGTCGGCGGCAACCCGGAGGCCGCACGCCTGGCCGGGATCAACGTCAAGCGTCACACGATGTACCTGTACGCGCTGGTGGGCCTCACCGCCGGCATCGGCGGCGTCATGTTCCTCGGCCGCACGACGGCCGGCTCGTCCACCAACGGCCTCTACTACGAGCTCGACGCCATCGCCGCCGTGGTCGTCGGCGGCACGCTCCTCGCGGGCGGCCGCGGCACGATCGTCGGCACCGTCCTCGGTGTCCTCATCTTCACGACGCTGCGGAACGTCTTCACGCAGAACAACCTGTCCATCTCCGCGCAGGCGGTCGCGATCGGCGTGATCATCGTCGCCGCCGTCATGCTGCAGCAGCGCATCGCGGAGCGGTCGCGCGCCGTCACGTAGACCCCGCTGTCCCCGTCCCTCGCACCCCCTGACAGCACCGCAGCATCCCGATCAAGGAGGATCGTCATGTCCGCACCCCTGCGCCGCCGCTGGCTCGCCCTCGCCGGCACCGCCGCAGCCCTCGCCCTCGTGGTGGGCTGCACGTCCAACACCCCGCAGGACACGTCCGGCGACAGCACAGGCGCCGCCGCCGTCCCGGGCACCGAGAACGACGAGCCGGGCGACACCGTCACCATCGGCTTCTCCGCGCCCGCCGCCGACCACGGCTGGATGGCGGCCATCACCAAGGCCGCCGTCGCGGAGGCCGGCAAGTACGAGGACGTCGAGCTCGTCCAGGCCGAGGCCACGAACGACGTGAACCTGCAGATCAGCCAGATCGAGCAGTTCATCAACGACGGCGTCGACGCGATCGTGCTGCTGCCGTTCGACGGTGCCGCGCTCACCGAGGTCGCGACGCAGGCCATGGAGGCCGGCATCGTCGTCGTCAACGTCGACCGCGAGTTCGACGACCCGAACGCCGCCCGCACGACCGTGCTCGGCGACAACTACGGCATGGGCGTCTCGGCCGGCCACTACATCTGCGAGCAGCTCGGCGGCACGGCCGGCGCCAAGGTCGCGGAGATCGCCGGCATCGACTCGCTGCCGCTCACGCAGGACCGCAGCCGCGGCTTCTCCGACGCGCTCGCCGACTGCGGGCTCGAGGTGAGCAACCGCGTGGCCGCCGACTTCACCGTCCAGGGCGGCGAGGCCGCCGCGGCGAACCTGCTGCAGGCCGCGCCCGAGCTCGACGCGATCTGGAACCACGACGACGACCAGGGCGTCGGCGTCATGGCGGCGATCGAGAACGCGGGCCGCGACGAGTTCTTCATGGTCGGCGGCGCCGGCTCGAAGAACGTCATGGACGCGATCAAGGCCGACAACTCGGTGCTCAAGGCCACGGTCATCTACCCCTCGACGCAGGCCGCCGACGGCATCAAGCTCGCGCGTCTGCTCGTGCAGCAGAAGGCGATGAGCGACCTGGTCGAGGTCGAGGTGCCGCGCACCGTCCAGCTGTACGCGCCGGTCGTGACGAAGGAGAACGTCGACCAGTACCTGCCGACGGCCTTCGAGTCCTGACCGACCCCGCGCCGGGCGGGCGATCCGCACGCCCGCCCGGCGCACCCTCGACGCAAGGAGGAACCGTGTCCGCACCCGACACGCTCCCGCGGCTCGGCATCGGCATGGTGGGGTACGCCTTCATGGGCGTGGCGCACTCGCAGGCCTGGCGCAACGCCCCGCGCTTCTTCGAGCTCCCGATGCACCCGGACCTCGCCGTCGTGGCGGGCCGGAACGCCGACGCCGTGCGCGCCGCGGCCGACCGGCTGGGCTGGCGCGACACCGAGACCGACTGGAAGGCGCTCGTCGCGCGGGACGACGTCGACCTCGTCGACGTGTGCACGCCCGGCGACACGCACGCCGAGATCGCGGTGACCGCCCTGGAGGCGGGCAAGCACGTGCTGTGCGAGAAGCCGCTCGCGAACACCGTCGCGGAGGCCGAGGCGATGGTCCGCGCGGCCGACGCGGCCCGCTCGTCCGGCGCGCTCGCCATGGTCGGCTTCACCTACCGGCGCGTCCCGGCGATCCAGCTCGCGCAGCGGCTCGTCGCCGAGGGGCGCATCGGGACCGTCCGGCACGTGCGCGCGCAGTACCTGCAGGACTGGATCGCCGACCCGCAGGCGCCGCTGTCGTGGCGCCTCGACAAGCAGAAGGCCGGGTCGGGGGCGCTCGGGGACATCGGCGCGCACGTCGTCGACCTGGCGCAGTTCATCACGGGCGAGCACCTCACCGGGGTGTCCGCGCTGCTGGAGACGTTCGTCAAGGAGCGCCCGCTCGCGGGCCAGTTCAGCGGGCTGTCGGGCAGCGGTGACGCGAGCGGCGCGACCGGCCCGGTCACCGTCGACGACGCCGCCGTCTTCCTCGCGCGGCTGTCCGGCGGCGGCCTCGCGACGTTCGAGGCGACCCGGTTCGCGTACGGCCGCAAGAACGCGATCCGTGTCGAGGTCAACGGCTCGGCCGGCTCGCTCGCGTTCGACTTCGAGGACATGAACGTCCTGCACTACTTCGACGCGCGCCAGGACGCGTGGGAGGCCGGGTTCCGGCGCATCGTCGTGACCGAGCCCGAGCACGCCTACGTCGGCGCGTGGTGGCCCGCGGGCCACGGGCTCGGGTACGAGCACGCGTTCACGCACCAGGCCGTCGACCTGGTGAACGACGTCGCCGCGCACCGCCAGCCCCGCCCGTCGTTCGCCGACGGGCTGCAGGTGCAGCGCGTGCTCGACGCCGTCGAGCGCTCGGCCGCCGACCGCAGCACCTGGACCGACATCCCCGCACCGGCCCCCGCGCCGGCAGAGACGGAGGCCTGACGATGACCCGACCCATCACGCTGTTCACCGGCCAGTGGGCCGACCTGCCGTTCGAGGAGGTCGCGCGCCTCGCCGCCGGGTGGGGCTACGACGGTCTCGAGATCGCCTGCTGGGGCGACCACCTGGACCCGTGGCGGTGGGACGACGACGCCTACGTCGACTCGCGCCGCGAGATCCTCGACCGGCACGGCCTCAAGGTCTGGGCGATCTCCAACCACCTCAAGGGCCAGGCGGTCTGCGACGACCCCATCGACCAGCGGCACCGCGACATGCTGTCCGACCGCGTGTGGGGCGACGGCGACCCCGAGGGCGTCCGGAAGCGTGCGGCGGAGGAGATGCAGCACACCGCGCGGTTCGCCGCGAAGCTCGGCGTCGACACCGTCGTCGGGTTCACCGGGTCGTCCATCTGGAAGTACGTCGCGATGTTCCCGCCCGTCTCGCAGGAGGCCGTCGACGCGGGCTACCAGGACTTCGCCGACCGCTGGAACCCGATCCTCGACGTCTTCGACGAGGTCGGCGTGCGGTTCGCGCACGAGGTGCACCCCAGCGAGATCGCGTACGACTACTGGACGACCGTGCGGACCCTCGAGGCCATCGGCCACCGCGAGGCGTTCGGCCTCAACTGGGACCCGAGCCACTTCGTCTGGCAGCAGCTCGACCCGGTCGACTTCATCCTCGAGTTCCGCGACCGGATCTACCACGTCGACTGCAAGGACGTGAAGCTCCGGCTCGGCAACGGCCGCAACGGCCGCCTGTCGTCGCACCTCGCGTGGGCCGACCCGCGGCGTGGCTGGGACTTCGTGTCGACCGGGCGCGGGGACGTGCCGTGGGAGGCGTCGTTCCGGGCGCTCAACCACATCGGGTACGACGGGCCGATCTCGGTCGAGTGGGAGGACGCGGGCATGGACCGGCTGCTCGGTGCGCCCGAGGCGCTCGAGTTCGTCCGCCGCAACGCGTTCGACCCACCCGCGGCGGCGTTCGACGCGGCGTTCAGCACACGCTGACCTCACCGCGGAGGAGTGGGAGAGGGGCCGGTCGGGTCGTCACCGGGGAGGGGGCGACCCGACCGGCGAGCCTGTGCCGGGACGCCGCCCGCGCCGGTGCCGGCGTCCGGCCGTGCGCCCTCGGCCGCGTGCCCTCGTCGGGTGCGCGGACGATACTGGGCGCATGATCTCCGTCGACCTCGCGCTCCTCCTGCGGGGGGCCGGCCTGCGCTGGCACCCCGCGTCCGGCGACCGCTTCGCCGTGATCCAGCCCGAGATGGCGGGGGAGGTGTTCACGATCTCCGAGATGACGATCGAGGCGCACCACTACCCGACGGGCACGATCCTGGGCTTCAACGGGACGACGGAGTGGGCGCTCGACTCGGTCGCGCAGGAGGACGCCGTGTGGCTCCCGCGCGAGGACCAGATGCGCGAGCTGCTCGGCGGCACGTTCCGCAGCCTCGCCCGGTCGACCGACGGCACCTACCAGGTGCTCGTCGAGCGCCCGGGCCACCCCGAGCAGGTGTTCACCGCCGACTCGGCCGAGGAGGCCTACGCGGACGCCCTGCTGTCCCTCGTGACGGCGGCGGTCGAGCGGGTGGGGTAGCGCTGCGCGCGCGTCTGCCGGGATGCCTCAACGTCTAGACTCTCGGGCATGTCCACCCTCTCTCGCGACGAGGTCGCGCGCGTGGCGGGGCTGGCCCGGATCGACCTGACGCCGGCGGAGATCGACCGCCTCGCCGGCGAGCTCGACGTGATCGTCGAGTCGGTCGCCCGCGTGAGCGAGATCGCCACGCCCGACGTGCCGGCCACCAGCCACCCCCTGCCGCTGACGAACGTGTTCCGCCCCGACGTGCCGGTCGCCCCGGTGGACCGCGACGCGGTGCTCGCCGCCGCGCCGGCGTCCGAGGACGGCAAGTTCCTGGTGCCCCAGATCCTGGGGGAGGACGCGTGAGCGCCGACCTGACGCGGCTGTCCGCCGCGGACCTCGCGGACCGGCTCGCCGCCGGGGACGTGTCGAGCGTCGAGGCCACGCAGGCGCACCTCGACCGCATCGCGGCCGTCGACGGCGCGGTGCACGCGTTCCTGCACGTCAGCGCGGACGAGGCGCTCGCGACGGCCGCCGACGTGGACGCGCGGCGATCTTCCGGCGAGGAGCTGCACGCGCTCGCGGGCGTGCCGATCGCGGTCAAGGACGTCGTGGTGACGAAGGGCCTGCCGACGACGGCCGGCTCGAGGATCCTCGAGGGCTGGGTGCCGCCGTACGACGCGACGCTCGTCGAGCGGATCAAGGCCGCGGGCCTGCCGATCCTCGGCAAGACGAACATGGACGAGTTCGCGATGGGCTCGTCGACCGAGCACTCGGCGTTCGGCAACACGCACAACCCGTGGGACCTCGACCGCATCCCCGGCGGCTCGGGCGGCGGTTCGGCGGCGGCGGTCGCCGCGTTCGAGGCGCCGCTCGCGATCGGCACGGACACGGGCGGCTCGATCCGCCAGCCGGGTGCCGTGACGGGCACGGTCGGCGTGAAGCCGACGTACGGGTCGGTGTCGCGCTACGGGCTCATCGCGATGGCGTCGTCGCTCGACCAGGCCGGCCCGGTGACCCGCACGGTCCTCGACTCGGCGCTGCTGCACGAGCTCATCGGCGGGCACGACCCGCTCGACTCGACGTCGATCGCGGAGCCGCTGCCGCCGCTCGTCGAGGCCGCCCGCCAGGGCGCGACCGGCGACCTGACGGGCGTGCGCGTCGGCGTGATCCGCGAGCTGCAGGGCGAGGGCTACCAGCCGGGCGTGCTCGCGCGGTTCCACGAGTCGCTCGACCTGCTGCGCGCGGCGGGTGCGGAGATCGTCGAGGTCTCCTGCCCGCACTTCGAGTACGCCCTGGGCGCGTACTACCTGATCATGCCGAGCGAGGCGTCGAGCAACCTGGCGAAGTTCGACGGCATGCGCTTCGGTCTGCGCGTCGTGCCGGAGGACAACCCGACGGCCGAGCGCGTCATGGCGGCGACGCGCGGCCAGGGCTTCGGCGACGAGGTCAAGCGCCGCATCATCCTCGGCACGTACGCGCTGTCGGCGGGCTACTACGACGCGTACTACGGCTCGGCGCAGAAGGTCCGCACGCTCATCCAGCGGGACTTCGACGCGGCCTTCGCGCAGGCGGACGTCCTGGTCTCGCCGACCGCGCCGACGACGGCGTTCAAGCTCGGCGAGAAGCTCGACGACCCGCTCGCGATGTACCTCAACGACGTCGCGACGATCCCGGCGAACCTCGCGGGCGTCCCCGGCCTCTCGCTGCCGAACGGCCTCGACGACGGCCTGCCCGTGGGCTTCCAGGTGCTCGCGCCCGCGAAGGCGGACGACCGCCTGTACCGGGTCGGCGCCGCGCTCGAGACGCTGCTGGAGAAGGAGTGGGGCGGCCCGCTGCTGGCGCAGGCCCCGGAACTGGAGACCCGATGACCACGCTCGTGGACTACGACGAGGCCGTCACGCAGTTCGACCCGGTCATCGGCATCGAGGTGCACGTCGAGCTCGGGACGCGCACCAAGATGTTCGACGGCGCGGCGGTGACGTTCGGCGCGGAGCCGAACACCGAGGTCACGCCCGTGTCGCTCGGCCTGCCCGGTGCGCTCCCCGCGGTCAACGGCACCGCGGTCGAGTACGCGATCCGCATCGGCCTCGCGCTCAACTGCTCGATCGCGGAGTCCTGCCGGTTCGCGCGGAAGAACTACTTCTACCCGGACGTCCCCAAGAACTTCCAGACGTCGCAGTACGACGAGCCCATCGCGTACGAGGGGTACGTCGACGTCGAGCTCGAGGACGGGTCGACCTTCCGCGTCGAGATCGAGCGCGCGCACATGGAGGAGGACGCGGGGAAGAACACCCACGTCGGCGGCTCGACGGGCCGCATCCACGGCGCCGAGTACTCGCTCGTCGACTACAACCGCGCGGGCATCCCCCTCGTGGAGATCGTGACGAAGCCGATCACGGGTGCGGGGGAGCGGGCGCCCGAGGTCGCGCGCGCCTACGTGCAGACCCTGCGTGACCTGTTCCGCGCGCTGGGCGTGTCCGAGGCCCGTATGGAGCGCGGCAACGTGCGGGCGGACGTCAACGTGTCGCTGCGGCCGACGCCCGAGTCGGCGCTCGGCACCCGCACCGAGACGAAGAACGTCAACTCCTTCCGCTCGATCGAGCGCGCGGTGCGCTACGAGATCTCCCGGCAGGCGGGCGTGCTCAACGACGGTGGCACGATCGTCCAGGAGACGCGGCACTGGCACGAGGACACGGGCACGACGACGTCGGGCCGCGTGAAGTCGGACGCCGAGGACTACCGCTACTTCCCGGAGCCCGACCTCGTCCCGATCGCCCCGGACCGCGCGTGGGTCGAGGAGATCCGCGCCTCTCTGCCCGAGCTGCCCGCGGCACGTCGCCGTCGCCTGCAGACGGAGTGGGGCTACGCCGACGCCGAGATGCGCGACGTCGTCAACGCCGGCGCGGTCGAGCTCATCGAGGCGACCGTCGCGGCGGGTGCGTCGCCCGCGGCCGCCCGGAAGTGGTGGATGGGCGAGCTCGCCCGCACCGCCAAGCAGCAGGAGGTCGAGCTCGAGGCGCTGCCGATCACGCCCGCGCAGATCGGCGCGCTGCAGAAGCTCGTCGACGACGGGCGGATCAACGACAAGCTCGCGCGCCAGGTGCTCGAGGGCGTCCTGGCCGGCGAGGGCGAGCCGGAGGCCGTAGTCGTCGCGCGCGGGCTCGAGGTCGTCTCCGACGACGGTCCGCTGCTCGCCGCGATCGACGACGCGCTCGCGGCCCAGCCCGACATCGCCGAGAAGATCCGGTCCGGCAACCTCGGCCCGGTCGGCGCGATCATCGGCGCCGTCATGAAGGCCACGCGCGGCCAGGCCGACGCCGGGCGCGTGCGCGAGCTCGTGCTGGAGCGCGTGCAGGGCTGAGCACCACGACGTCCGCGGGGCCGGTCCGGTGCACACCGGGTCCGGCCCCGCGGCGCGTGCGGGCCGCGTCCCCGCGGGGCGGTGCGACCGGCGCGGGGCGACGTCGTGCGGCACCATGCGGCGGCGCGCTGCAACACGGGGGTCACACGGCCTCCCTACGATGCGAGAGACGCGCCGGGACGCCCGGCGCAGACGGGAGACGACCGGGCGATGGAGAAGCCGACGCTGCAGGGCGAGATGATCGTGCTCCGGCCGATCCGCGCGGACGACTCCGACGCGATGTGGGACATGCTGGCCGACCCCGAGGGCAACCGGCTGACGGGCACCACCGCGACGTTCACGCGCGAGCAGGTCGACGCGTGGGCCGCGAGCCGTGCGACGGCCGAGGGGCGCTACGACTTCGCCGTCACCGCCAACGGCAGCGACGAGTTCCTGGGCGAGATCGTGCTCAACGACATCGACGACGTCGTCCGCAGCGCGAACCTGCGGCTGTCCATGCGGCCCGCCTACCGGGGCCGGGGCTACGGGACCGAGGGCATCCAGCTGGTCCTCGGCTTCGCGTTCGACGGGCTCGGGCTGCACCGCGTCGAGCTCGACGTCCTCAGCATCAACGCCCGCGCGAAGTCGCTGTACGAGAACATCGGCTTCCGCGTCGAGGGGCGGCGTCGTGACGCGTACCGCGACGGCGACGGCTGGTGCGACGCGATCGTCATGTCGATCCTCGAGGACGAGTACCGCGCGACGCAGATCGCGCCCTGACCCGGCTTCAGGGCGCGGTCAGCGCGGCAGGTAGCGCTCGACGGCCGCGAGGTACGCCTCGCCGTCGAAGTCGCGCGCGACGGTCGACTGGATGACGTAGCCCTGGACGGCGGCGAGCAGCAGCGGGACCTGCTCGGTGCCGAGCGCGTCGGCCTCGTCGGGCGGGACGCCGTGCGTCCGCTGGTGCCACAGCGACACGTATCCGCGCAGCGCCGCGGCGAGCCGGTCGACGGTGCCCACGGCGAGGTCCGCGATGTCGGGGTCGGTGACGGCCTCGCCCCAGAGCTGCAGGAGCACGGCGGGGTCGCCGACCTCGCGCCGGATCGCCTCGACGAGGACGCGGACGACGCCGGGCGGGGGAGTCATGGGTGTCGCGCTCGCGAGCGCCTCGATGTCGCCGAGCCGCGCGCCGACGATGCGCGACGCGACGCCGACGACGAGCGCGCTCTTGCTCGGGTAGTGGCCGTAGATGGCGCCGGCGGACAGGCCGGACTCGGCGATGATGTCGGCCATCGACGTCGCCTGGAAGCCGGTGCGGCGGAATGCGCGCAGGGCGGCGTCCGCGATCTCGTCGCGGCGGGCGGCGCGGTACTCCTCGGTCACCTTGGGCACGCCCGAGCATAAAAACGAACGAACGTTCTTGACAAGGCGGACGGACGGGGTCCAGGCTCAACAACGAACGAACATTCGTTTTTGAGGAGCCCACCATGTCCCGCACCGGCCCCACCCCGCACACCCCGTGGGGGCACGTCGCCGCCGTCGGCGCCGCGCTCGCCGCCGTCCTCACCGTCGTCGCGCTCGCCTTCCTCTGGCCGTCGGTCACCGCCGAGCCGCACGACCTCCCCGTCGCGGTCGCCGGCCCGCCGGCCGCGGCCGAGCCGTTCGCGCAGGGGGTCGAGGCCCAGGCGCCCGGCGTCTTCGACGTCGTCCCCGCCGCCGACCGCGCCGCCGCCGTCGAGCTGATCGAGACCCGCGAGGTCTACGGCGCCGTCGTGCTCGGGGCGCAGCCCGAGGTGCTCACCGCCTCCGCCGCCAGCCCGATGGTCGCCCAGCAGCTCGCGACGCTCGCGCCCACCCTCCAGGCGCAGCTCGCCGCCGCGACCGGCGAGGCCGTCACCGTCGGCGTCACCGACGTCGTGCCCCTCGGTGCGGGCGACCCGCGCGGCATCGTCCTCGGCGCCGCGACGTTCCCCCTCGTGCTCGGCGGCATGATCGGCGGCATCGGGATCGCGCTCACGGTCGTCGGCGCCCGTCGCCGCGTCGCGGCCGTGCTCGGGTACGCCGCGCTCGGTGGCCTCGCGACCACCGCGGTCCTCCAGACCTGGTGGCACGCGCTCGGCGGCTCGTTCTGGGTGACCAGCGGCGTCGTCGCCCTCACGATCCTCGCCATCGCGTCCGTCGTCGTCGGGTTCACGTCGCTCGTCGGCCGGCGCGGGCTCGCGATCGGACCGGTGCTGTTCCTGCTCGTCGCGAACCCGATCGCGGCCGCGGCGATGCCGTGGCAGATGCTCCCCGCGCCGTGGGGTGCGATCGGCCAGTGGCTGCCGCCCGGTGCCGGCGCGACGCTGCTGCGCGACACCTCCTACTTCCCGGCCGCGGACACGTCTGCCCTGTGGCTCACGCTGACCGCGTGGGCGGTGCTCGGACTGAGCCTCGCGCTGCTCGGCCACCTCCGTGACGCGGGCGCCGCGACCCGAGCGGCCGTGGCCGAGGCCGAGGCCGACGCTGCCTCCGTCGACGGGGACCGCGCCCCGCAGGTCGTGCCCGCCTAGCGAGGGCCCCGCGGGCCCCCTGCCCCGGGAAAAGCCGCTGCTTCGTCGTCGTGCGCCGTCCTACCGTCGGGCGGTGCACGACGACGAGCTGACCATCACCGTCGACCAGGTCCGTGCGCTCGTCGCGGACCAGCACCCGCACTGGCGCGACCTGCCCGTGCACGCCCTCCCGCACCGCGGCACCGACCACGCGCTGTTCCGGCTCGGGGAGACGCTCGCGGTCCGGATGCCGCGCATCGCGTGGGCGCGTGAGTCCGTCGACCGCGAGCACGCGTCGACCGAGCGGCTCGCCGCGCTCGCCGAGGTCGAGGCACCCGTGCCCGTCGCGGCCGGTCGGCCGGGGCACGGCTACCCGTGGCGGTGGTCGGTGGTCCGGTGGGTCGCCGGGGAGACGCCGTCGCAGCCCACCCCTGACCTCGCGCTCGACCTGGCCCGCGTCGTCCGGCGCCTGCGGGCGCTCGACCTGCCGGGGCGACGCAACGAGCGTCGGGGGCACCCGCTCGGCGACCTCACCGACCAGGTCGCCGCCGACGCCGAGGCCGTCCGCGACGAGGTCCCCGTCGACCTCGTCCTGCACGCATGGCAGGAGTCGTGCGCCGCCGACCCGTGGGACGGGCGCGGCGTCTGGCTGCACGGCGACCTGGCGCCCGGCAACCTCGTCGTGCGGGACGGGCGGCTGGTCGGGCTGCTCGACTGGGGCGGGGCCGGGCTCGGCGACCCGGCCGGCGACCTCGGACCCGCGTGGAACTTCTTCGACGCGCCGTCCCGGGCGGCATTCCGGGCCGCGCTCGGCGACGACGACGCGACGTGGCTCCGCGGACGCGGCTGGGCGCTGCGGCAGGCGCTGCTGCAGCTCCCGTACTACCGGACGCGGTACGTGCCGCTCGCCGACCACGCCCGTGCGACGATCCGCGCGGTGCTCCAGGACGCCGACCTCACGGCGTGAGGCGGAGAGGCGGGGCGACGGGCTTCCGACGTCACCGGGCCGGCCCCGGGTCGGTCGGGCAGCATGGGGCCATGTCGCCGACGTCCGACGCACCCCCGGACTTCTACGGCGCTCTCATCGAGTCGACCGTGCGCGTCGTCACGTGGAACGTGTGGGGCCGGTACGGCGACTGGGAGGCGCGCGAGGCGGCAGTGGTCGCGACGCTCGCGGGGGCGCGACCCGACGTCGTCGTCCTCGCCGAGTCGTGGGCCACGGCGACCGACAGCCAGTGCGCGCGGCTGGCCGGTCCGCTGGGGCTTCCGCACCACACGTTCAGCGGGGTGCCCGCGCAGGAGGACGACGCGGCGCTGTCCGGCGTCGCGGTCCTCTCGCGGTGGCCGATGACCCGGCGCGCGAGCCGCACCTGCGGCGCGGCGCGCGTCGAGGAGGTCGAGCTGTCCGGACCGCGCGGCCCCCTCCAGGTCTGCGGCGTCGTGCTGGACGCCTGGTGGCTCGACGAGAGCGCAGCGCGGCAGGCGGCGGTGCGCGACCTGCTCACGCACCTGGCCCGGACGGCGGACGAGTCCGTCCCGCTGGTCGTGTGCGGCGACTTCAACTGCGACGCGGACAGCGACGAGATCCGCATGCTCACCGGCCGCACGGCCGTGCCGGTCCCGGGTCTGTCGTTCTACGACGCGTGGGAGGTCGCAGGCGCGCGGGACGGCCCGGACCCGTCGGGCGCGACGTGGTCGAACGCCAACCCGCACGCCGCCACGCTCCTGTGGCCGGACCGCCGCATCGACTACGTGTTCTCCGCGACCCGGCGACGCGGGGGTGCCGGTCACCCGGTGCGTGCGCGCCTGCTCGGCACCGACCCGGTCGCGGGGACGTACCCGTCGGACCACCGGGCGGTCCAGGCCGACCTCCGGTACTGACGCCACCCGTCGCCGAGCCGTCCGCGTGCGCGGGTCAGCGCATCCGGCCGAACGCCTCGAGGGCGACCTCGCGCTCGGCGGCGTGGTCGACGACCCGGGCCGGGTAGTCGGGCGCCGCGGCGGACGGGAGACGCCAGGGCTCGTGCACCGCGGCACCGGGGACGTCGCGCAGCTCGGGCACCCACTGCCGCACGTAGCGGCCGTCGGGGTCGAACTTCTTGCCCTGCAGCACCGGGTTGAAGACGCGGAAGTACGGCGCCGCGTCCCGGCCGGTCCCCGCGACCCACTGCCAGTTGAGCTGGTTCTGCGGCACGTCGCCGTCGACGAGCCACGCGAGGAAGTGCGCCGCGCCGCGCTGCCACGGCAGGTGCAGGTCCTTGACCAGGAACGACGCGGTCACCATGCGCACGCGGTTGTGCATCCAGCCGATCGCACGGAGCTGGCGCATCCCGGCGTCGACGAGCGGGTAGCCGGTGCGCCCCTCGCGCCACGCGTCGAACAGCGCGTCGGCCGCCGGGCCGCTCGCCCACGCGTCGTCCGGCACCACGTCCCGCAGGGACGTACGCGCGGCGTCGGGCCGGTGCCACAGCACATCGGCGTGGAACTCGCGCCAGGCGAGCTCCGAGCGGTACGACCCGACGGCCGCCGACCCGCCCGTGAGGTCCGCGAGCAGGGTGCGCGGGTGCAGCTCGCCGTACTTGAGCGGGACGGACATCGTCGACGTGCCGTCGAGGTCGGGGCGGTCGCGGTCCGTCGGGTAGGTCGCGAGGTCGTCCGCGACGAACTCGGCCCACCGGTGCCGGGCCGCGGCCTCACCCGCCGGCGGCAGGTCGACGTCCGTGTCGGGCGGGGTCGGCGGCCCGTCGGACGGCAGCGTCGCCCACGGCACCGAGCGCGGTCGCGGCGCGGGTGCCGACCAGCCGTGGTCGAGCCACGCCCGGCGGAACGGCGTGAACACCTCGAAGGGCGTGCCCTTGCCCGTGCGCAGCCGTCCGGGCGCGACCGCGTACGGCGAGCCCGTCGGGACGAGCGGCACGTCGCCGAGCGCGCGCTCGACGGCCTCGTCGCGCCGGCGGCCGAAGGGCTCGGTCGCGGCGGTCACGTGCACCGCGGACGCCTCGACCTCACGGGCGACCGCCGGCACGACGTCGGCGGGCCGGCCGCGCCGGACGACCAGCCGCCCGTCGGTCGCCTCGTCGAGCGCGCGCAGCGACCGGGCCAGGTACGCGAGACGCGGAGCGCCGGCCGCCGACCACAGGGCCGGGTCGACCACGAACAGGGCCACGACCTCGTCGTCCGCACCGCGTGCGGCCTCGACCGCGGCGACGAGCGACGGGTTGTCCGCGAGCCGCAGGTCGCGGCGGAACCAGTGGATCGTGGGCACCCGGCGACGGTAACGGCGGCCGACCCCGGAGGCGACCGCTGGTGCGGTCGGTCCGACGGCGGTTCCATGAACCATGAGCGAGCAGACGGAGCCGTCCGGCGCGAGCGCGCTGCGCAAGCCGTCCGAGGAGCCGCACCGCCCGGAGGTGCCGCGGGACCGCGCGTTCTTCGGCCACCCGATGGGCCTGTTCACGCTCTTCAACACCGAGCTGTGGGAGCGGTTCAGCTACTACGGCATGCGCGCGATCCTGCTGTTCTACCTGACGGACTCGGTCGCGAACGGCGGGCTCGGCCTCGACGACACGCTCGGCGCCGCGATGGTCGCCGCGTACGGGACGGGCGTCTACCTGCTGTCCGTCGTCGGCGGCTGGCTCGCCGACCGCGTGATCGGTGCGCGCCGGTCCGTCCTGTACGGCGGCATCGTCATCGCGGCCGGCCACGTCGCGCTCACGATCCCGTCGGCCGGGTTCTCCTACCTGGGCATCGGGCTCGTCGCGCTCGGCACGGGGCTGCTCAAGCCCAACGTGTCGAGCATGGTCGGCGAGCTGTACGGCCGGGAGGACCCGCGGCGCGACTCCGCGTTCTCGATCTTCTACATGGGCATCAACATCGGGTCGCTCGCGGCGCCGCTCGTCGTCGGCCTGGCCCGGTCGATCGGCGGGTACCACGCCGGGTTCGCCGTCGCGGCCGTCGGCATGGGCATCGCGCTCGTGTTCTTCGTGCTCGGGCACCGGCTGCTCGGCGGTGCGGGCGAGGTCGCCCCGAACCCGCTGACCCCCGCCGACCGTCCGGCCGTCACGCGCATGGTGCTCGTGGTGGTCCTGGGCGTCCTCGTCGCGGTCGCGGTCGCCTGGGTCGTCAGCGGCGGCTTCGGCCCGGCGACGTTCGTCGACGCGCTGTCCTACCTGGCCCTCGTGGCACCGGTCGCGACGCTCTGGGTCATGTTCCGCTCGCCCAAGGTGACCGACCACGAACGGTCCCGGCTGCGCGCCTACGTCCCGCTGTTCGTCGCCGCGACGCTGTTCTGGATGATCTTCGAGCAGGCCGCGAGCACGCTCGCGCAGTACGCCGAGAGCCGCACCGACCTCGAGGTCCTGGGCACGACGCTCTCGCCCGAGCTGTTCCAGTCGATCAACCCCGCGCTCATCATCCTCCTGGCGCCCGTCTTCGCGTGGCTCTGGGTCAGGCTCGACGACCGGCCGCCCACCGCGGTGAAGTTCGCGATCGGGCTGACGTTCGCCGCGCTGAGCTTCGTGTTCCTCGCCGGCATGTCCGCGGTGTTCGCGGACACGAAGTCGCCGCCGTGGGTGCTCGGCGGCGTCTACCTGCTGCAGACGATCGGCGAGCTGTGCCTGTCACCCGTCGGCCTCGCCGCGACGACCCTGCTCGCGCCGAGGGCGTTCCGCGGGCAGGCCATGGCGCTGTGGTTCCTCGCGCCGGCGGCGGGCAACGCGATCACCGCGCAGCTCGTGCAGGCCACCGAGGGTGCGAGCGACACCGCCTACTTCGGCGGCATCGGCCTGGTCGCGCTCGTCTTCGCCGGCGCGATGTTCGCGATCGCCCCGTGGGTGACCCGCCACATCCGCGCGGGCGCCGAGTCGGAGGCCGAGGCGGCGCTCCAGCACTGACCGGCCCGCGCCCGGCTCCCTCCGCCGCTGGCGACCCCGCACTGAGGCCCGCGAGGGGTCCCCGGGCGGGCGCCAGGACGGGGTCGTGCGCGTCGTCCGCCGGTGGGAGGGTGGCCGCATGGGTGGAACCGAGAAGCTCCCGCACTCCGTCGTCACCGACGCCGTCGACGCGCGGCACTGGCGCGTCCTGCTCGGTCGGCTCCGCGCGACGTTCCGCACCGACGACTTCGCGCAGGGTGCGGCGTTCGTCGCCCGGGTCGCGGAGGCCGCCGACGCCGCGAACCACCACCCCGACGTGCTGCTGCGCTGGGGGCAGGTCACCGTCACGACGTCGAGCCACGACGTGGCCGGCCTGACGCAGCGTGACGTGGACCTCGCGGCGACGGTCACCGCGCTCGCGGACGAGCTGGGCCTGACCGGGGACGTGCCGCGCAGCGAGCTGCTCGAGGTCGCGATCGACGCGCTCGACATCCCCGCGGTCCGCCCCTTCTGGAAGGCCGTCCTGGCCTACGAGGACGAGCCCGGCGACGACGGGAACGGCCTCGTCGACCCCGCGGGCGAGGGCCCTGCGTTCTGGTTCCAGCAGATGGACGAGCCGCGGCCGCAGCGCAACCGCATCCACCTCGACGTCACCGTGCCGCACGACCAGGCGCAGGCGCGCGTCGAGGCGGCGGTCGCGGCCGGCGGGCGGCTGCTCGCGGACACCCGTGCGCCCGCGTTCTGGGTGCTCGCCGACCCCGAGGGCAACGAGGCGTGCGTCTGCACGTGGCAGGCGCGGCCGTCGTCCTGACCGGTGGCGCGGGACGCGGCGCGAGGACCGCGGGCGTCGCCCGCCGCGGGCCGTCGCCGGACCCGACCGACCGTGCGTGCTCGACCACGACCGGCCGGCGGTGGCCGCGTCCTAGGATCGCTGGGCGGCCGCCGAGCCGCCGGAGCGCACGGTCCCCGTCGGGGCGTGCCTGCCCGGCCCCGGGGACCGTGGACCTCGTCGGCTCGGCCGACGCGACGACGACGACGCGGGAGTGAGGGCCGATGCGGCTGGAGATCGCCGTGCAGGACGTGGCCGGTGCGACGACGGCGGCCCGGCTCGGTGCCGACCGGCTGGAGCTGTGCGCGGCGCTCGCGGCGACGGGCGGGCTCACGCCGAGCCGCGGTCTCCTCGAGGCGACGCTCGACGCCGTGCCGACGGAGGTCGGCGTGCACGTCCTCGTGCGGCCGCGCGCGGGCGGGTTCGTCTACGACGCCGACGAGCTCGACGTCCAGGTGCGCGACGTCCGGGCGGCCGTCGCGGCGGGCGCCGCGGGCGCGGTCGTCGGCACGCTCACGCCCGACGGCGGGATCGACGTCGACGCGCTCCGGAGGCTCGTCGACGCCGCCGACGGACGCGAGACGACGTTCCACCGCGCGCTCGACACCGTCCCGGACCTCGCGCGCGCGATCGACGACCTCGCGCGCGCCGGGGTCACGCGCGTCCTCACCTCGGGCGGTGCGGCCCGGTCGATCGACGGCACGACGAGGCTCGCGGAGACGGTCGGGTGGTCGGCGGGCCGGGTCGAGGTCATGGCCGGCGGGGGAGTCCGGCCCGACGACATCCCGGCGCTCGTCGCGACGCGTGTGGACGCGGTGCACCTGTCCGCGAGCCGGGTGGTCGCGAGCACGGGCGGTCCCGGCGGCGGCGCGGGTGGGTACACGACGACGGACCCCGAGGTGGTCGCCGCCGCGGCGGCCGCGCTCGGCCGCGGCGTGCGCGTGCGCTGAGTGCCCGACGTCCACCCGGCCGGGTGCAGCCGGACGGGGGAACCGCCGGGTCAGCGGGTGCGCGGGGGCGCGGTCGACGCGCGCTCGACGAGCTCGGTGGGCAGCCGCACGTGGACGCCGCGCTCGCGGCCGTCGATGAGGTCGACGAGCAGCCGGAGCGCCTCGGCGCCCATCTGCTGCAGCGGCTGGCTGATGGTCGTGAGCGGGGGAGTGGCGAGCGCGGACTCGGGGACGTTGTCGAACCCGATGACGGACAGGTCGTCGGGGACGCGCAGGCCGAGCGAGCGGGCGACCTCGACGACGCGGATCGCCGACAGGTCGTTCGCCGCGAACACGGCGGTGGGCGGCTCGGTCCGCGCGAGCAGCTCGTTCGCGGGCTGGTCGGCGGTCTCCGGGCGGTAGCCACCGACCCGGACGAGGTCCTCGTCGACGCTGACGCCCGCGGCGGCCATCGCGTGCCGGAAGCCGTCCTCGCGGAGCCGGGCGGACTCGAGGTCGGGGCGGCCGCCGAGGAACGCGATGCGGGTGTGGCCGAGCCCGAGCAGGTGCTCGGTGGCGAGGACCGCGCCCGCGAACGAGTCGGCGTCGACGGTCGGCAGGCCGGAGGGGCCGGTGTGCGGGTCGACCGCGACGACGGGGACGCCGGGGTGCGCCTCGACGACCGTCGGGGTGACGATCACGGCGCCGTCGATGAGCGTCCCGGCGAGGCGCGACAGGTAGCGCCGCTCCCACCCGACGCTGCCGCCGGCGCCGCCGCCGGAGTAGGCGAGCAGCTCGTAGCCGGTGGCCCCGACCGCGCCCGACGCGCCCTTGAGCAGCTCCGTGGAGTAGGGCTCGAACTCGGCGACGAGGATGCCGAGGACGTTGGTGCGGTGGCTGCGCAGGGAGCGCGCGCCGAGCGACGCCTCGTACCCGAGCTCCTCGATGACCTCCTGCACGCGGGAGAGCGTCGCGGCGGCGACGCCGTAGCGGCCGTTGACGACCTTGGAGACGGTGGCGACGGAGACGCCGGCGGTTCGGGCGACGTCGGCCATCTTCACGCGAGGTGCGGGGTCCACGTGGGTGATCGTAGAGCATCGATTCGATAACGTTATCGACATCGATTGACATCACCCGTGGCGGGCTGCATATGCTCCTCGCCGTCCCTCCCCTTCAGTGACGACGAGGAGCTTCAACGATGAACCGGACCCGCGTCCTCCGCGGCGTGGCCGTCGCCGCAGGTCTCGCCCTGCTCGGTGCCTGTGGCACCGGTGGCGGCGGCGACGACGACAGCACCAACGCCGACGGCTCGACCGAGATCACCTGGTGGCACAACTCCAACACCGGTGACGGCAAGGAGTACTACGACCAGGTCGCCAAGGACTTCGAGGCGGCCAACCCCGGCGTGACCGTCAAGGTCAGCGCCATGCAGCACGAGGACATGCTCACCAAGCTCGACGCGGCCTTCCAGGCCGGCGACGCTCCCGACATCTACATGGAGCGCGGTGGCGGCGAGCTCGCCGACCACGTCGAGGCGGGCCTGACCAAGGACATCTCCGAGGCCGCGTCCGAGGAGATCGACAAGATCGGCGGCTCCGTCGCCGGCTGGCAGGTCGACGGCAAGACCTACGCCCTCCCGTTCTCGGTCGGCGTCGTCGGCTTCTGGTACAACAAGGCGCTCTTCGAGCAGGCCGGCATCACCGAGGCTCCTGTCACGCAGGAGGACTTCAACACGGCCGTCGACAAGCTCAAGGCCGCGGGCATCGAGCCCGTCTCCGTCGGTGCCGGCGACAAGTGGCCCGCCGCGCACTACTGGTACTACTACGCGCTGCGCGAGTGCTCGCAGGACGTCCTGACCGACGCCGTGACCAGCCTCGACTTCTCCGACGCGTGCTTCCTCAACGCGGGTGCGGACCTCGAGGACCTCATCAAGACCGAGCCGTTCAACGCCGGCTTCCTCTCCACCCCGGCCCAGTCCGGCCCGACCTCTGCCTCCGGCCTGCTGGCGACGGGCAAGGTCGCGATGGAGCTGGCCGGCCACTGGGAGCCCGGCGTCATGCAGGGCCTCACCGAGGACGGCAACGGCCTCGGCGAGAACACCGGCTGGTTCGCGTTCCCCGAGGTCCAGGGTGGCCAGGGCGAGCCGACCGCCGCGCTCGGTGGCGGTGACGCGTGGGCCGTGTCGCAGGACGCGCCCGACGCTGCCGTCGACTTCGTCAAGTACCTGCTGTCCGACGAGGTCCAGAAGGGCTTCGCCGAGCTCGACATGGGTCTGCCGACGAACCCGACCGCCTCGCAGTACGTGTCGGACCCGGCGCTCGCCGGCCTCCTGCAGGTCCGTGACGCGGCCCCGTACGTGCAGCTCTACTTCGACACCGCCTTCGGCGCCTCCGTCGGTGGTGCGATGAACGACGCCATCGCCCTCATGTTCGCCGGGCAGGCGACCCCGCAGGACATCGTCGACGCCACGCAGGCGGCGGCTGACGCGGAGAAGTGATCCACGTGGCAGACGGAGCGACCGCCCGCATGGGCGCCCCCGCCTCCTCTGCGACGTCCCCCGCGGTGACCCCGGTCGCCGGTCGTGCCTCGGCACGGCCGGCGGCCGGGGGGCCCGGAGAGCGTCGCTGGGGTGGCAAGACCCTTCGCCGGAACCTGGAGATCGCGTTCTTCGTGACGCCGGCCCTGGTGCTCTTCCTGGGCTTCGTGGTGTGGCCGATCATCAAGGCCGCCCAGATGTCGGTGTACCGCTGGAAGGGCTTCGGCCCCATGGTCGACTTCGTCGGCCTGAAGAACTACGTCAGCGTGCTCCAGAACGAGGTGTTCACCGACGCGCTGGTGCACAACCTGATCATCGTCGTGGCGTCGATCGCCATCCAGCTCCCGCTGGGCCTCGGCATCGCGCTGCTGCTCAACCGCAAGATGAAGGGCCAGGGCACCCTGCGCACCATCATCTTCGTCCCGTACGTGCTGGCGGAGGTCATCGCCGCCGTCGTGTGGTTCCAGCTCCTGCAGCCGAAGTACGGCGTCATCGACACGATGCTCGCGGCGGTCGGCCTGTCCGGTCCCGCGCAGGGCTTCCTCGGTGACCCGGACGTCGCGCTCTTCACCGTGATCGTCGTGCTGACCTGGAAGTACCTGGGCCTCGCGATCATCCTGTTCCTCGCCGGCCTGCAGGGCGTGCCGGACGAGCTCTACGAGGCGGCGCAGCTCGACGGCGCCGGCTGGTGGGACATCCAGCGCCGCATCACGATCCCGCTGCTGGGTCCGACGCTGCGCACCTGGGCGTTCCTGTCGATGATCGGCTCGCTGCAGCTGTTCGACATGGTGTGGATCCTCACCGGCGGCGGCCCGGCCAACGCCACCACCACCATGGCGACGTTCCTCGTCACCGAGGGCACCAAGCGCCAGAACTACGGCATCGCCGCCGCGGCGTCCGTGATCCTCTTCGTGGTCGCCCTCGTCGCCGCCCTCCTCTACCAGTACTTCATCCTCCGGCGTGACACGCTCGGGGACGCCCCGCGGAAGAAGGCGAAGGCATGAGCGTCGCACCGATGGTCCGGCCGCAGGCCGCCGTCTACCAGCCCGAGGGCAAGCAGCGCGCCGGGACCGGGAACGCCCTGCAGGGCGGCAACCCGCTCGTGTGGGCGATCGCGCTGGTCGTCATCGGCCTCACGCTCGGACCCGTGCTCTACGGCATCCTCGGCGGCTTCCGCACCAACGCGCAGCTCGCCGAGTCCCCGGCCGCGCTGCCCGACCCGTGGGTGTTCAGCAACTACGCCAAGGTGCTGACCAACTCCAGCTTCTGGACCTACGCGTTCAACTCGACGGTCATCGCCGTGCTCACCACCGCGATCGTCGTGGTGTTCGGGATCATGGCCGCGTACCCGCTGGCCCGGTACCAGTTCAAGGGCCGCGAGGCGCTGTTCATGGTGTTCGTCCTCGGTCTGCTGTTCCCGACGACCGTCGCGATCATCCCGCTGTTCATCATGGTCACGCGTGACCTGCAGCTCGGGAACACCTGGTGGGGCGTCGCCCTCCCGCAGGCCGCGTTCGCGCTGCCGGTGACGATCGTCATCCTGCGGCCGTTCCTCATGGCGCTGCCCAAGGAGCTCGAGGAGGCCGCCCTCATCGACGGCGCGTCCCGGCTCGGCGTGTTCTGGCGGATCCTGCTGCCGCTGTCGGCCCCCGGGATGGTCACGGTCGGCGTGCTCGCGTTCGTCGGCTCGTGGAACGCCTACCTGCTGCCGCTGCTGCTGCTGCAGGGCGACATGCGGACCCTGCCGCTGGGTGTCGCGGACTACTCCTCGGAGTACTCGTCCGACACTGCGGGCGTGTTCGCGTTCACCTCGCTGGCCATGATCCCCGCGCTCGTGTTCTTCCTCGCGATGCAGAAGCGGATCGTCAACGGGCTGCAGGGCGCGGTCAAGGGCTGAGGCCCCGCGCGTCGGCGCGCCGGCGGGTCGTGCCCGCCTCCGGAACACAAGCACGTCCAGAAGGAGTGGATCCGTGACGGATCTCCAGGTGTCGCGCCCCGCGGGCGTCGACGAGCGCGTGCAGGACCTGCTCGCGCGCATGACCCTCGAGGAGAAGCTCGCCCAGATCGTCGGCTTCTGGGAGAAGTCCGACGGCGAGGCCGTGGCTCCTCTGCAGGGCGAGTTCACGCGCGAGCAGACCCTCGACGACGCGTCTCGGCACGGGCTCGGGCACCTCACCCGCGTCTACGGCACGCGGCCGGTCGACCCTGCGGCGCGGGCGCGGTGGCTCTGGTCGTTCCAGCGCCGCCTCGTCCGTGAGACGCGGCTCGGCATCCCGGCGCTCGTGCACGAGGAGTGCCTCACCGGGCTCTCCGCGTGGCGGGCAGCGACGTTCCCGACGCCGCTCGCGTGGGGCGCGTCGTTCGACCCCGAGCTCGTGACCCGCATGGGTGAGGTCATCGGCGCGTCGATGCGCCAGCTCGGCGTGCACCAGGGCCTCGCCCCGGTGCTCGACGTCATCCGGGACCCGCGCTGGGGCCGGGTCGACGAGTGCATCTCCGAGGACCCGTACCTCGTCGGCACGCTCGGCACGTCGTACGTCCGGGGCCTGCAGTCGACGGGCGTGCACGCCACGCTCAAGCACTTCGTCGGCTACTCGGCGTCGCAGTCGGGCCGCAACTTCGGACCCGTGCACGCGGGTCCGCGGGAGATCGCGGACGTGCTGCTGCCCCCGTTCGAGATGGCGATCCGCGACGGCGGCGTGCGTTCGGTCATGAGCGCGTACGTCGAGATCGACGGCGTGCCGGTCGCGGCCGACCCGACGATCCTCACGGACCTGCTGCGCGGGACGTACGGCTTCGACGGCACGGTCGTCGCCGACTACTTCGGCGTCGCGTTCCTGCACCTGCTGCACGACGTCGCGCCGGACCTGGGCGACGCCGCGGGTCAGGCGCTCGCCGCGGGCGTCGACATCGAGCTCCCGACGGGCGACGCGTACCTCGAGCCGCTCGCGACCGCGATCCGCGCGGGCAAGGTCGACGAGGAGCTCGTCGACCGCGCGGTGGCGCGGGCGCTCCGGCAGAAGGCCGAGCTCGGCCTGCTCGACGCGACGTTCGACGACGAGCCCCCGACCGACATCGAGCTCGACAGCGACGAGCACCGCCGGATCGCCGCGCGGCTCGCGGAGGAGTCGGTCGTCCTGCTGACGAACGACGGCACCCTGCCCCTGCGGCCGGGCCTGCGCGTCGCGGTGATCGGCCCGAACGCGGACCGGCCCGAGGCGATGTTCGGCTGCTACTCGTTCGTCAACCACGTCCTGCCGCACCACCCCGAGGTGGGCGTCGGCATCGACGTGCCGACGCTGCGCCAGGCGCTCGCCGCCGAGCTCACGGGCTCGACGGTCGTGGCGGCGCGCGGGTGCGCGGTCGACGACGACGACCGCAGCGGGTTCGCCGACGCGGTGCGCGTCGCGACCGAGTCGGACGTCGCGGTGCTGGTCGTGGGCGACCACGCGGGGCTGTTCGGCCGTGGCACGGTCGGCGAGGGCTGCGACCGCGACGACCTCGAGCTGCCGGGTGTGCAGCGCGAGCTCGTCGAGGCCGTCCTGGAGACGGGCACGCCCGTCGTCCTCGTGATGCTCACGGGCCGTCCGTACGCGGTCGGCTGGGCCGTCGAGCGCTGCGCCGCCGTGGTGCAGTCGTTCTTCCCGGGTGAGGAGGGCGGTCCCGCGCTGGCCGGCATCCTGTCGGGTCGCGTCAACCCGTCGGGCCGGCTGCCGGTCAGCCTGCCGCGGTCCGCGGGCGCGCAGCCGTTCACGTACCTGCACCCGACGCTGGGCGGCGACGGCGACGTCACCAACCTGTCGACCAAGCCGGTCCTGCCGTTCGGGCACGGCCTGTCGTACACGACGTTCACGCACTCCGACCTCACGGTCGAGCCCACGGCGACGACGGGCGGCCCGCTCGTCGTGACCGTCCGCGTGACGAACACGGGCGAGCGGGGCGGCGACGACGTCGTCCAGCTCTACGGGCGGGACGTCGTCGCGAGCGTGACGCGTCCGGTCGCGCAGCTGCTCGGGTACCAGCGCGTGCACCTCGAGCGGGGCCAGACGGCCGTCGTCGAGCTGGTCGTGCCCGCCGCACGGCTCGCGTTCACCGACCGGACGGGGGAGCGCGTCGTCGAGCCGGGCGACCTCGACCTGTGGGTCGGACCGTCGTGCGCCGAGCGCGAGACGCAGGCGCGCGTGACGCTCACGGGCGGCGTGCACCGGCTCACGCCCGCGGACGGCCGCTGGACGGCGACCGTCGTCCGCTGACCCGTTCCCGCGGCGGAGGGTCGGGGCTCGCTGCTGGTGAGCCCCGGCCCTCCGTCGTCCGTGGACCACGGTGCGGACGTCGAGCGGCCCGTGGCCTGCGGCGGCGTACTGTGACCGGGCGCTGCCGACGGGCAGCCGTCCGCCCGCCTTGCCGTCCGACATGCCCCGCTTGCCGCACCGACGAGGTCCCCTCGAAGGAGAACTGCCGCGATGAGCCGTCCTCTGCGCTCTCGTACCTCGACCCACGGCCGCAACATGGCCGGTGCCCGCGCGCTGTGGCGCGCGACGGGCATGACGTCGGAGGACTTCGGCAAGCCGATCGTCGCGATCGCCAACTCGTACACGCAGTTCGTCCCCGGGCACGTGCACCTCAAGGACATGGGCGACCTGGTCGCGTCGGCCGTCCGCGAGGCCGGCGGCGTCGCGAAGGAGTTCAACACCATCGCGGTCGACGACGGCATCGCGATGGGCCACGGCGGCATGCTCTACTCGCTCCCGAGCCGCGACCTCATCGCCGACTCGGTCGAGTACATGGTCAACGCGCACTGCGCGGACGCGCTCGTGTGCATCTCGAACTGCGACAAGATCACGCCCGGCATGCTCAACGCGGCGCTCCGGCTGAACATCCCGGTGATCTTCGTGTCGGGCGGGCCGATGGAGGCCGGCAAGGCGGTCGTCGCCGACGGCGTCGCGAAGACGCACCTCAACCTCATCAACGCGATCAACTACTCCGCGGACGACAACGTCTCCGACGAGGCGCTCGGCCGCGTCGAGGAGAACGCGTGCCCGACGTGCGGCTCGTGCTCGGGCATGTTCACGGCCAACTCGATGAACTGCCTCACCGAGGCGCTCGGCCTGTCGCTCCCGGGCAACGGCTCGACGCTCGCCACGCACTCCGCGCGCCGCGAGCTGTTCCTCGAGGCCGGCCGGACGATCGTCGACCTGGCCCGCCGCTACTACGACGACGAGGACGACAGCGTCGCGCCGCGCTCGATCGCCAACCGCGCCGCGTTCGCCAACGCGATGGCGCTCGACGTCGCGATGGGCGGCTCGACCAACACCGTCCTGCACGTGCTCGCCGCCGCGCAGGAGGCCGAGCTCGACTTCACGCTCGCGGACATCGACGCGATCAGCCGCCGCGTGCCGTGCCTGTCGAAGGTCGCGCCGAACCACCCCGACTTCCACATGGAGGACGTGCACCGCGCGGGCGGCATCCCCGCGCTGCTCGGCGAGCTCGACCGCGCAGGCCTGCTCGACCACGACGTCACGTCGGTGCACACGCCGACGCTCCGCGCGTGGCTCGACGACTGGGACATCCGCGGCGGCAAGGCGACGGAGCGGGCGCTCGCGCTCTTCCGCGCGGCCCCCGGTGGCGTCCGGACGACGCAGGCCTTCTCGACGTCGAACGTCTGGGAGTCGCTCGACACCGACGCCGTGAACGGCTGCATCCGCGACGTCGCGCACGCGTACACCGTCGAGGGTGGCCTGGCCGTGCTGCGCGGCAACCTCGCCGAGGACGGCGCGATCATCAAGACCGCGGGCATCGACCCCGAGCTGTTCCACTTCGTCGGCACCGCGCTCGTGTGCGAGTCGCAGGACGAGGCCGTCGACAAGATCCTCCGCAAGGAGGTCCAGCCGGGCCACGTCGTCGTCGTGCGGTACGAGGGCCCGTCGGGCGGTCCCGGCATGCAGGAGATGCTCTACCCGACGTCGTTCATCAAGGGCCGGGGGCTCGGCAAGGTGTGCGCGCTCATCACCGACGGCCGGTTCTCCGGCGGCTCGTCGGGCATCTCCGTGGGGCACGTCTCCCCGGAGGCGTCGGCCGGCGGCGCGATCGGCCTGATCGAGGACGGCGACGAGATCGAGATCGACGTCGAGACGCGGCTCATCCGCATCAACGTCCCCGACGAGGTCCTCGCCGACCGGCGCGCCAAGATGGAGGCGTCGGAGAACCCGTGGCAGCCGGTGAACCGTGACCGGTACGTGTCGCCGGCGCTCCAGGCGTACGCCGCGATGGCGACGTCGGCCGACCGTGGTGCCGTCCGCGACGTGAGCCGCATCCGTCGCGCCTGACCCCGACGCCCGGCCACGAGCACCCCTCGGGTCCCGTCACACCGGGCGACGGCTGTCCTGCGCCGGGCGGGGGCGGGGGACGGTCGCGACGCGCGGGGGCCGCTCCAGGAGCGGCCCGATGTCCTCGCGCGGGGCCGGGCGGCCGAACAGGTAGCCCTGGCCCTCGGGGCAGCCGAGCGCCCGCAGCGCGTCGGCCTCGTCGTCGGTCTCGATCTGCTCGGCGACCGCGGGCAGGTCGAGGCTCCGGCACAGGTCGACGATCGCGCTCGCGAGCGCGCGCCGGCGACGCCCTTCCTCGCCAGGCTCGGCCGCGAAGCGCGTGAAGGCGCCGTCGATCTTGACGATGTCGACGGGCAGGCGCTGGAGGTAGGCGAGCGACGAGTAGCCGGTCCCGAAGTCGTCGATCGCGACCCGCACGCCGTGCTCGCGCAGCCGCGCGAGGTGCGACTCGACGAGCGTCGCCTCGGGCTCCTCGGCGGCGAGCAGCGCGGTCTCGGTGATCTCGAGGACGAGCGCGCGGCCGGGCAGGCCCGCGTCGTCGAGCGCCCGCAGCACCCGCTCGACGACGTCCGGCTCGCGCAGCTGGCGTGCGGAGACGTTGACGTGCACGCGCACGCCGTGCCGCTCGAACCACGGACGCACGTCGGCGCAGGCCCGGCGCAGCACGTGCTCCCCGATCGGGACGATCAGGCCGGTCTCCTCGGCGACCGGGATGAACCCGTCGGGCATGACGAGACCGTCGGGTGACTGCCAGCGCAGCAGCGCCTCGACCGACTGCACCCGGCCGGTGCCGAGCGACACGACGGGCTGGTAGTGCACGACGAGCTCGTCGCGCTCGACCGCGTGCCGCAGGCCCTCCGCGAGGTGCGAGCGCCGGTCCTGCGCGACACGCAGGCTCGGGTCGAACAGGCGCACCTGGTTCTTGCCGGCGGCCTTCGCGGCGTACAGCGCCAGGTCGGCATCGCGCAGCGTCGCCTGCGGCTCGACGGACGCGTCGACCAGCCGCACGCCCACGCTCGACGTGATGCGGACCGTCCGCCCGTCGACCAGGAACGGCTCGCCGAGCGCGCGCACCACGCGTGTCGCGACGTCGCGTGCGTCGGACTCGTGCGTGTCCTCGAGCACGACCGCGAACTCGTCGCCGCCGAGCCGCGCGAGCGTGTCGTCACCGCCGACGACGCGCCGCAGCCGTCGCGCGACCTGCACGAGGAGGTCGTCGCCCGCGTGGTGGCCGTGGTCGTCGTTGACGGTCTTGAACCCGTCGAGGTCGACCATGAGCACCGCGCGCTCACCGGTCCCGCGGCGGTCGGGCGCGGACAGGCGCTCGGTGAAGCGCGTCCGGTTGCCGAGGCCCGTGAGGGGGTCGTGCTGCGCCTGGTGGCTGAGCAGCTGCTGGAGCGCGTTCTGCTCGTGCAGCGCGTGCGCGAGCTCGGCGGCCTGCCGGTCGAGCGCGATCGCACGTCGCTGCGCGGTGCTCGTGCCGACGACGAGCCGGGCGACGAGGAACGCGGACAGCGCGGTCACGGCCAGCACGGGCACGGCCAGGTCGGACCAGGCCATCGTCACGGTCGACCCGACGCGGAACGTGAGCAGCAGCGCGGCGGGACCGAGGGACGCGATGACGAAGAACACGACACCGCGTGCGAGGGTCAGGCCCCGGCTCGGCTCGGCGTCCGGTGACCCCACGACGCCCGGGTGCAGCGCGGCCGCGCCGAACAGCACGAACCACACGAGCCAGCCGGCGCTCCCGACGCCCTCCGCGAGCGACGTGTCGAGCAGCGAGATGCCGGGGGCGCCGTCGCCGATGAGGGTCAGCGTGTAGAGGACGTCCCCCGTCGTGGACGCCGCGACGCCCGCGCCGAGCAGCAGGTACGCCCGGTTGCGTGCGCCGTAGCGGAACAGCAGGCGGGACGCCATGAGCACCACGGCGAGGCCTGTCCCGAGCGAGGCGATCGCGATGACGTGCCCCGAGTCCTCGAGCGCCTCGTGACCGAGGAAGCTGCGGAAGACGAGCGCCCAGTAGAGCATCGCCGCTCCGACGACCACGACGACCGCGTCCATCGTCGCGCTCTCGTGCCGGGACCGCAGCGAGTTGCGGGGGAGCAGCGTGAACCCGACGGTGAGCAGCGCGTAGGAGGGCATGTACGCGATGTCGAACCACCACGGGATCGCGTCCGCGTCACCTGTCGCGACGTACCAGCCGGTCCACACGAGGTCGGTCGCCGCCCACCACGCCGTGCCCGCGGTGAGCCACCACCACGCGCGCGCGACGGGTCGTGGGTGCCGGTGGACGCCGAGGGCCATCGCGCCGCACGCGAGCACGGGGACGACGTCCCACAGCAGCTCACCCGTCCAGCCGGGGACGACCATGACGGCGGCGGTGAGCGCGAGCCCGACCACGAGGAAGCGTCGCCACGTGACGGCGGCCAGCACGCGCGCGCGGGCCGACGCGACGTCCGACGCGGTCATCGACGCCTCCGGGGTCTCGGTCCTGCGCGCCCGGCGCGCGGGGGTGCGGGGCTGCTGACCGCACGTCGGGAGGACCGGCACGGTCCTTCGTCCGTCGGATCGGCACGAGCGGGACGCGCGTGAGCGTCGCGGGAGGACAGCACCCGCCCGGCGCACGTGGTCTGCGTCACGCGAGCGTCACCGCGGCGAGGCGGATGCCGGGCGGGCGGGCCGTGCCTAGTCTCGGCTCATGACGACGACGCAGGACGGCACGGTCGACATCAAGCCGCGGTCGCGGCAGGTCACGGACGGTCTGGAGGCGACGGCGGCCCGCGGGATGCTGCGGGCGGTCGGCCTGGGTGACGAGGACTTCGCGAAGCCGCAGGTCGGTGTCGCGTCCTCGTGGAACGAGATCACGCCGTGCAACCTGTCGCTGGACCGGCTGGCGAAGGCGGTCAAGGACGGCGTGCACGCGGGCGGCGGGTACCCGCTCGAGTTCGGCACGATCTCGGTGTCCGACGGCATCTCGATGGGGCACGAGGGCATGCACTACTCGCTCGTCAGCCGCGACGTCATCGCGGACTCGGTCGAGACGGTGATGATGGCCGAGCGGCTCGACGGGTCGGTGCTGCTGGCCGGGTGCGACAAGTCGCTCCCGGGGATGCTCATGGCGGCGGCGCGCCTCGACCTGTCGAGCGTCTTCCTCTACGCGGGCTCGATCATGCCGGGCTGGGTCAAGCTGTCCGACGGCACCGAGAAGGACGTCACGATCATCGACGCGTTCGAGGCCGTCGGGGCGTGCGCGCGCGGTCTGATGAGCCGGGAGGACGTCGACCGCATCGAGCGCGCGATCTGCCCGGGCGAAGGCGCGTGCGGCGGCATGTACACGGCGAACACGATGGCGTCGGTCGCGGAGGCGATGGGCATGTCGCTGCCCGGTTCCGCCGCGCCGCCGTCGGCGGACCGTCGGCGCGACCAGTTCGCGCGGCGCTCGGGCGAGGCCGTCGTCGAGCTGCTGCGCCGCGGCATCACAGCGCGCCAGATCATGACGAAGGAGGCGTTCGAGAACGCCATCGCGGTCGTCATGGCGTTCGGCGGCTCGACCAACGCCGTCCTGCACCTGCTCGCGATCGCGCACGAGGCCGAGGTCGACCTCACGCTCGACGACTTCAGCCGGGTCGCGGCGCGCGTGCCGCACCTCGGCGACCTCAAGCCGTTCGGCCGTTACGTCATGAACGACGTCGACCGGATCGGCGGCGTGCCCGTGCTGATGAAGGCGCTGCTCGACGCGGGCCTGCTGCACGGCGACTGCCTCACGGTCACGGGGAAGACGGTCGCAGAGAACCTCGCCGACATCGCGCCGCCCGACCCGGACGGCAAGATCCTGCGCGCGCTCGACGACCCGATCCACCGCACGGGCGGCATCACGATCCTGCACGGCTCACTCGCGCCCGAGGGTGCGGTCGTGAAGTCGGCGGGCTTCGACTCCGACGTCTTCGAGGGCACCGCGCGCGTGTTCGAGCGCGAGCGTGCGGCGCTCGACGCCCTCGAGGACGGCACGATCCAGGCGGGCGACGTCGTCGTCATCCGGTACGAGGGCCCGAAGGGCGGGCCGGGCATGCGCGAGATGCTCGCGATCACCGGGGCCATCAAGGGTGCGGGGCTCGGCAAGGACGTCCTGCTCATCACTGACGGCCGCTTCTCCGGCGGGACGACGGGCCTGTGCGTCGGCCACATCGCGCCCGAGGCGGTCGACGCGGGGCCGATCGCGTTCGTGCGCGACGGCGACCGGATCCGCCTCGACGTCGCGCACGCGACGCTGGACCTGCTGGTCGACGACGCAGAGCTCGCCGCGCGCCGCGCGGGCTGGGCGCCGATCGAGCCGCGCTACACGCGCGGGGTCCTCGGCAAGTACCAGAAGCTCGTCCAGTCCGCGTCCAAGGGCGCGGTCCTGAGCTGACGTCGTCCGGGCTCGCCAGACCAGGAAGGCGCGCGAGTTCGTCAGCACGCGCCGAGCTCGTCACCTCGAGCTGACGAACTCGGCGCCGACCGGCGAACTCGGCGCCGACCGGCGAACTCGGCGCGACCGCGCGTCAGGCGGCCGGTCGAGGGGAGACCGACTCAGTCGCCGGCGATCGCGCGGAGGGCCGCGAGGTGGTCCCGGAGGGCGGTGCGGCCGTCGGGGGTGAGGGCGAGCCACGTGCGCGGGCGCTTGCCGACGTAGCCCTTGCGGACCCTCACGTACCCCGCCTGCTCGAGCACGGTGACGGCCTTGGAGAGCGCGGAGTCGCTGATCTCGACGGCGTCGCGCACCGCGCCGAACTCGGCCTCGTCGGTCGCGGCGAGCGCGGCGACCACGGACAGCCGCACAGGGGAGTGGATGACCTCGTCGAGCCGGGCACGCGCCGGTTCGCCGACCGCGTCGGGGCCGGGCAGCGGCGGTGTCACGCCTGCGCCTCGCGCCACGCCCCGCGCGCCAGGGGGAACGTGGCGAGGACCGCCGCGGCGAGCCACCAGAGCACGGACTCGCGCAACCAGGTGAGCCCGACCACCAGCGCGATCGCGTACACGACGCCCCACGTCGTGACCGCGGCGACCCACCGCAGGCCCATGCCCTGCTTGGTCACGGGAGCACCGCGCAGCCAGGCGAGCGACAGGACGAGCAGGGTCAGGCCGTACGCACCCGCGAGGGTGAGGGCCCCCGTGTCGTCGGGGATCGTGGCGAGCCCCACGAAGAACATGAACGTCGACGCGGCGTGGCCGGTCAGCCACAGGGCGTGCCGGTTCTGGCCGTTCGCGCGCAGGGTGCCGGCCGCGGCGGCGGAGCGGGCGAGGAGTGCGCGGGCCTCGTCGGGCGTGGGCGCGGGGGTCGTCCCGTGTTCCGTCATGCGAGTAGTTTCCATCGTGGAAAGTCGATGCGCAAGGGGGAGTTGTTCCCGCGTGCCGGGGCATTGCGGCCGCTGCTCCCACGACGCGCCGTCCGGCGCCCGCCGTGACACGCTCACGAAGACTCGGGCCGCCGCCAATGGTCCCCGCCCGCCCAGCGGGGGTGGCCGCCGACGCGGGTGGTCTGACGACCGGGAGGAAGGGTCTGGATCGCATGACGTGGACCGTCGAGGACGCCCCGTGGTGGACCCGCGCCGTCGTCTACCAGGTGTACCCGCGCTCGTTCGCCGACTCCGACGGCGACGGCGTGGGGGACCTGCGGGGCGTGCTCGACCACGTCGACCACCTCGCCGCGCTCGGCGTGGACGTCGTCTGGCTGTCGCCCATCTACCCGTCGCCGCAGGACGACAACGGGTACGACATCAGCGACTACCAGGACGTCGACCCGTCGTTCGGCTCGCTCGCCGACCTCGACGCGCTGCTCGCGGCGCTGCACGAGCGCGGCATGCGGCTCGTCATGGACCTCGTCGTCAACCACACGTCCGACGAGCACCCGTGGTTCGTCGAGTCGCGGTCGTCGGCGGACAGCCCCAAGCGCGACTGGTACTGGTGGCGCCCTCCGCGGCACGGCATGGCGCCCGGGCAGCCCGGGGCCGAGCCGACGAACTGGCGGTCGTTCTTCTCGGGACCGGCCTGGGAGCTCGACGAGGCCACCGGCGAGTACTACCTGCACCTGTTCAGCCGCAAGCAGCCCGACCTCAACTGGGAGAACCCCGAGGTCCGGCAGGCCGTCCACGCGATGATGCGCTGGTGGCTCGACCGCGGGGTCGACGGCTTCCGGATGGACGTCATCAACCTCGTCTCGAAGGACCCGGCGCTGCCCGACGGTCCCGTCCGCGACGGGGTGCTCGGTGACGGCAGCGCGGCGTACACGAACGGCCCGCGCATCCACGAGTTCCTCGCCGAGATGCACCGCGAGGTGTTCGCCGGCCGGTCCGACCGGCTGCTGACGGTGGGCGAGATGCCGGGCGTCACCGTCGAGCACGCGCGCCTGTTCACGGACCCGGCGCGCGCCGAGGTCGACATGGTGTTCCAGTTCGAGCACGTCGGCCTCGACCACGGCCCGGGCGGCAAGTTCGACGTGCGGCCGCTGCGGCTGCGCGACCTCAAGGCGTCGTTCGGCCGCTGGCAGGCCGAGCTCGTCGACGTCGGGTGGAACAGCCTCTACTGGAACAACCACGACCAGCCGCGCATCGTCTCCCGGTTCGGCGACGACGGCGCCTACCGGCGCGAGTCCGCGACGATGCTCGGGACCGTGCTCCACCTGCACCGCGGGACGCCGTACGTCTACCAGGGCGAGGAGCTCGGGATGACGAACGCGCGGTTCGACTCGTTCGACGACTACCGCGACATCGAGTCGCTGCGGCACGTCGCGGAGGCCCGCGAGCACGGCCACGCGACCGATGACGAGCTGCTCGACGGGCTCGCCGCGATGAGCCGCGACAACGCGCGCACGCCCATGCAGTGGGACGCGACCGAGCACGCCGGCTTCACCACCGGGACGCCGTGGCTGCCCGTCAACCCGAACCACGTCGAGGTCAACGCCGCCGCCGCGCGCGCCGACGACCGCTCGGTCTTCCACCACTACCGCCGCCTGATCGAGCTGCGGCACACCGACCCCGTCGTCGCGCTCGGCGACTTCACGATGCTGCTGCCCGACCACGAGCACGTCTACGCGTTCACGCGGTCGCTCGAGGGAGACACCCTGCTGGTGCTCGGGAACTTCTCGGGTGACGCGCAGGACGTCACGCTCGACGTCGCTGCCGGCTCGACGCTCGTCCTCGGCAACTACGCCGACGACGCGGTGCCGGACGCCGGCGGACGGGTCCGGCTGCGGCCGTGGGAGGCGCAGGTCCGGCGCGCCGCGCGCTGAGCGGGCGCCGGCCGGCGCGCCGGCGCCCCACGGGCGACGACCAGCGCGACGACGCCGCCGTCGTCAGGACGACTGGACGTCCACCACGACGCGCACCGGGTCCTGCAGCACGAACACCCGGAACGGCCGCCGCTCGCCCGCGACGCCGATCACGGACTGCGTCATGCCCTCGAACGTCAGCGGCCGCGTGACCTCGACGACCGTGCCCTCGCGCGGCCCGACGTCCTGCGCGAACTCGTCGTGCCCGGTGTCGTCGGGGTAGCCGGTGCCGGTGAGCCAGACGTCGAGCACCGCGTCGCCCGCGACGACCACCGGTTCGCCGCTGCCGTCCTGCACGGCCTGGTCGACGTACTCGACGCGGTAGCCCGGGACGCCGACGCCCGCGACCTCGTAGACGACCCGGTCGTACCCGTCGTGCGTGCCGACACGCACGTCGACCACGGTGACGTGCGCGTCCGACGGCTCGGCCGTCGCGGTCGTGGTCGCGGGCGAGAACCCCTCCGACGGCTCGGCCTCCGGGGCCGCGCTCGGCGACGCGGTCGCGGACGGGGTCGGTGTCCCGCTCGGGCTCGGGCTCGCGCTCGCGGTGGGCGTCGGCTCAGGTGTCCCCGCTCCGCCGGTGTCGCACGCGGCCGTCGTCCCCAGCACCAGCGCGACGAGCGCCCCCGCGGACGCCCTCCGGATCCTCGTCATGGCCCCTCCTCGTCGGCGTCCTCCGAGGCTAGGCCCGCGCGCCCCGCGACGTCGGAGGTTGGGCCGGGCGGGTGAAGACGGCACGTGCCGTGGTCGTGCAGCGGTGCCCGTGCCGATGGGACGGACGAGGGGAGGTCCGACATCGACGCTGGCAGGGATCCCGCCGTGCGCGTGCGCGGGCTGCGCAAGACGTACCGCACGTTCTCGCTGCGCGAGGTGGTCGCGGTCGACCACCTCGACCTCACCGTGCCCGCGGGCGGCGTGCACGCGTTCCTCGGACCGAACGGCTCGGGGAAGACGACGACGATCCGCATGCTGCTCGGGCTCGCGCGGCCCGACGCCGGGTCGGTGCACCTGTTCGGAACGCCGGTGCCGGAGCGGCTGCCCGACGTGATCGGCCGCGTCGGGGCGATCGTCGAGAACCCCAAGTTCGTGCCGGGCTTCTCGGGTCGCCGCAACCTGCGCCTCCTCGCGACCGCGGTCGACGTCCCGCACACGCGCGTCGAGGAGGTGCTCGAACGCGTCGGCCTGCGGGACCGTGGCGTCGACCAGTTCCGCCGCTACTCGCTCGGCATGAAGCAGCGGCTCGCGATCGCGGCGACGCTCCTGAAGGACCCCGACCTGCTGATCTTCGACGAGCCGACGAACGGCCTCGACCCGGAGGGCATCCGGGACATCCGCGCCACGATGCGCGGGCTCGCCGACGAGGGCCGCACGGTCCTGGTGTCCAGCCACATCCTCGCCGAGGTCGAGCAGGTCGCCGACACCGTCTCCGTGGTCGCGCGCGGGCGGCTCGTGGCCGAGGGCACCGTCGCCGGGCTCCTCGCGGGCGAGGGCTCCGCGCGCGTGCGGGTCACGGTCGCCGACCCGGCGCGCGCGCACGCGCTGCTCGCCGCCCGCGGCTGGGCCGTGCAGGTGGACGGCCGCACCGTCGAGGTCGCGGGCGCGCCCGGACCGTCGCACGTCAACGAGGCCCTCGCGCGCGGCGAGGTGTTCGCCGACGAGGTCGTCGTCCTGCGCCGCGACCTCGAGTCGGTGTTCCTCGAGCTGACCGGTGCGCGGCCGTCGACCGTCCGGCCGGACGCCGTCGCACCGGCGGGTGCCGCGTGACGCGGCTGCTGCGGGCCGAGCTCGCGCGTGCGCGCGCCCGCCCGTTCGTCTGGTTCGTGTCCGCCGGCGTCGTGCTCGGCGTGCTGGGACTCGTGCTGAGCGGCTGGTGGGAGTCACGCCCGCCGAGCGCCGCCCAGGTCGCCGCGGCGGACGAGGCGTACCGGACCGACCTCGCCGCCTGGCAGGAGCTCGTGGCGCCGTGCGACGCGGACGACCCGTCCGTGCACCCGGACCTGCCGCCCGAGCAGGCGTCGGCCGTCTGCGCGTCGCGGCCACCGGTCCCCGAGCGCTACCAGGAGGTGCGGCCCGACGTCGCGGCCCTGGTCGTCGAACGGCTGCCCTCGGTCGGGGTCATGCTCACGCTGGGCTGCCTCATGGTGGGCGTCGGGCTCGTGACCGCCGACTTCGCGTCGGGCGCGATGGGCACGTGGCTGACGTTCGCGCCGCGGCGGGGCCACGTGTTCGTGACGAGGCTCGCGTCCGCCGCGGTCGCCGCGGTGCCGTGCGTCGTCGCGCCGCTCGTGACGCTGGTCCTCGCGCTGCTCGCCGTCGGCGTGGTCAACGGGCTCGCGGTGGGGGAGCCGGTCGGCGGGTGGGGGGAGCTGCTGGCCACGGCCGGGCGCTGGCTCGCGGTCGGTCCCGCGTTCGCGGCCGTCGGCGTCGGCCTCGCGTTCGCGCTGCGGCACGCCGCCGCGGTGACCGGCGTCGCCGTCTGGTGGGTCGCGGCCACCGAGAGCGCCCTGCCGCTCGTGCTGCCGGAGTCGCGGTGGCTGCCGCTGTCGACCAACGTCTCGGCGTGGACCGCGGGCAGCGCGTACTACGTCGTCCCGTCGTGCGTGCCCGACCCGGCGCACGCGGGCGAGGAGCTCTGCGATCCCGTGCTGCACACGGTCTCGGCGGGACAGGGGGCGCTCGTCGTGCTGGTCGTCGTCGCCGTCGCGCTCGTCGGCGGGTGGCTGTCGTTCCGCCTGCGCGACGTCGCCTGACTCAGGGGCCACGGGTCGGGCCCGCTCGGCCGGGAGCCCGCGGGGACCTCCGACGCGCCGCCGCGTCAACCGATCGGTGGACGGACGGGACGGCCCGTCGGTCGTCGCGGCGCCCGGTGGTGCGCGGCCACGCTGAGGGGCATGACGACACCGGCAGGTGGCCCCGCGATCGAGGTCGCGGGACTGCGCAAGCACTACGGACCCAAGCAGGCCGTCGACGGCCTCGACCTGCGCGTCGACCGCGGCGAGATCGTGGCGATCCTCGGGCCGAACGGCGCGGGCAAGACGACGACCGTCGAGATCCTGGAGGGCTACCGGCACCGCGACGACGGCCACGTGCGCGTCCTCGGCGAGGACCCGCAGACGGCCGGCCGCGTGTGGCGCTCCCGCCTCGGGATCGTCCTGCAGGGCACGAACGACCTCGCGGAGGCGACCGTCGGCGAGCTCGTCCGGCACTTCTCGCGCTTCTACCCGGACCCGCGCGACCCGGACGGGGTCATCGACGCGGTCGGCCTGCGCGAGAAGGTCCGCACCCGCGCCCGGCAGCTGTCGGGCGGCCAGCGCCGCCGGCTCGACGTGGCGCTCGGCATCGTCGGACGGCCCGAGCTCGTGTTCCTCGACGAGCCGACGACGGGTTTCGACCCGCAGGCGCGCCGCTCGTTCTGGGACCTCGTCGAGGGTCTGCGCGCCGACGGCACGACGATCCTGCTGACGACGCACTACCTCGAGGAGGCGGAGCGCCTGGCCGACCGTGTCGTGGTGGTCGCGTCGGGCCGCGTCGTCGCCGAGGGCACCCCGGCCGACCTGGGGGGCCGCGACGCGCGCCGGGCGCTCGTGCGGTGGGTCGAGGACGGTCGCCGGCACGAGGTCCGCACCGACGACGCGTCCCGCACGGTCGCCGACCTGCTCGCGCGGCTCGGCGACGTGCCGGGCCTCGAGGTGCTGCGGCCCACGCTCGAGGACGTCTACCTCGGCCTGCTCCAGGGCGCCGACGCGCCCGCCGACACCCCCGTGGAGGTCCTGCGATGAGCACCGTCGCCCTGCCGGCCGTGCGCCGCGCCGCCGTCCCCGGCGTCCTGCGGCTCGGTCTGGTCCGCGCCGCCTACGAGCTGCGCGTGTTCTTCCGCGAGCGCGACGCGGTCGTGTTCATCTTCGCCTACCCCGTGATCATGATGGCGATCTTCGCGACGGTCTTCGGCCAGGACGGTGCGACCGTGCAGGCGGGCGACGTCGAGATCCCGTTCGCGCAGTACTTCCTGCCGGGCATGCTCGCGACGGGCGTCATGCTGTCGAGCTTCCAGTCGCTCGCGATCTCCATCTCGGTCGAGCGTGACGAGGGCGGCCTCAAGCGGCTGCGCGGCACGCCGATGCCGGCGTCGGCGTACTTCCTCGGCAAGATCGGCCAGGTGCTCGGCAGCGGGCTCGTGCAGACCGCGATCCTGCTGGCGGTCGCCGCGACGCTGTTCGACGTGACCCTGCCGTCGACGGCCGGTGACTGGGCGACGTTCGCCTGGGTGTACCTGCTCGGCACGGCCGCGGGCTCGGTGTGCGGCGTCGCGTTCTCGTCGGTGCCGCGCTCGGGCCGCTCGGCGAGCGCCGTCGTGACACCGATCGTCCTGGTGCTGCAGTTCATCTCCGGCGTCTTCTTCCAGTGGGACTCGCTGCCGACGTGGATGCAGCAGGTCGCGTCGGTGTTCCCGCTGCGGTGGCTCGTCGAGGGCATGCAGGCCGCTTTCCTGCCGGACGCGGTCGCGGGCGACGTCGACCTGGCGGGTGCCGCGCTCGTGCTGGGCGTGTGGTTCGTCGCCGGGCTCGTGGTCGGGGCGCGGTGGTTCCGCTGGCGTCGTCGTGACGACGGCTGACGGAGCCCGCTCGGCGGGCGGGGGCGCCCGGGAGGGGGACGCCCCCGTCCGCCCGGTCGGGTCCCGGTCGGCGCGCGGCGCGTCGTGGTCGGGGTGCTGCGTGGCAGGCTCGGCGCCATGACCACGCGAATGCCCCGACCGGTCGCGCGGCACGAGTTCTGGGTCCGGGCGCTGCGCGGCTGGGACGTGGGCTTCTACGCGATCACCGCGGTCGCCGGGGTGTCGATCGCGATCGAGGTCCGCTCGGTCCGCGACGCGGTCGTCGCGGTCGTCCTGCTGGTGGGGCTCGTGGTCGCGTACCTCGCGCTCGGGCGGCGCGGGGCCAAGCGCGGTGACGTCCGTCTGACCCGCACGTACCTCGCGGTGCTCGTCACGGTCGTCGTGCTGGAGGTCGGGCTCTCCGAGCTCGGCGCGGTGCTGCTCTTCGTCGGCTACTCGCAGATCTGGTTCTTCGCGACCCGCCGCCTCGAGGGCGTGCTGTGGAGCGTGCTGCTCACGGTCGCGTTCACGGCCGCGATCGTCGTGCGCGAGCCGGGCGCGGTCGCGACGGTCGCCGACGCCGCCGAGCTGGTCGGGCAGGCCGGCACGGGCCTCGTCTTCGCCATCGCGCTCGGGCTGTGGATCACGTGGGTCTCGGAGCAGAGCGAGGTGCGCGCGGCGCTCGTCGAGGAGCTGGGTGCGGCGCAGGCGGAGCTCGCGTCGACGCACCACGCGGCCGGTGTGCTCGCGGAGCGCGCGCGGCTCGCCCAGGAGATCCACGACACGCTCGCCCAGGGGTTCACGAGCGTCGTCATGCTCGCGCAGGCGGCGTCGGCCGAGCTGGCGCGCGACCGCGTGGGGCCCGCGACGGAGCGCGTCGGCCAGATCGAGCAGGTCGCGCGCGACAACCTCGCGCAGGCGCGCGCGCTCGTCGCCGCGTTCGGCCCGCCCGAGCTCGAGCGGGGGACGCTCGGCGACGCGCTCGACCGCCTCGCGGCACGCTTCGAGGCCGAGACGGGCGTCCGGGTCGAGGTCGACGGGCTCCCGGCGCTCGGCGCCGTGGGGCCCGAGCACGCGGTCGTGCTGCTGCGCGCCGCGCAGGAGGCGCTCGCGAACGTCCGCAAGCACGCCGGCGCGTCGGTCGTGCGGCTCGCGGTGGGGCGCGACGGTGACGACGTGCGGCTCGAGGTCGTCGACGACGGCCGCGGACTTCCGGCGGGGGCCGTCGAGGGCGTCGGCCTGCGGGGCATGCGCGAGCGCGTCGACGCGGGTGGCGGGACGCTCGAGGTCGGCAGCGGACCGGGCGGCGGCACCCGCGTGGCGGTCACCCTGCCGAGCGGCGCCGCGACGCCCGCGGCGGGGCCTGCGCCGGACGGCGCGCGCCCCGCACGCACGCCCGCGCCGGACGGCGGGCGCGCCACCGGGCGGCGGACCGCGGACGGGACGGGGGAGGACGCGTGACGATCCGGGTGCTGCTGGCGGACGACCACCCCGTGGTGCGCTCGGGGCTCGCGGGCATGCTCGCGGTCGAGCCGGACCTCGAGGTGGTCGGCGAGGCGGGGGACGGCGCGCAGGCGGTCGCGCTCGCCGAGACGCTGCGTCCCGACATCGTCCTCATGGACCTGCGCATGCCCGTGCTCGACGGCGCGAGCGCGACCGCGACGATCACGAGCACGCTGCCGGGCGTGCGGGTCCTGGTGCTCACGACGTACGAGACCGACACCGACATCCTGCGCGCGGTCGAGGCGGGGGCGACCGGCTACCTGCTCAAGGACACGCCGCGCGACCAGCTCGTCGCGGGCGTGCGGGCGGCCGCGCGGGGCGAGTCGGCGCTCTCGCCGTCGGTCGCGCGCCGGCTCGTGCAGCAGGTCCGCGGCGACGCCGAACGCCTCACGGCCCGCGAGCAGGAGGTGCTCGCGGGCGTCGCGCGCGGGCTGTCGAACGCCGCGATCGGGCGGGAGCTGTTCATCACCGAGGCGACGGTCAAGACCCACCTGCTGCGGGCGTTCGCGAAGCTCGGCGTCGACGACCGGACGCGCGCGGTGACGGTCGCGATCGAGCGGGGCATCCTTCCGGGGGCGTGACCGTCTCCGGCGGTGCGACGCGGTGCGACGCGGCGCGACGCGGTGCGACGCGCGGTGCGACGTGCGCGGTGACCGGCGCGCGGACGTGGTCGTCCCGTCCCGGGCCGCGGCGGCTAGCGTGACGGGGCGGCGACGCACGGCGGCACGACGGGAGGCGGCACGATGGGCAAGGTCCACGAGCGGATCGACGAGCGGATGCGTCGCTTCCTCCTCGCGCAGCACGTCTTCTTCGTGGCGACGGCGCCGAGCGGGCCCGACGGGCGGGTCAACGTGTCCCCCAAGGGCGTCGACGGGTCGTTCGTGGTCCTCGACGACCACACCGTCGCCTACCTCGACCTCACGGCGAGCGGTGCCGAGACGATCGCCCACCTGCGGCAGAACGGCCGGATCACGGTCATGTTCTGCGCGTTCGAGGGTCCGCCGAACATCGTGCGCCTGCACGGTCACGGCCGGTTCGTGACCCTCTACGACGACGGCTTCGCCGAGCTGCTCGCGCTCTTCCCCGAGACGCGCGGGGCGCGCGCGGTCGTCGTCGTGGACGTCGAGCGCGTCTCCGACTCCTGCGGGTACGGCGTGCCGCTGATGGACTACGTCGGCGAGCGCGACCTGCTCCCGCCGTACATGGAGCGCAAGGGCGCCGACGGCCAGGCGGCGTACCGGCGGCAGAAGAACCGCACGAGCATCGACGGCCTGCCGGCGTTCGACTTCGACCCGGAGCCCGCTGCCTGACGGCGGCGCTCCGTCCGCGGTCGCGCGGCGCTTCCACGGGCCGACTCTGCGACCAGATCCGGTCACGACGTATCCACGTGGGGCCGCGGCGGCTCCTTCGGGTGTGGGCACCGGCCTGCCGCCCGTCCGCACGCCACCCACAGCGCGGGCGAGTTCCGATGCCGGCCGACGACGACGACGTCCTCGTTCCCGGCACCGCACCACCAGGGGGTTCCCCTGTCCTTCGTTTCCCGAGGTGGTGCTTCATGCGCAAGTGGATCGTGTCTGTCCTCACGCTGGTCCTCGTAGCAGGTCTGCACCTGCTCTCCGCCCCCGCCGCGTCCGCAGCGCCCTACTGCGGCCAGGTGTGGGGCTCTCTCGCCAAGTCGGCCTCGGGGCCGTCGGCGGAGCACGTCGTGGGCGTCCGCGCCGGTCGCCACACGTGCTACGACCGGCTCGTCCTGGACCTCGACTCGCCGCTCGGCGGATGGTCCGTGCGCTACGTCGACGTCGTCCGGCAGGACGGGTCCGGTGAACCCGTGACCGTCCGCGGCGGCGCGAGGCTCGAGGTCGTCGCCTGGGCGGGCGTCGTCCCGACGGACTCCTGGTTCGTCGGCTCCGGCGGCCGGCTCGTCGACACCTCCGGGTACCGCACGTTCCGTGACGTCGTGTGGGCGGGCAGCTTCGAGAGCGTGACGACCGTCGGGCTCGGGGTCCGGGCGCGGCTGCCGTTCCGGGCGTTCGTGCTCGCCGGGCCGGGCAGCGGCTCGCGGCTCGTGGTGGACGTCGGGCACCAGTGGTGCGCGACGGGCACATCCTGCTGACCGCCACATCAGGGCGGCCGTCCGACCTGCGGGGACGGGCGGCCGCCCTTCCGATGGGTGGACACGTGAACCATCATGTGAGACGGCGTGACACCGAACCGACGGAGGCGTAGGGTCGCTCGCGTGCAGACGATCCTCGTAGTACTTCCTGAGCGCGCCGGCTGAGGCCACCGCACCCAGGTCTCGTCCGCGCGCGCACCCCTCGTCCCGTCTCACGTCGGGGCCCGAGGGGTTTTTCTGTGTTCCGGCCCGACGCAACACCCCCACCCGCACCACCCAGGGAGACACCGATGGTCCAGGGTCCTCACCCGGCACCGCCGCGAACGCCCGCGCCGCCCGTCCCGCAGGCCAGCCCCGCCGCCGTCGCGCACCCGCGCGCCGACCGTGAGCGCGTCCCGGCCGCCCCGACGACGGTCGAGAAGGTCACGGGCGCGCAGTCGATCGTCCGCTCGCTCGAGGAGCAGGGCGTCGAGGTCGTCTTCGGCATCCCCGGCGGTGCGATCCTCCCGACCTACGACCCGCTCATGGACTCGGCCAAGGTGCGCCACATCCTCGTCCGGCACGAGCAGGGCGGCGGCCACGCGGCCGCCGGCTACGCCGCCGCGACGGGCAGGGTCGGCGTGTGCATGGCGACGTCGGGCCCGGGCGCGACCAACCTCGTGACCCCGATCGCCGACGCGCACATGGACTCCGTGCCGCTCGTCGCGATCACCGGCCAGGTCGGCGCGTCGCTCATCGGGACGGACGCGTTCCAGGAGGCCGACATCGTCGGCATCACGCTGCCGGTCACCAAGCACAACTACCTCGTGACGAACCCGGACGACATCCCGCGCGTGATCGCCGAGGCGTTCCACATCGCCGCGAGCGGTCGCCCCGGCCCGGTGCTCGTCGACATCGCGAAGTCGGCCATGCAGTCGCCGACGACGTTCTCCTGGCCGCAGGAGGTGTCGCTGCCCGGCTACCACCCCGTGACCAAGCCGCACGCCAAGCAGATCCGCGAGGCCGCGCGCCTGCTCGCGACGTCCCGCCGGCCCGTGCTCTACGTCGGCGGCGGCGTGATCCGCGCGGGTGCCGCGGCGGAGCTGCGTGCGCTCGTCGACGCGTCGGGCGCCCCCGCCGTCACGACGCTCATGGCCCGCGGTGCGCTGCCCGACACGCACCCGCAGCACCTGGGCATGCCCGGCATGCACGGGACCGTCGCCGCCGTCGCGGCCCTGCAGAAGGCCGACCTCGTCGTGGCCCTCGGCGCGCGCTTCGACGACCGCGTGACCGGCCAGCTGTCGTCCTTCGCGCCGCACGCGACCGTCGTGCACGCCGACATCGACCCGGCGGAGATCGGCAAGAACAAGGCGGTCGACGTGCCGATCGTCGGCGACCTGCGCGAGGTGCTGACCGACCTGCTGCCCGAGCTCGCGCGCGAGCACGGCCAGCACGGCAAGCCGGACCTCGAGGCGTGGTGGAAGCAGCTCGACGCGTGGCGCGAGACGTTCCCGCTGGGCTACGACGAGCCGTCGGACGGCCACCTGGCCCCGCAGCACGTCATCCAGCGCATCGGCGAGCTGTCCGGTCCCGAGGCCGTGTACGCGGCGGGCGTGGGCCAGCACCAGATGTGGGCCGCGCAGTTCATCAAGTACCAGCGGCCCAACTCGTGGCTGAACTCGGGCGGCCTCGGCACCATGGGCTACTCCGTGCCCGCGGCGATGGGCGCGAAGGTCGGCCAGCCCGACCGCACGGTGTGGGCGATCGACGGCGACGGCTGCTTCCAGATGACCAACCAGGAGCTCGCCACCTGCACGATCAACGACATCCCGATCAAGGTCGCGGTCATCAACAACTCGTCGCTCGGCATGGTGCGCCAGTGGCAGACGCTGTTCTACGAGTCGCGGTACTCGAACACCGACCTGCACACCGGCCACGGCACCGTGCGCGTCCCGGACTTCGTCAAGCTCGCCGACGCCTACGGCTGCGTGGGCCTGCGCTGCGAGTCGAAGGCCGACGTGGACGCGACCATCAAGCGCGCGCTCGAGATCGACGACCGCCCCGTGGTCGTGGACTTCACGGTGTCGCGCGACGCCATGGTGTGGCCGATGGTCGCCGCGGGCGTGAGCAACGACGACATCCAGTACGCCCGGGGCATCAGCCCCGCGTGGGACCGGGAGGACTGACCCATGAGCCGCCACACCCTCTCCGTGCTGGTCGAGAACAAGCCCGGCGTCCTCACGCGCGTCGCCGGCCTGTTCGCCCGCCGGTCGTTCAACATCCACTCGCTCGCCGTGGGCCCGACGGAGCACGAGGAGATCTCGCGCATCACCGTCGTCGTCGACGTCGACGAGCTGCCCCTGGAGCAGGTGACGAAGCAGCTCAACAAGCTGATCAACGTCATCAAGATCGTCGAGCTCGAGGACGCGTCCTCGGTGCAGCGCGAGCTGCTGCTCGTCAAGGTCAAGGCCGACACCGCGCAGCGCACGTCGGTCCTCGAGGTCGTCCAGCTGTTCCGGGCGCACGTCGTCGACGTCGTCCCGGACACCGTCGTCGTCGAGGCGACGGGCAGCCCCGGCAAGCTCGACGCCCTCCTGACCGCCCTGGAGCCGTTCGGCATCCGTGAGATCGTGCAGTCCGGCACGGTCGCCATCGGCCGCGGCTCGCGCTCGATCACGGACCGGGCGCTCGAGCGCGTCTCGCGCTCCGCCTGACACCCTTCACGACGCACCACCGAACACGAACGAGGAGATCCACCGTGGCTGAGCTGTTCTACGACGACGACGCCGACCTGTCGGTCATCCAGTCCAAGAAGGTCGCCGTCATCGGCTACGGCAGCCAGGGGCACGCGCACTCCCTGAACCTGCGCGACTCGGGCGTCGACGTCACCGTCGGCCTCCGTGAGGGCTCGGCGTCCCGCGCCAAGGCCGAGAACGAGGGCCTCAAGGTCGCGACGGTCGCCGACGCGGTGCGCGACGCCGACGTCGTCGTCATCCTCGCGCCCGACCAGGTGCAGCGGATCGTCTACCGCGACGAGATCGAGCCGAACCTCAAGGACGGCGCCGCGCTCGTCTTCGGGCACGGCTTCAACATCCGCTTCGGCTACATCAAGCCCGCCGCGGGTCACGACGTCCTCATGGTCGCCCCCAAGGGCCCGGGCCACCTGGTCCGCCGCGAGTACGCCGACGGCCGTGGCGTGCCGGTCATCGTCGCCGTCGAGCAGGACGCGTCGGGTGAGGCGTGGAAGCTCGCGCTGTCCTACGCCAAGGGCATCGGCGGCCTGCGCGCCGCGGGCATCAAGACGACCTTCACCGAGGAGACGGAGACTGACCTCTTCGGCGAGCAGGCCGTCCTGTGCGGTGGCGTGTCGCAGCTCATCCAGTACGGCTTCGAGACGCTGACCGAGGCGGGCTACCAGCCCGAGGTCGCGTACTTCGAGGTGCTGCACGAGCTCAAGCTCATCGTCGACCTCATCTTCGAGGGCGGCATCACCAAGCAGCGCTGGTCGGTCTCCGACACGGCCGAGTACGGCGACTACGTCTCGGGCCCGCGCGTCATCACGCCGGACGTCAAGGCGAACATGCAGGCCGTGCTCGCGGACATCCAGAACGGTGCCTTCGCGAAGCGCTTCATCGACGACCAGGACGCCGGCGCGCCGGAGTTCAAGGAGCTGCGCGAGAAGGGCCAGAACCACCCCATCGAGCCCGTGGGCCGTGAGCTCCGCAAGCTCTTCGCGTGGGTCAAGCCGTCGGACTCCGACTACGTGGAGGGAAGCGCGGCGCGCTGACCGGAGGTACGGGTCGCGTGCAGCGCGGCACGTGCCGGAGGGCAGCGCAGAGCGCTTCGGCGACCACAAGCACAGCGGGTCGGCTGACGACGAGCCCCGCGGGCGTGCGACCGGGTTCCCGCCCAGGTCGCACGCCCGTCGTGCTTCGCGCCAAGATGGGCGCACCACCGACGGAGGGACGACGATGACCGACCAGTCGACGATCGGCGCGCAGGGCGAGGACCAGCGGATCACCGCGTTCTGGCAGGCGGCCCGCGGGCACCTCGGGCTCGGCAAGCTCGACGCCGTGATGGGGGAGCAGCCGAAGGACGTCGTCCCGCCGCCGTCGTGGTCGTTCGGCGACAACCCGGCACTGGCCGACCAGCTGCTCGCGCTCGTGCTCGACGGCCGCAAGACGGGCACGTCGACGGCCCTGGCGGAGCTCGAGGACGAGGGTCTGGCCCTCCCGGTGGTGGGCGACCTGTCGATCGTCCTGGACGGCACGGGCGAGCCGCGCGCGCTGCTGCGCACGACCGAGGTCGAGGTCGTGCCGTTCGACCAGGTCGGCGACGAGCACGCGCGCGCCGAGGGCGAGGACGACCTGTCGCTCGCGTCGTGGCGCACCGAGCACGAGAAGTACTGGCGTCGCGTGCTGGGCGACGACCGGTTCACGCCGGACCTGGCCGTGGTGACCGAGCGGTTCGAGCTCGTCTACCCGACGAGCGGGCCGACGCCGCCGGTCGACTGAGGCCGCGCGTGCGCCGCGCCAGCGCCCCGCAGGTCCGGCGCACGCATTCCAGTTGTCGAGATGGCCGTTCCGGCCACTGGGACGAGCGTTAGGGTGCTCTCATGGCACCGAACGCTCCTGCCCCGGACCTCCGCCTCGCCGTCGTCGCCGGTGACGGCATCGGGACCGAGGTCGTCGAGCAGGGCCTGCTGGTGCTCGAGGCCGCGCTGCACGGGTCGGGCACCACGGTGTCGACCACGGACTTCGACCTGGGCGCGCGCCGCTGGCACGCCACGGGCGAGACGCTGACGGACGCCGACCTCGACGCGATCCGCGGTCACGACGCGATCCTCCTGGGCGCGATCGGCGACCCGTCGGTGCCGTCGGGCGTCCTGGAGCGCGGTCTGCTGCTCAAGCTGCGCTTCGCGCTGGACCACTACGTCAACCTGCGCCCGGGGCGCCTGTACCCGGGTGTGACGAGCCCGCTCGCGAACCCCGGCGAGGTCGACTTCGTCGTCGTGCGCGAGGGCACCGAGGGCCCGTACGTCGGCAACGGCGGCGCGATCCGCGTCGGCACGCCGGCCGAGGTCGCGAACGAGGTGAGCGTCAACACCGCGTTCGGCGTCGAGCGCGTCGTGCGCGACGCGTTCGCCCGCGCCGCCGCGCGCCCGCGCAAGAAGCTCACGCTCGTGCACAAGCACAACGTCCTCGTGCACGCGGGCCACCTGTGGCGCCGCACGGTCGAGGCCGTCAACGCCGAGTTCCCCGACGTCACGGTCGACTACCTGCACGTCGACGCGGCGACGATCTTCCTCGTGACCAACCCGTCGCGGTTCGACGTGATCGTCACGGACAACCTCTTCGGCGACATCCTCACGGACCTCGCCGCCGCGATCACGGGCGGCATCGGCCTGGCCGCGTCGGCGAACATCAACCCGGACCGCACCGCGCCGAGCATGTTCGAGCCCGTGCACGGCTCCGCGCCGGACATCGCGGGCCAGGGCAAGGCCGACCCGACCGCCACGGTGCTGTCGGTCGCGCTCCTGCTCGACCACCTGGGCCAGACGGACGCGGCCCGCCGCGTCGAGGCCGCCGTCGCCGCCGACCTGGTCGAGCGCGGCTCGGCCGAGCGAGTACGGTCGACGGCCGAGGTGGGCAAGGACCTCGCCGCGCGCGTCGCCGGCTGACGTCCGCTCCCCGCGCCGCCGCGACCGCGGTCGACCCGGCGTCGACCCACGGTCCTGGCGCGACCTGTCCACCCGGCCGTCCTCACCGGTACCGTCATCAACGACCCTGGTGAAAGGCCCCCCGACATGAGCACCCTCGCAGCACCCACGTCCGCCGACCAGTTCGAGATCCGGCTGACGGACACCCCGGTCGACCCCGCGACCCGCGCCGCGGCGCTGGAGTCTCCCAAGTTCGGCACCGTGTTCACCGAGCACATGGCCCGCATCTCCTACCGGGACGGCGAGGGCTGGCACGACCGCCGCGTCGAGAAGTACGGCCCGCTGCAGCTCGACCCCGCGACCGCCGTCCTGCACTACGCGCAGGAGATCTTCGAGGGCCTGAAGGCGTACCAGCACGCCGACGGCTCCGTCTGGACGTTCCGCCCGCAGGCCAACGCCGCGCGGTTCGCCCGGTCCGCGCAGCGCCTCGCGCTGCCGCAGCTGTCGGAGGCCGACTTCCTCGGCTCGATCACCGCGCTCGTCCAGACGGACCGCGACTGGGTGCCGTCGGGCGAGGAGACCAGCCTGTACCTGCGCCCGTTCATGTACGCCTCCGAGAGCTTCCTCGGCGTGCGCCCGTCGCTCGAGGCCGAGTACCTCGTCATCGCCTCACCGGTGGGCCCGTACTTCTCGGGCGGCCTCACGCCCGTGTCCATCTGGGTCGACACCGAGTACCACCGCGCGGGTGCGGGCGGCACGGGTGCCGCGAAGTGCGGCGGCAACTACGCCGCGAGCCTCCTGCCGCAGCAGAACGCCTACGCGAAGGGCTGCGAGCAGGTGTGCTTCCTCGACGCGACGACGAACACGCTGCTCGAGGAGCTCGGCGGCATGAACATCGTCGTGATCGGCGCCGACGGCAGCGCCTCGACGCCGCCGGTCTCGGGCTCGATCCTCGAGGGCGTCACGCGCGGCTCGATCCTGCAGCTCCTGTCCGACGCGGGCCACGAGGTCAACGAGCGGCCCATCCCGCTCGCCGAGCTCCGTGCCGGCATCGAGGACGGCTCGGTCGCCGAGGTGTTCGCGTGCGGCACGGCCGCGGTCGTGACGCCCATCGGCCGGCTCGCGAGCGACGACTTCGACCTCACGGTCGGCGACGGCGGCACGGGCCCGGTCACGGGTCGCATCCGCGCGGAGCTCACCGACATCCAGTACGGGCGCGCGACCGACCGCCACGGCTGGCTGCACCGCCTCGTCTGAGCGCGTCCCCGACGGTCGACGGCGACGAGGGCGAGGCCTGGCGACGGTCAGGCCCCGCCCTCGTGCCGGATCGGCCGGTACCCCTCGAGCGCGGCGACCCCGCGTCGCGCCACCTCGGCGCGCTCCGTGTCACCCGCCGACTCGTACAGCGCGGCCTCGTCGGCGAGCCGGCGCGCCGTGGTCTCGGCGAGCGACCGGACGCGCGCGTCCGACCAGGGCTGCCCCTCCTTCATCTCGGCGTACCCCACGGCGCCGATGACGTGGGTCAGCGCGGCGGCCGCCGCGTCGTCGCCCCGGCCGCGCAGGGTCTCCCGGGCGGCCCTGATCCCGGCCAGGAGGGGTGCCTCGGTCGGGATCTGTGCCTCGTCCATGCCTGCATCGTGCCAGCGCGTGCCGACGGACGCGGCCGTCGTCCCGGACGACCACCGCGTCCGTCGGGCTCGGCCGCTAGACCCTCGGCACGGGCCGGCGCGTCCACGTGAGGACGCCCGAGAGCAGCGACCAGATCGCGATGCCGATGACGAGGTGGACGATCCCGGTCGCCACGGCCGAGGTCGCGTCGTCGGTCCACGTCAGCGGCAGCAGCGCGGCGACGAGCGTGACGAGGCCGACGATCCAGCCGAAGAACGCGCGGGGCCGCGGCGTGGTCAGGACCAGCACGTGCAGCAGCGCACCGGCGAGGAGGGCGGCGATCACGGCGCCGACGACGAGCGACGTCATGGGCGAGTCCGTGCCGAACACGTCCTGGACGACCAGGTCGATGCCGAGGATCTCCTGCAGGACGACGACGCCGACGACCGCGACGAGCGCGGCGACCAGGGCGGTCGCGCCGACGCCCGCCCAGTACCGGCCCGCGTCGAGCCCGGGACGGACGGGTGCGACGGGGACGGCGGCGACGGGCGTTCCCGCGGCGTAGAGCGGCTGTGCGGCGGGCGCGGCCACGACAGGCTGCGCCACCGCGGGCTGCACGACCGGCGGCTGCGCGACGGGCTGCGCCACGGGCTGTGCGACCGGCTGGGCCACCGGTGGCGCGACGGGCGGTACCGCGGGCTGCGCGGAGGGCTGGGCGGGCGGCTGGGCGGCGGGTCGCGTGGAGTGCCGCTCGGGCGGCTGGGGAGCGGGCGCGTTCGGGTCGGACATCGGGTCTCCTCGCGGCTCGTCGCGCGGGCCGTGCCCCTCACCTGCGGGGCGCCGCCCGGCTGTCCATTGGGTGGAACGAGTGACCACTCATCGTGACGTGTGCCACGATGAGGCCGTGACCATCTTCACGCTCATTATCGAGTAGCGCGTCAGCAGACACCGCTGACGCGCAGACCTCCCGTTCTCGGGGGGTCTTTTTGTTGGTCGGGCACCACCCCCGCCCGGCCGCACGCCGACCGACGTCACCGCCCACCACCGCGGGGCGCAGGTCGACGGGACGCCGCCTCCCGCGCGGGTCCGCAGGTCGCCGCAGGGCGTCCGGGGACCCGCGCGGGCGACGGCACCGGGCGCCGCCACCCGCAGGTAGCGTCAGGACGCCGCCGGGACGCCCGGCCCCGCACCGAGGAGAGCCGACCGTGACCGCAGCCACCCAGCCCACGGCCCTGTCGTTCCAGGTCTACGACACGACCCTGCGCGACGGCGCCCAGCAGGAGGGCATGAACCTCTCGGTCGCCGACAAGCTCGCGATCGCTCCGCTGCTCGACGAGCTCGGCGTGGGCTTCATCGAGGGCGGCTGGCCGGGAGCGGTCCCGAAGGACACGGAGTTCTTCAAGCGCGCGGCGAAGGAGCTCGACCTCAAGAACGCCGAGCTCGCGGCGTTCGGGTCGACGCGCAAGGCGGGGACGCGGGCCGTCGACGACCCGCAGGTGCGGGCCCTGCTCGACTCCGAGGCGCCCGTCGTCACCCTCGTCGCGAAGAGCGACCTGCGGCACGCGGAGCGCGCGCTGCGCACGACGGGCGAGGAGAACCTCGCGATGATCGCGGACACGGTGCAGCTCCTCGTGCGGGAGGGGCGGCGTGCGGTCGTCGACGCGGAGCACTTCTTCGACGGCTACCGGTTCGACCCGGCCTACTCGCGCGCGGCGGTGCTCACGGCGTTCGAGGCGGGTGCCGAGGTCGTCGCGCTGTGCGACACCAACGGCGGCATGATCCCGGCCTGGGTCACGCAGATCGTGCACGAGATCCGCGAGGCCGTCGGCCCCGACGCGGTGCTCGGGATGCACGCGCACAACGACTCCGGCTGCGCGGTCGCGAACACGCTCGCGGCCGTCGAGGCGGGGTGCTCGCACGTGCAGGGCTGCGTCAACGGCTACGGCGAGCGCACCGGCAACGCCGACCTGCTCTCGATCGTCGCGAACCTCGAGCTGAAGTACGGCCTGCCCGTGCTGCGCCGCGCCGACGACGTCCCCGGCGGTCTCGCGGAGCTCACGCGCATCTCGCACGCGATCGCCGAGATCACGAACATCTCCCCGTTCGCGCGCCAGCCGTACGTCGGCGCGAGCGCGTTCGCGCACAAGGCAGGCCTGCACGCGTCGGCGATCCGCGTCGACCCGGACCTCTACCAGCACATCGACCCGATGCAGGTCGGCAACGACATGCGGATGCTCGTGTCCGACATGGCGGGGCGCGCGTCGATCGAGCTCAAGGGTCGCGAGCTCGGCTTCGACCTGTCCGGGCAGCCCGAGGTCCTGGGCCGCGTGACGGACCGCGTCAAGGACGCCGAGGCCCGCGGGTACACCTACGAGGCCGCGGACGCGTCGTTCGAGCTGCTGCTCGTCGAGGAGGTGCACGGCGCGCGCCCGCAGTACTTCCGCGTCGAGTCGTGGCGCGCGATCGTCGAGCGCGTCGGCGGCCGCGGCACGCTCGCGACGGCCGAGGCGACGGTCAAGCTGCACGCCGGCGGCGAGCGGATCGTGAGCACCGGCGAGGGCAACGGACCGGTCAACGCGCTCGACCACGCGCTGCGGCAGGCGCTCGTGCGCGTCTACCCCGAGGTCGAGACGTTCGAGCTTATCGACTTCAAGGTGCGCATCCTCGACTCGATGCACGGCACCGACGCGGTGACGCGCGTGCTCATCGAGACGACCGACGGCCAGCGGTCCTGGAGCACGGTCGGGGTGGGCCCCAACCTGCTCGAGGCGTCGTGGGAGGCGCTCACCGACTCGACCATCTGGGGGTTGCACGCCCGCGGGGTGTCGCCTCGCTGAGATTTCGCCCTCCGCGCACCGTGCGCGCGTCCTAGGGTCGGTGCTGACGGGCTGCTGACCTGGACGAACCCGTCGGGAGGAGCGAGCACGTGGCCGGCACCGAGGCGTACGCCGACGGGAGCGTGCCCGGCGACGGGCCCGGAGAGCGGGGCGGCCCCGCGGGCTCGAGTCGCGGTCGTCGGGGCTGGTGGTGGCTGCTCGTCGTGGCCGTCGCCGTCGTCGTCGTGCTGCTCGTGGTCGAGCCCTGGGCGTCCGAGGGCGAGCCCTCGCCCACGACGACCCCGTCGACGAGCTCGGCCTCGACCGCGGCACCCACGCCTACGCCCACGGTCAGCGTCGTCCCGCCCGCCGAGGACGCGGTGTTCGACGCGACGACGCTCGACGGCCTGCTGCTCACGGTCGGTGACCTCGAGGCCGGTGTCCCGCTCGCCGCCGACGGCATCGAGCGCACCGACGACGGCACGATCGCCTGGGGGCTGCCCGAGGGACTCACCGTGACCCCGCCCGGGTGCGCTCTCCCCGAGACCGTCGTCGCGGAACCGCCCGCGGCGTTCGGCGCCCGACGGTGGGCCAACGACGCGGTCGAGGTGACCCAGGAGGTCGCCGTGCTCCCCGACCCGGCGACCGCACGCCAGGCGTTCGCCGAGCTCGTCACGACGGTCGACGCGTGCCCGGGCTACGAGGTGTTCGCGCCGGGGTCGGACGGCGCAGGCATCACGGCGGACGCGGCGATCGAGGGGCAGGGCGTGTACCCGTCGATCGTGCAGCCGCTGTCGCTCTTCGTGGAGGGCAACGGTCGCGCGATGTACCGCGGCTACGTGCTCGTCGGGAACGCGATCGTGTCCTGGTCGGTGGCCACGCAGTCGGACACCGACCCGCAGGAGGAGCTCGACAGCCTCGGTGAGCCCGAGGCGCTCGACACGATGGTCCAGCAGCGCGCGCAGGAGGCGGTGCTCGCGCTGGGCTGACGCGTCGTCCGCCTAGGGTGGGGGCGTGCACGGCGAGTACAAGGTTCCGGGTGGCAAGCTCGTGGTGGTCGACGTCGACGTCGTCGACGGCGTGCTGAGCGGCACGAGCGTGAGCGGCGACTTCTTCCTCGAGCCCGACGAGGCGCTCGACGTGGTGCGGTCCGCGCTCGACGGCCAGCCCGCCGACGCCCCGACGTCGCGGCTGGCCGCCGCGGTGGACGACGCGCTCGCGGCGGCGCACGCCGACGGGGTCCTCGCGCAGCCGCCCGTCATGGTCGGGTTCGACGCCCGGGCCGTGGCCGTGGCGGTGCGCCGCGCGCTCGGCCTGTCGACGGCCTGGTCGGACCACACGTTCGAGATCCTGCACCCCGGTCCGCTGCCGCCCGCGGTGCACACCGCGCTCGACCAGGTGCTCACCGAGGAGCTCGCGGCGGGCCGGCGTGGTCCGACGCTGCGGTTCTGGGAGTGGATCGAGCCCGCCGTGGTCATCGGGTCGTTCCAGTCGCTGCGCAACGAGGTCGACCTCGAGGCCGTCGAGCGGTACGGGATCACCGTGGTGCGCCGCATCTCGGGCGGCGGGGCGATGTTCATGGAGGCCGGGAACTGCATCACGTTCTCGCTGGTCGTGCCCGCGTCGCTCGTGGACGGCATGAGCTTCGAGGAGTCGTACGCGTTCCTCAACCAGTGGGTGCTCGGCGCGCTCGCCGACGTGGGCGTGCGCGCGGAGCTGAGCGGGCTCAACGACATCTCGTCGCCCGCGGGGAAGATCGCGGGGTCGGCGCAGAAGCGGGTCGTGGGCGGCGCGGTGCTGCACCACGTCACGATGTCGTACGACATCGACGCGACGAAGATGCTCGAGGTGCTGCGGATCGGGCGCGAGAAGCTCTCGGACAAGGGGACCCCGAGCGCGAACAAGCGGGTCGACCCGGTGCGCTCGCAGACGCACCTGCCCCGCGAGGCGGTGATCGCGGCGTTCCGCGCGCACTTCGCGTCGCGGTACGCGACCACCGACGGCGAGCTGCGCCCCGAGGAGCTCGAGCGCGCGCAGGACCTCGCGCGCACGAAGTTCGCCGACCCCGCGTGGACCGCGCGCGTGCCCTGAGCGGGCTGCCCGCGGTCAGGCGGTCCCGTGCGCGACGACGACGGCCAGTGCGGCGACGCCGAGCAGCGTGACACCGACCGCGCACACGCCCACGAGCTGACCGCCGGGCCGCTCCCCGCGCCGCGTCGCGAGCAGCCAGCCCCGGCGCCGGCCGGCGGCCAGGAGCACGAGTCCGGCACCGACCAGCCCCGCGAGCCCCAGGACCCAGGAGACGGGTCCGACCACGTCCTGCAGCAGCCGCCCGCCCGCGACCCCGCCCGCGGCGAGCCCGAGCGCGGTGCGTCGCCACGCGAGCCGTGTGCGCTCGGCCGCCAGGCCCACGTCCTCGACCGTCACGACAGCAGCAGCCCGAGCAGGACGAGCAGGCCCGCGACCAGCACCCCGACGACGAGGGCGAGGAAGCCGACCGGCGGCGGCAGCGGGTCACCGCGGCGCATCGCGCGCTCGGCACGCGCCCACCCCAGCCACGCGAGCAGGGGAGCGGCGGCGCCGAGCACGACGAGCAGCGTGGCGGCGGCGAGCCGGAGCCGCGGCTCGACCGGCAGGTCGAGCGTCTCGAGCGCGACACCGCCCGCGAGCAGGGCGAGCGAGGTGCGGACCCAGGCGAGGAAGGTCCGCTCGTTGGCGAGCGAGAACCGGGCGTCGGGCTCGTCGCCCGTGCCGTAGACCCAGCGGGGGCGGCGGGTGTCGGGGGACATGGCCCCATCCTCGCGTCATGCGCGCCGGTCGGGCGTCACGGACGTCACCTGGACGTGCGACCTGGATCACCCCGGCGCGACGTATCTGCGGGGGCGCGGGCGCCTCCTGAGCCACGACCGGCCGAGGGAGGGGACGACCATGACGCTGCTCGAGCGCGACCTGCGTCGGATGCACGTGCTGCACCAGCGGGAGCTGCACGCGCGCCTGCACCGCAGCGCCCGGGCCGAGCTCCGCACCGCGCAGGAGGTCGTGCTGCGCGGCGGGCACCCGGCTCGCGGCGACCGCGCCCTCGTCCGCCGCAACGCTCCGGGCACCGTCCGCTGACGCCACCCGCGGGTGGAGCACACCGCGCCCGTCGCGTGCCACGGCCCCACCGGCGCCCGGCGCGTCAGAGCGGCGGACGCGCCCCGAACACCGCCGAGCCGACGCGGACGAGCGTCGCGCCGTGCCGCACCGCGATCTCCAGGTCGCCGCTCATCCCCATCGACAGCTCGCGTGCCTGCGACGTGCCGGACGCACCGGACGCGACGACGTCGTCCCGCAGGGTGGCCAGCGCCGCATACCCCGCGCCGACAGCGGCCGGGTCGGGCGACCTGAGCCCCACGGTCATGAACCCCGCGAGGCGCAGGCCGGGCAGCGCCGCGACCGCGCCCGCGAGGTCCGCGGCCGCCTCGAGCGGCACGCCGTGCTTCGTCGGCTCGCCGGAGACGTTGACCTGGACCAGCACGTCGAGCGGCGTCTCGCGGTCCGTGCAGCGCTCGGAGAGCCTGCGCGCGAGCGCGAGCGACTCGACCGACTCGACGCACGACACCCACCGCAGCGCCGCGTTCACCTTGTTCGACTGCAGCGGTCCGATCAGGTGCGTCACGGGGGCGAGGTCGGCGAGCGCCGGCCCCTTCGCCACGAGCTCCTGGACGCGGTTCTCGCCGATCAGGACGGGCGCGAGCGTCGGGTCGGCCGCGACCGCCGTCGCGTCGGCGGCCAGCGCGGCACGCACGCGCGCGGCGGCGACCGTCTTCGTCGCGAGCAGAACCCGCACGGCCCCCGGGTCACGCCCGGCCGCGGCGCAGGCCGCCGCGACGCGCCCGCGCACGGCGGCGAGGCGGCCGGCCAGCAGGGCGCGCTCGTCGTCGGCGGCAGGCGCGGTGTCGGTCACGGCGTCAGACGGTACCGCGCGGTCCGCGCTCAGCCGCGCGCGATGTCGGCGACGGTCGCGGACGTGAGCCGGACGAGGTCGTCGGGTGCGAGCTCGACGTCGAGGCCGCGCCGCCCGCCCGAGACGAACACGGTGTCGAACAGCCACACGGTCTCGTCGACGACGGTCGGGTGCGCCGTCTTCTGGCCCAGCGGCGAGATGCCGCCGGCGACGTAGCCCGTCGCACGCTCGGCGTCGGGCCGGGCCGCCATCACGGCCTTCTTGCCCCCGGCCGCCTGCGCGAGCGCCTTGAGGTCGAGCTTCCCGGTGACCGGCACGACCGCGACGGTGAGCCGGCCGTCGACGCTCGTCATGAGCGTCTTGAAGACCTGCTCGGCAGGGACCCCGAGCACCTGCGCGGCCTCGAGCCCGTACCCGACGTCGCTCGCGGGATCGTGCTCGTACGGGTGCGCGGTGTGCGGCACCCCGGCCGCGGCGAGCGCGACGAGCGCAGGGGTGCCGGTCGGGGCGTGCTTCGCGTCCTTCTTGGCCACGGGCGCCAGCCTAGGACGACCGCGCCGGCGAGGGTCGGGCCGTCCGGGCCGTCACGCGGGGCCCGCGAGGTGCGAGGCTGGGGGAGTGAACACCCTGCTCAACGTCATCTGGCTGGTCTTCGCGGGCCTGTGGCTCGCGCTCGGGTACGTCGCCGCGGGCGTGCTGTGCTGCCTGCTCATCGTCACGATCCCGTTCGGCATCGCGTCGTTCCGGATCGCCGGGTACGCGCTGTGGCCGTTCGGCCGCACGGTCGTCGACAAGCCGACCGCGGGCGCGTGGTCGACGATCGGCAACGTCATCTGGGTCGTCGTCGCGGGGATCTGGCTCGCGATCGGGCACGTCGTCACGGCGATCCCGCTGTTCCTGTCGATCATCGGCATCCCGATGGGCATCGCGAACCTCAAGCTCATCCCGGTGTCGCTGCTGCCGCTCGGCAAGGAGATCGTGCCGACGGACCGCCCGTTCGCGGCCTCCGGCTCCTGACGCCGGCGCCGCCGCGGGGCCGCCCCGGTCAGAGCGCGAGCCCGACGACGCTGCCGACGCCGTAGGTGACGGCCATCGCGAGCCCGCCGCCGATCACGTTGCGGAGCACGGCCCGCCGGACGGGCGCGCTGCCGGCCCGGGCGCTCAGCGCACCGGTGACGACGAGCGCGACGATCACGGCCGCGGCGACGACCGGCACGCGGGCGCCCGCCGTCGGCACGAGCAGGACCGCGAGGACGGGGACGAGCCCGCCGACCAGGAACGCGACGAGCGACGCGCCGGCGGCGTGCCACGGGTCGGTGAGCTCGGTGTCGTCGTCGAGCGCGCCCGTCGCGATGCCCGCGCGCTCGGCGTCGCGCTGCGACGAGACCGACACGTACTCGCCCGCGGCCATCGACAGGGCCCCGGCGACGAGGCCCGCGATGCCCGCGGTGAGGACCGCGGACCGGGCGGGTGCGGCGCCGGCGACGCCGACGACCATGGCGGCGACGGACACGATGCCGTCGTTGGCGCCCAGGACGGCGGCGCGCAGCCGGTTGAGCCGGCCGGCGCTCAGGGGCTCGGGGGTCGGTGCGGACGGCTCGACAGGGCTCCCGGCGGGGGAGCGACGCGGTCCGACGAGGTGGGTCGACAGGACGCTCATGGCGTCACCGTAGGCACGTGCCCCGGGCCCTGTCATCGCAGGAAAGGCTGCCCTGACCTGCGCAAACACAGTCGAGCCTTACCTCACTGAGCCTCGCCTCACCGCCGCCGGGGCGCCCGCGCGAGCCGCCGGCGCGAGCCCGTCAGAGCGGCCCGACGGCCGTCACGCGGAGCTGCACCTCGCCCGTCTCGTCCGAGCCCGGGAGGTCGACGACGGCGTCGATCCGCCAGTCGTGGTCGCCCTCGGGGTCGTCGAGCAGCTGCCGGACCTGCCACGTCGTCGACGTCGCGGTCACCTGGAACAGCGCGGGCCCGCGCGCCGCCGGGCCGGTGAGCACCTGGTCGTGGTCGTCGTAGAACGGGTCGAGCGCCTCGGCCCACCGGTCCGACGTCCACGGCGAGCCCTGGTCGTCACGGTCGCCGAGCGCGGCGAGTGCGTCGTACGCCTCCCGGGCCACGAGCTCGACGCGGCGGAACAGCGCGCCGCGGACCAGCGCGCGGAAGACCCGCGGGTTGGCCGTGATCGGCTCGGGCGTGTCGTCGTCGGTGCCGCCGGGGGCGTCGGCGCCGGGCTCGTCGAGCGGGTTCGACAGCCGCTCCCACTCGTCGAGCAGGCTCGAGTCGGTCCGGCGGACCAGGTCACCGAGCCACTCGACGATCTCCCAGAGCTCCTCGGTGCGCGCGTCCTCGGGAACGGTCTGGCGCAGCGCGCGGTACGCGTCGGCGAGGTAGCGCAGCAGCACGCCCTCGGTGCGGTCGAGCTGGTAGTGCGACACGTACTCGGCGAACGTCATCGCCTTCTCGTGCATCTCGCGCACGACCGACTTGGGCGACAGCGCGAGGTCGGCGACCCACGGGTTGGTCTGCCGGTACGTCGTGAACGCGGCCTCCAGCAGCTCGGCGAGCGGCTTCGGGTACGTGACGTCCTCGAGCAGCGCCATGCGCTCGTCGTAGTCGAGACCGTCGGCCTTCATCGCGGCGACCGCCTCACCGCGGGCGCGGTTCTCCTGCGCCGCGAGCACCTGGCGCGGGTCGTCGAGGGTCGCCTCGAGGACCGAGACGACGTCGTGCGCGTACGCGGGGTCGTCGCGGTCGAGCAGGTCGAGCGCGGCGAACGCGAACGGCGACAGCGCCTGGTTGAGCGCGAAGTTGGCGGGCAGGTCCTGCGTGAGCCGGACCGCGCGGCGACGGCCGTGCGGCGCCGACGGGTCCTCGACCCAGGGCCGCTCGACCACGCCCGACGCACGCAGGGACCGGTAGACGGCGATCGCACGGCGCACGTGCCGGCCGCGCGCGGACTCCGGCTCGTGGTTGTCGGTGAGCAGGCGCGTCATGTGCGCGACCGGGTCGCCCGGCCGGGCCAGGACGTGCAGGACCATCGCGTGCGAGACGGCGAACGACGACGTCAGCGGCTCGGGCGGCGCGTCGCGCAGGCGCTCGAACGTCTTGTCGGTCCAGTTCACGTGCCCGGCGGGCGCCTGCTTGCGGACGATCTTCTTGAGCTTGCGCGGGTCGTCGCCCGCCTTCTCGAGCGCCCGGCGGTTCTCGATGACGTGCTCGGGCGCGAGGACGATGACCTCGCCGACGGTGTCGAACCCGGCCCGGCCCGCGCGCCCGGCGATCTGGTGGAACTCGCGCGCCGACAGGTGCCGCATGCGGACGCCGTCGTACTTCACGAGGCTCGTGAGCAGGACGGTCCGGATCGGCACGTTGATGCCGACGCCGAGCGTGTCCGTGCCGCACACGACGGGCAGCAGGCCCTTCTGCGTGAGCCGCTCCACGACCCGGCGGTACTTGGGCAGCATGCCCGCGTGGTGCACGCCGACACCGTGCCGGAGCAGGCGCGACAGCGTCCGGCCAAAGCCGGGCCCGAACCGGAACGCGCCGAGCTCGGCGGCGATCGCGTCCCGCTGCTCGCGGCTCGCGAGCGTCGTCGACAGCAGCGACTGCGCGCGCTCGACGGCCTCCTTCTGCGTGAAGTGCACGACGTAGACGGGTGAGCGGCGCGTCTGCACGAGCTCGTCGAGCAGCTCGTGCAGCGGCTCGACCGCGTAGGTGAACGTGAGCGGGACCGGGCGCTGCGCGTTCGCGACGACGGCCACGTCGAGACCCGTGCGGCGGTGCAGGTCGTCGCGGAAGAACGTGACGTCGCCGAGCGTCGCCGACATCAGCAGGAACTGCGTGAGCGGCAGCTCGAGCAGCGGCACCTGCCACGCCCAGCCGCGCTGCGGGTCCGCGTAGAAGTGGAACTCGTCCATGACGACCTGGCCGACGTCGGCGTCCTCGCCGTCGCGCAGCGCGAGGTTCGCGAGGATCTCGGCGGTGCAGCAGATGATCGGCGCCGACGGGTTGACCGCCGAGTCGCCCGTCATCATGCCGACGTTCTGCGAGCCGAACGCCTCGACGAGCGCGAAGAACTTCTCGCTGACCAGCGCCTTGAGCGGCGCGGTGTAGTACGTGCGGCGGCCCTGGGCCAGCGCGACGAAGTGCGCGGCGGTCGCGACGAGCGACTTCCCCGAACCCGTCGGCGTCGACAGGATCACGTGCGCGCCTGTCACGAGCTCGAGCAGCGCCTCCTCCTGGTGCGGGTACAGGGCGAGCCCGCGGTCGGCGGCCCACCCCGTGAACGCCTCGTAGAGCGCGTCGGCGTCGGTCGGGTCGGCGGGGATCCGCTCGGCGAGGGTCGCGGTGCTCATCGCGGTCGATGCTCCCACGCGAACGCACGGTCCCGTGCCCCCGTCGCGGCCGGGGCCGTCGGGGTCAGGTCGCCCGGGCCGGCACGGGGACGGTCCCGCACCGGCCCGGGCGCGCGGTCACGACCGCGGCTTGGAGCCCTTGCACACGACGCCCACGCACTGCGGCTGGTTGCCGTTGCCCTTGGCCTTGTTGCCGCCGCCGTCGACCACGCCGGGCGCGTGGATGCCCCAGCCCCGGTTGTCGTTCGCGGTGTTCTTCGTGAGGCGGGTGTTCGGGCCGCCCTCGATCTCGTCGAAGAAGATCGCGTCGTCGTTGCGCTCGAACAGGTTGCCGCGCACGAGCGTCTCGGCGAACCACGTCGGGTCCGTGCCGTCCGTCGTGAACGCGAGGCCGTTGCCGCGGAACACGTTGTCGAGCACGCGTGCCGAGCTCGACTGCAGGTCGATCCCCGTGCCGTTGTCGAGGATCTCCGACCCGCTCACGTAGTTCGCACCCCACGCCCCGAACGAGCGGAGGGCGACGTCGTTGCGCTCGAGCACCGAGTCGACGACCTCGGCCCCGAACGTCCGGACGTCGAACGCCGCGCCGTTGTCGGCGAGCGTCGAGCGGTGCACGCGGCAGCCGGACTCGTCGCAGTACAGGCCTGTCGAGTTGTTCTCGATGCGCGAGTCCTCGATGAACACCCCCGCCGTGATGAGGCTCACGGCGGACGCGTTCCCCGTGAAGACCGACCGCACGACGTGCGCGTAGCCGTAGAACGCGCCGATGCCCTCGGAGTTCGAGGTGAACGTCGAGTCGCTCACCTCGTACGTCTTGCCGGAGGCTCCCCACCGGCCGGACGGGTCGACGCCCGTGCCGTTCTCGGTGAACGTGACGTCGGCGATCGTGACGACCCCGTCGATCTCGAACTCGGGCTCGTCGTTGCGGATGCCGGTGCCCCAGCCCGCGATGGTCCCGTTGCGGACGCCGGCGTCGCCGAGCACCTGGACCTTCACCCCGATGCCGGAGCCCGGGCCGCGCAGGGTGTGGCCGCCGAGGTCGAGCGTGACGCCCTCCGCGAGCTCGAGCCCGCCCGCGCCGGCAGGACACGTGAGGTCGGCGGTGAGCACGGAGTCGGTCGTGAGCAGCGTGCCGCAGCCGGGCACGGGGTCGACGAGCGCGTGCGCGGGTGCGGCGACGAGGACGGCGCCGGCCGCGAGCGCGGCCCCGGACAGCATGGACGTGAGACGCATGTGGTTCCCCCTGGTGATGTGTCGGACGTGCTCAGGACCGCGGCCCGCCGGTCGGGCAGACGACACCCACGCACTGCGGCTCGTAGCCGTTGCCGCGCGCGCGGTTGCCGCCCAGGTCGGTCGCGTTGGGTGCGTAGATGCCCCAGCGCTCGTTGTCGTTCGCGACGTTGTCCTGCAGCGACGTGCCGGGCGCCTCGAAGACGATCGCGTCGACGTTCCGCACGAACCGGTTGCCGACGAGCGTCGCGGTGAAGTCCGGCAGGCCGCCGTCCGTCGTGAAGCCGAGCTCGTTGCCGCGGAACGTGTTGTCGCGCAGCGTCGCGTTGCTCGTCGACAGCGTGACGGCGGTCCCGTTGTCGAGGAGCCTGCTGCCCTGGACCGTGCTGTGGCCCCACACGCCGAACGACGTGAACGCGGTGTCGTTGCCGCGGAGCGTGCTGTCGTAGACGTCCGCGCCGAACGTGCGCACGCTCACGCCGACGCCGTTGTCGGCCAGGGTCGAGCGGCGGACCTCGCACCCCGACTCGTCGCAGCTCAGCGCGGTCCCGTTCCCCTCGACGCGCGAGTCCTCGAGCGAGACGCCGCCGGTGATGAAGTCGAGCGCGGTGCCGTTGCCGGTGAACGTCGAGCGCACCACGTGCGCGCCGCCGTACACCGCACCCACGCCCGAGCCGTTGTCGGCGAACGTCGAGCGGCTGATCTCGTGCACCTTGCCCGTCCCGCCCAGGCGGCCGGACGCGTCGACGCCGCGGCCGTTGTCGCGGAACGTGACCTTGGTGATCGTCGCGGTCCCGCCGACCTCGTCCCACACGTCGTACGTCTGCACGCCGGCGCCCCACCCGGCGACCGTGCCGTTGCGGATCGTGACGTCGCCGACGTTCGGCAGGACGATCCCGGTCGCCGTCGCGGACCCGCGGAGCGTGTGACCGCGCAGGTCGAGCGTGACCCCGGGGGAGAGCGTGAGCCCGTCCCCGCTGGGGCACGTCAGGTCGGCGGTGAGGCGCGAGTCGCTCGTGAGCACCGCGCCGCAGCCCGGCACGGGCGCAGCCGCGTGCGACGGTGCGGCGACGAGCACTCCGCCGGCCGCGAGGACGAGACAGGACAGCACGGACGTCAGGCGCATGGTGGATCCCCCTGTGAGCGCGGCGCCCCGGAGGACCCAGGGCGGTCGGCGCCAGTCTGGCGGCGAGGACACGGCGCCGTGTCCGATATGCCCGGTCTTCGCCCGGGTGAAACGCACCCGGCGAGAACGCGCGCGGCGCCGGTGGCACGCTCGACGCATGAAGCCGTTCGTGCTGCTCGCGACGCGGGCGCAGGATGTCGCCGCCGACGCCGAGTACGCGGCGATGCTCACGTACGGCGGCCTGCGCGCCGACGAGCTGCGTCGGGTCCGCCTGGAGGCGGCGCCGATGCCCCGGATCGACCTCGACGCGGTGTCCGGTGTCCTCGTCGGCGGCAGCCCGTTCGACGCGAGCACCCCGCAGGACGAGAAGTCCGCGGTGCAGGTCCGCGTCGAGGCGGAGATGTCGGCGCTGCTCGACGAGGTCGTCGAGCGCGACCTGCCGTTCCTCGGCGCGTGCTACGGCGTGGGCACCCTCGGAGTCCACCAGGGCGGCGTCATCGACCGTCTCCACGCCGAGCCGATCTCCGCGGTCCGTGTGACGCTCACCCCCGACGGCCGCGCCGACCCGCTGCTCGCGGACGTGCCCGACGCGTTCGACGCGTTCGTCGGGCACAAGGAGGCGTGCCGCGTGCTGCCGCCCACCGCGACGCTGCTCGCGTCGTCGCCCGCCTGCCCCGTGCAGATGTTCCGCGTCCGCACGAACCTCTACGCGACGCAGTTCCACCCCGAGCTCGACGTCGACGGCATCTCGACCCGCATCCGCGTCTACCGGGAGTACGGGTACTTCAGGCCCGACGAGGCCGACGCCGTGCTCGCGGGCGTCCGGGGCGCCGACGTGTGGGCGCCTCCGCGGATCCTCGCGGCGTTCGTCCGGCGGTACGCGCGCGACTGACCGCAGCGGCCCTCGGGCGCGCGGGCGGCGCCGGTGCCCGCCCGCGCGCCCGCCCAGCCGAGGCGCGATCTCGCGGTCAGGACGCCGCGCAGACCACGCCGACGCACTGCGGCTCGGTGCCGTTGCCCCGCGCGACGTTGCCGCCGAGGTCCGTGACGCCGGGCGTCCAGATCCCCTTGCCGGTGCTGCGCCGGACGTCGTTGCCGCCGACCTGCACGGACGCGTCGCCGTTCTCGATGACGATGCCGTCACCGTTGAGGCGCAGCGTGTTGTCGAGGATGGTCGCGTCGTAGACGACGGCGTCCGGGACCCGTGTACCGATCCCGACGCCGTTGCCCCGCAGGTCGTTGCCCTCGACGCGCACGCCGAGCTCGCCCACGCCCACGCCGAGGTCGTTGGACGTGAAGCGGGAGTCGCGCACGACCGCGCCGAGCCCGTTGGCCGTGTCGACGCCCACGCCGTTGCCGACGAACCGGCTGGCCTCGACCGTCGCGAAGGCGTTGTACAGCGAGCCCACGCCCGTCCCGTTGTCCAGGAACGTCGAGCGCGTGACGGTGAGACCCGCGTCCGCACCGCGCACGGCGACGCCGTTCCGCGTGAACGTGCTGTCCGTGACGGTCGCGCTGCCGCCGCTCCAGACGCCCGACGCGTTGTCGCTGAAGGTCGACGCGCGCACGTCCACCTCTGCGAACCAGCCGCCCTCGACCGCGATCTCGAGCGAGCGGAACGTCGACCGCTCGATCACTGTGGCCTTGCGGTACCGGCCCGTGCCCGACTCGCCCGACGCGTCGACCCCGACGCGCGCGTCCTCGAACGTGACCCGCGTGACCGTGAGCGGGCCGTCCTCGACGCCGGGGTCGTCCGGGTCGGCGTCGGCCCACGTGTCGATCCCGGAGCCCCAACCGGCGACCGTGCCGTTGCGCACCACGACCGGGCCGCTCCACGCGACCTCGACGCCGTTCCCGCTCCCGGGCCCGCGCAGGGTGTGGCCGCCCAGGTTGAGCGTCACGCCCGGGGCCAGCCGCAGGCCCGGCGCGCTCGTGCACACCAGGTCGGCCAGCAGCGTGGTGCTCCGGGTGAGGGTCTCCCCGCACGTCGGCTGGGGCGGGCGTGCGGACGCCGGCGTCGCGACGAGTGCGGCACCCAGTGCGAGGACGGTGGACAGGACGAGCGGACGACGTCGCATGCGGACCCCCTGGTGTGACGGCCGACGGCGTCGGTGCCGCGGGCGCGATCGGTCGAGCGTGCCTGTCTGCGATGTCCGGTAACAACCGGTTGGGACCGGTCCTGCGGGTGAAACGTGCGCTCGCGGCCGACGGGGCGCCGGGAGACGATCGGCCGCATGACGACGACCGACGACCGCACCACCCACCGGTCCGTACCCGGGGCGCGGCAGCTCCGGCCCGCGGCCTGGGTCGCGACCGCCCGGCGCGAGGTCGGCACCCGCCTCTTCCTGCGCGTCGCCGGGCCCGACGGCGTCGAGCAGCGCGACCGGATCCACGGCACGCCCGGACCGCGGTGGTTCCCGCCGGGGAGCGCGATCCGGACCGTCCACGGCGACGCGTCGATGTTCGTCGGCGGGATCCGGGCGCTGCTGCTGCAGTCGCTGCACCCGGCGGCGATGGCGGCCGTCGGCGCGCACTCCGGCTACCGGGGCGACCCGTGGGGGCGGCTCGCCCGCACCAGCACGTTCCTCGCCGAGACGGTGTTCGGCACGGCCGACGACGCGGAGGCGGCGGTCGAGCGGGTCCGCGCGGTGCACCGGCGCATCCGCGGCACGACCCCCGACGGCGTCGCGTACGCGGCGGACGACCCGCAGCTGCTGCGCTGGGTGCACATCGCGGAGATCGACAGCTTCCTGCGCGCCCACCGCCGCTACGGCAGGTACCCGCTCGACGACCGCGGCGCCGACGAGTACGTCGCGCAGGCCGCCGTCGTGGGCCGGGCGCTCGGTGCCGCCGACGTGCCGACCACGGTGGCGGGCCTCGCCGACGCGATCGAGGACTTCCGCCCGGTCCTCGGCCCGAGCGCCGCGGCACGCGACGCCGCGCACTTCCTCCTGCACGAGCCGCCCGTCCCGGTGACGATGCGCGCCGGCTACGTCGGGCTCGCCCGTGCCGCCGTCGCGTCCCTGCCGGGGTGGGCGCTCGACGACCTCGGGATGGCGCGTCCGGGCCGGCTCCGGCGACGCGTGGACACGGCCGCGGGCGGCGGCGCGACGCGCGCGATCCGGTGGCTGCTCGCCGCCGACGCCTCGGGCCGGGTGACGTACGGCGACGACGCGCTGGCCGCGCCGGGTCGCTGACGACCGTCAGCCGCCGCTCGTCCCCGCCGTGGCACGGGGAGCGGCGGCACCGGCCGGGAGTCCGTCGACCCTGCCGGGTGGATCCGTCACCCGAGAGGGCCGGTCGGGTGGTCGTTCCGCCGGAACCGTCCCCTTCGTCCTGCGTCGGGACCATGATGAGGCTGGCGGTCCGGCAGCGCGGCCGCCGCGGGCCGGAGGACGGTGGTCCATGGCGTCGAGCGATGAGCGGGCGACCCGCGCGCGGGCCGTGTGCACGGCGTGCCGGCACGCGTGGGCCGAGCACCCGGGGGCGCTGCACGCCGCCTCGGTCGTCGGCGCGTGCGCGCGGTGCGTGCTCGACGTGGAGCACGGCGACCGGCCGACGGCGTGCGAGGTGCACGCGCCGCGCGCGATCGCCGACGCAGCGCCGCGCGTCGACTTCGTCGTCACCCTCGGCCCGGCCTCGCGCGCGGCCGGTCTCGGGACCCTGCTCGACGCGGTGCGGTCCGACGCGGTCGCGGTCGCGTTCGACCTGCCCGAGGGCGACGCGCGGAGCTGGACGCCGGAGGCGAGCGCCGCGTCGGCCGTGCTCCGGGCCGCCGCGGGGCTGCCCGCCGACACCCGGTACCGCACGGTGGACTGGCTGGCGCTGGACGACGCGGTGTGGGCGGCCTTCCGGGCGGTCGTGCCGCACGTGTTCACCGCGGACGTCTGGGGAGCCCGTGGGATCGGCGACTCGCTGCTGGAGGCGAACGACGAGGGCACGTCGGTCGTGGCGCGGCTCCGTCCGGACCAGTACGCCGCCGCGCTGCACCGCCTGCCGGCGGACGCGCTGACGGTCCTGCCGCGTCGCGCGACGATCCTGCGGCGCGTGGCCGCGTGGCGGCCCGGACGACGCGAGCCGCGCCCGGTCCGGGATGCGGGCTGACGCTCAGCGCGTGACCGGGAGCCCCTCGGCCGTGGCCTGGGAGGCGGGGGCTGCGTCGACGGGTGCGGCGGGAGCCGTGCGTCGGCGGGCGACCGCGCGGCCCGCGCGCTGCGACAGCCGGTGCGACGGGCGCTCGACGACGACGTAGAACAGCGCGGCGCACGCGAGCGAGACCGGCACGGCGACCGCGGCCGTCAGGAGCGGGCCCACGGTGACCGTCCAGGAGATCGCCACGGCCGCCACGACGGGCTCCTGGACCAGGTAGAGGCTGAACGAGCGCGTACCCAGCCACTGGACGGGCGGGGACTCCAGGACGCGACGCAGCGCCGGCCCGTGCCACGCGCAGAACACCGCGAGCGCGGCGCCGGCGACCCCGGTCGTGTGACCGAACGCCGCGACGAGCTCGCTCGGCGTCGTCACCAGGAAGATCATCCAGTACGCGCTCACCGCGACCGCGACGGCGCCGTAGGCGACGGCCCATGCGTGCCGGCGCGCGTCGAGCGCGGCGGCGACCCGGCCCAGGCGATCGCGCTCGAACGCCATGACGACGCCCAGCCCGAACACGGGCAGGTAGCGCAGCGGGCCGAGCGCGTTGACGACCCAGCCAACGCCCACGAGCGCGAGCAGCAGCACCGCGACCGCGGGCAGCCACCGGCGCAGCAGCCGCGCGGCCAGCAGGTAGAACGGCAGCAGCAGCGAGAAGATCACCTCCCACTGCAGGGTCCAGAGCGAGCCGTTGAGGGCGTCGACGCCGCCGACGAGCAGGGCGTCGCGGGGCAGCCCGGACAGCGAGTACGCCTCGCGGTGCTGGAGCCACGTCGAGCCCAGACCCTGGTGCCGGTCGACGAGGACGGTGGTCACCCACGCGAACGCGAGCGACCCCCACACCGGCAGGTAGAGGCGCAGGAGTCGGCGCACGTAGTAGACGTCCCAGCGCGCGGGCGTCCCCGACGCCGCCGGGAGCGCGAGCACGAGCCCGGACAGGACGAAGAACACGAAGACCGCGCTGGTGCCGTCCCACAGGAGGTGCAGGGGCGTCGCCGTGAGGATCCACTGCCACGTCCACGGCTCGAACCGCACGGGGTCCTTGAGGTAGGGCCCGAGCAGCACGGCGGACGTGAGGAAGCTGTGGTGGACGACGACGACGAGGGCGGCGACGCCGCGCAGGCCGTCGAGGGACGCCAGGCGCGACGTCTGCCGCCGGCCGGTGTCGACGGAGGTGTGCGTCACGTCGGACGACGCTAGACGCGCGACCGGGGCGCGTGTCCGGATCGTCCGGATATCACCCGGTCGCAGCGCCCGCCGCCACCATTTCACCCGCCGACCCCTCGCCGGCTCGTGCCGGGAGGGCTAGAGGACGCGCGCGAGCGCGTGGCACACGTCGAGCAGCCGTCGGCGCAGCGCGTTGCCCGCGACCGCGTGCTCGCGCTGGCGTCGGACGTACTCCGCCTTGCCGTCGACGGTCTCGATCGCGACCGGCGGCAGGCCGTAGGACGTGACGTCGTAGGGCGACGCCTGCATGTCGAGCGTGCGGATGCGGCGTGCGAGCGCGAAGCAGTCGAGCAGCAGGTCGCCCGGGACGGCGGGGCCGAGCTTGAGCGCCCACTTGTAGACGTCCATGCCCGCGTGCAGGCACCCCGGCTGCTCGAGCGCGACCTGGTCCTCGCGGGTCGGCCGGAGCGTGTTGCGCGCGACCGCGTCGGGCGTGAAGAAGCGGAACGCGTCGAAGTGCGAGCAGCGGATCCGGTGCGACTCGACGACCGCGTCGGTGCCCGCACCGCCGAGCCGCAGCGGCAGCGGGTGACGGTGCGCGTCGTCGCCCTCCCGGTACACCATCGCCCACTCGTGCAGCCCGAAGCACCCGGTGAACGCGGGCCGGTCGAGCGTGGCCGCGAGCAGCCCCGCGACGAACCGCACCGTGTCGTCCCGCTCGGCGAGGAACGCCTCGACGTCGAGCGCAACCGTCCTGTCGTCGCCCGTGCGGTACCAGCGCCACCCCGCGTGCGGCGCGGGCGTGCCGTCGTCCGGCCCGAGCGCGACGCCCACGCCCGGGTGCCAGCGGCGCAACGTCGCGGGCTTCGTCGGGTAGTACTCGAACAGGAAGTCCTCGATCGCGTGCCGTTCGCCACGCTGCCGCCGCGCGCGGTGCGCGGCGGTGAACGCGTCGGCGCGCTCGGCGTGCGCGGCGGCGAGGGCCTGCCACCGTGCGGCCGGCAGCGCGAGCGGCGGCGCGTCGGCGGTCGTGGTCACGTCTCCAGGGTAGGTCGGCCCGTCGGTGCTCCCGACGCGGCCGCGCGTCGCCCGGCCGCCGCTGCCGGCCTCGGTCCGCCTGGCGTGCGCCGCGGGCCGACCGACACACTGTCCTCGTGCTCACCGTCGCCCTGGTCCTCGCCGCGCTCGCGGGCCTCCTGCACGTCTACATCTTCGTGCTCGAGTCGCTGCGGTTCGACCGTCCCGAGGTCCACCAGCGGTTCCGCACCCGGACCGAGGACGTGCCCGCGGTGCGAGCGTGGGCGTACAACCAGGGCTTCTACAACCTGTTCCTCGCGATCGGGGCCCTCGTCGGCGTGCTGGTCGCCGCGACCGGACCCGACGACGTCGGCCTCGCGCTGGTGCTGCTCGCGTGCGGCTCGATGCTCGCCGCAGCGCTCGTCCTGGTCGCGACCGACCGCCGGATGGTGCGGGCCGCGGCGTCGCAGGGCACGATCCCGCTGCTCGCCGTCGTGGCCGCCGTCGTCGCGCTCGCGGCGTGAGGCGGGTCCTCCCTCGTCAGGTCGACGGCGTGGTGGTCCAGGACGCGGCGTCGGCCACGCGCCGAGGTCACGCATGGCTGCGGGCGTCCGGGCGACGCGCCGTCGCTGCGCGCGGCGAGGCGGCGCAGCCGTGGATAGCGTGGCGGGCAGGGGCGTGCGGCAGGGGGCGTCGCTGAACGGCAGCACGACGTCGCGGGCGCGGCAGGTCGTCCCGTGACGGACCGGAGGACCGATGGTCGACATCCTGCGCGACGTGCTCGTCGCGCTGCTCGTGGCCTGCGTGGCCACGGCGCTCATCCCCGTCGTCGGGGGCATCGTGCTGTACGGCATCGTCCCGTTCCACGCGGTGCGCTCGCACCTGCGCCGGGCGGGCGCGTACCTGCCGCGCGTGGTCGTGCTCATCCCCGCGTGGAACGAGGCACCCGTCCTGACGGCGTCGCTCGAGCGGCTCATGGCGCTCGAGTACCCGCCCGACCGGCTGCGGGTCTTCGTCATCGACGACGCGAGCACCGACGACACGCCCGCGGTCGTGGGCGCGGTCGCCGAGCGGTTCCCCGGGCAGATCGTCCACCTGCGGCGCGAGAAGGGCGGGCAGGGCAAGGCGCACACCCTCAACCACGGGATCCGGCGCGCGCTCGCGGACGACTGGATGGAGGCGCTGCTCATCATGGACGCCGACGTCGTCTACCGGCCGGACTCGCTGCGCCGCATGACGCGGCACCTCGCGGACCCGCGCGTCGGCGCGGTGTCGGCGTACATCCGGGAGGGGTCGCGCCGGCCGAGCGCCGTGACGCGGTTCATCGGCTACGAGTACGTGACGGGCCAGGCGGCCGCACGCCGCGCGGAGAACGTCGTGGGCGCGATGGACTGCCTGGCGGGCGGTGCGCAGCTGCACTCGCGCGTCAACATCGAGGCGATCGGCGGGCAGGTCGACACCTCGACGCTGGCCGAGGACACGATGACGACGTTCATGACGCAGCTCGACGGGCGCCTCGTGGTGTTCGACCCGTCCGCGGTGGTGCTGGCGGAGGAGCCCGACTCGGTCACGGGGCTGTGGAAGCAGCGCCTGCGGTGGGGGCGCGGCAACGTGCAGATCTCCAGCCGGTTCCGGCGGATGTGGTTCCGGCCGACGCGGCAGCACCGGCTCGGGTCGTTCGTGTTCGGCTTCATGTGGTTCGCGATCTACCTGCTGCCGTTCTTCATGACGGCGGCGAGCGTCGGCCTGATCGGGTTGTTCCTCCTGGACGAGCTGCTCGCGACGTGGATGTTCCAGGCGCTGTGGTGGGCGGCGATCACCGCGTACGTGTTCATCACGGCGACGACCCTCATGCTCGACCGGCAGACCGCCCGCCGGTCGTGGCTCGAGGCGCTGATGTTCCCCGGCCTGGGCTTCCTCGTCATCATGGCCGCGGTGTTCGTCCCCGGGCTGTGGGACGAGCGGATCCCGGCGGCGCTCGACGTCCAGCTGGGGCCTGTCGCGGTCACCGCGTGGACGCTGCTGCTGTACGCCTGGCCGGTGCTCTCGATGGTGTGCGCGTGGGGCCTCAAGCAGCTCGAGCGCGTGCCGGGGGGGCGGCGGGCGGTGCGCTTCCTCATCTACCTCGTCGGCTACGGGCCGGTGCTGTGCGCCGTCTCCGCGGACGCGTACCTGAAGGAGTGGCAGGGCGCCGCGCAGGTGTGGGACAAGACCGAGAAGAAGGGCACGGTGGCGGCATGAGCACCCCGACGTCACGCACGGAGGAGGAGCGCGCGGCCTGGTGGGCGACGCTCGCGCCCGACGCGCTCGAGGACGAGATCCGCGTGAACCTGCGGGCCGAGCGGCGGCTCGTGCCGATCGCGCTGGTCGCGGGCGCTCTCACGGTCGTCGTGCTGGTGCTACGGACGGTGCTCTTCTCCTGACCCGGGCCGGGCGCCGACACCCGCCTCCTGCGGGGCGGGCGCGTCGGGCAGCATGTCGGGGCGCACGTCCGCGGCGCGCGTCGAGACGCCGTGCAGGACGCGTTCGAAGGGACCGCGGCCCAGCGCGGCGCGCCACGACCAGCACAGCACGGTCGTGGTGACGAGGAACGCGAGCCACGACGCGACGGCCGGCGCGTAGACGACGCCCTCGCCCAGCACCGCGATGACGACGACGTGGACGGTGTACGCGGACAGCGCGAGCTCGCCGACGGCCGCGACGGGGCTGACCAGGCCCGGGGCCGCCTCGGCGACGACGAGGCACGCGACGAGCACGAGCAGCGCGACGCCCGTGTTGCCGAGCACCTCGAACGTCGACGACGAGTGCGGCTCGGTCGTCGCGATCGACGGGGGCCAGCCGAGCGCGTCCCGCGCGACCCACGCGCCCACGTGCCCGACGACGACGAGCCCCGCGCCGACGCCCGCGGCGACGAGCCGCACCCGGCGGGAGCGCAGGTCGCACCGGCCGACCGCGAGGCCCGCGCACAGGTACGCGAGCCACACGACGGCCGGGTAGAAGTGCCCGACGGCGATCTCCGCGAGCAGCGTGGGCCGTGGCTGCCACGCCGCCAGCCCGGCCTCGAGCGCCGCGCGGAGGACCGGGCCGACGACGGCGACCGCAGCCGCGACGACCAGCAGGGTCCGCACGGACCAGCGCAGCGCGAGGCAGCCGATGGCGAACAGCACCGCGTAGGTCGGCAGGATCACCGCGACGGGCGTCCCGAGCATGACGAGCAGCTCGCCGAGCACGAACAGCAGGACCGCGCGCACCAGGACCCGCAGCCGTGCCTGCACGAGCCGCGTGCCGACGACGGGCGAGGCGCCGCCGGACAGCAGCGCGAGGCCGATGCCCGCGAGGACGACGAACAGCGCCGACGGGCGGCCGTCGGCGAGCTGCGCGAAGCCGCCGGGCAGCACGCGCGAGTCCGCGTCGTCGGGACCGACGTGGGCGGTCATCATGCCGAGCACGGCCAGGCCGCGGGCGACGTCGACTCCGGCGATGCGGCGCATGGGTCGATCATGCCGTCCCGGCCCGTGTGACGGACCGTGCGCCGCGCTCGCGCCTCGGACCGGCTGGTCTCAAGCCTCGGAACGATTCGTCCCGTGCCTTGAAACCGACTCCGCACAGGTGATTAGAGTCTGATGTGAACACCCCCGTCCACGCCGACGTCTACACGCACGGGCACCACGAGTCGGTGCTCCGCTCGCACCGCTGGCGCACCGCCGAGAACTCCGCGGCGTACCTGCTGCCCCACCTGACGCCGGGGCAGAGCCTGCTCGACGTCGGCTGCGGGCCGGGCTCGGTGACCATCGACCTCGCGGCGCGCGTCGCACCCGGGCGGGTCGTCGGCGTCGACGTCTCCGCGAAGGTCATCGACGTCGCACGCACCGCCGCGGCCGACGCCGGGACCGACGTCACGTTCGACGTCGCCGACGCCTACGAGCTGCCGTTCCCCGACGACTCCTTCGACGTCGTGCACGCGCACCAGGTCCTCCAGCACCTGTCCGACCCCGTCGCCGCGCTGCGCGAGATGCGCCGCGTCGCCCGGCCGGGCGGCGTCGTCGCCGTCCGCGACGCCGACTACTCCGGCATGACGTGGTACCCGCCGTCGCCCGGGCTCGACGAGTGGCAGGCGCTGTACCAGGAGGTCACCGAGGCGAACCGCGCCGAGGCCGACGCGGGCCGTCGCCTCCTGTCGTGGGTGCGCGCTGCGGGCTTCGACCCCGCCGGCATCGCGCCGTCGGCGGGCGTGTGGTGCTACGCGACCCCCGAGGACCGCACGTGGTGGGCCGACCTGTGGGCCGACCGCTGCACCAAGTCGAACTTCGCCGCGCAGGCCATCGACCACCACCTCGCCGACGAGGTCGGCCTCGAGCTGCTCGCCGACGCGTGGCACGAGTGGGGCGCCGAGCCCGACGGCTGGTTCGCCGTGCTGCACGGCGAGGTCGTCGCGCGCGCCTGACACGTAGGCTGGCCACGTGCGCATCGCCCGCTTCACCACAGGTCAGGACCCGCGCTACGCCGTCGTCGAGGGCGACCCCGGCGCGGAGGAGCTGGTCGTCCTCACCGGCGACCCGATCTACACGCCGATCCAGCCGACGGGGGAGCGGCGCCGCCTCGACGACGACGGCGTCCGCCTGCTGGCGCCCGTCATCCCGCGCTCCAAGATCGTCGGCGTCGGCCGCAACTACGCCGACCACGCGGCCGAGCACGGCAACGAGGTCCCGACGTCGCCGCTGCTGTTCCTCAAGCCGAACACGTCCGTGATCGGCCCCGATGACCCGATCGTCCTGCCCGACTGGACCGAGCACGTCGAGCACGAGGCCGAGCTCGCCGTCGTGATCGGCAAGGTCACCAAGGACGTGAGCCCCGAGCGCGCCCTCGACCACGTCTTCGGGTTCACCGTCGCGAACGACGTGACCGCGCGGGACATCCAGCGCAGCGACCTGCAGTGGACCCGTGCGAAGGGCTTCGACGGCTCGTGCCCGATCGGCCCCTGGATCGTCCCCGGCCTCGACGTCGACGACCTCGCGGTGACCGCGCGCGTCAACGGCGAGACCAAGCAGGACGGCCGCACGTCGCAGATGGTCTTCGACACCGCGTACCTGGTGTCGTACGTCTCCGAGGTGTTCACGCTGCTGCCCGGCGACGTCATCCTCACCGGCACGCCCGCCGGCGTGAGCCCGATCGTCGACCGCGACGTCGTCGAGGTCGAGGTCGAGTCCATCGGCGTCCTGCGCAACCCGGTCCTCCGCCGGAACTAGCCGCAACTAACCTGTACCCGTGACCACCCCCGCCCCCGCCGGCTCCGCCGTGCGCGTCCGCTTCTGCCCGTCGCCGACCGGCACCCCGCACGTCGGTCTCATCCGCACCGCGCTGTTCAACTGGGCGTACGCCCGGAAGACGGGCGGGACGTTCGTGTTCCGCATCGAGGACACGGACGCGGAGCGGGACTCGGAGGAGAGCTACCTGCAGCTGCTCGACGCGCTGCGCTGGCTCGGGCTGGACTGGGACGAGGGCGTCGAGGTCGGCGGCCCGCACGCGCCGTACCGGCAGTCGCAGCGCTACGACCTGTACGCCGACGTCGTGCGCCGCCTCGTCGAGGGCGGGTACGCGTACGAGTCGTTCTCCACGCCCGAGGAGATCGAGGCGCGTCACCGGGCCGCGGGTCGTGACCCGAAGCTCGGCTACGACGGGTTCGACCGTGACCTGACCGACGAGCAGAAGGCGGCGTACCGCGCCGAGGGCCGGTCGCCCGTGCTGCGCGTGCGCATGCCCGACGAGGACGTCACGTTCACCGACCTGGTGCGCGGCGAGATCACGTTCAAGGCCGGATCGGTGCCGGACTACGTGATCGTCCGCGCGAACGGCCACCCGCTGTACACGCTGGTCAACCCCGTCGACGACGCGTTCATGGGCATCACGCACGTCCTGCGCGGTGAGGACCTGCTGTCGTCGACGCCGCGCCAGGTCGTGCTGTACCGCGCGCTCGTCGAGCTCGGCGTCGCGTCCGTCGTGCCGCAGTTCGGCCACCTCCCGTACGTCATGGGCGAGGGCAACCGGAAGCTGTCGAAGCGCGACCCCGAGTCCAACCTCTTCCTGCACCGCGAGCGCGGCTTCACGCCCGAAGGCCTGCTCAACTACCTCGCGCTGCTCGGCTGGGGCATCGCGCCCGACCGGGACGTCTTCACGCTCGACGAGCTCGCGCACGCGTTCGACGTCGCCGACGTGAACCCGAACCCCGCGCGCTTCGACCTCAAGAAGGCCGAGGCGATCAACGCCGAGCACGTGCGCCTGCTCGCGCCCGACGACTTCCGCGACCGGCTCGTGCCCTACCTGCACGCGGGCGGGCTCGTCCCGGCCGACTCGTACGCCGACCTGTCCGCGGAGCACCGTGCGCTGCTCGACGCGGGTGCGCCGCTCATCCAGACCCGCGTCACGCTGCTCGGCGAGGCGGTCGGGATGCTCGGCTTCCTGTTCGTCGCCGACGACGCCCTCGAGGTCGCCGACGACGCGCGCGGCGCCCTGCGCGACGACGCGGCGGCCGTGCTCGACGCGTCGCGCGCGGCCCTCGCGGCCCTGCCCGCGGACGGCTTCACGACGGCCGCGACGCAGGAGGTGCTGCAGGCCGCGCTCGTCGACGAGGGCGGGCTCGGCATCAAGCCGCGCTTCGCGTTCACCCCGCTGCGCGTCGCGCTGTCCGGCCGTCGGGTGTCGCCGCCGCTGTTCGAGTCGATGGAGATCCTGGGCCGCGACGCGACGCTCGCCCGGATCGACCGGCTCCGCGCGACGCTGTGACGGCGGCCGCGGGTCGGCCGCAGCCGCTCGTGGACGGCGTGCTGTTCGACATCGACGACACGCTGGTCGACACCCGGGGGGCGTTCGGGTCGGCGCTCGCCGCGATCGCCCGGCGCTACCTGCCGGACGTGCCGCCCGAGCGCGACCACGAGCTCCTCACGATGTGGCGTGCCGACGTCAGCGGGCACTACGCGCGGTACACGCGGGGCGAGGCCGGGTACGAGGAGCAGCGGATGGCGCGCGCCAACGAGCTGCACGCCCGGTTCGGCGGCCGCACGCTCGACGAGGACGCGTTCGCGCGCTGGGACGAGGTGTTCCAGGACGGCTTCAGCAGCGCGTGGACCGCGCACGACGACGCCGAGGCGGTCGTCGACGCGCTGCTCGCCGCGGGCGTCGCGGTCGGGGCGCTGTCGAACGCGTCGGTCGCGTACCAGACGGCCAAGCTCGAGCGCGTCGGGCTCGTCGACCGGGTGCCGATGCTCGTGGGCGTCGACACGCTCGGCTTCGGCAAGCCCGACCCGCGCGTGTTCGCGGAGGCGTGCCGGCTGCTCGGCACCGATCCCGCGCGCACCGCGTACGTGGGCGACGAGCTCGACGTCGACGCGGCCGCGGCGCGCGCGGCCGGGCTCGTGGGCGTGTGGCTCGACCGGCCCGACGGTCGCCGGCACCCGATCACCGACGAGCAGATCGCCGCGGCCGACGTCCGCACGATCCGCAGCCTCAGCGAGCTGCCCGAGGTGCTGGGCGTCTGAGCGGCGCCGGCAGGATCACCCGGCTGCCGAGGCGTCGCCGGGCAAGCCGTCCCGGCGACGTCTCTACACTCGCGCGGCATGGGCCTCTTCTCCCGTGGGCGTGACCGTGCCGCCGACAGTCCCGACCCCGACCTGCCGTCGCTGGGCGCCGAGCAGGCGGACTGGCTCCGCGCGCGGGTCGTCGCCGAGCTCGCCGCCGCCGGTGTGGCGGTCGAGGCGCGCGGGGACCACCTGGTCGCCACCGACGGGCACGTGTACGGGCTCGGCAACCTCGCGGCGATGGTCGCGACGGCGCCGCGTCGCGAGCGTGACGCGGTGGTCGCGACGCACGTCCGCGGCCTCCTGACGATGCGCGACGTCCGCGAGCCCGAGACGCTGGAGGAAATCATCGGGATCGTCGTCGCCCGGGTGCTGCCCGACGACCCGGCGCACGCGCCGCGCGACCCCGGCGCGGACGCAGGGCCGGACCTCGGCCCCGGTCTCGTGGTGCGCGCGTGCCTCGACTTCCCGACGCACGTCTCGACGGTCTCCGACCTCGCGACGTTCGGCGGCTGGGCTGCCGTCGAGCCGTATGCGATCGCGAACCTGCGCGCCCTCCCGGCGCCCGATCACCAGGTGCTCCGGCCGGCCCGCGGGGCCGAGGTGCACGTCTTCGCCTCCGACGACCTCTTCGGCGCCAGCCGGCTGCTGCTCCTCGACGACCTGCTGGCGTCGCACCTGCACCTGGAGCGTCCCGCGCACGGCGCTCTCGTCGCCGTCCCGAACCGCCACCTGCTCGCGGTGCACGTGCTCGCCGGGCCGGAGGTGACGCACGCGATGTCGACCCTCATCCAGCTGGCGCGCGGGGAGTTCGACGGACCGGGACCGGTCAGCCCCGAGGTGTTCTACCGGGCGCCCGACGGGACGCTCCAGCAGATCACCGGGCCGGGCGAGGACGGCGGGATCGCGGTGCTCGTCACCGGGGCGTTCGCCGATGCGATGGCGGCGCTCGGCCTGGTCGGCTGACTGCCGGCGCCGCTCAGCGCAGCGTCGCCCGCCACGCGCGCGTCACGTACGGCACCTCCACCTCGTCGCGGTCGCGCAGGTCGGGGTGGTGCGCGACGAGGTCGTCGACGCGGTCGAGCAGCGCGTCGCGCTCGTCGGCGGGCAGCGTCAGGAGGTGGCTGCGGCTCGCGGCGAGGACGCGCAGGTCGGCCGTGCGCAGGCGCGACGACCAGGACGTCTCGCGGTGCTCGGGCGGGCCGAACGCCGGTCCGAGGTCGGGCTCGTGCGCGCTCGTGTCGAGCGGGTCGCCCGTGTGCACGATCTCCGTCCAGCGCGCCACCCAGTCGGTGCGCGCGTCGCGCACGTTCCACAGGACGGCGACCCGCCCGCCCGGGCGCAGGACGCGCGCCACCTCGGCAGACGCGGCGTGCGCGTCGAACCAGTGCCAGGCCTGCGCGACGGTTACGGCGTCGACGCACGCGTCCGGCAGGCCCGTCGCCTCGGCCGTGCCGGGGCGGGCGTCGGCCTCGGGAACGGTCCGCTCGAGCTCGGCACGCATCGCGTCCGACGGCTCCACGGCGAGCACGTCGTAGCCGAACGCGACGAGCCGGGCGGTGAGCTTGCCGGTGCCCGCGGCCACGTCCAGCACGTCGCGCGCGTCGTGCGGCACGCACCAGCGCACGACGTCGTCGGGGTAGGTCGGTCGCGCCGCCTGGTACGCCGCGACACCGTGCTCGAACGACGCGGCTCGCTCCGCCCGAACGTCCATCTGGTCCCCTCTCGGCCGCTCGACGGGGCGGTCCAGCGCGCGGCGGGAGACACCCCTGGGGGTCGACGCTACGACGCGTGGACGCGCCTCACCTGCCGGGGCGACGCCCCTGAGGTGCTGGACGCGGGCCCGCGCGAGCGCGGTCGGCAGCGGACGCGTCCGTGACCTCAGGGCATCGGGTCGAGCAGCTCAAGGGCCTGGTCGTGCAGGAGCCCGTTGCTCACCAGCGCGGACCCGCCGAAGGGTCCGGGGACACCGCGCACCGACGTGAACCGCCCGCCGGCCTCGGTGACGATCGGCACGAGCGCGGCCATGTCGTGCAGCGCGAGCTCGGGCTCCGTGGAGAGGTCGACCGCGCCCTCGGCGACGAGCACGTGGCTCCAGAAGTCGCCGTACGCGCGCGTGCGCCACACCCGCCGGGTGAGGGCGAGGAAGCCGTCGAGCCGTCCCTCCTCCTCCCAGCCGGACAGCGACGAGTAGGACAGCGACGCGTCCTCGAGCCGGTCGACGCCCGAGACGTGCATGCGCGTCGCCGACGCGAGCGAGCGACCCGTCCACGCGCCGGACCCCTGCGCGGCCCACCAGCGCCGGCCCAGGGCCGGGGCGCTCACGAGCCCCACGACGACCTCGTCGCCGTCGATCAGCGCGATGAGGGTCGCCCACACGGGCACGCCGCGCACGAAGTTCTTCGTGCCGTCGATCGGGTCGACCACCCAGCGCCGCGGGCCGTGCCCCGTGTCGGGCATCTCCTCGCCCTGCACCGCGTCGCGCGACCGGGCGCGTGCGAGCTGCCCGCGGATGAGCTCCTCGGCCGCGCGGTCCGCGTCGGACACCGGCGTCAGGTCCGGCTTGGTCTCGACGCGCAGGTCCTGCGCCTTGAACCGCGACATCGTGAGGGAGTCGACCTGGTCGGCCATCACGTGCGCGAGGCGCAGGTCGTCGTCGTACCCGGGGCGCAGGCTCATGGCGGACACCGTAGCGCCGCCCCCCAGGTCAGGGGCGTGCGGTCTCGCGCGACTCGCGCGGGTCGGGGTCGGCCGAGCCCAGCCGGCTCGCGAGCAGCCGGCGGAACGACTCGACGCGGGCGGCCCGCGCGTCGCGCGTCGCCTCGTCGGGCGCGTCGGCGACCCAGTCGTCGAGCGCGCAGTCGGGGGCGTCGTCGGCGTGCGTGCAGCCGCGCGGGCACTCCTCGGCCACCTCGGACAGGTCGGCGAACGCGTGCAGGAGGTGCGCGGGGTCGACGTGGGCGAGCCCAAACGACCGCACGCCGGGCGTGTCGATGACCCACGTCGGCGCGTCGGTGCCCGGCACGCGCAGCGCGACCGCCGAGGTCGACGTGTGCCGCCCGCGGCCGGTGACGTCGTTGACCGCGCCGGTCGCGCGCGCCGCGTCGGGCACGAGCGCGTTGACGAGCGTCGACTTGCCCACCCCGGAGTGCCCGACGAGGACGGACGTGCGCCCGTCGAGCGCGGCACGCAGGTCGTCGAAGCCGTGGATGACGCGCTCGTCGCGCGGACCCTCGGTGCGCGTGACGACGACCCGGACGCCGATCGGCGCGTACATCGCGACGAGCGCGGCGGGGTCCGCGAGGTCGGCCTTGGTGAGCGCGAGGAGGACGTCCATGCCCGCGTCGTAGGCCGCGGCGACGCAGCGGTCGATCATGCGCGTGCGCGGCTCGGGGTCGGCGAGCGCGGTGACGATCACGAGCTGGTCGGCGTTGGCGACGATGACCCGCTCGACCGGGTCTGTGTCGTCGGCCGTGCGCCGCAGCACGGTCCGGCGCTCGGTGATCCGCACGATCCGCGCGAGCGAGCCGTCGTCGCCCGTGGTGTCGCCGACGACGTCGACGCGGTCGCCGGGCACGACCCGCTCGCGGCCCAGCTCGCGCGCCTTCATCGCGGTCGCGCGCCGCTCGCCGGGACCGTCCGGGTCGACGAGGACCGCGTACCGCCCCCGGTCGACGCCCGTGACCAGCGCGGTCTCGGCGTCGGCGTGCTCGGGCCGGATCTTCGTGCGCGGCCGCGTCCCGCGTCCGGGACGGATGCGCACGTCCCGTTCGTCGTAGCGGCGCGTCGGCATCAGGCGGCCCCGGTCCCCGCGTCGGCCCCGAGCATGCCCTGCCACATCGCCACGAAGTCGGGGAGCGTCTTGCCGGTCGTCGCGACGTCCTCGACCTGGACGCCGGGCACGCGCAGCCCGACGAGCGCGCCCGCGGTCGCCATGCGGTGGTCCGCGTACGTCCGCCAGACCCTGCCGGTGAGCGGGCGCGGCGTGATGACGAGCCCGTCGGCGGTCTGCTCGGCCTGCCCGCCGAGCCGGGTGATCTCGCTCGCGAGCGCCGCGAGCCGGTCGGTCTCGTGGCCGCGCAGGTGCGCGATGCCGCGCAGCCGCGTGGGGGAGTCGCCGAAGACGGCGAGCGCCGCGATCGTCGGGGCGAGCTCGCCCGCGGGCTTGAGGTCGAGGTCGACGCCGTGCACCGTCCCCGTCCCCGTCACGGACAGCACGTCGCCGTCGAGGCGCGTGGTCGCGCCCATGCGCTCGAGGATGCCAGGCAGGAGCCCGCCCGGCTGGGTCGTGGTCGCGGGCCAGCCGGGCACGCGCACCGTGCCGCCGACCGCGAGCGCCGCGACGAGGAACGCGCCCGCGTTCGACAGGTCCGGCTCCACGCGCACGTCGCGGCCGGCCATCGGTCCCGGTGCGACGTGCCAGATGTCGGGCCGGGAGTCGTCGACGTCGACGCCCGCCGCGCGCAGCACGTCGACGGTCATCTCGATGTGGGGGAGGCTCGGCAGCGTGCGGCCCGTGTGCCGGACCGTCAGCCCTTGCTCGAACCGGGCGCCCGCGAGCAGCAGACCCGAGACGAACTGGCTCGACCCGGACGCGTCGACGTCGACCTGGCCGCCGCGGACGGACCCCCGGCCGTGCACGGTGATCGGGAGGTGACCGGGCTCGCCGTGCTCGTCGACGCGCACGCCCAGCGCGCGCAGCGCCTGGATGACGGGGCCCATCGGGCGGACGAGCGCCTCGCGGTCGCCCGTGAAGCGGACAGGCCCGTCGGCGAGCGCGGCGACCGCGGGCAGGAAGCGCATGACGGTCCCGGCGAGCCCGCAGTCGATCGTCACGTCACCACGCAGGGGAGCGGGCGAGACGAGCCAGTCCGTGCCCTCCTCGACGCCGACGCCGAGCGTCCGGAGCGCCGCCGCCATGAGGCGCGTGTCGCGCGAGGACAGCACGGCGCGCAGCCGGCTCGGTCCCTCCGCGAGCGCGGCGAGCACGAGGTAGCGGTTGCTCAGCGACTTCGACCCCGGCACCTCGACGAGCGCGTCGAGCGGTCCGGAGGCCTGCGGGGCGGACCAGAGCGCGGCGGTGGGGTGCGGGTGCGCGTCGAGGGCCGTCATGGCGCCAGGCTACCGAGGACGGCCGCCGCACCGACCCGCGCGCCCACCCGACGGGCCCGTCGCGAGGCGCACGCGTGCGGTCAGTCGTGCGAGGCGTGCTGGGCGCGGTGGTGCTGGACGCGCCACGCGATGCCGGGACGGCCCTCGTGGTCGGCCGCCGCGAGCAGCGCGCCGCCGAGGGCCGAGAGGGCGCGCACAAGGCGCGTGCGCCGCTCGGCCTTGACGACGGGGTCGCGGTCGAGCCCCTTGTCGGGCAGGTTGACGACGACGAGCGGCGCGGTGAGCGCCGCGAGCGCGAGCGCCGCGGTGCGGGGTGCCTTCCCGAGCGTGAGCAGCCCGCCCGCGACCGCGAGCGCGGCGCCGTGCGCCTGGACCGCGGACCGCAGCTGACGCTCGGTGAGCTCGAGGCCGAGGACGCCGCGCGTGGCGCCGGCGCCGCGGACCGCCGCGGGCACGCGTGCGTCGACCGTGTCGAGCGCGGCGCGCGCGTGGGCCGCGTGCACCGCGGGGTGGCGCACGACGTCGAGGCCCTCGACGACGAACCAGGTGGCGAACAGGGGGCGGGCGATGCGGCGCAGCAGCACGTGGACTCCTCCTTACAGCGCGCCGCCGGCCGCGGCCGGGGCGTCGGGTGACTCGCCGGAGTCGCCGATGGTCTCCCGGGCGACGAAGTTCTCGAGGTCGAACAGGTTGTCGCCGGCGCGGGTCGCGACGGTCAGCAGGGTGCGGGCGGAGGCGACCTCCTCGACCTGCTCCTTGAGGAACCACAGCAGGAACTGCTCGCCGAGCGCGTCGCCCTCGGCGCGGGCGGCCCGGAAGATCGCCTCGATCTGCTCGGTGACCTGCTGCTCCTGCGTGAGCGCGAGCGCGACAGGCTCGACGACGGAGGAGAAGTGGTTGCGGACCGGGCTCCCGGGCGGGATCTCGACGTCGAGGTCCCGGTCGAGGAGGTACTGGACCAGCATCATCGCGTGGTTGCGCTCCTCGAGCGCCTGCCGGTAGTAGTGCCGGGCCAGCTGCGGGAGGTCCTGGCCGTCGCACCACACCGCGATCGCGACGTACTGCTGGTGCGCGTCGAACTCGTGCCCGATCTGCTCGCGCAGCAGCCGGAGGAACTCCGAGCCCGTGGACGGTGCCGTCATGCCTGCCACGCTAGTGCGCGCGGGCGCGACGCGCCGTCGGCGGGAATGCGTCGCGCGTACGTGTCGTTGAGCAGCGCATGAGCCCGACCGTCCAGGCGCCCGTGCGTGCGCCCGCCCCCGCCGTGCCCGGCGTCGTCATCGGCTGGGCGGGTCTGCCGTCCGCGGACGCGGCGCCCGCCGGTGGTACCCCGCTCGCGGGGCTAGGCTCGTGGGCGATGAGCGAGGACACCCACCGCGCACCCGACGCCGAGGACGAGGGCGCCCGGACCGAGCGGTTCGAGGCCGAGGCACTGGTCTACCTGGACCAGCTGTACGGCGCCGCCCTGCGCATGACGCGCAACCCGGCCGACGCCGAGGACCTGGTGCAGGAGACCTTCACCAAGGCGTTCGCGGCGTTCCACCAGTACCGGCCGGGCACGAACCTCAAGGCGTGGCTCTACCGGATCCTGACGAACACGTACATCAACTCCTACCGCAAGAAGCAGCGCGAGCCGCAGCAGTCGCGGTCGGAGGAGATCGAGGACTGGCAGCTCGCACGTGCGGAGTCCCACACGTCGAGCGGCCTGCGTTCCGCCGAGGCGGAGGCGCTGGACCACCTCCCGGACTCCGACGTGAAGGACGCGCTGCAGCGCATCCCGGAGGAGTTCCGGATCGCGGTGTACCTCGCCGACGTCGAGGGGTTCGCCTACAAGGAGATCGCCGAGATCATGGGGACGCCGATCGGGACGGTGATGTCCCGGCTCCACCGGGGGCGTGCGCAGCTGCGGGAGCTGCTCACGGACTACGCGCGCGAGCGCGGCCTGGTGGCGGCGGCACCGAGTGCGCCGGAGGGTGCTCGATGAGCGAGATGGACGAGTCGGTCAAGCAGCTGACCGGCGGGTGCGGCAACAACTGCGAGGACGCGCTGGACCGGCTCTGGGAGTACCTGGACGCCGAGCTGGCCGACGTCGACGCCCAGACGATCCGGGCGCACCTGGCGGAGTGCCAGGGGTGCCTGCAGGAGTACGACGTCGACGTCGTCGTGAAGCACCTGGTGCGGCGCGGCTGCCAGGAGGTCGCGCCCGACACGCTGCGGGTGCGGATCCACGAGCAGCTGACCGTGCACCTGCGGTCGTCGCAGACCTGACGGACAGGCCGAAGGCCCGGTCCCCGCGAGGGGGCCGGGCCTTCGTGCGTGCGGGAGTGTCCCGGCCTGGATCAGGCGTTGGGACGCTTGCCGTGGTTCGCGCCGTTGCCCGCTCGGGAACGACGCTTGCGGCCGCGCTTGCTCATGGATCGTCTCCTCGACGTCTGTGCTGGTTGCCCTCCATCGTCCCACATCGCACGAGGACCCCTGACGGCCGCTCAAGTCGGCGGGCATTCCGGCCGATAAGGGCTGCGTGACCCAGAGCACGCAGTCCGTCATCCCGTTCCTGCACGCCCTCGCCAGCACGGGCGGCTCCGACCTGCACTGCAAGGTCGGCTCCGCGCCGCGCGTGCGCGTCGACGGGCGGCTGCGCAAGCTGCAGGTCCCGGACCTGCGACCGTCGGACACCGAGCGGATGCTCGAGGAGGTCCTCCCGGACGACCTCGTCGAGAAGTTCCGCACGACGCACGAGGCGGACTTCGCGTACTCGCTGTCGGGCGTCGGCCGGTTCCGCGTGAACGCCTACCAGGCGCGCGGCACGTACGGGCTGGTGTTCCGGCGCGTCGCCGTGGGCGCGGAGTCGCTCGGCACGCTGGGGCTGCCGGAGGTCGTGGGGGAGCTCGCGCTCGAGCCGCGCGGTCTGGTCCTGGTGACGGGTCCGACGGGTTCGGGCAAGACGACGACGCTCGCGTCGATGGTCGACCTCATCAACACGTACCGCGAAGTCAACATCGTCACGATCGAGGACCCGATCGAGATCCTGCACCACGACAAGAAGGCGATCGTGTCGCAGCGCGAGGTCCGTCAGGACACCGCGGACTTCACGGTCGCGCTGCGCGCCGCGATGCGGCAGGACCCCGACGTGATCCTGGTCGGCGAGATGCGTGACGTGGAGACGGTGCGCGCGGCGCTGTCCGCCGCGGAGACCGGTCACCTGGTGCTCTCGACGCTGCACACGATCGACGCGGCGGAGTCGATCAACCGCGTCGTGGACTTCTTCCCGCCGCACGAGCAGAAGCAGGTGCGTGTGGCGCTCGCGCAGGCGCTGCGCGGCATCGTGTCGCAGCGCCTGGTCCGTCGGGCGGACGGCACCGGCCGGCGGGCGGCCGTCGAGGTCATGGTCAACACCGGCCGCACGGCCGAGGTGATCCTCGACCCGATGAGCGGCCCGCCGCTGATCGACCTCATCAAGGAGGGCGACTTCTACAAGATGCAGACGTTCGACCAGCACCTGTTCCAGCTGGTCCGGGACGACGTCATCACGTACGAGGAGGCCATGGCGACCTCGACGAACCCGCACGACCTCACGGTGGAGCTCCGGCAGGCGGGCCTCGTCTCCTGACCCCTGCACCACCCGCGTGCCCCCGCCGAGGCGCGCACCGGCCGACCGGCCCGGTGCGCGCCTTCGTCGTCGGTGGGGGTTGCCTCGCGCCGCAGACGCGATATAACGTGTTCGACGAGACGAGATATATCGCGAACGAGGAGCAGCAGCATGGCCACCGAGACGTGGGTCGTCGCCCACCCCCAGATCATCGAGGTCGAGCAGGTCGCGGCCCTGCGCGTCCAGCTCGTCGGCGGGCGCGTCGACGTCGTCGCGCGCGACGAGCCCGGTGCGCGGATCGAGGTGCACGACGTCGAGGGGCGCCCGCTCGAGATCACGCTCGTCGACGGGGAGCTGCGCGTCGGGTACTCGTTCACCCTGACGGGGTGGGAGGGGTGGCTCGAGAAGGTCCGCAACTTCCGCGACAAGGACCGCGCCGACGTGCACATCGCCGTCCCGCGCGACGTCTACGCGAAGGTCGGCACGGTGAGCGCCGAGGGCCTCCTGGCCGGGACGGTCTCGGACTCGTCGGTCTCCACCGTCTCGGGCTCGCTCGTCGTCGACGGCACGCGTGGGCGGCTGTCCGCCAACACGGTCTCGGGCGAGGTCGTGGTCCGCGACCACGCAGGCGACCTCAGGCTCAGCTCGATCTCCGGCGAGCTCGCCGCGTCGGGCGAGCTCACGCTCGTGCAGGCCAACACGGTGTCCGGCGCGCTGACGCTCGACGTCACGTCGGGGACCTCGTCGCTCACCGCGTCGACCGTCTCGGGCGACGTCACCGTGCGGCTGCCGTACGGCAAGGGCGTGCAGGTCCGCGCGCAGTCCGTGTCGGGGCGCCTGGTCGTCGACGACGAGGAGTACAAGGGCTCGATGCCCGGCCAGCGCAAGATCGACCTGCGCACGGGCGACGGCGCGTGCTTCGTGCAGGCCAACTCCGTGTCCGGCCACATCACCGTGCTGCGCGGGGCCGCACGATGATGGCTCCGGTGTTCGCGCACGGGCAGCTGCGGCTCTACCTGCTGTCCCTGCTGGAGTCCGGGCCCAAGCACGGCTACGAGCTCATCACCGCGCTGTCCGACCGGTTCGGCGGCACCTACCGTCCGAGCGCCGGCACGATCTACCCGCGCCTCGCGCGGCTCGAGGAGGAGGGGCTCGTCGTCCGCGTCGACGAGGAGCGCAAGAGCACCTACTCCCTGACCGACGCGGGCCGCGCCGAGCTCGCCGCGCGGGAGGCCGACCTCGCCGACCTCGAGGAGGGCATCGCCGAGACCGTGCGCGACCGGGCCGCGTCCGTGCGCGCCGACGTGCGCGGCGAGATGCGCGGGCTGCGCGCCGACCTCGCCGCCGCGGCGCAGCAGGCCCGGGCGACCGCCGTGCAGCACCAGCCGCCCGTCCCGGACGACGCGCACGCCGCGTCGCACGTCCGCCGCACCGACGCCGAGGCGATGCTGGGCCGGTTCCGCGACGAGCTGCGCGCCGACCTGCGCCGCGCGGACGCGCAGGGCAAGGTCGAGCAGCTCACGGTCGACACGCTGCGGACCGTGCTCGACACCGCGCTCGCCGCCGTCCGCCAGACGCTGCGCTGAGCAGCAGCGACGCCCGCACCCGTCGAGGGGTGCGGGCGTCGTCGTGCGCGGAGCCTGGCGACGCTCGCGGACCGCGTCGGAGCGGCCGTCAGGCCGCGTCGTCCGGCAGCCCCAGCCACGCGTGCCAGCCGGTGTGCAGGACGAGCCACGCGATGAGCCCGTAGCCGGCCTGGCCGGGGAGCACGCCGTTGCCCGCGGCGAGGTCGCCCAGCCACTGGTCGTGGGCCGCGAGGGGCGTGAACGTGTCGACGTACGGCACGCGGCGGCGGGTCGCGACGTCGGCGAACGCGGCCGACAGGTCGGCCAGCTTCTCGGCGTCGGCCGTGGAGCCCGGGGGAGGACCCACGACGAACGCGGGGATCCGGCGCTGCTCGGCGACGTCGAGGATGTTGGCGAGGTTGAGCCGGGAGCGTGCCAGCGACAGACCCGCGTCGACGTCGGCGCGGCCGAGGGCCACGACGAGGCGGTTGTCCGCGTCGGCGGAGAGCCGCCGGCCGACCTCGTCCTCCCAGCGGGCACCGAGCCCGGAGGTCGTCTCGCCGGGCACGGCCAGGGTGAGTGCGGTGAGCGGGTCGGGCGTGGGCGTGCGGGCGACGACGCGGCCGACCCACCCGAGACCCTTCGGGTCGCCGACGCCGGCGGCCAGCTCGTCACCGACCACCGCCAGCCGCAGCTCGCCCACCCTGCCCTCACCTTCGCCGTCGCGCGGCGCCCGTGGCGCCGTCCCGGCCCCCAGTGTCTCAGGGCCGGGGCGCCGGACGTGGCTCATCGGTGGGCCTGTCGCCCGACGGGGTGCCGCGAGCGGTGGACGGCGAGGGGCGGTGGGGCGACGTCGGCGGCGGGCCGACGTCGCCCCGCGCGGTGGTCGGGCGGCGTGGCGTCAGCGGGCGACGCGGAAGGGCTCGGACGGGAGGTCCGACGTCGAGTCGGACCAGTCGGCGTGCGACGACGGCGGCGGCGTGGTGCCGAGCCCGTCGCCGCGCAGGGTCACGACGAGGCGGGCGACCCACCAGGCCGCGGCGGCGAGTGCGACGAGGATCCAGAAGGTGGTCATGGCAGAAAATCTATGACCGTCGATCAGGTGCCACGAGTGGCAGAACCGACGATGACCGTTGAGTTCCCGCCACGCCTGTGGTGATACTGGCGGCATGCTCCGTTCCGTCGCCGCGATCGTCCTGCCGAACACGGCGCCCTTCGAGCTCGGCGTCACCTGCGAGGTGTTCGGCATCGACCGGACCGACACCGGCGGCCCCCGCTTCGACTTCACGGTGTGCGCCCCCGAGCCCGGGCTCGTCACCACCAAGGCCGGGTTCTCCCTGCTCGTCGAGCACGGGCTCGAGGCCGCCGACCACGTCGACCTGGTGGTCATGACCGCCTACGGCGAGCCCACGCGGGTTCCCGACGCCGTGCTCGACACGCTGCGCCGCGCCCACGAGCGGGGCGCCTGGGTCATGAGCATCTGCAGCGGCGCGTTCGCGCTCGGCGAGGCCGGCCTGCTCGACGGCCGGCGCTGCACGACGCACTGGATGTACACCACCGAGCTCGCGCGCCGGTTCCCTGCCGCGGTGATCGACCCCGCGGTCCTCTACGTCGACGACGACCGCGTCATCACGAGCGCGGGCACCGCCGCGGGCATCGACGCCGCGCTGCACCTCGTGCGCCGCGAGCTCGGCGCCGCGATGGCCTCCGCCGTCGCGCGGCGCATGGTCGTGCCGCCGCACCGCGACGGCGGGCAGGCGCAGTACGTCGACACGCCCCTGCCGTGCGACGCCGACACGCTCGCCCCGCTGCTCGCGTGGATGGTCGAGAACCTCGACCAGGACCTCACCGTGCCCGACCTCGCCGCCCGCGCGTTCGTCTCGGAGCGGACCTTCGCCCGCCGCTTCAAGTCGGAGACCGGCACGACGCCCGCCGCGTGGATCACGCGCCAGCGGCTCGTGCGCGCGCAGGAGATGCTCGAGCGCTCCGACGCGACGGTCGAGGAGATCGCGCGGATGTGCGGCTTCGGGACCGCCGCCGTCCTGCGCCACCACTTCGCACGGACCCTCGGCACCAGCCCGCAGGCGTACCGCCGGACGTTCAGCGTCGACGTCCCGGTCGGCTGACGCCCGGGCTGCCGACGCGCCGCGCACGACGAACCCCCCGGCACCTTCCGACGAAGGGCCGAGGGGTTCGTGTCGTCCGAGGGGGCGTCAGCGCGCGAACGCCTGCTCCAAAAGCCGGGCCTGCTGCGCCTGGTGCTGCTTCGCGGACCCGGCGGCCGGCGACGCCGACTCCGGGCGGGACACGACCCGCAGCTCGCGGCCGATGAGCTGCGGCAGGTGCGTCGACAGGTACGTCCACGGGCCCTGGTTGCGCGGCTCGTCCTGCACCCACACGAGCTCGGCGTCGCCGTAGGGCGCGAGCGCCTCGCGGATCGCGTCCTCGTCGAGCGGGTAGAGCTGCTCGAACCGCACGATCGCGGTGTGCTCGTCGCCGGTCTTGACGCGCTCGGCGAGCAGGTCCCAGTAGACCTTGCCCGAGCACAGGACCACGCGCGTCACCTGGTCGGCCTTCGCGGCGGCGAGGTCGTCGCCGATCACCGGGCGGAACGTGCCGGACGTGAAGTCCTCGACCGCCGACGACGCGGCCTTGAGGCGCAGCATCGACTTCGGCGTGAACACCACGAGCGGCTTGCGCGGGCGGTGGTACGCCTGGCGGCGCAGCAGGTGGAAGTGCGACGCGGGCGTCGACGGCTGCGCGATCACCATGTTGTCCTCCGCGGCGAGCTGGAGGAACCGCTCGATGCGCGCGGACGAGTGGTCCGGCCCCTGGCCCTCGTAGCCGTGGGGGAGCAGCAGCACGACGGACGAGCGCTGGCCCCACTTCTGCTCGGCGGACGAGATGAACTCGTCGATGATGGTCTGCGCGCCGTTGACGAAGTCGCCGAACTGCGCCTCCCACAGCACCAGCGCGTCGGGGCGCTCGACGGAGTAGCCGTACTCGAACCCGAGGGCCGCGTACTCCGACAGCGAGGAGTCGTAGACCCAGAACTTCGCCTGGTCGGCGGACAGGTAGAGCAGCGGGGTCCACTCGGCGCCGGTCTCCCGGTCGTGGAACACCGCGTGCCGCTGCACGAACGTGCCGCGTCGCGAGTCCTGCCCGGCCAGCCGGACGGGCGTGCCCTCGATGAGCAGCGAGCCGAACGCCAGCAGCTCGCCGAAGCCCCAGTCGATCCCGCCGTCGCGCGACATCTGCTCGCGCTTGTTGAGCAGCTGCTGCAGCTTGGGGTGGACCGTGAAGCCCTCGGGCGGGCGCACGTGCGCCTTGCCGATGCGCTCGAGCGTGCCCCTGTCGACCGCGGTCTTCCAGCCGACCATGATGCCGGCGTCCTCGAGCTGCGACTCCGGGCGCTCGAGGCCCGCGACGGCCTCGGCCTCGGCGGGCGGCGGCGTCCAGCCGTCCTCGCGGGTCTCCGTGAACACGCGCTCGAGCTGCTGCTGGTAGTCCTGCAGCGCCTGCTCGGCCTCGGCCAGGGAGATGTCGCCGCGCGCGACGAGCGTCTCGGTGTAGATCTTGCGGACCGAGCGCTTCGCCTCGATGAGGTTGTACATGAGCGGCTGCGTCATCGACGGGTCGTCGCCCTCGTTGTGACCACGGCGGCGGTAGCACAGCATGTCGATGACGACGTCACGGTCGAACTGCTCGCGGTACTCGAACGCGAGCTCGGCGACGCGCACGCACGCCTCGGGGTCGTCCCCGTTGACGTGGAAGACCGGCACCTGCAGGCCCTTGACCACGTCGGTCGCGTACTGCGACGAGCGCGACGACGACGGGCCGGTCGTGAACCCGACCTGGTTGTTGATGATGACGTGGATCGTGCCGCCCGTGCGGTACCCGCGCAGCTGCGCGAGGTTGAGCGTCTCGAAGACCACGCCCTGGCCCGCGAATGCCGCGTCGCCGTGGATGAGGATCGGGAGGACGGAGAAGCCGTCGCCGCCCAGGTCGATGCGGTCCTGCTTGGCGCGCACGATGCCCTCGAGGACCGGGTCGACGGCCTCGAGGTGCGACGGGTTCGCGGCGAGGTAGACCTGCGTCGTCGCGCCCGACTCGGCGGTGAAGGTGCCCTCGGTGCCGAGGTGGTACTTCACGTCGCCCGAGCCCTGGACCGACTTCGGGTCCTGGTTGCCCTCGAACTCGCTGAAGATCTGCGCGTACGACTTGCCCGCGATGTTCGCGAGCACGTTGAGCCGACCGCGGTGCGCCATGCCGATGCCGACCTCGTCGAGCCCGGTGTTCGCGGCCCGCGACAGGATCGCGTCGAGGAGCGCGATGACGGACTCGCCGCCCTCGAGCGAGAAGCGCTTCTGGCCGACGTACTTCGTCTGCAGGAACGTCTCGAACGCCTCGGCGGCGTTGAGGCGGCGCAGGATGCGCAGCTGGTCCTCGCGCGGCGTGCGCGCGTAGCCGGACTCGAGGCGCTCCTGCAGCCAGCGGCGCTGGCGCGGGTCCTGCAGGTGCATGTACTCGACGCCGACGCTGCGGCAGTACGAGTCGCGCAGCAGGCCGAGCACGTCGCGCAGGCGCGCGCGCGGCTTGCCGGTGAACCCGCCCGTGGGGAAGGTCCGGTCGAGGTCCCACAGCGTGAGGCCGTGGTTCTGCACGTCGAGGTCGGGGTGCTTGCGCTGGCGGTAGGCGAGCGGGTCGGTGTCCGCCATGAGGTGCCCGCGCGACCGGTACGCGTGGATGAGCTCGCCGATGCGGGCGGGCTTCATCGCCTCGTCGTCGGGGTCGTTCGACGTGTCGCGGACCCACCGGACGGGCTCGTACGGGACGCGCAGCGCCGCGAACACGCGGTCGTAGAAGCCGTCCTCGCCGAGCAGCTTGCGGCCGATGATGCGCAGGAAGTCGCCCGACTGCGCGCCCTGGATGATGCGGTGGTCGTAGGTGCTCGTGAGCGTGAGGACCTTCGAGACCCCCATCGCGTTGAGGCGGTCCTCGGACGTGCCGGCGAACTCCGCCGGGTAGTCCATCGCGCCGACGCCGATGATCGTGCCCTGGCCCTGCATGAGGCGCGGCACCGAGTGGACCGTGCCGATCGTGCCCGGGTTGGTCAGCGAGATCGTCGTGCCGGCGAAGTCGTCGACGCCGAGCTTGCCGCCACGCGCGCGACGCACCACGTCCTCGTAGGCGTTCCAGAACTGCGCGAAGTCGAGCGTGTCGGCCTTCTTGATGGACGGCACGAGCAGCTGGCGGGTGCCGTCGGGCTTCGCGAGGTCGATCGCGATGCCGAGGGCGACGTGCGCGGGCTGCAGGACGCCCGGCTTGCCGTCGACGAGCGTGTAGGCGGCGTTCATCGCGGGCATCTCGGCGAGCGCCTCGACCAGCGCGTACCCGATGAGGTGCGTGAAGGAGACCTTCCCGCCGCGGCCGCGGGCCAGGTGGTTGTTGATGACGATGCGGTTGTCGACCATGAGCTTGGCCGGCACCGCGCGCACCGACGTCGCGGTCGGGACCTCGAGCGAGGACTCCATGTTGGTGACGACGCGCGCCGCGGGACCGCGCAGCTTCTGCACGTCGTCACCGGACTCGGCGGCCTCGATCCGCGTCGGGCGCTGCGCGACCTGCGCGTACGGCGCGGTCGCAGGCTGCGCGGTCGCGATGGGCGACGTGATGGGCGGCGGCTCGGGTGCCGCGACCGGTGCGGCCGCGGGCGCGGCGGGTGCGGTCGCCGCCGGCGCGGCGGCGGGGGCCGGGG
>NZ_JAPESW010000080.1 GCF_028527925.1 Cellulomonas fimi
CCGCCGACCTGCGCCGCCGCGGCCGTGCGGGCGCCGGGGGGCGGGACGAGCGGGCTGCCGTCGGGCCGGTGCGCGAGAGGCTCGGCGAGCCGCGCGAACATCTCGACGTTCGCACGGGCCCACGACGGGCGGTCGACGACCAGCACGCGCGACACCGCGTCGGGCGGGGTGCCGTCGACCGCGATCAGGCCGGTGATGTCGGAGGCGTACCCGCCCGCGCGGTGCGCGGCGTCGCGCAGGCCGTCGACGAGGTCGTGCAGCTCGTCGCGGGTCGCCGTGGGCCCGGGGCGCGAGAGGCGGCCGGCGATGCGGGCGGCCGCGGTCCAGTCGACGGGCGCGGTCTCGTCCATCGGGCCACCGTAGACGCCGCACGCCCCGCCCGTCGCCGCTCGCACCGATCGGCCCCGCCGCTCGCCGCTGCCCGGCGCGACGTCAGGCGCAGCCGCAGCCCGACAGGCTCGTCACGAAGGCGTCGATCGTGGCGCGCGGCGCCCACTGCCCGCCCGCGGGCGTCTGGTCGGCGAGGACGACGAAGACGAGCTGACGCCGGTCGGCGTCGAGGACGGTGCCCGCGAGCGCGGTCACGCCCGGAAGGCTGCCGGTCTTGGCCCGCGCGAGCCCGCGCGCCGGGGAGGAGGTGTAGCGGTCGGACAGCGTCCCGGTGAGGCCGGCGATCGGCATGCCCGTCGCGACCTCCCGGAGCCCCGGGTGCGCAGGGTCGGTCGAGCGGCGCAGCAGCGCGAGCAGCAGGTCGGGCGACAGGACCGAGCCGGAGCCGAGACCCGACGCGTCGGACAGGTGCGCGCCGGTCGTGTCGACGCCGCCCGCGGCGACGGCGTGCAGCACGGCCTGTGCGCCGCCGTCGAAGCTCGCGGGCAGGCCCGCGTCGATCGCGACGAGCCGGGACACGACCTCGGTGATCGTGTTGTCGGACGTGTCGAGGAAGTAGTGCACGACGTCGCCCAGCGGTGCGGACCGCACCTCGCCGACGACGGGCGCCCCGTCGGGCGCTCCCATGCGTGCCGGGGTGCCGGTGACGGTGATGCCGACCTCGGCCAGGCGCTGCACGAAGGTCCGGGCGGCGTGCAGCGACGGGTCGGGGTAGCGGGGCGGGTACTCGCCCTCGCGCATCTTCGCGATGTCCACGCCGAGCGCGGTCACGGGTGCGACGAACCCGGCGGCGACGTCGGCGGGGTTCCACGTCGGGCTGAGCGTCGGGCCGCTGAAGAGCGAGTCGTCGAACCCGAGCGTCACGGTGGTGCGGCCCTGCAGCGTGAGCTCGCGCGCGACCTGCGCCGCGAGGTCGGCGAGGCCGGCGTGCCCGACGGTCGCGTCGGGGTTCCCGGCGCCCGGGGCGAGCATCATGTCGCCGCCGCCGACGAGGACCAGCTGCTCGCCGCTCTGCACGACGGTCGTGGGGAGCGTGACGTCGGGCCCGAGCGCGTCGAGCGCGGCGACGGCGGTGACGAGCTTGGCGGTCGACGCGGGCGTGCGGCCCTGGTCGGGCAGGTGCGACGCGAGCACCTCACCGGTGAGCTGGTCGGCGACGACCACGCCCACGGACGGGCCCATCCGCGGGTCCGCGACCAGCCCGTCGACCAGCCCCTGCACGCTGGTGGCGCCAGGGACGGGCGCCTGGTCGTCGAGCGGCCCGAGCACGGTCGCTGGCTCACCGGGGTCGACCGCGCCGGGCGCGGTCGGGAAGGGGGCGGCGGGCGCGGGCGACGGCTCGAGCGTGACCAGGCCGGGCGCGACGTCGTAGGCGTCCGCGGTCCCGTACGCCGCGCCCGCAAGCACGACGACGAGCACGGCGGTACCGACGACCCGTCCTGCTGTGGCCATGATCACCCTGTCTCTACCGGGGGCGGGGCGGGACCCCCGCGCGCCGGTGCGTCAGACTACTGTCCGAGACAAGGGCGCCCCCGACACCCCGGCGCGCCGTTCACGACGACCGACGAGTCGCCGGGTCCGCCGGCCCCATCGAGGCTGGGCGCGGACGTGGTGCTAAGGAGTGCTGTGGAGTTCGACGTCACGATCGAGATCCCCAAGGGGCAGCGCAACAAGTACGAGGTGGACCACGCGACGGGCCGGATCCGGCTCGACCGCATGCTCTTCACCTCGACCCGGTACCCCGACGACTACGGCTTCATCGAGGGCACCCTCGGTGAGGACGGCGACCCGCTGGACGCGCTCGTCCTGCTCGAGGAGCCGACGTTCCCGGGCTGCCTGATCCGCTGCCGTGCGCTGGGCATGTTCCGCATGCGCGACGAGGCGGGCGGCGACGACAAGGTGCTGTGCGTCCCGACGGGCGACCAGCGCGCCGCGTGGCGTCAGGACATCGACGACGTCTCCGACTTCCACCGGCTCGAGATCCAGCACTTCTTCGAGGTCTACAAGGACCTCGAGCCCGGCAAGTCCGTCGAGGGTGCGCACTGGGTCGGCCGCGCCGACGCCGAGGCCGAGATCGAGCGGTCGCGTCAGCGCGCGATCGACGCGGGGTACAACCACTGACCGAGCACTGAGCCGTGACCCGGCCGCGCCACCGTGCGGCCGGGACGGACGACGACGGCCCGCCACCCTCGACGCGAGGGGCGGGCCGTCGTGCTGCCGGGACCCGAGCGGGGCGCCCGGCCGGCGTGGTCGTCAGGGGCGACCGGCGTAGGGCATGGTGCCCGCCCAGCGCATCGCGACGAGGCGCACGGGCTTGTTGAACGTCGGGGCCTCGATGATCTGGCCGTTGCCCGCCCAGATGGCGACGTGGTGGATCGCGTCGGGGTTGTTCGGGTCGGTGGACCAGAAGACGAGGTCGCCCGGGCGCAGCTGGTCGTACGAGATCTTGAGGACCTGCTTGTACTGGTCGCGCGACGTGCGGTTGAGGTTGACGCCCCCCGCGCTGCGCCACGACGTGCCGGTCAGGCCCGAGCAGTCGTAGCCCTCCGGGCCTACGCCGCCCCAGATGTAGGGCTTGCCGAGCTGGGTCTTCGCCCACTCGACGGCGGCCGCTCCCCCGCCGGCCGAGCCGCGCGAGCGGCCCGTGCCGAGGCCGTACTGACCGCCCGTCGACGGGGGTGTCGTGGGCTGCGCGGTCGAGCCGCCGCCCGTCGACCCCCCACCGGCCGACCCACCGCCGGTCGAGCCACCGCCGGTCGACCCGCCGCCCGTCGATCCGCCGCCGGTCGAGCCACCGCCCGTCGACCCGCCGTTCGAACCGCCGTTGGAGCCACCCGTGGACCCGCCGTTCGTGCCCCCGGTGGAGCCGGTCGAGCCACCGGTCGAACCCGTCGACCCGGACGAACCGCCGCTCGACGCGGGGGGTGCGGTCACGACGGGCGGCCGGAGCGCGGCCTGCCGCGCGGCCTCGTCGGCGCGCGCGCGACGCTCGGCCTCGATCGCGTCCTGCCGCGCCCGCTCCACCTCGGCGCTCGTCTGCCGGGCGGCGGCGAGCGCGGAGATGAGCTGGTCACGCTCGGCGGCGCCTGCGGCGAGCGCGGCGTCGCTGTCCTCCTGCGTCTTCTGCGCGGTGGCCAGCGCGGCGGAGGCGTCCTGCTCGGCGGCCTTCGCATCCGCCTCGGCGGCCTTCGCGCGGTCCGCGAGCACGCTCGAGACGAGCTGCGCCGCGCGGAACTCCTGCACGGCCTCGTCGGCCTTGCCGGTCATCTGCTCGAGCGCGGTGGAGCGCCGGGCGACGTCGCGGAAGCCGTCGGCGGAGAGGACGGCCTGCAACGCCTCGACGTTGCCGCCGGAGCGGGCGGCCTCGCGGGCCATCGCGACGAGCGTCCGGCGCGCGTCCTCGGCGCGGGCGTCGGCGTCGGCGGAGCGCTGCACCGCGTCGGCGGCGGCCACCTTGGCGGCGTCGGCGGCGGCGAGCGCGACGGTGTAGTCCTCGCCGGCCTTCTGCACCGCGAGCTGGGCGGCGTCGGCCTGCGCGGACAGCTGTGCGAGGCGCAGCTCCATCTCGGCGACGGACCGGGCGGCCGTGTCGACCGCGCGGCGGGCGTCGCGCACGTCCTGCGCGGAGGGAGGCGTCGGGTCCGCGGCGGCGACGTCCGCGCCGATGATCCCGGAGGTGGCGACGACGACCGCGGCGGTCACCAGCCGGAGGGTCCGCCGGGGGACCCGGCGCCGGCCCTCGTCTGGACCGAGCACGCTGTCGAACCGCACCACTGCACTTCCTCCGGACGTTCGCACGGGCCCCTCCCCGGGCCCGTTCGCGGTTCGACGCTACTCACGTGCGTCACAGAAGTGAACAGAAGTCACACGAGCAACACGAGTCACACCGTTGTGGTTCGGGACGTATCGGACGTATGCTCACCCGTTCGGCCGACGTCGGCGCTCGGACCACTCCGGTTCACCCGACGATGCCGTCTCACATCACGGGACGGCTGTGTCACCCAGCGGATGGTGGCTCGTACTCTCGGTCGCATGACCCGTCGAATGTGTCGCTGACCAGCGCACGTTCGGCATGCCCGCGGACAGGTGACCGGTCGCCCCGGCCCCCCGCGATGCGCCAGACGCTCGACACGTGCGCCCCTCCCACCCCTTCCGCGGGACGGACGTCGGCTGCCCGAGCTCCCCGCGGACCGAGCACCCACGGATCCCCGAGAGAGAGCAGACCGATGAGCAACGAGAGCTGGAGCTTCGAGACCCGCCAGATCCACGCCGGCCAGGCCCCCGACGCGAGCACGGGCGCGCGCGCCCTGCCGATCTACCAGACGACGTCGTACGTCTTCGACTCCGCGCAGCAGGCCGCGGACCGGTTCGCGCTCAAGGAGCTCGGCCCGATCTACACGCGCATCGGCAACCCGACGACCGAGGTCGTCGAGAACCGCATCGCGAACCTCGAGGGCGGCGTCGGCGCGCTCCTCGTCGCGTCGGGCCAGGCGGCCGAGACGTTCGCGATCCTCAACATCGCCGAGGCGGGCGACCACGTCGTCGCGAGCCCCTCGCTCTACGGCGGCACCTACAACCTGCTGCACTACACGCTGCCCAAGCTCGGCATCGAGACGACGTTCGTCGAGGACCCGCACGACGCCGAGTCGTGGCGCGCCGCGGTCCGCCCGAACACCAAGCTGTTCTTCGCGGAGACGATCCCGAACCCGAAGTCCGACATCCTCGACATCGAGCTCGTCGCCGACGTGGCGCACGAGAACGGCGTCCCGTTGATCGTCGACAACACCGTCGCGACGCCCTACCTCATCAACCCGCTGCAGTGGGGCGCCGACGTGGTCGTGCACTCGGCGACCAAGTACCTGGGCGGGCACGGCTCCGCGATCGCCGGCGTCATCGTCGACGCGGGCCGCTTCGACTACACCGCCGACCCGGAGAAGTTCCCCGGCTTCAGCAAGCCCGACCCGTCGTACCACGGCCTGGTCATCGGCGAGGCGCTCGGCAAGGACGGCGTCTTCGGCGTCAACCTCTCCTACATCCTCAAGGCGCGCATCCAGCTCCTGCGCGACCTCGGCGCCGCGGCGTCGCCGTTCAACGCGTTCCTCATCGCGCAGGGCATCGAGACCCTGTCGCTGCGCGTCGAGCGGCACGTCGCGAACGCGCAGAAGGTCGCCGAGTGGCTCGAGGCGCGCGAGGACGTCGTCAAGGTCCACTACGCGGGCCTCGAGTCGTCGCCGTGGCACGCCAACCAGCTCAAGTACGCACCGCGCGGCGCCGGCGCCGTCCTGGCGTTCGAGATCGAGGGCGGCAGCGAGGCCGGTCAGGCGTTCGTGTCGGCGCTCGAGCTGCACTCGAACGTCGCGAACATCGGCGACGTCCGCTCGCTCGTCATCCACCCCGCGTCGACGACGCACAGCCAGCTCACGCCCGAGGAGCAGCTCCGGTCCGGCGTCACGCCGGGCCTGGTCCGCCTCGCCGTCGGCATCGAGCACGTCGACGACATCCTCGCGGACCTCGACGCGGGCTTCCGGGCCGCCAAGGGCGCCTGACCGTGCCGTCGTCCCCGCCGCCGCCTCGCGGCGAGCCCGCCCACGGCTCGCCCGCGGCGCGCGGCGGGGACGACCCCGTCCCGAGCGGCGAGACCGCGCCGGGGCACCCGTCCGACCCGCCCGTAGATTGGGATCTCGTGCCCGACGACACGTTCACGTTCGCCCCGTCGAGGGCGCACGCGCGCACGCTCGCGAGCCGCGTGCCGCTCCCCGAGCGGCCGCCCGTGCGTGCGTCGTCGGCCTGGCGCGAGGGCGACCCGGTCGGGCGGCGGAAGTTCGCCGACCTCGGCCCGTTCGCGCTCGAGTCCGGTGGGCGGCTGCCCGCGGTGCGGCTCGCGTACGAGACGTGGGGCACGCTGAACGAGGACGGCAGCAACGCGGTGCTCGTCCTGCACGCGCTCACGGGCGACTCGCACGTCACCGGTCCCGCGGGCGACGGGCACCCGACGCCCGGGTGGTGGCAGTCGATGGTCGGTCCCGGCGCGCCGATCGACACCGACGAGTGGTTCGTCGTCGCGCCCAACGTGCTCGGTGGGTGCCAGGGCTCGACCGGTCCCGCGTCGACCGCACCCGACGGGCGGCCGTGGGGCGGCCGCTTCCCGCTGCTCACGGTGCGCGACCAGGTCGCCGCCGAGATCCGCCTCGCCGACCTGCTCGGCATCGACTCGTGGGCGCTCGTCATCGGCGCGTCCATGGGCGGGCTGCGCGTGCTCGAGTGGGCCGTCACGGCCCCCGAGCGCGTCCGGTCGATCGCCGCGATCGCGACCGCCGCGCAGACGTCGGGCGACCAGATCGCCGGCTTCCACACGCAGCTCGCCGCGATCCACGCCGACCCGCGCTACCGCGACGGCGACTACTACGACGCCGCCGACGGCGACGGCCCGCACGTCGGGCTGGGCATCGCGCGGCAGATCGCGCACCAGACCTACCGCAGCGCCGCCGAGCTCGACGAGCGGTTCGGGCGCATCCCGCAGGGCGCCGAGGACCCGCTCGAGGGCGGCCGCTTCGCCGTGCAGTCCTACCTCGACCACCACGGCGACAAGCTCGCCCGCCGGTTCGACGCCAACACGTACGTCGCCCTGACGCGCACGATGATCACGCACGACCTCGGCCGCGACCGGGGCGGCGTCGTCGCGGCGCTCGCGCAGATCACCGCGCGCGCCCTCGTGATCGCGGTCGACTCCGACCGGCTGTTCCCGCCCGCGCAGTCCGCGCGCATCGCCGCGGGCATCCCCGGGGCCGGGCCGGTGCGGACCGTGCACTCGCCGTACGGGCACGACGGCTTCCTCATCGAGGAGGACCAGGTCGGCGCGATCGTCTCGGAGTTCCTGACCGACGAGGTCCGCGCCCGCTGACCTCGTCGCACCCGGCGGGCGGCGCGCGGAGCCCGGGCGCGGACCGTGCCGTCGCACCGTGGACGCGACTTCTGCTCGGACGCGCGACATCGATGTCTCGCCCTCGAGGCGACGTCGCTCGCCGACAGCACGTCGCTCCCGGCAGGCGGGCCGTGTGGCCGGCGCGGAGGGCGGCTCGCGGGTCAGACGGGTGGGTCCGCGGGCCGCGTCTGCGGCACGATGGACGGATGTCCTACACCGACCTCGCTGCCGCGTCCGCCGCCCTGCACGGCCAGTGGGACCGCCTGCGGTCCTGGGTCGCCGAGGTGGTCGACGACGACGTCGTCGACGCGCCGTCGGTGCTGGAGGGCTGGTCGGTCGCGGAGCTCGTCGCGCACCTCGGACGGGCGATGGACGCGCTCGCCGTCTGCACGCCGCTGCCCGACGGGACCGTCCCGTACACGCTCGCCGAGTACGTCGGCACGTACGTCGCACGGGCCCAGGACATCGCCGAGACGACCCGCGACCTCGCCGAGCAGATCGCGCCCGCCCCGCTGCGGGCCGTCGACGCGATGGCGGACGCCGCGTTCGCGAACCTCGACGCGCTCGGCCCGCACGACCGGGTCGTACAGGCGCGCCGCGGCCCCGTGCTGCTGTCGACGATGACCGTGTCGCGCGTGCTGGAGCTCGTGGTGCACGCCGACGACCTCGCGCGCTCCGTGCGCCGCGCCCGCGGCACCGGCACCGGGCCGGACCCCGTCGACCCCACCGCGCTCGCGCTCGTCGCCGACGCGCTGCTCGAGATCGTCGTCGCGCGCGGCGGGTGGAGCCTCGAGGTCGCCGACGCGCGGCGCTGGGTGCGGCTCGCCGCCGGGCGGACGCCGTACGACGTCGACGAGCTGGCCCGCGCGCTCCAGCCGCAGCACACCTCGGAGGCCGTCCCGGACCTCGGCCGGATGCTCCCGCTGCTCTGACGCCGGTCCCCCGGCTCGGTCGCGGACACGCGGTCGGGCCGCGACGCGGCGTCAGGGGAAGCGCGTGAGCAGCTGCCGGCCGACGAGCCCGACCGTCCGGGCGAGGGTGTCGCGGACCGCCGCCGCGAGCGCCGTGACGCCCCGGACCTCCCACAGCACCTGCGCGGACACCCAGGCCGCGTCGCGCGCCTTGTCGATCGAGAAGTTCGTGACGAGGTCGGCGAGCGGCGAGAGGGCGCCCGCGTGCTGCACGACGCACGCGTCGAGGAACGACTGCCGGATCGGCCGGACGACCTCGGCGAGCACGCGGTTCACGCGCTCGAAGTCGGCGTGCACGTCGCCGTCGTCGGGGTCGCACCCACGCGCACGGCAGGTCGCGACGACGGCGAGGGCGAGGTCGAAGTTGATGTGCGCATTCATCCCCGCGAGCGCGAACTGGATCGGCTCGATGCCCCGGACCGCCCGGCGCTCGACGAGCGGCGCCCAGGCGCGCGAGACGGGCCGTTGCGCGACGACGTCGGCCGGGACGTCGAGGAACAGCCGCGCGAAGCGCACGTCGAGGTCCTCGACGAACGCCGGGTCGCGGAACGTGCCGTCCACGAGGCGCAGCGCCACGAGCGCCGTCACGCGGCGGTAGACGTCGAGGAACACCCCGAGCCCGTCGTCGCGCGCCCAGCCGGCGCGCAGCGCGTCGGCGACGAGCGCGAGCGCGGTGGGGTCGACGGGGTCCGGCCCGGTGCCGGTGCCGCGGGCGCGGCGCACGGAGCGCGCGAGGT
>NZ_JAPESW010000081.1 GCF_028527925.1 Cellulomonas fimi
ACAACATCGAGGCGGCCTGGCCGCAGTGACGCCTCGACCGGTGTGACACCGACGTGGTGGGGGTCCGTCCGCGGGCCCCCACCACGGCCGTCGCACCGGCGGTCCCCTGCGCGCACGGCTCGCGCGCCTCCCCCCGTGCATCGACGCCGGCCTGGACGGCGATGAAAGGTGAGCCATGGACTGGTTGATCCGCCCCGACACGACGGGCGAGAAGCTGACCCTGATGGTGCTCGCGATCCTGCTGTTCGTCGTCGTGATGGGTGTGATCCTGTTCGGCGTCGACCGGATCAAGCGGCTGCCCGTGTGGGTGGTCGCGCTCGGGTTCCTCGGTCCGACCCTGCTGTTCCTCACGTTCGGCCTGCTCTACCCGGGCCTGCGGACGATCCGCGACTCGTTCTACGACAACAGCGGCGACGCGTTCGTCGGGTTCGACAACTACGTGAAGGCGTTCACCGAGGACCAGTTCCAGATCGTCCTGCGCAACACGCTGCTGTGGGTCGTCCTGGTCCCCCTCGTCGCCACCTTCATCGGGCTCGTCTACGCGGTCATGGTCGACCGGACGCGGTTCGAGTCGTTCGCGAAGACGCTGATCTTCCTGCCGATGGCGATCTCGCTCGTCGGGGCGTCGATCATCTGGAAGTTCGTCTACGAGTACCGCCCCGACCAGGGCAACATCCAGCAGATCGGGCTCGCGAACCAGATCCTCGTGTGGCTCGGGCTGCCACCGCAGCAGTTCCTGCTGAACCAACCCTGGAACACGCTGTTCCTCATCGCGGTCATGGTGTGGATCCAGGCGGGCTTTGCGATGACGGTGCTCTCCGCCGCGATCAAGGCGATCCCCGACGACATCGTCGAGGCCGCGCGCCTCGACGGCCTGGGCGGCGCCAAGATGTTCCGCTTCATCACCGTCCCGAGCATCCGGCCCGCCCTCGTGGTCGTGCTCACGACGATCGCCATGGCAACGCTCAAGGTGTTCGACATCGTCCGGACGATGACCGGCGGCAACTTCGGCACGTCCGTCGTGGCGTACGAGTACTACACGCAGTCGTTCCGCGCACAGAACCCCGCGTTCGGCGCAGCCCTCGCAGTGCTGCTCTTCGTGCTCGTCATCCCGATCGTCGTCTACAACGTGCGGCAGCTGCGACTCTCGGAGGAGATCCGATGACCGTCATCCCGCCCACCAACCTGGTCGACGAGACCGAGGCGGACACCCGCGTCGCAAGGCCCGCGCGGAAGATGTCCCGCGCGGAGAAGCGCGCGATCGCCGTCAAGGGCAAGCTCAGCTCCCCGTGGGCGTCGGGCATCGCGATCGTCATCGCGGTCCTGTGGACCGTCCCGACGTTCGGCCTGTTCGTGACGTCGTTCCGGCCGCGCGCCGAGATCCGGTCGTCGGGCTGGTGGACGCTGCCGTGGAACCCCGAGCTCACGCTCGAGAACTACCAGGAGGCGCTGTTCGGGTCGTCGACGAGCCTCGCGACCTACTTCCTCAACTCGCTCGTCATCACGCTCCCCGCGGTCCTCATCCCGATCTCGCTCGCGCTGCTGGCCGCGTACGCGTTCGCCTGGATCGACTTCAGGGGCCGCAACCTGCTGTTCGTCGCGGTGTTCGCGCTCCAGGTCGTCCCGATCCAGGTCACGCTCGTGCCGCTGCTCTCGCAGTACGTCGACTGGGGACTGGCGGGGTCGTTCTGGGTCGTGTGGCTGTCGCACTCGATCTTCGCGCTGCCGCTCGCGATCTACCTGCTGCACAACTTCATGAAGGACATCCCGCCGTCGCTCGTCGAGGCCGCGCGCGTCGACGGTGCCGGGCACGTGAAGATCTTCTTCCAGGTGCTCCTGCCGCTGCTCACGCCCGCGATCGCGTCGTTCGCGATCTTCCAGTTCCTGTGGGTGTGGAACGACCTGCTCGTCGCGCTGGTGTTCGCGGGCGGCACGCCCGACGTCGCGCCGCTGACGGTGCGCGTCGCCGAGCTCGCCGGCACGCGCGGGTCGCAGTGGCACCTGCTGTCCGCGGGTGCGTTCATCGCGATGATCGTGCCGCTCATCGTGTTCCTCGGGCTCCAGCGGTACTTCGTCCGCGGCCTGCTGGGCGGTGCCGTCAAGGGCTGACGTCCCGCACGACCGCACGACCCGCGGCCCGCGCGCCCTCCGAGGTGACGCGGGCCGCGGCGTGCGAGGGCCGGCCGGGGTGGGCGGCCGGCCGGAGCGACGTCGGGCGGCGATCGCGCCGGTGCCTACGCTGGGCGGGTGCCCGCGCCGCTCCTCTTCGTGCTGTCGGGCCTCACCCAGTACCTCGGCGCCGCGATCGCGGTCGGGCTGTTCGACGTGCTGCCGCCCGCGGTCGTCGCGTGGCTGCGCCTCGCCGTCGCGGCCGTGGTGCTCGTGCTCTGGCGGCGGCCGTGGCGGTCACGCGACCTGTGGACGCGCCGGGCGGTCCTCACCACCGTCCTGTTCGGGGTCGTGCTGGGCCTGATGAACGTCGCGTTCTACGTCGCGATCGACCACCTGCCGCTCGGCACCGCCGTCGCGCTCGAGTTCGTCGGGCCCGTCGCGGTCGCCGCCGTCACCGGGCACGGGTGGCGCGACCGGGTCGCGATCGGGGTCGCCGCGGTGGGCGTCGTGCTGCTCGCGGGCGTCACGCTCGAGTCCGGCGCGGTGCCGGGCGGCGACGCGGTCGTCGGGCTCGTCGCGATCGGGGTCTCCGCCGTGTGCTGGGCCGGCTACATCGTGCTCGGGCGACGCGTCGCCACGGCCGAGAGCGGGGGCGTCACGGGCCTGTCCGTCGCGATGACCGCAGGCGCGCTCGTGCTCGCGCCGTTCTTCGTCGCCGGCGCCGCGCCCGTCGTCGCCGACGCGCGCCTCGCGCTGCTCGTGGTCGGCGTCGCCGTGCTGTCGTCCGTCGTGCCGTACGCGCTCGAGCAGGTCGTCCTGCGGCGCGTGCGGCCCGCGACGTTCGCGATCCTGCTCGCGCTGCTGCCCGCCACGGCGGCCGTCGTGGGGGCCGTCGTGCTGCGCCAGGTCCCGCACCCCGCCGAGCTCGCGGGGCTCGTGCTGGTCTCGGGCGCGATCGCGCTCACCGCGACCGACGGGAACGACCGCGCCGCCGCCGACGAGGCACCGCCGCCCGCGTGACGGCCTGGTGGGCCGCCGGAGCGGCGACGGCGAGGCGTCCCTGCGGACCGCCTAGAGGTACTGACCGGTCCCGGGGCGCTCGGGGTCCTCGGGGTCGCCGATCGCCAGGCCCGGGTGGCCCGGCATGCCGCCGCGGCCGGGCGGGAGCGCGCGACGCATCTGCGACAGCTGCGCCTGCGCCGCCATCTGCTGCGCGACGAGCGCCGTCTGGATGCCGTGGAACAGCCCCTCGAGCCACCCGACGAGCTGCGCCTGCGCGATGCGGAGCTCGGCGTCCGACGGCGTCTGCTCGTCGACGAACGGCAGGGTGATGCGGTGCAGCTCCGCGACGAGCTCGGGGGACAGGCCGTCCTCGAGCTCCTTGAGCGACCGCTCGTGCACCTCCGCCAGCCGCGCGCGGGCGGCGTCGTCGAGGGGCGCGCTGCGGACCTCGTCGAGCAGCTGCTTGATCATCGTGCCGATCCGCATGACCTTGGCGGGCTCGCCCACGAGGTCGGAGACGTCCTCACGCCCCTCGTCGCCGTCGTCGGGCGCACCGTCGTCGCCGCCCGGCGCGGGCACCACGACGACCCGCGGTCCGGCGCCCGTCGGGCCCTGCGCGTGCTGCTGCGTGCCGTCCTCGTCACGTGCCTCGTCGTCGCTCATCCGGGCATTGTGTCCCGCGCGCCGACGACCGTGCAGCCCGGACCGGCGCACGGCGGGGCGTCGGTAGGGTTGACGCATGGCCTGGCTGACGACGCCCGCGCACACCCGGTGGCTCGAGGGCGAGACCGACCGGTTGCTGGACTTCGGGCGGGCGTCGGCGCTGCCCGGCGGCGGGTTCGCGCGGCAGGACGAGCAGGGCGGCGCGCAGGACGGTCCGCTCGAGCTGTGGATCACGTGCCGCATGACGCACGTCTACGCGATCGGGCACCTGCTGGGCCGCCCCGGCTCGGCGGCGCTCGTCGACCACGGGCTCGCGGCGTTGCGCGGCGTCTTCCACGACGACGAGCACGGCGGCTGGTTCGCCGAGGTCGAGCGCGACGGCACCCCGCGGGACACCGACAAGGCCGCCTATCCGCACGCGTTCGTGATCCTCGCGGCATCCAGCGCGACGGCCGCCGGCCGGCCCGGTGCGCGGGAGCTGCTCGACGAGGCGCTCGCCGTCTCGGAGCAGCACTTCTGGGACGAGGACGCGGGCCTCGCGGTCGAGCAGTGGGACCGCACGTTCACCACGCTCGACGGCTACCGCGGCGTCAACGCGAACATGCACACCGTCGAGGCGTACCTCGCGGCCGCCGACGTCACGGGCCACCGGATCTGGCTCGACCGTGCGCTCCGGATCGTCGAGCGGGTCGTCGACGGGTTCGCGAAGGGCAACTCCTGGCGCATCCCCGAGCACTTCGACGCCGACTGGGTCGCGGACCTCGAGTACAACGTCGACACGCCCGCGCACCCGTTCCGCCCCTACGGCGCGACCATCGGCCACTGGTTCGAGTGGGCGCGGCTCACGCTGCACGCGCGCGCCGCCCTGACCGCGCGCGGCGACGTCGCCCCGACGTGGCTCCTCGACGACGCCGTCGCGCTGTTCGACGCGGGCGTCCGCGAGGGCTGGGACGTCGACGGCGCCCCCGGGTTCGTGTACACGGTCGACTGGAGCGGCACGCCCGTCGTGCGCGAGCGCATGCACTGGGTCGCCGCCGAGGCCGTCGCGGCGGCCGCCGCGCTGCACGCTGCGACCGGCGAGGCGCGGTACGACGACCTCTACGCGCAGTGGTGGGAGTACGTCGGGACGTACCACCTCGACCGTGAGGGCGGCTCGTGGTGGCACGAGCTCGGCACCGACAACACGGTGTCGCGCACGGTGTGGGCGGGCAAGGCCGACCTCTACCACGCGGTGCAGGCGACGCTGGTCCCGCGCCTGCCGCTGACCCCGGTGATCGTCCCGGCGCTCGCGGCCGGGCTGCTGGACTGAGCCGGGTCGCCCCCGGGGCGGCTCAGGGGATCAGCAGCACCTTCCCGAAGACCTCGCCGCGCTCCATCATGCGGTGCGCCTCCGCGGCGTCCGCGAGCGGGACGCGTGCGTGCACGACGGGCCGGACCGTGCCGTCCGCGACCAGCGGCCACACGTGGCGCGCGACGCCGTCGACGATCGCGGCCTTCTGCGCGTGCGGGCGCGACCGCAGCGTCGTGCCGATGACGGACGCGCGGCGCGCGAGCAGCAGCCCGAGGTCCAGCTCCGCCCTTCGGCCCTGCTGCATGCCGATGACGACGAGGCGCCCGCCGTCGGCGAGCAGCCGCAGGTTGTCGGCGAGCGCGCCCGCACCCAGGACGTCGAGCACGACGTCGACGCCCCGGTGGTCGGTCGCGGCGCGCACGCGCCCCACGAGGTCGTCCTCCCGGTGGTCGAGCGCGAGGTCGGCGCCGAGCTCGCGGACGCGTGCGACACGGTCCGGGCCGCCGGCCGTCGCCATGACCCGCGTGCCGAGCGCGCGGCCGAGCTGCACGGCCACCGACCCGACACCGCCCGACCCGCCGTGCACCAGCAGCGTCTCGCCGGGCGACAGGTGCGCGGCGCGCAGGTTCGACCACACGGTCGCGACCGCCTCGGGCAGCGCGGCGGCGTCCTCGAGGGGCACCGAGTCGGGGACCGGCAGGCACAGGTCGGCGTGGACCGTCACCCGATCGGCGTAACCTCCGCCGGCGAGGAGCGCGGCGACCCGGTCGCCGGGGTGCCAGCGGCCCCCGACGTCGTCCCCGACGGCGACGACGACGCCCGACACCTCGAGGCCCGGCCAGGGCGGCGCACCCGGCGGCGGGGGGTAGCGACCCTCGCGCTGGAGGAGGTCGGCCCGGTTGACGCCCGCGGCGCTGACCTGCACGAGCACCTCCGCGGGGCCTGGCACGGGCTCGTCCACGTCGGCGACCCGCAGGACGTCCGCAGGACCCGGCTCCGCGACCACGACAGCCCTCATCTGCGCACCCTAGCGGCCCGTCAGGACGCGGCCGATAGGGTGCGCACCTGGTCCTGTCCCGGCGTATCCCATCGGGTGAGGTCCGTGGCAAACTCTGGCGCGGGCTAATGGTCCGGTGTCCAGGAGCCGATGGTGGCGGTGGGCCCCCTCGAGGGTTCCGACAGGACGCAGGGCCGACACGCCCCCCGGTGGCAACACCCGTGTCGGGTGGAGGAGAGGAACGACATGCTGCGACGGCTTGGCATCCGCGCCAAGATCTTGGCTGTCCTTGCCGTGCCCATGCTCGTCCTGTTCGGCGCTGGGGCGTTCATCTCGTACGACGCGATCCGCGAGGCGCAGCGCGTGCGTGCCGCCGAGGGTGCCGTGGCGGCGCTCCAGGCGTACGCCCCGCTCTCGAGCGCGATCCAGGCGGAGCGCGTGCTGTCCGTGAGCGCCGCACCGGTCGAGGAGATCGCGGCGGCGCGCGCCCAGACGGACTCGATGCTCGCCAAGGTGCGGCCGATCACCCGCGAGCTCGACCTCGAGGAGTTCCCGCCCTCCGTGGTGCGGCAGTTCCAGGAGGTGCAGCTCGCGCACAACGCGGCGCTGCCGCAGGTGCGCACGCTCGTCGACGGCAAGGGCGACCGGAACCAGACGGCCAACAGCTACGAGGCCATCATCAAGGGCCAGATCGACCTCGTCGAGCAGGTCGCGAACGTCCTCGACGACCGCACCCTGGCCCAGTACGTGACCGCGTACCGCGACGTCTCCGCGACGGCCGACGGCCTCATCACCGAGATGCTCGCCGGTCAGGGCCTGCTGCGTGCCCGCCAGGCGCAGGCCGCCGGCGCCCGCGTCTACCAGAACCTCGTCACGACGACCGAGGTGTCGCGTGCCCGTGCCCGCGCCGCCGTCGAGCGGCTGGGTGAGCCCGGCATCGCGCTGCCGGCGCGTGACCCCTCCTCGTCCTTCACGTCGATGCGTACGTGGATCCAGCAGGGCAACGCGCAGGGTTTCGACCGTATCGACCCGGCCGCGTACTCCGGTGACATCCAGCAGCAGACCGCGTCGCTGGTCAGCGTGAACGACGCCGTCCTGAAGCGCGCGGCCGAGATCGCCGACGAGGCAGCGACGGCGTCCGAGACGCGTGCCGTGTACACGATCGCGATCGCCGTCGCCGCCGCCGCGCTGTCGCTGTTCTTCGCCCTCGTCATCGCCCGAGCGATCGTGACGCCGCTGCGGCGCCTGACCGCCGCCGCTGCCGACGTCCGCGAGCAGCTCCCCAAGCTCGTCGAGCAGGTGGCCGTCCCCGGTGAGGGCCCGGAGATCGTCCTGCAGCCGATCCCGGTGAACTCGCGCGACGAGGTCGGCAAGCTCGCCGACGCGTTCAACTCCGTGAACGCCACGACCGTCCAGGTCGCCCAGGAGCAGGCCGCGCTGCGTGGCTCGATCGCGGAGATGTTCGTCAACGTCGCCCGCCGCGACCAGGTGCTCCTCAACCGCCAGCTGTCGTTCATCGACTCGCTCGAGCGCGCGGAGGAGGACCCGTCGACCCTGGCGAACCTGTTCCGGCTCGACCACCTGGCCACCCGGATGCGTCGTAACGCGGAGTCGCTCCTCGTGCTCGCCGGCATCGACTCCGGTCGACGCCTGCGCGACGCGATGCCGCTGTCCGACGTGATCCGGACCGCGTCCTCCGAGATCGAGCAGTACGACCGCGTCGAGCTCGACCTGCAGGTCGACCCGCACATGCTCGGGTTCAACGCCCTGGGCGCCGCGCACATGCTCGCCGAGCTCCTCGAGAACGCGACGATCTTCTCCGAGCCGGAGACGCCCGTCACGGTCACCACCGGCGTGTCCGGCCAGCACGTGTACGTCCGCATCCTCGACCACGGCCTGGGCATGACCGAGGCCGAGCTCGCCGCGGCGAACTCGAAGATCGTGTCGGTCTCCGCGAGCGACGCCCTGGGCGCCCAGCGCCTCGGCCTCTTCGTCGTCGGCCGTCTGGCCCAGCGCCTCGGCGCTGAGGTCCGCCTGCACAAGAGCTCGCAGGGCACCGGCACCGAGACCATCGTCCGGTTCCCGTCGACGCTGTTCGCCGCGACCGAGACGGCCCTCTACGGTGCGCCGTCCGCGCCGCAGCCGGCCGCGCAGCTCCCTGCGGCGGCCCCGGTCGTCGAGGACGCGCCGGTCGTCCGCGAGGTCGACCTGGCCGCGCTCACCGACGGGCAGACGGGCCTGGGTCTGCCGCGCCGCAAGCGCGCCGACGACACGGGCGAGAACGAGGTCGCCCCGTCGTCGCTGCCCGTCCGTGGCGGCGGTGCCCTGCCGACGCGCTCCGCGAAGACGTTCGACGAGGACAAGATCGTCCTGCCCGAGGTGCCGTCCGGGAACCTCACCGCCGACCTCGGCTCCGCCGGGGGCGAGTGGACCCCGCCGACGATCGCGACGACGCCGCTCAGCTCGGGCCTTCCGAGCCGCTCGAAGGCGTCCACCTCCGCGTGGGCGACCCCCGAGCCCGAGGCCACGCCC
>NZ_JAPESW010000082.1 GCF_028527925.1 Cellulomonas fimi
GCGCAGGCCGCGGCGGGTGCTCATCTCGTCGGGCTGAGCGGGATGATGGACGGCCAGGTCGGCGTGGTGCGCGACGCGCTCGACGACGCCGGCCACGACCAGGTCGCCGTGCTCGCCTACGCCGCGAAGTACGCGTCGGCCTTCTACGGCCCGTTCCGCGACGCCGTCGAGTCGCAGCTCGAGGGGGACCGCCGGACCTACCAGATGGACCCCGCGAACCGTCGCGAGGCGGCGCGCGAGGTCGCGATCGACATCGCCGAGGGCGCCGACGTGGTCATGGTCAAGCCGGCGATGTCCTACCTCGACGTGCTCGCCGACGTCGCGGCCGTGTCCACGGTTCCGGTCAGCGCCTACCAGGTATCGGGCGAATACGCCATGATCGAGGCCGCCGCCGCGCACGGCTGGATCGAGCGCGAACGGGCGATCCTGGAGTCCGTGCTCAGCATCCGTCGTGCGGGTGCCGATCACGTGCTCACCTACTTCGCGACGGAGCTGGCCGCGTGGCTGGCGGAGGAGAAGTCATGAGCCGGTACGGCAGCAGCGAGGCGGCGGTCGCCGGCCGCACGAGCGCGGAGACGTTCGCGCACGCCCAGGCCGTGATCCCCGGCGGTGTGAACTCCCCCGTGCGCGCGTTCGGCGCGGTCGGCGGCACCCCGCCGTTCATCGCGTCGGCCAGCGGGCCGTACGTCACCGACGTCGACGGGCACGAGTACGTCGACCTGGTCGGCTCGTGGGGTCCGGCGCTGCTGGGTCACGCGCACCCGGAGGTCGTCGAGGCCGTGCAGGCCGCCGCGGCGCGCGGTCTCGGGTTCGGCGCGCCGACGGTCACCGAGGTCGACCTGGTCGACGAGATCCGCTCGCGCGTCCCCGCGGCGGAGATGGTGCGCCTGGTGTCGACCGGCACCGAGGCGACGATGACGGCGCTGCGCCTCGCGCGCGCCCACACCGGCCGCGACCTCGTCGTGAAGTTCGCCGGCTGCTACCACGGTCACGTCGACGCGCTGCTGGCGTCCGCGGGCTCGGGCGTCGCGACGCTCGCGCTGCCCGACTCGGCCGGGGTCTCGACGGCCGTCGCGGCCGAGACGATCGTGCTCCCCTACAACGACGTCGACGCGGTCGCGGAGGCCTTCGCGACGCACGGCGACCGGATCGCCGCGGTCATCACCGAGGCCGCGCCCGCGAACATGGGCGTCGTCCCGCCCGGGCCGGGCTTCAACGCCGAGCTGCGCCGTCTGACGGCCGAGCACGGCGCGCTGCTCATCCAGGACGAGGTGCTCACGGGCTTCCGGGTCGGGTTCTCCGGCTGGTGGGGCCTCGAGGGCCTGCGGGAGGGCTGGGCGGCGGACCTGTTCACGTTCGGCAAGGTCATCGGCGGCGGGCTCCCCGTCGCGGCGGTCGGCGGGCGCCGGGACGTCATGCGCCACCTCGCGCCCGTCGGCCCCGTCTACCAGGCGGGCACGCTGTCGGGGAACCCGGTCGCGACCGCGGCGGGCCTGACGACGCTGCGTCTCGCCGACTCCTCGGTGTACGCGCGGATCGACCAGACGGCCGCGACGCTGCGCACCGAGCTGTCGCGCGTCCTGGCCGACGAGTCCGTCCCGCACAGCGTGCAGTGGGCGGGCAGCCTGTTCAGCACGATGTTCGGCCCCGAGGCCGCGACCCACGGCGTCCGCGACTACGCGGCCGTGCAGGCGACGGAGTCGTGGCGGTACGCGCCGTTCCACCGCGCGCTGCTCGAGGCCGGCGTCTACGCGCCGCCGTCGCCGTTCGAGGCGTGGTTCGTCTCGGCCGCGCACGACGACGCCGCCGTGGACCGCATCCTGTCGGCGCTGCCCGCCGCCGCACGCGCCGCCGCCGCGGCCACCCCGCCCGCCTGACGGGACGCACGACGCCGAAGGCCCGCCACCGTCCAGCACGGTGGCGGGCCTTCTCGTCCGGGTCGCCCGGCGAGGAGTGGGCGTCCGGACGGCGCCGCGACGGCCACGGGGACCGTCCCGGCGCTGGTCCTCAGTAGGTGAACGCCGCGACGCGCGACCGCAGGTCGGCGGACATGCGGGCCAGCTCCTCGACGTTGGAGCCCATCTGGGCGAGCACGTCGGAGCTCGTCGCGGCGGACGTCGCGACCCCGGTGATGTTGGTGGCGATGTCCCCGGTGCCCGCCGCGGCGTCGGCGACCCCGCGCGACATCTCGGTCGTCGTCGCGGTCTGCTCCTCGATGGCCGACGCGATCGTGAGCTGGTGGTCGTTGATCGCCTCGATGATCGACGAGATCTCACCGATCGCCGACACCGCTCCCGTGGTGTCGGACTGGATCGCCTCGACGCGCCGCGCGATGTCCTCGGTCGCCTTCGCCGTCTCCGACGCGAGCTCCTTGACCTCGCCCGCGACGACCGCGAAGCCCTTGCCGGCCTCCCCGGCGCGCGCGGCCTCGATGGTCGCGTTGAGCGCGAGCAGGTTCGTCTGCTCGGCGATCGACGTGATGACCTTGACGACGTTGCCGATCTCCAGGCTGGACTCGCCGAGCTTCGCGACGCGCTCGTTCGTGAGCTCGGCCATCTGCGTCGCCTGGTGCGCGACCTTCGCGGCCTCGGACGCGCTCTGCGCGATCTCCCGGATCGACGACCCCATCTGCGCCGAGCCGGCCGCGACCGACTGGACGTAGCGCGACACCTGGTCGGCGGTCGACGCGACGACGCCCGCCTGGGCGCTCGTCTCCTCCTGCGCGGCGCCGACCTGCTGCGCGGCGGCCGACAGCTCCTCCGCGGCGGCCGCGACGGTCTCGGCCGCCTCGACGACGCCCGACAGGGTGGACCGCACGGACCGCTGCGCGACCCCGAGCGCCTCGGCGGTCTGGCCGACCTCGTCCCCGGACCGGACCGGCGCCTCGACGGTGAAGTCGCCGCGGGCCATCGCCTGCAGGCTGCGGCGCACGTCGTCGACCGAGCGACGGATGGTGCGCACGACGAGCCACGTCAGCACGGACGCGATGACGAACGCGGCCACGAGGCTGCCGATCAGCACGGTCATGGCGTTGCTCGCGCGCTCCTGGGACTGCCGCGCCAGGTTCGTGATGAACGCCGTGTTCTCGGCCGCGGTCTGGTCGAGCTCCGCGACGTAGGCCTCGATCGCCGGCTGCCCGATCTCGTCCCGGATGCGCGCGTACTCGTGCAGGTCCTCCTCGAGCGCGGCGGGGACGAGCTGGTCGTCGCGGATCGTGAGCCACGCGTCGTACTTCGTGAGGAAGTCCTGCCAGGCCTGCTCACCGCCTGCCGCGCTCGCGGTGTAGGCCTCGATCTGCGGGTCGAGCTCCGCGTCGTTCGACTCGAGCGCGCGGCGCCAGTCGCTCTTCGCGGTCGGCTCGTCGGACGCGGCGATCTGGGCGACGATCATGCGGGCCTTGAGCTGGTTCTGGTGCACGAGGTCGCGGACGTCGCTGATCTGGCTCTGCCCGTCGGCCATGATCTTCATGTCCGCACGGGTCTGCTGGAGGACGAGCACCGCGTACCCGGAGGACAGCAGCACGATGGTGCCGGCGACGGCGAGGGTCACGAGGATCTTCGTCTGGATGCCGCGGTCCGCGAACCACTGGAGGCGGCGGCGGGACGACGTGGGGTGGGGCATGCGGGCCTCTCGCTTCGGACGGCGAGGGGGCGGACGTGCGGACGACCGGCGGGCTTGCCGGTGCCTCGGCGCCCCCTGCGGCGGCGCCGTGACACGTGGCGTCGCCGTCCTTCCGTTCGGTCGGTCCGTCGTCCGGCTGAGCGTTTTCCCGGAGGTCGATCCGCCGGGTTCGACCCGGACCGTCCTGGACGTACGTCCGAGTAACAGCCCGCGGGCGCGGCCTCGACGACGCGACCTGTGCGAACGCCCGTCGTGAGCCCGCGCTGCTGCGCGACGCCGCCGCGCCGTGCCCCGGGAAAGGCCGACCCGTCAGCCCCAGGTCGGCGGGTCGAGCTCGGTCGGCGGGGCCGGACGGGGGAACGGCACGCTGGGCGTCGGCCGCCACACGACGTCCGGGGTCCACGCCGTGCGGCGGTCGCCCGCGCCGCCCGGGGCGTCGTCCGCGTGCGGCCACAGCGAGCGCACGGGGTGCTCGTGCAGGGCGTCCGCGACGTCGGCGACGTGATCGTGGGGCGGTTCGCGCAGCACGTGCGCGGCACCGGGAACCTGGCCGTGACGGCTCGCCTCGTGCCCCAGCGCGGCGAACGGGTCGTGGCGCGCCGACGCGGCCTCGGCTGCGGGCTGGACCCGCGCGTTCCACGTGCCGGCGTGCGGCCGGTAGGTCCGTCCGGCCGGCCCGGCGACCGCGTCGTCGCGGTGGCCGTGCTCGTCGCGCATCGTCACGTGGGTGTCGCCTCTCGTCGCTCGCTCGGCGACGAGTATCCCCGAGAAACAGGGCCCATGCGACATATCGGACGCTCGGCATCCCGCGCGGGGCGCGTGCCACCGGATCGGGTGACGCGGCGTCGGACGCCGCCGGCACCGGGAGGTCCGGCGCGGTGGACGAGGGCGCGTCGCTCGGTCGGCGCGACCTCGCCGGTCCGGGGCGGAGGGCTCGTCAGACGACGGGGACGACGACCTTCTCGTCCGTCGCCACCGGGGCGGCCGTGGCGCGCGCGGCGGCCTGCTCGGCGCGGTAGGCGCGCACGGACCACGCGACCGCGACGACCCAGACGACGGCGATGGCGCCGAGGAGCAGCCCCTCCTGCGGGGTGCCCTTCCAGCCGACCCAGTCGCTGCGGACGAGCGTGCGGACGTTGGTGAGGACGATGACGCCGCCGACGGCCGAGCCGAGGATGCGCGGCGGGACGTGCCGCACGAGCCACGCGGCGATCGGCGCGGCGACGAGCCCGCCGAGCAGCAGCGCGAGCGCCCACATCACGTTGACGCCCTGCGAGCCGATCGCGACGAGGAAGCCGACGCTCGCGGCGAGCGCGACGAGGAACTCGGAGGTGTCGATCGAGCCGATGACCTTGCGCGGCTCGAGCCGGCCGCTCGCGAGCAGGGCCGGGGTGCCGATCGGCCCCCACCCGCCGCCGCCGCTCGCGTCGACGAAGCCCGCGACGAGGCCGAGCGGGGCGAGGAACCGCTTGCGCAGGGGCAGGTGGCGTCGGTCGGTGCGCAGCCCGAAGAGCGTGAACCGCACGAGCAGGTAGACGCCGAGGCCGAGCAGGATGAGCGACATGGCGGGCGCGCCGGCCTCCGTCGAGAGCCGCGACAGGAACTGCGCCCCGACGAACGCGCCGATCGCGCCCGGGACGCCGACGCGGAGGACGACCTTCCAGTCGACGTTGCCGAACCGCCAGTGCGCGACGCCCGACGCGAGCGTCGTGCCGATCTCGGCGAGGTGGACCGTCGCGGACGCGGCCGCGGGGTTGGTCCCGATGGCGAGCAGCAGCGTCGAGGACGTCACGCCGTAGGCCATGCCGAGGCTGCCGTCGACGAGCTGCGCGGCGAGGCCCGCGAGGGCGAGGAGCAGGAGCTGCGGCACGGGAGACCTCGGGGGACGACGACGGAGGACGGCTTTCCCGATAATCCCGAGTGACTTACTTGCAATTCAACCGTCGACCGGATGCTGAGACCCGGTGCTCAGGGATTGGTCCAGGCGTCCTCGTGCGCGGCCATCTCCTTCACGTGCGCGGGGAGCTCCCCCGCGACGAGCGCCGCGAGCGTGACCTCGTCGAGCACGCTGCGCACGCTCGCGCGCAGCGCGATCCACACGTCGAGCAGCGACGCGGCCGACCCCTCGTACTCGAGGCTCGGCGGACGCTCGTCCCTGACGGTCACGAGAGGCCCGTCGACCGCCCGGATGATCTCCGCGAGCGTGATCTCCTCCGCGGGCCGGGCCAGCCGGAACCCGCCCGACCGGCCGCGCACGCTCGCGACCAGCCCGCCGCGACGCAGGTCGCCGAGGATGCGCTCGAGGAAGCTCGACGGGAGCCCCTGACCGGTCGCGAGGTCCTCCGCCGCGACCGGGTCGCCGTGCGGGCTGCTCGCCAGCTCGGCGCACGCCCGCACCGCATAGTCCGCCTTCGCCGAGACACGCATACCGGCATTGTGCCCTCGCCGGGCCTGGGACCTCGGCACCCGTCGACCTGCCCGAGTCGTCCGCCGGGCCGGGCGCGGGGCCGGGCACCGCGTCAGGCGCCGACCGCGCCCCGCAGCAGGTCGTCGAGCGTGACGCCGTCGAGCACCTCGCGCAGGCGCTGGTCGGTGAGCTCCCACAGCGCGGGCAGGTGGCGGGCGACACCGTCGTAGGTGAGCCTCCCGGGCGGCACGGCCCGGACCGTCACGAGCGGCCCGTCGAGCCCCCGGACGACGTCGCCGACCGCGATCTCCCCCGCCTCGCGCGCGAGCGAGTAGCCGCCGTGCGCGCCGCGCCGCGACGTCACGAAGCCGAGCTTGCGCAGGTCGTTGAGGATGCCCTCGGCGTACTGCTGCGGCAGGTCCTGCTCGACGGCCAGCTGCTCGACCTTGACGACCTCGGGCGCGTGCTGGGCGAGCAGCAGCAGCGCACGGACCGCGTAGTCAGCCTTGGCGGAGACGTGCACGCCCGGTCACCCCCGCGCCCGTCGGGACGGCCGGGGACAGCTCCCCCGTCGGCCCGGTCGTGGACGGCTCACGCGGGACCGCTCGCCGACGACGGCACGAGCGCGGGCGACGAGGCGGGCACGGCCGCGGCCGACGCGTGCGGCCGCAGCCACACCTGCTGGCCCTCGGTGAGGCCGAGCCCGTCCGCCTGGCCGCGCGTGAGCTGGACCCACGGCGTCGACCCGTCCTCGGCGCGCGTCTCGGCGCGCACCTCGTACCCGACGCGCAGCAGGCGCGTGATCGTCACGGGCAGCGCCTCGGGGCGGTCGTCCTCGACGATCTCGATGTCGTGCGGGCGCACGAGCCGGCCGCCCAGGCGCGTCGTCGGGCCGAGGAACTGCATGACGAACTCGTTGGCGGGCTGGTCGTAGAGCTCGGCGGGCGAGCCGACCTGCTCGATGCGCCCCGCGTTGATGACGACGATCGTGTCGGCGACCTCGAGCGCCTCCTCCTGGTCGTGCGTGACGAACAGCGTCGTCACGTGGACCTCGTCGTGCAGGCGACGCAGCCAGTCCCGCAGCTCCTTGCGGACCTGCGCGTCGAGCGCGCCGAACGGCTCGTCGAGCAGCAGGACCTCGGGCTGGACGGCGAGCGCCCGGGCCAGGGCCATGCGCTGCCGCTGCCCGCCCGAGAGCTCCGACGGCAGGCGGTCCGCGAGCTGCTCGAGGTGCACGAGCTCGAGGAGCTCGTCGACGCGCTTGCGGACCTCGTCCTTCGGCCGTCGCCGGATCTCGAGCCCGAAGGCGACGTTGCGACGCGTGCTGAGGTGCTTGAACGCCGCGTAGTGCTGGAACACGAACCCGACGCTGCGCCGCTGCGGCGGCAGGGCCGTCGCGTCGCGCCCCGCGATCTCGATCGTGCCGGTGTCCGGGTGGTCGAGGCCGGCGATGATGCGCAGGAGCGTCGACTTGCCGCCGCCGCTCGGGCCGAGCAGCGCGGTCAGGCCGCCTGCCGGGACGTCGAGGTCGATGTCGGTGAGGGCGGGGAACGTGCCGAACCAGCGGTTCACGCCGCGGACGACGATGCTCATCTCTTCTCCTTCGGACGCAGCGCCGTGATGACGACGATGAACAGCACGGCGACGAGCATGAGGACGAACGCCGCGGCGAACGCGGCGCGCTGCGCGTCCGGACCGAACTCCTGGTAGGAGTCGTTGACGAACAGGGTCAGCGTCTGGGACTGCCCGGCGACGCTGCCGCTGACGACGCGCACGGCCCCGAACTCGCCGAGCGAGCGCGCCAGGCTCAGCACGACGCCGTACGCGAGCGCCCACTTGATCGTCGGCAGGGTGATGCGGCGCAGCCGCGCCCACGCGCCCGCACCGAGCGACTGCGCGGCCTGCTCCTGCTCGATGCCTGCCTCCTCGAGCGTCGGGACGACCTCCCGGACGACGAGCGGCAGCGACACGATGACGGTCGCGAGCACCATGCCCGGGACGGCGAAGATGACCTGGAACCCGGCCTGCTCGAGCGCGGGGCCGAACCAGCCGCTGGTGCCGTAGACGAGGATCAGCGCGACGCCGACGACGATCGGCGAGATCGACACGGGCAGGTCGATGACCGCGTTGAGCAGCCGGCGCCCGGGGAACTCGTACCGGGCGAGCAGGATGCCGATGCCGACGCCGAACACGGTGTTGAGGACGGTCGCGAGCCCGGCGACGACGAGCGTCAGGCGCGCGGCGGCGACGAAGTCGGGCGACGTCAGCACGTCGAGGACCGGTACGAGCCCGTCGGCGAACGTGTACCGGACGACGGTGACGACGGGCAGCGCGACGAGGCCGAGCACGTAGGTGACCGCGACGACGCGCAGCACGAGGCGGACCGCCGACGAAGTCGCTGCCCTCGTTCACGTGGGTGTGCCCGGGGAGGCCGGTGATCGTCGACCGGTCGCGGTGGAGGACGATCCGCGGCACCGTGCGGATGAGCGTGACC
>NZ_JAPESW010000083.1 GCF_028527925.1 Cellulomonas fimi
CACGTACTCGCGCCCGAACAGCGCGGTGACGCCGAGCGCCAGGAAGTAGAGCGTGAGGCCGCTCGCGAACTGGTTGGCGCGGCGGCTCACCACGAGGACCGCGTGGACGAGGCTCAGGAGCGCACCCGCCGCCGCACCGCCCAGCACGCCGACCCACGGGCTGCCCGTGCCCGCCGTGACCGCGTAGCCGCCGAGCGCGCCGAGGAGCATCGCACCCTCGGTGCCGAGGTTGACGACGCCCGCCCGCTCCGACACGGTCTCGCCGAGCCCGGCGTACAGCAGCGAGGTCCCGCCGCGGACCGCGCCCGCGAGGATGTCGACGATCACGCGCGCCCCTTCCGTGCGCCCGTCCAGCCGAGCACGGCGACGAGCACGAGACCCATGAGGATGTTCACGCTCGCGGCGGGGAGGCCCGAGCCGATCTGGAGGCTGTTGCCCGCCACGGCGATCGCCGCGAGGACGAACGACGTGAGCAGCAGCGGCAGCGGCTTGTGGCGCGCGAGCCAGGACGCGAGGAACGCGACGTAGCCGATCGTCAGGCCGAACGTCGGGCGCAGCTTGTACTCCATGCCCGCGAGCTGGAGGAACCCGGCGAGCCCCGCGAGGGCACCGCCGACCAGCAGCGCCGTGAGCAGCAGCCGCACGACCGGCAGCCCGGCGCGGCGCGCCGCCTCCGCGTTGCCGCCGACGACGGACAGCCGGAAGCCCCATGACGTGCGGCTCAACCCGAACCACACGGCGCCGGCCGCGACCACCGCGAGCAGGACACCGACGTGGATCGCGGTCCCGGTGAACACCGGGAGCTTGACCGAGTCGACGATCTCGACGCTCGTCGACTGCCCGAGGGCGGCCGGGTCCTTCCACGGCCCGAGGATGAGGAAGAGCATCGAGTACAGCGCGACGTAGTTGAGCAGCAGCGTCGTCACCGCCTCGTTGACCTTGACGACCAGCCGCAGCGCCGCCGCGATCCCCGCCCACGCGGCTCCCGCGAGCGCCGCCGCGACGACCATGCCGCCGATCACGCCGCCGACCGACGCGAACGGCGTCAGCCAGTACGCGGCGCCCGCCGCTGCGATCCCGCCGACGATCAGCTGCCCCTCCCCGCCGACGTTCACGAGCCCCGCACGTGCGGGGACGACCACCGCGAGCCCGGCGAGCGCGATCGGCGCGGCCCGGAGCACGATCTGCTGGAACTGGCCCGGCTGCGTGAGCGTCGACGACCAGATGTCCGCGTACACCGCGAGCGGGTCGGCGCCGTTCGCCAGCACGAACGCCCCGAACACGACGAGTCCCGCGAGGACCGCGCCGGTCCAGCGGAGTGCGGTCGGCACCCACGGCGGCATGCGGTCGGCGGCCGGCGCCCCCGGACGGACGGACGGGCGTGGCGGCGCGGCGACGACCGGCGTCGCGCTCGTCGTCGGCGGCGGTTCCGCCGTCCCCGCGTCGCGCGTGACGTCCTGGCTCATGCGGCACCTCCGAGCATCAGACGGCCGATCGACATGCGGTCCGCGCCCGCCGCGTCGACGACGCCCACGACGTGCCCGTCGTGCATCACCGCGATGCGGTCCGCGAGCGCGAGCAGCTCGTCGAGGTCCTCCGACACCACGAGCACCGCCGCGCCGCGCGCCCGGTGCTCGAGCAGGAGCTCCTGCGTCCGGCGGGTGTTCGCGACGTCCAGGCCGCGGCTCGGGTACGCCGCGACGACGACGGACGCGTCCTGCCCGAGCTCGCGGGTCAGCAGGACGCGCTGGATGTTGCCCCCGGACAGCGCGGCGAGCTGGCGGCCGCGCGGTGCGATGCGCAGCCCGACCCGCTCGTCGAGCGCCGTGGTGCGCGCGTCGACCGCCGCCCAGTCGACGCCGAGCCCGCGCCGCGGCACGGGCCGCCCGTCGAGCACCATGTGCTCGAGCACCGTCAGCCCGGGGACGACGGAGTCGGCGACCGGGTCCTCCGGCACCGTGACGGCGCCGTGCGCGATCGCGTCACGGACGGTCAGTGCCCCGGGTTCGGCGTCGCCGACCCGGACGGTCCCGCCGGCCAGCGGCCGCAGGCCGAGCGCGACCTCGCACAGCTCCTTCTGCCCGCTGCCCGCGACGCCCGCGACACCGACGACCTCGCCCGGCCGTACGTCGAGGTCGACGTCCTTGAGCGCCACGTGACCGCGGTCGCCGCGCGCGGTCGCGCCGCGCAGCTCGAGCGCCGCCCGGTCGCCGTCGGGGACGGGCGCGCGTTCCTGGGCGAGCGGGGGGACGCGTCGGCCGACCATCGCCTCGACGAGCTCGGCGTCGGTGAAGCCCGCCGGGTCGGCCGCCCCGACGACGACGCGTCCGCCGCGCAGCACCGTGACCTGGTCGGCGATCGCGCGGACCTCGGTGAGCTTGTGCGTGACGAGCACGACCGCGAGCCCCTGGTCGCGGAGCTGCGCCACCACGCCGAAGAGCGCCTCGACCTCCTGCGGCGCGAGCACGCTCGTCGGCTCGTCGAGGATGACCAGGCGGGCGCCCGTCATGAGGACCTTGAGGATCTCGGTGCGCTGCCGCTCCCCGATCGACAGGTGCCGGACGGTCGCGGCCGGGTCGACCGCGAGGCCGTACCGCTCCGAGGCCTCCGCGACCCGCGCCGACAGCGCCCGCAGCCCGAGCAGCGGCCCCTCGGGCAGCGCGAGCGCGATGTTCTCGGCGACGGTCAGCGCCGGGACGAGCCGCAGGTCCTGGAACACCATGCCGATGCCGAGCGCGCGGGCGTCCGCCGGGCTGCCGGGCTCGACGGGAGCGCCGTCGACGTAGAGACGTCCCTCGTCCGGGGTGTAGACGCCGTACAGCATCTTGAGGAGCGTGCTCTTGCCGGCACCGTTCTCCCCGATCAGCCCGTGCACCGTGCCGGGCAGGACCGTGAGGTCGACGTCCGCGTTCGCGAGGACGTCGCCGAACCGCTTGGTGAGGCTACGCGCCTCGAGGAGCGCGGGCGGCTTGCCGACCCGGCTCGCCGCGCGGACCGCGGGCTCGGCGGTCACGGCCGGCTCGCACCGCGCGGGGAGGGCGTATGCACTGCCGTATCCCTCCGTGTATCCATGCCGCGGACGCTACGACCGGGATGTTTCGGACATACACGCTCGAAGTAACGCGTTCGTATCCGTCACGCGCGATCGCTCCGCGCCCCGGCGACCCCTCAGGACGGGCCCTAGGCTCGCGCCCATGCCCCGCCCTCGCGTCGTCCTCCTGCACGGTGCCGCGACGACCGCACGCGTCTGGGACGGGCTGCGCCCGCTGCTGGAGCAGGTCGCCGAGGTCGTCGTGCCCGAGCGGCCCAGCACCGGCGACCTGCCGCGCGAGCTCGCCGCACTCGGCGACGTCGAGGACGCGGTCGTCGTGGGCGTGAGCGGGGGCGCGACCCTCGGGCTCGCGCTCGCCGCCTCCGACGTGCCCGTCGCGGGTGCCGTGCTGCACGAGCCCGCGGTCGGCTCGCTCGTCCCCGGGCTGCTCGACCACGTCGTCGCCGGCTGGGCTGCCGGCGGCGTGACCGGCTTCGGCGCCGCGCTCTACGGGCCGACGTGGGACGCGTCGTTGGCGCCGGACGACCCCGACGCCGTCGGTCGTGACCTCGCGATGTTCCGCCGCTTCGAGCCGTCGCCCGTCGCGCCCGGCCAGGGCCCGGTGCTGGTCACCGTCGGCGCCGACTCACCGCCCGCCCGGCACGCCGCCGCCGACGCCCTGCGGCCCTACGGCGTCGAGGTCCGCGTCCTGCCGGGCTGCGGGCACTTCGTCCACCACGACGCCCCCGCGGTGCTCGCGGACGTGGTGCTCGACCTGCTCGCCCGGGTGTCCCGCTGAGGCGTCCCGCGGCCGACGTCAACCCGCGTCAGCCAGCGCCCGGACAGCCTCGTCAAGGCCCGGCACGTCGTCGACCTCGACGACCTTGTCCCGGCTCGTCGCCCCCGACACCAGGCGGACGTCGCGGCGCCGCAGCCCGAGCGCGTCCGCGAGCGCCCGCAGCACCGCCTCCGTCGCCGCTCCATCGACGGCCCGCGCCTGCACCGCGACCACCAACCGGTCGCCGTACCGGCCTCCGACCCGGGTGCGCGACGCTCCCGGCCGGACCCGGACCGCGACGCGCACCGACGTCAGACGAGGCCGAGCGCGCGGACGGCCTCGCGCTCCTCGACGAGCTCGGCGACGGACGCGTCGATCCGTGCGCGGGAGGCGTCGTCGATGTCGAGGTCCGGCACGATGTGCCACTCGCCGCCCGACGACGTCACCGGGAACGACGACACGAGCCCCTCGGGCACCCCGTACGACCCGTCGGACACGATGCCGGCCGACGTCCAGTCCCCCTCGGGCGTGCCGTGCACCCACGTGTGCACGTGGTCGATCGCGGCGTTGGCCGCGGACGCCGCCGACGACGCGCCCCGGGCCTCGATGATCGCGGCCCCTCGCTTGGCGACGGTCGGGATGAACGTGTCGCTCAGCCACGCGTCGTCGCCGACGACGTCGCGCGCCGGCCGGAACCCGATGGTCGCGTGGGACACGTCGGGGTACTGCGTCGCGGAGTGGTTGCCCCAGATGGTGACGCGGCGGATGTCGTCGACCGACGCGCCCGTGCGCGCGGCGAGCTGGGCGACGGCCCGGTTGTGGTCGAGCCGCGTCATGGCGGTGAAGCGCGAAGCGGGGACGTCGGGGGCGTGCTGCGCGGCGATCCACGCGTTGGTGTTGGCGGGGTTGCCGACGACCAGGACGCGCACGTCGTCGGCCGCACCCGCGTTGATCGCCGCACCCTGCGGGCCGAAGATGCCGCCGTTCGCGGAGAGCAGGTCGCCGCGCTCCATGCCCGCGGTGCGCGGCCGGGCGCCCACGAGCAGCGCGACGTTCACGCCGTCGAACGCGGCGGTCGCGTCGTCGTGGATGTCGATGCCCGCGAGCAGCGGGAACGCGCAGTCGTCGAGCTCCATCGCGGTGCCCTCGGCCGCCTTGACGGCCTGCGGGACCTCGAGCAGCCGCAGCCGGACGGGTGTGTCGGGGCCGAGCAGCTGTCCGGACGCGACCCGGAACAGCAGCGCGTAGCCGATCTGGCCGGCGGCTCCCGTGACGGTGACGTTGACAGGCTGGCTGGCGGGCACGGCTGCTCCTCGGGGACGACGACGGCGGCGGCCCCGTTCGGGGCTACCCGCACGCTACCCGGACCCGAGGACGCGCGAAGGGCGGCACCCCCACGGGATGTCGCCCTTCGTCGTCGTGCGGGCCGGGATCAGCCCAGGCGCGCCTGGAGGTTCTCGTCGAGCGCGGCGAGGAACTCCTCGGTCGTCAGCCAGGCCTGGTCCGGGCCGATGAGCAGCGCGAGGTCCTTCGTCATCTTGCCGCTCTCGACGGTCTTGATGACGACGTCCTCGAGCGTCTCCGCGAACTGCGTGACCTCGGGCGTGCCGTCGAGCTTGCCGCGGTGCTTGAGGCCGCCGGTCCACGCGAAGATCGACGCGATCGGGTTGGTCGACGTGGGCTTGCCCGCCTGGTACTGGCGGTAGTGGCGCGTGACGGTGCCGTGCGCGGCCTCGGCCTCGACGGTCTTGCCGTCGGGGGTCATGAGGACCGACGTCATGAGGCCGAGCGAGCCGAAGCCCTGCGCGACCGTGTCGGACTGCACGTCGCCGTCGTAGTTCTTGCACGCCCAGACGTAGCCGCCCTCCCACTTCATGGCCGCGGCGACCATGTCGTCGATGAGGCGGTGCTCGTAGGTCAGCCCGGCGGCGTCGAACTGCTCCTTGAACTCGGTGTCGAACACCTCCTGGAAGATGTCCTTGAACTGGCCGTCGTAGGCCTTGAGGATCGTGTTCTTGGTCGACAGGTAGACCGGGTAGCCGCGCTGCAGGCCGTACGCGAACGAGGCGCGCGCGAAGTCGCGGATCGACTCGTTGAAGTTGTACATGCCCATCGCGACGCCACCCTCCTGCGGGTACGTCACGACGGTCTGGTGGATCGGCTCCGAGCCGTCGGCCGGCGTGTAGGTCAGGGTCAGCGTGCCCGCGCCGGGGACCTTGAAGTTGGTCGCCTTGTACTGGTCGCCGTGGGCGTGACGGCCGATGATGATCGGCTTGTTCCAGCCCGGGACCAGGCGCGGGATGTTGCTGATGATGATCGGCTCGCGGAAGACGACGCCGCCGAGGATGTTGCGGATCGTGCCGTTGGGCGAGACCCACATCTTCTTCAGGCCGAACTCCTCGACGCGCGCCTCGTCGGGCGTGATCGTCGCGCACTTGACGCCGACGCCGTGCTCCTTGATGGCGTGCGCCGCGTCGATCGTCACCTGGTCGTCGGTGGCGTCGCGGTTCTGGATCGACAGGTCGTAGTAGCGCAGGTCGATGTCCAGGTACGGGTGGATCAGGCGGTCCTTGATGAACTGCCAGATGATGCGCGTCATCTCGTCGCCGTCGAGCTCGACGACCGGGCCGACGACCTTGATCTTCGCCATGCGGTGGGTCTCCTGTGCCGTGGGGAGGGCCCTGGCGGGCCCGGGGGCCGGCGCCTCGCGCACGCGGGGGCACGCAGCGGCCGGCGGTGTCCGCGGACAAGATTACTCGACATCAAGAGATCTCGGTGACCGGACGGCCTCGCGATACCGCGCCCCTGCTCAGGCTGGGCTGGCATGCTGGCCCCCATCAGCAACGGCGCAGCGGGTTGGCCGGCCCGGCCCGCGCACGCGCCCGCGGACCCGTACTCACGACAGGACCGACATGTCCCACGACACGCCTGACCAGACCGCCGGCGCGCCCGACGAGAAGGCCGCCGCCGGCCCCGCCCCCGCGGACGCGACGAGCGCCGCCCCGCAGGCCGACGCGACCGCCGCCGCACCCGCCCCGGAGGCACCGGCCGCCCCCGCGACGGGGTTCGCGAAGCCCGGCGACGCCCCCGGCACCCCCGCCACGCCGCCCGTCCCGGCCGCCGAGAGCGACGACGAGGTCGACGCGTACGTCGTGCCCGCGGGCACGGTCGTCACCACCGGCCCCGGCCTGCTGGCGCGGCTCGGCGCGGAGGCGTTCGGCACGTTCGTGCTCGTCCTCGCCGGCGTCGGCACCGCGCTCTACGCGGCCGTGACGCAGGCCGGCCCGCTGGCCGTCGCCCTCGCGTTCGGCATCGCGGTGTTCGCGGGCATCGCCGCGGTCGGCCACGTCTCCGGCGGCCACTTCAACCCGGCCGTGACGTTCGGTGCGGTGCTCGCGGGCCGAACGTCGTGGCGCGACCTGCTCCCCTACGGGCTCGCGCAGCTGGTCGGCGCGGCCGCCGCGGCTGCCGTGCTCTTCGTCGTCGTCACGACCCTCCCTGCTCTCGCGGACCAGGAGCGCGGCTTCTTCTCCGCGACGTCGAACGGGTTCGCCGCGCACTCGCCGATCGCCGCGCAGGCCGGCGAGGGCTTCTCGTGGATCGGCGCCGGCCTCATCGAGCTCGTCGTGACGGCCGTCTTCGTCGGCGTCATCCTGGGCGTCACGGACCGCCGCGCGACCTCGTCGGGCGTCGCCCCGTTCGCCATCGGCCTCACGCTCGCGGCCCTGCTGCTCGTCGCGATCCCCGTGACGAACGGCTCGCTCAACCCGGCCCGCTCGGTCGCGACCGCGATCTTCTCCGACTCGTGGGCGTGGGAGCAGATCTGGCTGTTCTGGGCCGCGCCGCTCCTGGGCGCCGCGATCGCCGCGCTCGTCTACCGCGCGTTCGCGTCGGAGCCGGTCGAGGACAACCTGTTCGAGGAGGACGACGTCTACGTCACGACCGACGACGTGCTCGTCGTCGAGGACCGCAAGGCCTGACCACGCACGAGAACGGTCCCGGTCGCCGCACGGCGGCCGGGACCGTCGTGCGTCCGGGCCGGCGGGCTCAGGCGCCCGGCGGCAGCGAGTGCGCGAGGACGGCGAGGCAGAGCGCGCCGCCGAACAGCACGACCAGGTCGATCGGCTTGGACCGCACGGAGATCGCGACCGGGCCGGGCGAGGGCCGGACCGCCCGCACGACGCC
>NZ_JAPESW010000084.1 GCF_028527925.1 Cellulomonas fimi
GAGCGCGTCACCGACCCCGGGCGCGTCCGATGCCGCCGCGCCCACGCCGACACCGACTCCGACACCGTCGCCCACGGACGTGCCCGACCTCGACGAGTCCGGCGCGCTGCTCGCCGACGACGCGCAGGACGACGAGCCGCGGGTCCGTACCCAGCCCCGCGCGACCGACGACGAGGCCCCCGCGGACGAGACGCCGGCCGACGAGACGACGCCCCCGCCCGCGCCCGCGGACGTCGACGTCGTGCTGCCCCAGGGCGGGCTCGTCCTCGCGGCCGGGCTCGCGGGCCAGGAGCTCGCGTTCGGCGTGCAGAACACCGGCGGGACCGTCGCGACGAACCTGGTCGCCGAGGTGAGCCTGCCCGTCGGGGTGTCCGTCGACGGGATCGCCGGCGCCGCGCTCGAGGGTCTGACGCCCGGCCGGTTCGCGGTCAGCGCCGCCGGCGGCTGGGTGTGCACGCCCGGCACGGGCACCGGGCTCGTGCGCTGCACCCTCGCGACGCTGCCCCCGTCGACGGTCGCCCGGCTCGCGCTGCGCGTGTCGATCGACGAGGCCTACGACGGGACCGAGGCGGCCGTCGGGCTGCGCGTCGCGGGCGGCGGCATCCAGTACCGGCCCGCGCCCTTCCCGGTGCGGATCCAGGCGGCGCCCGCACGGCTCGCGCTGCGCACGACCCCCGCGGCGCTCAGCCTCCTGTCCGGGCGCACGACGCAGGTCGACCTCGACCTCGCGAACGTCGGCGGCTCGCCCGTCGGACCCGCTCCCGCGACCGCCACGCTGCAGCTGCCGAGGGGCGTCTCCTGGGACGCCGTCGAGGGCGGTGCGTGGGAGTGCACCGACTCCACGGGCGGCGTGACGTGCCGGGCCGAGCGCGTCGGCGCACGGGCCGCGGTGCCGCTGTCCCTCCTGCTCACGGCCGACGAGCCGGGCGCGGTCGGCGCGCGCAGCATCGGCCTGGACCTGCGGCCCACCGGTGTGCGGACCCCCGAGCACCTCGAGCTGCCGTTCACCGTCCAGCGCCCCACGCGGCTCGGTCTCACCGGTGACGTCGGGACGACCCTCGCGCGGGGCCGCCCGTCGAGCGTCGCGCTCGCTGTCTCCAACCTCGGCGACGTGCAGGCGCCGGGCCTCGTCGCGCGCCTCACCCGGCCCGCCGGCACCACGTGGCCCGCGACCCCCGTCGACGGCTGGACCTGCGGTCCGACCGACGCCGCAGAGATCACCTGCACCCACGACGCGCTGCCCGGCGGCGCCAGCGTGCCGCTCACCGCGCACCTCGACGCGCAGGCGGGCGCAGTCGGCGGCCTCGGTGACCTGCGGGTCCGCATCGAGGCTCCCGGTGCCGACGCCGCGCAGGAGCACCGCGTCGCCGTCAGCGCGACGGCGCCCGTCCTCACCGTCTCGAAGCCCGTCGTCACCCTCACGGAGACCTCGCGCGGCGGCACCGTCTCGTTCGCGGTCAGCGCGGCCGGCGGGGACACCGCGGCCGACGCCGACGACGTCGTCGCGACCCTGACGCTCCCCACGGCCTTCACGGTCGACACCGAGGGCGGCGGCACCACGACCGAGAACTGCGTGCCCGTCGACGCCCGCCGGTACCGGTGCGACATCGGCGCCGTCGCCGCGGGTGGCACCGCCGAGGTGCTCGTCAACGTCCGGTGGTCCGGCAGCGCCCGTGGGGCCTTCGTCGTCGCCGCCAGCGGCCCCGGCGCGGCGCCCGTGAGCGCGTCGACCGACGTCAGCACGTCGTCCGCCGGGCTCAGCCCGCGTGCCCGGTTCGAGGGCGGCTGGTCGGTCACCGAGGTCGGCGCCCCGCTGCTCGCGTGCCGCACCACGCTCACGACGTGCCAGCCCGCGCTGCAGAACGGTGACCGCGACAACAACAGCTTCGACATGGTCGAGCTCGACGAGGCGCCCGACCTCCCCGACGCGAACGGCACCCGCCCCGCCGTCAAGACCTCGTCCTCCACACAGCTGGACGTGCCCGCCGGCCGCCAGATCGCCTTCGCCGGGCTCTACTGGTCCGCCAACATCGGCCCCGGTGACACCTGGAGCGGCGACCCGGCCGTCGTGCGGTTCCGCGGCCCCGCCACCGCGTACCAGACGCTGCGCGCCGCGGACACCGACGTCGACCGCGTCACCGACAACGCCGGCCGGTCCTACTACCAGTCGTTCGTCGACGTCACCGACCTCGTCGCCGCGCAGGGCGGCGGGACGTGGTCCGTCGCGGACGTCGCCGTGCGCGCCACGAGCAAGGACACGAACCGGTCCTACTACGCCGGCTGGTCGCTCGTCGTCGTGTACGCGGACCCGTCGACCGACTCGAACGTCACCGTCTACGACGGCGCCGCCTGGATCGGCACGACCGCGACCCCGCCCGTGTTCGAGTTCGCCGCCCGCGCCGGCACGAGCGCCCGCCTCGGCGTCGTCGCGTGGGAGGGCGACCGGACCGCCGTCGGCGACCGGCTGCTGCTCGACGGCAACCGGCCCCTGATCCCCGTCCGCTGGGACGGCTCCACGCCCGGGTCCGGCGTGAACAACGCGTTCGACTCGACCGCGCACGGCTGGCGCTGGCCCAACTCGCTCGGCGTCGACGCCAAGGCGTTCGCGCCCGCGACGCTCTCCGGCGACGTGTCGTCGCTGTCTGCGACCACCAACGGCGACCAGTACCTGATCGGCGTCGTGACGCTCCGCACCGAGCCCGTGGTCGCGTCGAGGCCCGACGCCGACTGACACCGTCCCGCGGCGCGCGGCACGGCCTCAGGCGCTGAGCGCCGCTCGTACGCTGGTCGTCCGCGACCGGCCTGGGACGGCGGGTCGCCCCGGCGCCCGTGAGGAGAGGTATCCGGTGGGGCCGTGATCCTCAGTCCGCCGGCTCGATCACCGCGGCCACGGCGGCGTCGACCGGCACGACACCCTCGGTGAGCTCCAGGACCAGACCCGCGGTCAGCGGCGCGTGCAGGACCGCCGCGAGGACGTCGGCGACGTCGGCGCGGGGGATCGAGCCGCGCGGCACGTGCGCGTCGAGCTGCACCCGGCCCCGCGCGGCGTCGTCGGTCAGCCCGCCCGGTCGCACGATCGTCCAGTCGAGGTCGCGGGACCGCAGGTCCTCCTCGCTGGCGGCCTTCGCGCGCAGGTAGGCCGCGAAGACGTCGTCCGTGCCGGGCGGCGGCTCGGCCGACGCCCCCATCGACGACACGAGCACGTACCGCCGCACGCCCGCCAGCTCGGCACCGTCCGCGAGCAGCGCAGCCGCGCCCCGGTCGACGGTGTCCTTGCGCTCGGCCCCGCTGCCCGGACCCGCGCCCGCCGCGAACACCACCGCGTCCGCACCCGCGATCGCCTCCGCGACGTCGCGCGCGTTGGACCGCTCGAGGTCGAGCACGACCGCCTCGGCGCCGTCCTCCGTGACGTCCTGGACGTGCCCGAGCTGCCGGATCAGCGCGACGGGGACGTCCCCCCGAGCCGCGAGCGTGCGGGACAGCAGGCGCGCGACCTTCCCGTGCCCACCGGCGATCGCGATCCGCATGCCTTCGACGGTAGGCCGGGGTGGCGAGGGCGGCGACCCGAACTGCCGAGGCGCCGGGGTGTCGTCCGGCGCGTCGCCGAGAAGCGCGCCGGCGGTGGTCGTGGCGTTGGCGCGCGTCGGTCAGGACCGTGCTGGTGACGATGCCGTCCGAGCCGATCGGGTGCCACGACGGGTGTCGCGCTGCCGGACCTCCCAGGTCCCCCAGACCGGCGGGTGGTCCGGCAGCGCGTGCGTCGCCGGCGTCCCCCGAGCCGTCGACGACGCGTGATGCTGGCACCGCGGGCGGCGACGCCCAAGGGGCCGACTCCGCCGTCTCAGGATGCGGAAGGTTGCTGGTGGCGCGCCGACTTCGGCGCGGACCCTCGTCGGTGCGCGGCGCTGGCTTGGGGGCAGGGCGGCCCCGGCGGCGCGGTCGCGCGTCAGACGATGCCGTAGAGCCGGTCGCCCGCGTCGCCGAGGCCCGGGACGATGTACGCCTTCTCGTTGAGCCGCTCGTCGACCGCCGCCACGACGACCTTCACGTCGGCCCGGTCGCCGACGAACTCCTCGACGACCTTGAGGCCCTCGGGCGCCGCGAGCAGGCACACCGCGGTGACGTCACGCGCACCGCGGGCGAGCAGGTAGTCGATGGCCGCGACGAGCGTGCCGCCGGTCGCGAGCATCGGGTCGAGCAGGAAGCACTGCCGGCCGGACACGTCGTCGGGCAGCCGGTTCGCGTACGTGACGGCCTCGAGCGTCTCCTCGTCGCGCTGCATCCCGAGGAACCCGACCTCCGCGGTCGGCAGCAGCCGCGTCATGCCGTCGAGCATCCCGAGCCCCGCGCGCAGGATCGGCACGACCAGCGGACGCGGGTCGGCGAGCTTCACGCCGGTCGTCGCCGTCACGGGCGTCTCGATCTCGACGGTGTCGACGTGCACGTCACGCGTCGCCTCGTACGCGAGGAGCGTGACGAGCTCGTCCACGAGCTGCCGGAAGGTCGGCGACGGCGTGCCCTTGTCCCGCAGGACCGTGAGCTTGTGGGCGACGAGCGGGTGGTCCGCGACGTGCAGGCGCATGCGCACAACCTACCGGCAGTCCCACCAGGTGGACGTGGCGAAGGTCCCCGCGAGGAGCGTGTGCTGCGTCATCATGGCGGGCATGACGGACGGTCCCCGGCGGGCGGTGCAGCCCGCCGACGCGTGGGCGATGGGCCTCGCGCTCGACGAGGCCCGCCGTGCCGTCGCGACCGGCGACGTGCCCGTCGGCGCGGTGGTGCTCGGTCCCGACGGCGACGTCGTCTCGCGCGGCCGCAACGTCCGTGAGGCCACCGACGACCCCACCGGCCACGCGGAGGTCGTCGCGCTGCGCGCCGCGTCGGACCGGCTCGGGCGCTGGCGGCTCGACGACTGCACGCTCGTCGTGACCCTGGAGCCGTGCCTCATGTGCGCGGGCGCTCTCGTCCTGGCCCGGGTGGCGCGGCTCGTGCTCGGCGCCTGGGACCCCAAGGCCGGCGCGTGCGGGTCGCAGTGGGACGTCGTCCGTGACCGCCGCCTCAACCACCGCGTCGAGGTCGTCGGGGGAGTCCGCGCCGACGAGTGCGGACTCCTCCTCCAGCGCTTCTTCGAGACCCACCGCGACGGCGTCCCGCACCTCTGAACGGGTCGCGTCGGAGTCAGAGGGTGGCCGCGAGCTCCGTCAGCGTCTCCGACGTCCCGGCGTGCAGCGTGACCGTCGCGTGGCGGTCGCCGCGGGTCGTGCCGCGGTTGACGATCACCACCGGCTTGCCCGTCTGCGCCGCGTGCCGCACGAACCGCAGCCCGGACTGCACCTGGAGCGACGACCCGGCGACCAGCAGCGCGTCGCCGTCGTCGACCATCGCGTACGCCCGCTCGACGCGTTCGCGCGGGACCGTCTCGCCGAAGTAGACGATGTCCGGCTTGAGCATCCCCCCGCACACCGCGCAGTCGGCGACGACGAAGTGGCTCGTCCGCTCGACGACGGCGTCGGCGTCGGGCGCGATCTCGACGTCGGCGACCTCGTCGGCGAAGTGCGGGTTGAGGTCCTCGAGCCGCTGGGCGAGCTCCGTGCGCGGGATCACGCGGTGGCAGCTCAGGCAGACCACGCGGTCGTAGCGTCCGTGCAGGTCGATGACGTTCCGCGAGCCCGCCGCCTCGTGCAGCAGGTCGACGTTCTGCGTGATGAGGCCGAGCACGGTCCCGTCGCGCTCCATCTGCGCGAGCGCCAGGTGCCCGGCGTTCGGCTGCGTACGCCCGACGTGCCGCCAGCCGACGTGGTTGCGGGCCCAGTAGTGGCGGCGGAACCGCTCGTCGCCCGTGAACTGCTGGAACGTCATCGGCGTGCGCGGCGGCGAGTCCGGGCCGCGGTAGTCGGGGATCCCCGAGTCGGTCGACACGCCCGCTCCGGTCAGCACCGCGAGGCGTCGGCCGCGCAGCACGTCGACCACGTCGGCCAGGGTGCCTGCGGGATCGAGGACGGCATCGCTCACGTCCCCACGGTAAGCCGCGGGCCGGTGAGGGGCCGATTCGGTGCAGCGGCTCCGACCGGGTACTCTTCTCCGCGAGGTAGCGTGTCCGAGCGGCCTAAGGAGCACGCCTCGAAAGCGTGTGTGGGTGAAAGTCCACCGTGGGTTCAAATCCCACCGCTACCGCCAGTCGAAGGGTCCCACCCGCACAGTCATGCGGAAGTGGGGCCCTTCGTCGTTGGGTACTCGCCGCTTACTCGCCACTTGCGGTCGTGGCGGACGTCCGCTGGACGAGCTGATCGATGACGACGCGTACGTCAGGCGCGACGTGGACGCGCTGGACGTAGTGCCGCGCGGTGGTGCTCTCGTCAGCGTGCCCGAGGAGGGCCGTCGCAGCTGCCAGCGTGGTGGCTCGCGCAACCTGGGTTGCCACGGTGCGACGGACGTCGTGCGGCGTGACGTCGACTCCGATGTCCTTCTGCGCGAGTCGGAGCTGCTGACGGACTCCCCCCGGTGATCGCGGAGTGCCTCGCGTGGACGGGAACACCAGACCGTCGCGACCTCCGTCGAGCTCCAGGTCCATCGCCTCACGCACCGCCGCCACGACGAACGAGGGCAGCGAGATCGTGCGCCGTGACGAGTCCGACTTCGGCGTGGGCCGCGAGCGCTCTAGGCCCCGACCTCTAGCCCGTCGAGGAGCTGCCGCACCCGGCGCTCGATCTCGTCACGAACGCGCCGGACCCCCTCCAGGTCGAGCTCCGCAGGGTCGTCGAGCACCCAGTCCTCGTACCGCTTGCCCGGAAAGAGCGGGCAGGCGTCGCCGCAGCCCATGGTGACCACCACGTCGGCGGCTTGGACGATCTCGTCCGTCCACGGCTTCGGATACTCACGCGAGATGTCGATGCCGCGCTCCGCCATCGCCTGGACCGCGAC
>NZ_JAPESW010000085.1 GCF_028527925.1 Cellulomonas fimi
GACGCCGGCGCCGAGTCGCCCGGAGAGTCGGGATGCCGGTGGGCGGTGCTTCGTGACGGCTTCCCCGTGCCGCTGACCCAGGTCCCTGTGCCGACCCGGCTCGGCACGTTCTGGCTCGATCTCGGGTGGCCGGAATGGTCGGTGGGGATCGAGTACGACGGCAGGGTGAAGTACCGGACCCATGACGACCTCGTCCATGAGAAGCGGCGGCACGACGCGATCACCGAGGCGGGGTGGCGCGTCGTCCGGGTGACCGCCGAGGACAGACCGACGCGTGCCGGCCTCACGAACCGCCTCGCCCCGCTCCTTCCCGCCACGGTGACGACCGGCCTGCGCCCACGCGTCGACCTCGCGCGATGACCCGCGGGCACCCGCATGGGACTTCGTCCCGAGAACGACACAACGATGTTGCTCGCTGGAGACAGAGCCTCTCCCTCGACGAACCACCCGTCCGCTGCCTCCGGGCGGCGGTTCGAGCGGGCGGGGGCGGGGGGCGGCGGGGGCGTCAGGTGAAGAGGAGGAGGGTGAGCAGGGTGAGGTTGAGGGCGACGACCAGGGCGACCACGATCACCAGCGCCGCGTGCAGCCACGGGCCGTTGCGGTCGGCGCCCATGAGGGAGCGGTCGCGGGTCAGGCGGACCAGCGGGATGACGGCGAACGGGATGCCGAAGCTCAGGACGACCTGGCTGAGCACGAGCGTCCACGTCGGGTCGGCGCCGACGGCGAGCAGCACGATCGCGGGCACGAGCGTGACGACCCGGCGGACCAGGAGCGGGATCCGGCGCTGGATCAGGCCCTCCATGATCGTCGCGCCGGCATACGCACCGACGGACGTCGACGCGAGCCCGGACGCCAGCAGCCCGATGGCGAACGCGATCCCGACGGCGGGGCCGAGCGCGGAGACGATCGCGGCGTGCGCGCCCTCGATCGTGTCGGTCCCGTCGACGCCGCGGAGCGCGGACGCCGCGAGCAGGAGCAGCCCGATGTTCACCAGCCCGGCGACGACGAGCGCGCCACCGACGTCCCATCGTGTGGCCCGCAGCAGCCGGACGCGGCCCTCGCCGACGGGCGCCCGGCCGTGCCGGTCGCGCACGAGGGCGGAGTGCACGTAGATCGCGTGCGGCATGACGGTCGCGCCGAGCATGGACGCGGCGAGCAGGACGGAGTCGGTGCCGTCGAACCGCGGGACGAGCCCGGACAGGACGCCGCGCGCGTCGGGCGGGCTGACGAGGAGGCCTGCGAGGAAGCCGACGGTGATGACCGCGAGGAGCCCGACGACGACGGCCTCGAAGCGGCGCTGGCCGTACACGTTCTGGGTCGCGAGCAGGACCATCGAGACGACGCCGACGATGAGCCCGCCGAGCGGCAGCGGCACCCCGAACAGCAGCTGCAGGGCGATGGCACCGCCGACGACCTCGGCGATGTCGGTCGCGGCGGCGACGAGCTCGGCCTGCCCCCAGAACGCGAGCCGCGGTCCGCGGCGCATACGCTTGCCGAGCACGCCGGGCAGGGAGTCGCCCGTGACAAGCCCGAGCTTGGCGGACTGGTACTGCACCAGCACGGCCATGACGTTGGCGGCGACGAGGACCCACAGCAGCAGGTACCCGTACCGCGCGCCGGCGGTCAGGTTGGCGGCGACGTTGCCCGGGTCGACGTACGCGATCGCGGCGACGAACGCGGGCCCGAGCAGCAGCGGGGTCCGTCGGGGTCTCCGGCGCCCGCGAGGGTCGACCGACTCCGCGCGCTCGACGTCGACGTCGACTCGGCTCACCGCTCCTCCTAAAAGTTCGGGTGGCCGAAACCCTATACCCGGACGCCCGCATCCTCACGACGACGAGCCGGACGTCGTCAGACGGAGCGCAGCGTCCGCGGGGCGCGCCTCGTCGGCGCAGCGCGCGGTCGAGAGAGTCGCCGCCGTCAGGCCGCTTCGACCTCGCGCACCCACCGCGACGCCGTCGCCGCCGTCGTCGGCGTCTCGCGGAACCCGACCTTGCCGAAGTACTCGCGCATGGCCGGCGCCGGCGTGACCTGCAGCTCGCGCAGACCGTGCTCCGCGAACACGCCGCTGCGCCGGTAGACGAACTCCCCCGGAGTGAAGTCGCGGAACCGCGTCGTCACCCAGTCGAGGTCGACCACGCCGACCCCGTCGCCGACGTCCCGCACGACCACCACGCCCACGACCTCGTCCCCGCGCGCGACCAAGAACGCCGACGCGTCGTCGGGCAGCGCGAACCCGGGCTGGAAGCGCCCGATCTCCTCGGCGTGCACGTCGAGGAAGTGCCGGAGGTACGCGTCGCCGGTCCCGACGTCGACGACCGTGTAGGCGCGCTCGTCGTGCCGCTCGCGCAGGAGCCGCCACAACCAGTAGACGTCGATGATCGCGATCGCCCCGTTCATCACCGCGAACGCCCAGATCCCGACGATCGCGTTGTACCCGGTCGCGAGCACCGCGCCCACCAGGTTGAGCACGCGGAACCGCAGCACGCGCGCCTGCATGAGCGACACGACGACCAGGACCGATCCGAGCCACCCGACGACCTCGAGCCAGAGCATGACCGCCAGTATCCCCGCCCCGCACGAGGTGCCCGGCCAGCGTGCGCGCGGCGGCGCCGGACGCTGGCCGCGCGCGCCAGGACCGACGGGTCCGCCTCGATAAAGGGCTCGACCCACCCCGACGGACGGGTCGACCCTGGACGGCATGGCGTCATGGTCGATCCACGAGGTACCCGTCCCCGAGTCCGTCGACGCACCCGGGGCCGGACCGCTCCTCGCGCTCACCGACGTGGCGAACCGTGTGATCGCGCACGAGTGGGGCAACCACGACTACGACCGCACGCCGCAGGAGGTCCTCGGCGCGCTCCGCGACCAGGCGTACGTCCGCAAACCGCGCTTCCTCGTCACGGACGACGACGGGACGCCGCTCGCCTACCTCGCGATGCTCCTGCCGCTGCAGGAGAACACGCACACCGCCTACGTCGAGATCGGCGTCCTGCCCGAGCACCGCCGGCAGGGCATCGGGTCCGCGCTGCACGACCACGCGCTCGACGTCGCGCGCGCGGCCGGGCGCCGCGTCCTCACGGGCAGCACCGACCAGCGCCACGAGCCCGCCGAGGGCGACGGCACGCTCGTCCCGAGCACCGGCACGGGACGCGTCGCGGCCGACGACCCCAACGTCCGGTTCGTCGCCTCGCGGGGCTGGAAGCTCGAGCAGGTCGCGCGCCGGTCGGTGCTGCCGGTGCCCGTCGACCCGGACGTCCTCGCCGCGCACCGCGCGCAGGCGCAGGCGTTCGCGGGCGACGAGTACCGGATCGTGCACTGGGGGTCCGCCGCACCCGACGAGTGGGTCGACGAGTACGCGACGCTCAACACGCGCATGAGCACCGACGTCCCGCTGGGCGGCCTGGACTACGAGGAGGACGTCTGGGACGCGAAGCGCATCCGGACGACCGAGGCGCAGTTCGTCGACCGCGGCATCGAGCTCGTCGTCGCGGCCGCCGAGCACGTGCCGACGCACACGCTGGCCGCGTACACGGTGCTCATGCTGCCGCCCGAGAACGAGGAGTTCGTGCACCAGGAGGACACGCTCGTGCTCAAGGAGCACCGGGGTCGCCGGCTGGGCATGCTCGTCAAGGCGGCGAACCTGCAGCGGCTCGCGGAGGTCCGGCCGGGTGCGCGGCGCGTCGCGACGTGGAACGCCGAGGAGAACTCCTACATGCTCCGCATCAACGTCGACCTCGGCTTCGCCCCCAGCGGTGGTGCCGGGGAGTGGCAGCTCCGCCTGGAGTGACGAGGCTCCGGTCGAGAGCACGGCCGGATGTCGCGGCGTCCGTCCCGTCGGGACGGGCGCCGCGCGTGCGTCCGGCCGACGGACGTGACCCGACGCGTCAGGCGCCGACGGCCGTCCCGTGGGGCTGCGAGCGCGCCCACCAGCCGGACCAGCGCTCCTCGACCTCGGCGAACGTGGCGTCGTCGATGCCGTACGTCGACAGCACCGCGCCCACCGTGCCGTGCGGCGGGTGGCTCGCGATCGGCACCTCGAGGATCACCAGGAACGACTCGGTGATCCCGTGCAGCTGGAGCCCGAACTGGTGCTCGGCCTTGTAGACGAGCGTTCCGCCGAGCAGCGTCCCGTCGGGCCGACGCGCCTGCACGTGCCCGCCGACCGGGATACCCCTTACACCGTGCAGCCCGGCCCGGTCGAGCAGCCGGTCGCGGCGGTCGCCCGCGTCGAGCCCGAACACCGACAGGGTGCGGCGCTCCTGGCCCGGGTGGGCGCGCAGCAGGAACTGCAGCTGGTGCGCGAACTGGATCCAGCCCTCGTCGATCGGGTCGTACACGCCGTCGTACGTCGCGAGGCCGTCGTGGCTGCGGCGCGTGATCGTCAGGTGCGTGTGCCCGGGGTCGTGCGACGCGGCGGTCACGGCGATGACGTCGTGGCTCGGCGTCGTCAGCGTGTGCGTGAGGTTGTCACCCTCGTACGACTGCCCGACGACGGGCTGGGCGATGAAGTAGTCGCGGATCTCGGCGTCGAGCCCGTCGTAGTCCCAGCCGAACCACTGCCGCACGAGCTCCGGCTGACGCAGGTGCGCCCACGCGGTGTGCAGGTCGGCGTGCAGGTCGAGCGACACGATCTCGCGGCGGTCGAGCGTCATCGGGACATCACCTCGGCGTCGTCGGCGGGGTCCGTCACCGCCCGGTGCCGGACCCTTCCGACGGTAGTGCGACCCGCGCGCGCCCGCCTCACCACGACGCCGCCCGAGAGTGCGACAACGCCTCGGGAGAGACGGATGGATGTCGCGGTCTCGAGCGGTGGTCGCACACGCACGTGCAGGACCCGGAGACGACCGGCCCGGCGGGGGTGTCGGGAGCGACCGTCTCGGCGGGGGGTGTCGGGAGCGTCCGTCCCGGTGGTGCGTCAGGGGGCGTCGAGCGGCAGGACGGCCAGGGCGTCCGGGTCGACGGCGAGCGGGACGACGCTGCCCGGGTCGAGCTGCACGCCGACGGGCGCGAGCGCGGTGACCGGCCCGATCCCGTCGACGTCCACGCGCACCTCCGACCGACCACGCCGCGAGGTCACCGCGAGCACCACGCCCTTGACCCCGTCCTCCCCGATCGCCCCGACGACGCCCGGCGACCCGACGCGCTCGACGACGAACGCACCCTCCGCGAGCGCGACGACGTCCGCACCAGGAGCGGACGCGCCGACGACCGCCGCATCGCCACCCGTCGCCGCAGCGCCGGCGCGACCGACACCCGTGCGGGCGCCGCCGTGACCGGCCCGCTCCCCCAGCGCACGCACCAGCGGGGCCGCCGCCGACGCGCCGACCGGCACGAACGCCTCGTAGCCGAGGAACTCCGCGACCCGACGGTCGGCGGGCCGCTGCCACAGGTCGGCGGGTGTGCCGACCTGGAGGATCCGACCCCGGTCCATGACGGCGACGCGGTCCGCGACGGCGAACGCCTCGTCCTGGTCGTGCGTGACGAGCACGGCGGTCGTGCGGGTCGC
>NZ_JAPESW010000086.1 GCF_028527925.1 Cellulomonas fimi
GATGGCCACCACGACCCGGGGACGAGCGGAACGCCGCCCGTCGATCACCGACGTCGCCAAGCGCGCGGGCGTGAGCGTCGGCACCGTGTCGAACGTCCTCAACCGCCCCGACCAGGTCACGCCCGCCTGGAGGACCTCGCATGAGCCCCACCCCCGAGGCCCTCGCCGCCGCGCGCGGCGCCCTCGCCCAGCAGACCATCGAGCTGCCCTCGTGGGCGTTCGGCAACTCCGGCACGCGGTTCAAGGTGTTCGCCCAGCAGGGCGTCCCGCGCGACCCGTTCGAGAAGATCGCCGACGCCGCGCAGGTGCACCGGTACACGGGCGTCGCGCCACGCGTCAGCCTGCACATCCCGTGGGACCTCGTCGACGACTACGACGCGCTCGCGCGGCACGCCAAGGACCTCGGCGTGACGATCGGCGCGATCAACTCGAACCTGTTCCAGGACGACGACTACATGCTCGGCTCGCTCACCCACCCCGACGCGCGCGTGCGGGCCAAGGCCGTCCAGCACCACCTGCAGTGCATCGACGTCATGCGCGCGACGGGGTCGCAGGACCTCAAGCTGTGGCTGCCCGACGGGCTCAACTACCCGGGCCAGGACTCGATCCGCGCGCGGCAGGACCGGCTCGCCGAGGGCCTCGCAGAGATCTACGCCGCGCTCGACCCGCAGCACCGGCTGATCCTCGAGTACAAGTTCTTCGAGCCCGCGTTCTACTCGATGGACATCCCCGACTGGGGCACGTCGCTGCTGCACTGCCTCGCGCTCGGCGACCGCGCGATGGTCGTGCTCGACACCGGCCACCACGCGCCGGGCACCAACATCGAGTTCATCGTCGCGCAGCTGCTGCGCGCGGGGCGGCTCGGCGCGTTCGACTTCAACAGCCGGTTCTACGCCGACGACGACCTCATGGTCGGGGCCGCGGACCCGTTCCAGCTGTTCCGGATCATGCACGAGATCGTGCAGGCGGGAGCGCTCGCGCCCGACAGCGGCGTGAGCTTCATGCTCGACCAGTGCCACAACATCGAGCCGAAGATCCCGGGCCAGATCCGGTCCGTCATGAACGTGCAGGAGGCGACGGCCAAGGCGCTGCTCGTCGACCGTTCCGCGCTGCTCGCCGCCCAGACGGCGGGCGACGTGCTCGGGGCCAACGGCGTCCTCATGGACGCGTACAACACCGACGTGCGGCCGCTGCTCGCCGAGCTGCGCGCCGAGCAGGGCCTCGACCCTGAGCCCCTGGCCGCGTACGCGCGGTCCGGGTACGCCGAGACGATCGTCGCCGAGCGTGTCGGTGGCACGCAGGCCGGATGGGGAGCCTGAGAGTCATGACCGAGACGACCGTGGCGGACCTCGTCGCCCGCTCGAACCGCCTGGGCTCCGACCCGCGCGTGACCAACTACGCGGGCGGCAACACGTCCGCCAAGGGCACGGCCACCGACCCCGTGACGGGCCAGGACGTCGAGCTGCTGTGGGTCAAGGGCTCCGGGGGCGACCTCGGCACGCTCACGCCGAAGAACCTCGCGGTCCTCCGGCTCGACCGGCTGCGCGCCCTCGTCGACGTCTACCCGGGCGTCGACCGCGAGGACGAGATGGTCGCCGCGTTCGACTACTGCCTGCACGGCAAGGGCGGCGCGGCACCGTCGATCGACACCGCGATGCACGGGCTCGTCGACGCCGCGCACGTCGACCACCTGCACCCCGACGCCGGCATCGCGATCGCGACGGCGGCCGACGGCGAGGAGCTCACGCACGAGATCTTCGGCGACTCGGTCGTGTGGGTGCCGTGGCGCCGGCCCGGGTTCCAGCTGGGCCTCGACATCGCCGAGATCAAGGAGAAGAACCCGCAGGCGATCGGCTGCGTGCTCGGCGGGCACGGCATCACCGCGTGGGGCGACACGTCCGCCGAGGCGGAGCAGCGCTCGCTCGAGATCATCCGGTCCGCCGAGGCGTACATCGAGGAGCGCACGCGCGCGCTGGCGGCCGACGGCGGGCACCCGTTCGGCGCCGTCGTCCCGGGCTTCGAGGCGTTGCCGGCCGACGAGCGCCGCGCGCGGGCCGCCGCCCTCGCGCCCGTGATCCGGGGGATCGCGTCGGCCGACCGCCCGCAGGTCGGGCACTTCACCGACGCCGACGTCGTGCTCGACTTCCTGTCCCGGGAGCGCCTGGCGCCGCTCGCCGCGCTCGGGACGTCGTGCCCGGACCACTTCCTGCGGACCAAGGTGTCGCCGCTCGTCGTCGACCTGCCCGCGACCGCGCCCGTCGAGGACGTGATCGCGCGTCTGCGGGAGCTGCACTCCGAGTACCGGGCCGCCTACCAGGCGTACTACGACCGTCACGCCACCCCGGACTCGCCCGCCATCCGCGGCGCGGACCCCGCGATCGTGCTCGTCCCCGGCGTCGGGATGTTCTCGTTCGGCAAGGACAAGCAGACCGCGCGCGTCGCGGGCGAGTTCTACGTCAACGCGATCAACGTCATGCGCGGCGCCGAGGCGATCTCGACGTACCAGCCCATCGACGAGTCCGAGAAGTTCCGCATCGAGTACTGGGCGCTCGAGGAGGCCAAGCTCCAGCGCATGCCCGCGCCCAAGCCGCTCGCGACGCGCGTCGCGCTCGTGACCGGCGCCGGGTCGGGCATCGGGCGGGCCGTCGCCGAGCGGCTCGCGGCCGAGGGCGCGTGCGTCGTGATCGCCGACATCGACCTCGCGGGGGCGCAGGAGGTCGCGGACGCGCTCGGCGGGCCCGACGTCGCCGTCGCCGTCGAGGCCGACGTGACCTCCGAGGAGGCCGTCGCCGCGCTCCTCCGCGAGACCGTGCTGGCCTTCGGCGGCGTCGACCTGGTCGTCAACAACGCCGGCCTCTCGATCTCGAAGCCGCTGCTCGAGACCACCGTCCGCGACTGGGACCTGCAGCACGACGTCATGGCCCGCGGCTCGTTCCTCGTCGCCCGCGAGGCGGCGCGCGCGATGATCGCGCAGGGACTCGGGGGCGACATCGTCTACATCGCGTCGAAGAACTCGCTGTTCGCCGGCCCGAACAACATCGCCTACTCCGCGACCAAGGCCGACCAGGCGCACCAGGTCCGGCTGCTCGCCGCCGAGCTCGGCGAGCACGGCATCCGCGTCAACGGCGTCAACCCCGACGGCGTCGTGCGCGGCTCGGGCATCTTCGCGGGCGGGTGGGGTGCGCAGCGCGCGGCCGTCTACGGCGTGCCGGAGTCCGAGCTGGGCGCCTACTACGCGCAGCGCACGCTCCTCAAGCGCGAGGTGCTGCCCGAGCACGTCGCCGCCGCGGTCTTCGCGCTGACCGGCCCGGACCTGGTCCAGACGACGGGCCTGCACGTCCCCGTCGACTCGGGCGTGGCCGCCGCCTTCCTCCGATGACCCCGCCCTCCCGGCGGGCTGCCGCGAGGTTCACGCCGACCCTCGCCCTCCGGCTCGCCCTCACCTCCGCCGCCGAGCGGCGTGGGACCACGGGTGACGTCCGGCTCGCACCCGCCCGCCTCGCCCAGACCGAGACAACGCCCCGAGGGCGACACATCGATGTCTCCGTCCCGGGGAGAAGTCGCGCGATCGGCGGCGAGGCCGGGGTGCGACGGTCGGCAGCGGCGCGATGAGCGCGTTCGCGGCGGTCGACCTCGGGGCGTCCTCCGGGCGGGTCATCGTCGGCCGCGTCGTCGACGGGCCCGACGGGCCGCGCGTGGTGCTCCACGAGGTCAACCGGTTCCCCAACGGCCCGGTGCGCGTCCCTGCCGTCACCACCCCGACGTCGTCCCCGTCCGGTCCGTCCACCGCCACGGGAGACCTGTCGGGCCCGTCGGCCGCGCACGCCGCAGCTGGCGCCGAGGCCGCGACGACCCGCGAGGCGACGCTGTTCTGGGACGTGCTGCACCTCTACCGGGGCGTGCTCGACGGGCTGCGGGCCGCGACGCGCGAGGTCGGGACGCTGGCCGGGGTCGGCATCGACTCGTGGGCCGTCGACCACGGCCTGCTCGACGCCGACGGGCGGCTGCTCGGCAACCCCGTCCACTACCGCGACGCGCGCACGGACGGCATCGCCGAGAAGGTCTTCGCGACCGTCCCCGCCGCCGAGCTCTACGCCCGCACGGGCCTGCAGGTGCAGCCGTTCAACACCGTCTTCCAGCTGGTCGCCGCGCAGGGCACGGCCGCGCTCGCGGCGGCCCGGCAGGCGCTGCTCGTCCCGGACCTGCTGGGTGCCTGGCTCACGGGCGTCCCGGTCGCGGAGGTCACGAACGCCTCGACGACCGGGCTGCTCGACGCGACGACCCGCACGTGGGCGCTCGACGTGGCCGACCGGCTCGGCATCGACACGCGTCTGCTGCCGCCGCTCCGCGACCCGGGCGTGCTGCTCGGGTACGTCCGCGACGACGTGCGCACCGACGTCGGCCACCACGCGCCCCTGCCCGTGTGGACCGTCGGCTCGCACGACACCGCGTCGGCCGTCGTCGCCGTGCCCGCGACCCGCCCGGACTTCGCGTACGTCTCGTGCGGCACGTGGTCGCTCGTCGGGCTCGAGCTCGACGTGCCCGTGCTCACCGAGGCGTCGCGCGCCGCGAACTTCACCAACGAGGCCGGTGTCGACGGGACCGTCCGCTACCTCAAGAACGTCATGGGGCTGTGGGTGCTGCAGGAGACGCTGCGGGTCTGGAACGAGGCGGGTCTGCCCGCCGACCTGCCCGACCTGCTCGCCGCCGCGGCCCAGGTCCCGCCGCTCACGACGGTCGTCGACGTCGACGCGCCCGACTTCCTGCCGCCCGGCGACATGCCCGCACGCCTCGCCACCGCGGCCGTCCGCACCGGCCAGACGCCGCCGCAGACGCAGCCCGAGGTCGTGCGCTGCATCCTCGACTCGCTCGCGCTCGCGTACCGGCGGGCCGTGCGGCAGGCCGTCGAGCTGTCCGGTCGCGACGTGCAGGTCGTCCACGTGGTCGGTGGCGGCGTGCGCAACGAGCTGCTGTGCCGGCTCACCGCCGACGCGACCGGCCTGCCCGTCGTCGCCGGTCCCGTCGAGGGTGCCGCGCTCGGCAACGTGCTCGTCCAGGCCCGCGCCGCCGGCGTCTTGTCCGGCTCGCTCGCCGACCTGCGCGCCGTCGGCGCCCGCGGGCTCGACCTGCGCCGCTACGAGCCCGGCGGACCCGGCATGCCCGGCGTCGCCCAGTGGTCGGCCGCCGAGTCGCGCGCCTTCGCCTGACGACGGCCTGCCCACCGGGCCGGTCGGCGACGAGGGACGGGCATCGTCGCCGGCGGACACCGCGGGGTCGCCGCTCGTGGAGCCGAAGGAGAGGCTTCGCCCCCACGGTGCGACATCGATGTCGCTCCCGCCCGCCAAAGCCTCACGGCCGGAGGAGGGGCGGGGGCAGGGGGAG
>NZ_JAPESW010000087.1 GCF_028527925.1 Cellulomonas fimi
GGGACGAGGACCGCGCTGTACGCGGCCGGGACGACGAGCAGCAGCGTGACGTACGCGCCGGTCCACATGCCGTCGCGGCGCTGCTCCAGGCCGGCGGCCGGGGCGGCGGCGACGCCGTCGGCGCGGTCGGGCGTGAGGACGAGCGGGGCGGCGACCGCGGCGGTCGCGAGGCCGGTCGCGACGACCAGGATCTCGACGACGAGGCGACGACGCCGGCGCGGACGGCCCCGGTCGCGTCGGCGCAGGTCGCGTCGTCGGGGGGCCTGCTCCGGGAACGTCACGCCCGGCACGTTATCCGATCGTGACATTTCCGTCATCCCGGACTGGACACCGGTCCGGTTCGCGGCGGCGTGTCGCGCACCGCGCCGACGGCGGGGGATTGCGCTTTCCGTACCGGTGTGGGACGTTGAGGCGATTCATCGGGAAACCGGTTTCTTCCTGATCTGCACGACCGGCCGACCCGCCCTCGCGTCCCGAGACGAAGGAGTCTCATGCGCACCACCGCACCCGTCCCGTGGCGCTTCGCCCGAGCGGCGGCCCCCCTCGCTCTCGTCGCGGCGCTCGGCGTCACGGGCGCCGCGACGGCCCTCCCTGCCGCCGCCGTCGCGGCGCAGAAGCCGCCGACGCCCCCGCCGGCACCGGCCGTCGACCTCGGCCGTGAGGTCCTGCCGCCCGGCGACGGCTGGGCCTCCTGGTCCGGCGTGACCCGCCCCGAGGGCGTCGCCCGCACCGCGGCACCGGTCACCGGCGGCGTGGCCGCCGCACCCGCTGATGTCTACGTCGTCGACACCTGGCAGGAGCTGCGCGACGCGCTCGCCGGCAGGCGCGGCGGGTCCCAGACCGACGCGCGCCGCAACGTCGTGCCGCGGATCGTCTACGTGCGCGGCACGATCGACGCGTGGGAACGCCCCGACGGCACGCGCACCACGTGCGCGGACCTCGAGCGCCAGGTCACGGTCGAGGGGACCGGCGAGCCGTTCGCGATGAGCGACTACATCGCCGCGTTCGGCCCCGGCGTCGACCCGAGCGGCCCGCTCGAGACGGCGCGCACCGCGGCGGCGGCGCTCCAGGCGGCCCAGACGCTCCAGCACGTCGGCTCGAACGTCACGCTCGTCGGCGTCGACGACGACGCGCGGATCGTCGGCGGGTCCCTGCGCATCCGCGACGCGAGCAACGTCATCGTCCGGAACCTCACGCTGTCCGACGCGTACGACTGCTTCCCGCAGTGGGACGCGAACGACTCGGGCGGCAGCTGGAACTCCGCCTACGACAACCTCTCGGTCTGGACGTCGACGAGCGTGTGGGTCGACCACAACACCTTCGACGACGGCGACCACCCGCCGGCCACGCTCGACACCGTCTACGGGCGGCCGTTCGAGGTGCACGACGGCCTCGTCGACATCACGCACGGCTCCGACCTCGTGACCGTGTCGTACAACGCGCTGCGCGAGCACGACAAGACGTCGCTCGTCGGCTCGTCGGACTCCCGGACGCAGGACCGCGGCCAGCACCGCGTCACGTACCACCACAACCGCTGGACCGACGTCGGCCAGCGCGCGCCGCGCGTGCGGTACGGCGACGTGCACGTCTACAACGAGCTCTACGAGCAGACGAAGCCCGCGCTCTACCCCGACGGCGTCGGGTTCCAGTACTACCTGGGCGCGGGCCGGGAGAGCAGCATCGTCGCCGAGCAGAACGTGTTCGAGCTGCTCCCGACGTCCGACCCCGCGACGATCCTCGCGGGCTGGGGCGGGACCGAGGCGAAGGTCACCGGGTCGTTGGTCAACGGTGCGCCGTTCGACGTGCTCGCCGCGTACGACGCGACGGCGGCGACGCCGCTGTCCGACGCCGTCCGCTGGGACCCCGCAGCGGCCTACCCGTACACCGCGCAGCCGGCCGCCGAGGTCGCCGCGACCGTGCGCGCGCAGGCCGGTGCGGGCGTGCTGCGGTCGGGGTCGCCCTTCGCCGACCGCGCGCCCGACCGCTTCCGGCTGTCGCACGACAACGGCTGGGACACCGGGCTGCACGACGGCGACTACACCGTCACCGCGACCTTGTTCTGGGGCAGCAACGGCACGGTCGCGAAGCTGTACGAGGACGGCGTGGTGGTCGACGCCGCCTGGCTCGAGGGCCGGACGCCCGGCAGGCAGCAGGTCGCGTTCGACGTCACCGGCCGGACCGACGGCGACCGCACGTACGTCGTCGAGGTCCTCAACCCGTGGGGCTCGTCGACCTCGGCACCGCTGACCGTCCGCGTCCGCGACGCGGCGCCCGCGAAAGCCGTCCTGACGCACGACGACCGGGACGGCGACGGCGACCTGACGATCACCGCCCACCTGTGGTGGGGCACGAACGCCGAGCAGTACGTGCTCTACCAGGACGGCGTCGAGGTCGACCGCCAGGCGCTCGCCGCGGACACCCCGCACGCCCAGCACGCCACTACCCGGGTCACCGGGCTGGCGCTCGGGACGTACATGTTCACCGCCGAGCTGTCGAACGCCGCGGGCACCACGGCGACCGCACCCCTCACGGTCGTCGTCCGCCGCTGACGGCACGCGGGGTGCGTGGGGACCATCGTCCTCACGCACCCCGCCCGTCGAGCCGTAGTGTTCGGTCGGCGGGGTCGTCCAACGGCGGGCGACCCCCGACCACGGAGGTGACGATGGCCTCGATGCGCCACGAGCTCGAGCAGCGCCGCGACGGCATGTGGACCGGCGCGTACGTCACGCTGCTGCTCGTCGTCCCGGCCGCGTACAGCGCGGTCCTCGTCCCCGGCTTCGCGCTCAAGGCCCTCGTCGTCGCCGCGGCCATGGGGCTCGCGCTCGCCGGGTACGTGCTCGCGACCAGCGCGAAGCGTCTCGAGGTGATCCTCGACGAGACCGTGCCCGGGCCCACGCCGCCCGGGGTGACCCCGGCCGCCGAGGTCGAGCACAACCCCTGACGGGCGGACGCCCGCGGCTCACCCACGGGCGCCGACCCGACCGGGGGCGACTGCCGCCGTTCAGGCCAGCGCCTGCGCCAGCCGCTCCACGAGCTCGGCCTGCGCGGCGACGACCGCGAGCCGCGCGTCGTCGGGCGTGAACCACGCCGCCCGGTCCACCTCCGGGACGGTGATCGTCCGGCCCGACCGCGGCGGCCACTCGACCTCGACCGTGTTGCTGCGCACCGCCGTCTCGTCGACCGAGCCCTCGCGCGCCCACGCGTGCACGACCTTGCCGCCGCTCTGCCGCACGGTACCGAGCGGCACGTCGGGCGCGGACGCGGGCGGGGGAGCGACGCCGAGCTCCTCGGTGAACTCCCGCACCGCGACCGCGAGCAGGTCGTCCTCGTCGGGCTCCGGCTCGCCCTTGGGGATCGTCCAGGCGCGCTCGCGGCGCTCCCAGAACGGGCCGCCCATGTGCGCGAGCAGCACCTCGATCCCGTCGCCCGTCCGCCGGTACAGCAGCAGCCCGGCGCTCACGCGGGCCGCCACGCTCAGCCCTTGCCGAGCGCGTCGATCGCCGCGACCTCGTCCGGCGTGAGCTCGAAGCCGAGCGCGCCCAGGTTCTCCTCGAGGCGGTGCTGCTTCGTGGACTTCGGGATGACGACCACGTCGTGCTCGACGTGCCAGCGCAGCACGACCTGCGCGGGCGTCACGCCGTGCGCGCGGGCCGCGTCCGCGATCGGCGCCGCGTCGAGATCGGTGCGCTTGAGCGGGCTGTAGCCCTCGACGACGACGCCGCGCTCGCGGTGCGCCGCCAGCAGCGCCGGGTCGTGGTCGACCGGGCTGTACGGGATCTGGTTGACCGCCGGCGCGACGCCCGTCGCCTCGATGAGCTCGTCGATCTGCGAGATCGAGTAGTTGGAGACACCGATCGACCGCACCAGGCCCTCGTCGCGCGCGGCGACGAACTCACGCCAGGTGCTGGGCGTCGCCTGCTTGTTCGGCGGCCAGTGCACGAGCCACAGGTCGAGGTGGTCGGTGCCGAGCGCGGCGAGCGACTCCATGAGCGTCTGGCGCTCGCGGCCGACGTGGTCCGGGGGCAGCTTCGTCGTGACGAACACGTCGTCGCGGTCGATGTCGATCGTGGCCAGCGCGCGGCCGACCTCCGCCTCGTTGCCGTAGCCCGTCGCCGTGTCGACGTGGCGGTAGCCGAGCTGCAGCGCGGCCGTCACCGCGCGCTCCGCGTCGCCGCCCTCGGACTGCCAGGTGCCGAGCCCGAGCACCGGGATCTCGCCGCCGGGGATCGTGAGGGTGGGGGTCGTGGGGGGAAGTGTCATGCGTCCCATCCTCACCCGTCGCCCCCGTCGGTGCGCGGCGTGCTGGCCGCGCGGGCCGGTGCTTCCTCACCCGCCTGGGCGGTCGCCGACGCGCAGCGAGCGTTCGTACACTTGTTCGATGGTTCGTGAGGTCGACTGGTCGAAGTGGCAGCGCACGCCACGCGGCTGGGTGCGGGTGCCGCCGGCGTCCTGCCCCGCGGGTCACCGGTGGACCACGACCGGTCCGGGCCGCCCGTCGGAGCGGTTCGTCACGTGCGGGTGCACGATCGACCGGCACCACACGCTGTGGGTCTGCCCGGCGTGCGGCATGCACTGCGCGGAGGACTGCCGCGACGTGCGGCTCTGGGCGGGCAGCACGGTGTCCGTCGGCGTCACGGTCGACCGGCGCGGTCGCGTGTAGGCAGGGTGGCGGTCCGCCCATCGACGCGGTCCGCCGCCGGTCGTGGCGCACGTCGGCGCGGCTCGCCGCCGGTCGCGCCACGCTTCGGCGGGCCGCTCGCCGACGGCCGTCCCGGCCAGCGGGTGCGCGACGTCCCGACCGACCGCGACACTGGCGACGTGCGGACCGCAGGGGACCGGTCGTCCCGCGGGCGTCGCGGCGCGACGCTCGCGAGCACGTGTGCGCTCGCGGTCGGGCTCGCCGCCGGGCTCGGGGCGTGCGGGCCGTCGGCACGCCCGCCTGCCTCGGGCGCCACGGTCACGCAGCGACCCGACGCGGTCGCGAAGGCGGCCGGTGCCTCCTCCGTCTCCATCGCGGTGACCTCGCGGATGCGCGCCGCGGCGGCGATACCCGACTGGAGC
>NZ_JAPESW010000088.1 GCF_028527925.1 Cellulomonas fimi
CACGGGCGGCATCACGCCGACGACGACGCCGACGACGACGCCGACGAGCACCCCGACGTCGACGCCCACGAGCACCCCGACCAGCACACCGACCCCGACGCCGACGACCACCCCGCCTGACGGCGACCCGCAGCCGCCGAGGTCCCCACCCCGGCACCTCGGGCGTGGCCTCGTCCCGGCCGCGAGGGTCAGGGGTGCGTGCGCCAGGTGCCGTCGCGGAGGATCGTGCGATTCGCGAGCTCGTTCGCCTCGCGCCACGCCTGGACGGTCCGCGGCCGGGCGCGGAACCACGTGTACTCCTGCGGCTCGGCGCGCGGGTCGAAGCCGGTCGCCGCGGCGAACGCGTCGCCGACGTCGTCCGGGACGGTGTCCGACGCCTCGACGTCCGCGTCGACGAGCACGACGTCGCGCGTCTGCCCGAGCGCGAGGCGGGCACGGCCGGTCGCGACGAGGTTGCGGGCGGTCGGGGACGCGGCGGTCGTCGAGAGGAGGATCGACTCCCCGTCCCAGAGGAAGGACAGCGGCACGAGGTACGGCTGCGCGTCGGCGTCGGCGGTCGCGAGCCACAGGTCGACGTCGGTGCGGAGACGGTCGAGCGTGTCGGCGACGCGCTGCTCAGCGCTCCGGGCGGCGGGCGTCTCGGTCATCGCGCTCCTCGTCGACGTGGGACGGCCCGAGCAGCCCGCCCGACGGCCTGAGTCTGGCAGACGACGGCACCGGCGCCCGTCCCGCGCACGACATCCGCTGCAGCCGACTCTCGGCGTCACGCCTGGACGCCGTCGTCTCGCCCCCGTTCGTCGCCGCGTCCACCTCTCACCCCCTCCCGGCCACCGCTCCCGGGGCCCCCCGACCACCAGCCCTCGCGTCCTCTCGCCCCTCTCCCGCGAGCTCGTCACCCGGTGCCGAGTTCGTCAGCTCGAGCTGGCGGACTCGGCTCGAACCGACGAACTCGGCGAGGTCATGCCGGGGGGGCGAGCTCAGGCGGTGGTGACGTGTGCGACGACCTCGGCGACGACGTCCGGGTCGCGGAGGATGCGACGGTGCCCGAGGCCGGTGGTCGTGACGAGGCGCGCGCCGGGCCACGACCGCGCGAGGCGCTCGCCGTCGGCGTGGTGCGCCTCCTTGTCCTGCGTGTCGTGCACGACGAGCGCCGCGGGGAGCGGCCGGCCGAACTGCGCGACGCCACGCGCGACGTCGAAGTCGCTGAGCGGGCGCCCGGCCCGTCGCTCCATGAGCGCGAGGAACCGCCGCCGGGTCGACTCGCTGAACCCGAGCACCTCGGCGAAGTCCCGCGTGTAGGGCAGGGGGTCGGCCATGGGGGCGACGAGCGCGACGCGGCCGGCGGTGAGCCCGTCGAGGAGCGCGAGCGTCGTGGTGCTGCCGCCGAAGGAGTGCGTGACGATCGCGTGCGCGTCGCCGCGGGCGGCGACCACGGCGGCGAGCGTCTCGGCCATCTCGGGCATGGTCGCCTGCCGGGGTCCGAACTCGCCGGGGCCCGACTCGCCGTGGCTGAGCGCGTCGAACGCGACGACCTCGTGACCCGCGGCGACGAGCGGCTCGACGAAGGCGGCCAGCTGGCCACGGTGCCCGCCCCACCCGTGCACGAGGTAGACGCGCGGCCCGCTCCCCCACGTCTGCCCGACGACGTGCCCGCGGCCGACCGGCAGCGTCCAGGGAGTGCCGCCGGGGATCGTCGCCGTGCGGCGTGTTCCGCTCGGTCGGCACCAGAGGAAGAGAGCGGCGCGGGCGACGAGAACGGGGGCGACCCGGTCGGTGACGCGGAACGCCGTGCGGAGCGCGCGTGGAGGACGCACGTGCGAACGAACGGTCGTGCTTTTCTGGACATCTACCGCGGTCATTGCGTGCTCCTGACGTCGAGAGTCGGACGGGTCGGACGGGTGTCGGACGGGGCCGGGCGGGGCGGCCGCGGTCAGCGGCCGGGCGCAGCAGCGTGGCCGGCGACGGCGAGGTCGTCCGCCGGTGACGTGCTGATGCCCGCGAGCAGCCGCTCGAAGGCGTCCCGGGTCCGGCGCTCGGCCGCCGGGTCCCGCAGCAGGCGGTGCGCGTGGAAGTGCCCGAGCATCACGCCGTACAGGTCGTGCGCGAACTGCTCGGGCGACAGGTCGTCGCGGAACTGCCCCTCCTGGACGCCCGCGCGGTACATCTGGGTGATCGAGTCCACGAGGTCGCGGTGGTCGCGCACGAGCTGGTCGCGCACCGGCCCGGGGTCGTCGTCGAACTCGGTGGCGGCAGACACGAACAGGCATCCCGCGGCGCTGGCCTGCGACGTCGCGAGCCAGTGCTCGAACAGCGCGCGCACCCGCGGCTCGCCGCGCGTCGTCGCGAGCGCCGGCCGGACCACCTCGTCGACGAAGCTCTCCCGTGCCCGGGCCAGCACCGCGAGCTGCAGCGCCTCCTTGGAGCGGAAGTGCGCGAAGAGCCCGCTCTTGGACATCTCGGTGGCGGTCGCGAGCGAGCCGATCGTCAGGCCGGCGATGCCGAGGCGCCCGGCGATCTCCACCGCGCGGTCGACCACTGCCTGCCGCGTCGCATCACCCTTGCCCATGTCGCAGTTCTAGCACGATCGTGCGGCGATCGGGAAGCCCGTCGCACGCACGCGAGACGGCCCGCCCGATGAGGTCCGGGCGGGCCGTCGTCGTCCTCGTGCGTCCGACGTCCGACGTCGGGCGTCGACGCCCGGGCGCGTCAGCCGTCAGCCGTGTGTCGTCGCGCGCCTCGCGCCCCGCGGCGACTGCGGCGTCAGCGCAGGTACACGTTCGGCTTCGCGGGCAGCGTGAACGGCGAGCCAAGGAAGAAGCCGGGGTGCGGCGGCTGGTTGTACGCGGTGTTCTGCCACGCGATCGCGACGCGGTACTGCTGGTCGTGCAGCAGGGTCCACAGCCGCGTGTCGGTCGGGACGGGCGTCGCGTAGATCCGCAGCGCGCTGTCGTCGGACGTCGGCCAGATCACCTCCTCGCGCCAGTCGCCGAGGATGTCGCCGGACAGCGTCGGCGTCGCCTTCGTGCCGTTGTTGCTGTGCACGCCGGAGCCGGTCAGGAGCCGTGCGTCGCCACCGGTGCCGTACTTGTCGATCCGGGTCTGGTCGAGCAGCTCACGCGTCGTGTCACCGTCCCACCAGGCCAGGAAGTTCGCCGACGACGGCTTGCGCGCGACGCCCGTGCCTGACGTGTTGCGCAGCTGCGAGTCCGACGACGACCAGGACTCGGTCCCCGCCGACCCGGCCCAGATGTCACCCGAGACGCCGCGGCCGTTGTCCGTCCCCGACGGGGTGCTCCACAGGATCTGACCCGTGCGCGCGTCCGCCATCCAGGAGTCCGGCTGGCTCGTCGACTCGGTGACCTTGTAGTACTCGAGGCCCGGCCGGCTCGGGATCAGGTCGCCGACGTGCCCGGCGTCGCCGTGCCCCGTCCGGTTGGTCCACAGACCCCTGCCGTCGTCGTCGATCGCGGCCGCGCCGTACAGGATCTCCTGCCGGCCGTCGCCGTCGACGTCGGCGACCGAGAGGGAGTGGTTGCCCTGCCCGGCGTAGGCGCTGTTGCCCGACGCGTTCGAGTCGAACGTCCACCGCCGCGTGAGCGTGCCGTTCCGGTAGTCCCAGGCGACGACGACGGCCCGCGTGTAGTAGCCGCGCGCCATGATGATCGACGGCCGCACGCCGTCGAGGTAGGCGGTGCCGGCGAGGAACCGGTCGACGCGGTTGCCGTACGAGTCGCCCCAGCTCGACACCGTCCCGCGCGGCGGCACGTAGTCGGTCGTCGCCGCGATCGCGCCCGTCTGGCCGTGGAAGACGGTGAAGTACTCGGGCCCGGACAGGACGTAGCCCGAGGAGTTGCGGTGGTCGGCGCTCGCGTTGCCGATCACCTGACCGGTGCCCGACCGGGTGCCGTCGGCCGTCTTGACGGCGACCTCGGCCTTGCCGTCCCCGTCGTAGTCGTAGACCTGGAACTGCGTGTAGTGCGCGCCCGCGCGGATGTTGCGGCCGAGGTCGATGCGCCACAGACGGCGCCCGTCGAGCTCGTAGGCGTCGAGGAACACGTTGCCCGTCACACCCGACTGCGAGTTGTCCTTGGCGTTGGTCGGGTCCCACTTGAGGACGACCTCGAGCCGGCCGTCGCCGTCGAGGTCGCCGACCGAGCCGTCGTTCGCGACGTAGTCGGACCCCGGCTTGCTGATCGGCACGTCGAGGTAGCCGTTCGCGAACGTCAGGGACGCCTCGGAGGCGGCCTGCTCGGTGCCGTTCACGACGGCCCGGACCGTGTACGACGCGCTCGCCGAGGCCCCCGCGTCGAGGTAGCTCGTCGCACCCGTGAGCGGCGACGCGTTCACCTTCGTCCCGCCGCGGTACAGGTTGAAGCCGGTCGACGCGGGCTCCGTGCCGAGCAGCCGCCACTGCACGAGGTTCCCCGACCCGCTGCGGACGCTGATGAGCCCGCGGTCGAGGTCCTCGGCCTGCCATGCGCCCGACGGCGGCGGGGTGGTCGTCGGCGTCGGGGTCGGTGTGCTGGTCGGGGTGCTCGTGGGCGTCGACGTCGGGGTGCTCGTCGGCGTCGTCGTCGGCGTCGTCGTCGGCGTGATGCCGCCCGTGCAGGTCGTGCCGTTGAGTGCGAACGACGTCGGCGCGGGGTTGGCCGTGCCGTTCCACGCGCCGTTGAAGCCGAACGACACGCTGCCGCCCGCCCCGACCTGCGCGTTGTACCCGGCGTCGCGGACGCTGACGTTCGAGCCGGACTGCGTCGCGGTGCCGTTCCATGCCTGCGTGACCGTCTGGCCCGCAGCGAACGCCCATGTCAGCGTCCAGCCGTCCAGGGAGTCGCCCAGGTTGTCGATCTTCACGTCGGCACCGAAGCCGGTGCTCCACTGGTTCGTCACGGTGTACGTCACGCGGCAGCCCACGGCCGCCTCGGCGCCGGCTGC
>NZ_JAPESW010000089.1 GCF_028527925.1 Cellulomonas fimi
AGGTGACCGTCGACGCGACCGTCTCGCGCGGGATCGTCACGACCGTGGCGCGCGGGAACGACGCCCACGCGACGGCGGCCGTGCGGTCGCCGGGCTTGCCGGCCTGGCCCAGGCGGGCGTCGTCACGGTCGACGATCTCGACGCGGACCTCGGGCGACTCGACGACGGTCGTGAGCACGCCGTGCCCGGCGAGCACACCGTCCGTCGCCCCCGCGAACAGCGGCGCGAGCTTGTCGATCGGCGAGAACCGCCACTCCTCCTCGCGGCCCGTCGGGACCGGGAAGTCCGCGACGTCGAACGAGGTGGGGCGCGACGCGCGCGACGACTCGGGCGTGCCGCCGACCCCGTGCGTGTGGGCCCCGTCGGCGACCGCCCGCGAGTGGTCGGTCGACAGGTTCTCCGTGGTGGTCGTCATCAGCCGACGGCCCCTTCCATCTGCAGCTCGATGAGGCGGTTGAGCTCGAGGGCGTACTCCATGGGCAGCTCGCGCGCGATGGGCTCGACGAACCCGCGCACGATCATGGCCATCGCCTCGGTCTCGGGCATGCCCCGGGACATCAGGTAGAACAGCTGGTCCTCGCTCACGCGCGACACGGTCGCCTCGTGGCCCATCGACACGTCGTCCTCGCGGACGTCGACGTACGGGTAGGTGTCGGAGCGGGAGATCTGGTCGACGAGCAGCGCGTCGCAGAGCACGTTGGACGCGGAGTGGCTCGCGCCCTCCAGGACCTGCACGAGCCCGCGGTAGGACGTGCGGCCACCGCCGCGCGCGACCGACTTCGAGACGATCGACGACGACGTGTGCGGCGCGGCGTGCACCATCTTGGCGCCCGCGTCCTGGTGCTGGCCCTCGCCGGCGAACGCGATCGACAGCGTCTCGCCGCGCGCGTGCTCGCCCATGAGGTAGATCGCCGGGTACTTCATCGTGACCTTGGAGCCGATGTTGCCGTCGACCCACTCCATCGTCGCGCCCTCGGCGGCCGTGGCCCGCTTGGTGACGAGGTTGTACACGTTGTTCGACCAGTTCTGGATCGTCGTGTACCGCACGCGGGCGTTCTTCTTGACGATGATCTCGACGACCGCGGAGTGCAGCGAGTCCGACGAGTACACCGGCGCGGTGCAGCCCTCGACGTAGTGCACGTACGAGCCCTCGTCCGCGATGATCAGCGTCCGCTCGAACTGGCCCATGTTCTCCGTGTTGATGCGGAAGTAGGCCTGCAGCGGGATCTCGACGTGCACGCCCGGCGGCACGTAGACGAACGACCCGCCCGACCACACGGCGGTGTTGAGCGACGCGAACTTGTTGTCGCCCGGGGGGATCACGGAGCCGAAGTACTGCTCGAAGATCTCCGGGTGCTCGCGCAGACCCGTGTCGGTGTCGAGGAAGATGACGCCCTGCTCCTCGAGCGACTCCTGGATCTGGTGGTAGACGACCTCGGACTCGTACTGCGCGGCGACGCCCGCGACGAGGCGCTGCTTCTCCGCCTCCGGGATGCCGAGCCGGTCGTACGTGTTCTTGATGTCCTCGGGCAGGTCGTCCCAGCTCGCGGCCTGCTTCTCCGTCGAGCGGACGAAGTACTTGATGTTGTCGAAGTCGATGCCCGACAGGTCGGAGCCCCACCACGGCATGGGCTTCTTCTCGAACAGGCGCAGCGCCTTGAGGCGCGTCTTGAGCATCCACTCGGGCTCGTTCTTCAGCGCCGAGATCTCGCGCACGACGGCCTCGGACAGGCCGCGCTTGGCCGTCGCACCGGCGACGTCCCTGTCGTGCCAGCCGTAGGTGTAGTTGCCGATCGAGGCGATGGCCTCGTCCTGCGTGAGCGGCGCGGCGGCTGCCGCGTTCTCGGTGGGTGCACTCATGCTGTCGGTCCTTCCGGGGCGAGCACGGGGGCTGCGGGGGTCGGTGCGGTCGTCGGGATGTTCGTGGTGCAGACGTGGCCGCCGCCGGCGAGGGTGGCGAGCCGCTGCACGTGGACGCCGAGGATGCGCGAGAACGCCCGCGCCTCGGCCTCGCAGAGCTGCGGGAACTCGTGCGCGACGTCCTGGACGGGGCAGTGCCCCTGGCAGAGCTGGACGGCCCGGCCGCCGGGCACGGGCCGCGCGGACGCCGCGTACCCGTCGGCGGTCAGGCCGTCGGCGAGCGAGCGCGCGCGGGCGGTGACGTCCTGGCCGGCCGCGTCGACGACCGCGACGAGCCGCTGCTCGAGGTCGCGGACGCGCTGCTCGGCGAAGCTCTCGACCGCCGCGGGGCCGCCGGTCTCGGCGAGGAAGCGCAGCGCCTGCGCGGCGAGCTCGGAGTAGCGGTGCGACAGCGCGGCCTGGCCGCGGCTGGTGACGACGTAGCGACGGGCGGGGCGCCCACGACGCGCGGGCCCGACGCCGACGCCGTCGTGCACGGCGATCTGGTCGCTCGACTCGAGCACCGCGAGGTGCCGGCGGATGCCGGTGGTCGTGAGGTCGAGCTGGGCGGCGAGCTCCGCGGCCGACACCGGGCCCTGCGCGGCGACGAGCCGCAGGACGCGCTCGCGCGTGCCGGCATCGGACTCGGGGGGCGCCGGGGTGCTCACGGCGGCGACGGGCAGCGTCGCGCTCATGGTCACCTCCCGGGATCGTGGGGCCTCCCCCACGCCGCGCGACCGGGCGGACCGGCCGTGGGCACGACCGGGGGGTGGTCGCGATATTGACAACATCCTTGTTGCCGAAATCCATCCCTGCAAGCAAGGGTGACCTTCCTGCTGGCGACGTATGCGACGGGCGCCCGTGCCCACCGGCCGGGACGCGACGCCCGCGCCGGTGGGTGTGGCGGACGTCACCCGGACCGGCAGGCGCTCGGGGAGGGCCGCGCCTCGCGCCTAGACTCCCCTCTCGTGCCCGACTCCCCTGCGCTGGAGGTCCGTGGGCTCGTCAAGCGGTACGGCGGTCGCGCCGTCGTCGACGGGCTCGACCTCGCCGCGCTCCCCGGCCAGGTGACGGCCGTGCTCGGGCCGAACGGCGCCGGCAAGACGACGACCATCGAGTGCTGCGAGGGGCTGCGCACACCCGACGCGGGCACGGTGCGCGTCCTCGGGCTCGACCCGCGCACGCAGGCCCGCGAGCTGCGGCCGCGCGTCGGCGTGATGCTCCAGGACGGCGGCCTGCCGACGTCGATCCGTGCCGCCGACATGCTCGCGCACGTCGCGCGCATGTACGCCGACCCGCGCGACCTCGGCGAGCTGACCGAGCGGCTCGGGCTGGGGTCGTTCGCACGCACGACCGTCCGGCGGCTCTCCGGCGGGCAGCGGCAGCGGCTCGCGCTCGCCGTGGCGGTCGTCGGGCGGCCCGACGTCGTGTTCCTCGACGAGCCCAGCGCCGGCATGGACCCCCAGGCCCGGCTCGCGGTGTGGGAGCTCGTGCGCGAGCTGCGGGCCGAGGGCGTCGCCGTGCTGCTCACGACGCACCTCATGGACGAGGCCGAGGACCTGGCCGACCACGTCGTGGTCGTCGACCAGGGACGCGTGATCGCGCAGGGCTCGGTCGCGGACCTGCTGGCGTCGGCGGACGACCGGTCGCTCCGGTTGGAGGCGCGCGCCGGCCTCGACGTGGAGGGCCTGCGCTCCGCGCTCGGCGACGGGTTCACGGTCGCCGAGGCGGCGCCGGGCACGTACGTCGTCTCGGGCGCCGTCGAGCCCGCGACGGTCGCGGCGCTCACCGCCTGGCTCGCCGCGGGCGACGTGCTCGCGACGCGTCTGTCGGTCGGGCGCTCGACGCTCGAGGACGTCTTCCTCGACCTCACCGGACGGGACCTGCGATGACGACGACCACTGCGGGCCGCCGCGGGCACGCCGGGGCCGCACCGACCTGGCGGCGGGTGCTGGCGCAGACGTCCTTCGAGGCCCGCGCGATCCTGCGCAACGGCGAGCAGCTGCTCGTGACCGTCGTCGTGCCCGTGCTCGTGCTCGTCGGCCTCACACGCGGCACGTTCGTCGAGCTCGACACCGGTGGCGCGAGCCGCATCGACTTCCTCGCGCCCGGCGTCCTCGCGCTCGCCGTCATGACGACGTCGTTCACCTCGCAGGCGATCGCGTCGTCGTTCGACCGGCGCAACGGTGTGCTGCGGCTGCTGTCGACCACGCCGCTCGGGCGCGGCGGGCTGCTCGCGGGCAAGGTGCTCGGCGTGCTCGTCGTCGAGCTCGTGCAGGTGCTCGTCATCGGCACCGCGGCCGTCGTGCTCGGCTGGCGACCGGACCCCGCGGGCATCCCGCTCGCCGCGGTCGCCGTCGTGCTCGGCACCGCCGCGTTCACGTCGCTCGCGATGCTCGTCGCGGGGACGCTCCGCGCCGAGGCCGTCCTGGCCGTCGCGAACCTCGCGCTGCTGGTGCTCGCCGTCGCGGGCGGCGTCATCGTGCCTGCGAGCAGCCTGCCCGGCCCGCTCGAGCACATCGCGCTGCTGCTGCCGTCGGGCGCGCTCGGCGAGGCGATGCGCGAGACGCTGCTGCACGGCGTGCTGCCCCCGTGGTCGGTCGTCGTGCTGCTCGGCTGGACCGCCGCGCTCGGCTGGGGCGCCGGGCGCCTGTTCCGCTGGCACTGACGCTGACGCCGGGCCGGGAGCCCGCCGGTCGCCGACGCACCACGGCCCGCGCACGTGCGCTCGCGTGTGACGCGCCTCGCGCCGCCGGCGGGCGGGACGACGTCCGCACCGAACTACCCTGGGACGCGTGACGACGCCCGCCTGGGCCAGGCCGGCAAGCCCGGCGACCGCACGGCCGCCGTCGCGTGGGCGTCGTTCCCGCGCGCCACGGTCGTGACGATCCCGCGCGAGACGGTCGCGTCGACGGTCACCT
>NZ_JAPESW010000008.1 GCF_028527925.1 Cellulomonas fimi
ACGCCGCGAGCACGGGGGTGTGGCCGCGGCCGGGTCCGCCCGGCTGCACGGGGTGGGGGTCGGTGGCGTGCCACGCGAACCCGTTGCCGATCGGCCCGCGCAGCTCGCTCTGGTGGCCCACCTCGAGGTCCCGGGGCAGTCTGGCACCCGGGGGTCGCGGGCTGTCGGTGGTGCTCGCTACCGTCGAGGGGTGACGCTGACGACCACCGAGCACGACTTCGAGACGCTCGTGGAGCCGCTGCGGCGTGAGCTCCTGGCGCACTGCTACCGGATGACCGGCTCGCTGCACGACGCGGAGGACGTCCTGCAGGACGCCTACCTGCGCGCGTGGCGCGCGTTCGACCGGTTCGAGGGCCGCTCGTCGGTGCGGACGTGGATGTACCGCATCACGACGAACGCCTGCCTCACGCACCTCGAGGGCCGGTCCCGCCGGCCGCTGCCGACCGGCCTCGGCGCACCGGCGGCCGACCCCGCGTCCGAGCCGCGTGAGGAGCACGCCGTCGCGTGGCTCGAGCCGCTGCCCGACGCCGTCGTGTGGTCCGGGACGCCGAACGACCCGGCCGCCGACGTCGTGACGCGCGACAGCGTGCGACTCGCGTTCGTCGCGGCGCTCCAGCACCTGACCGCGCAGCAGCGGGCCGTGCTCGTGCTGCGCGACGTCCTGCAGTGGAGCGCCGCGGAGGTCGCCGACGCGCTGGACCTCACGGTCGCGGGCGTGAACTCGACGCTCCAGCGGGCACGGGCGCACGTCGCGAAGCTCGACCCCGACGACGCGGGTGCGCTCGACGACGAGCGGCAGCGCCGGCTGCTCGACGCGTACGTGCGGGCGTTCGAGTCGTACGACATCGGCGGGATCGTCGCGCTCATGGCCGAGGACGTCGTGTGGGAGATGCCGCCGTACCCCGAGTGGTACCGCGGGCGCGACGACGTCGCGGCGCTCATCGGCACGTGGTGCCCGGCGAAGGGGCCCGGCGCGCTGCGGCTCGTGCCCGCCGCGGTCAACGGCCAGCCCGCGTTCGGCGTCTACCTCCTCGACCCCGACGGCGTGCACCGCGCGTTCCAGCTCGCCGTGCTCGACATCGGTGCGGCCGGCGTGCAGCGCGTCGTCGTGTGGTTCGGCGTCGAGCGCCTCACGGCGTGCGGCCTGCCCGCCGAGCTCGCGCCCGCCGTCGCGACGTCCTAGCAGCACGGCCGCCGGCGCGACCGCGCCCGGAGGCAGGCCGGGGACCGGTCCGCGGGGACCCCGGCGGTGCGCGTGCGACGAGCCGTGGGGCAGCGCCGTCAGGTGCCCGTCGGGCCGAACCGTTCGGTCCGGATGCGCTCGGGGTCGTGACCGAGGTCGACGAGCAGGTCCGCGACCGTCTCGACGAACGGCGTCGGGCCGCACACGTACACGTGCGGACGCTCGTCGGGCGGGACGCACACCTGCGCGAGGAGGTCGGCGTCGACGCGCCCGACCCGGCCCGTCCAGCCGGGCGGACCGCGCCGCGTCCACACGCGCGTGACCTCGACGTCGTCGAAGGTCGCGAGCTCGCCGGCGTAGATCGCGTCGAGCGGCGTCCGGACCGAGACCACCAGCCGGAAGGGCGCGTGCGAGCCGGCCCGGCGACGCGTGCGCAGCATCGACATGAGGGGCACCAGCCCGGAGCCGCCCGCGACGAGCTGCACGGGGTGCGGGTCGGTCGCGTGCCACACGAACCAGTTGCCGATCGGCCCGCGCAGCTCGATCTGGTCGCCCACCTCGAGGTCCTGCGTGAGATAGGGCGACACCTCGCCGTCCTCGACGACCTGGACGGTCAGCGCGATCCGCTCAGGCGGGCCGTCGGAGGCCGCGCCCGCGGGGAGGCCGAGCGTGCCCGGGGACGCGAGGGAGTACGAGCGCTGCGTCGAGTAGCCGTCCTCGGCGGTCAGCCGCACGTCGACGTGCTGACCCGCCATCGCGCCGCGCCAGCCGGGCACGTCGAGCTCGAGGGTCGTCGCGGTCGGGGTCTCGCGGCGCGTGGCGACGAGGGTCGCGACGCGCCAGGGCAGGCGGTAGGGGGCGTCGTCGGGGGAGACCGGGGCGGCCTCGTCGTCCGGCTCGGCGTTCAGTCGCCCCAATACCGCTGCTCCTTCCACGGGTCCCCGTACTGGTGGTAGCCGAGCTTCTCCCAGAAGCCCCACTGGTCGTCGGTCAGCAGGTCGATGCGGCGGACCCACTTCGCGGACTTCCAGAAGTACAGGTGGGGGATCAGCAGCCGCGCGGGGCCGCCGTGCTCGGGAGGGAGGGGGGCGCCGTCGTACTGGTACGCGATCCACGCGCGTCCGCCGCGCAGGTCGGCGAGCGGCACGTTCGTGGTGTAGCCCCCGTCGCAGTGCGCGAGCGCGTACTGCTCGTCGTCCGCGACCTCGACCGCGTCGAGGAGGCGGTCGAGCGACACGCCGCGCCACGACGTGTCGAGCTTGGTCCACTTCGTGACGCAGTGGATGTCGACCACGATGTCGTCGGCCGGCAGCGCCGTGAGCTCCGCCCAGGACCACGTGGCGCGCGGCCCGGCGGCGCCGCCGATCGAGAACGTCCAGGTGGACAGGTCGGTGCGGGGCGTCGGGCCTGCGGAGAGCACCGGGAAGCCACGCTCGAGGTACTGGCCGGGTGGCAGGCGCGGGTCGGCCTCGCGTCGCCCGCGGAAGCCGCGGGAGACGATCGCCATCAGCGGAGGGGCGCGGCTGCGGCCGCGCAGGTCGGGACGTCCACGGGTGCGGGTGCCATCGTCGCTCCGGTCTGCTCGGGGGCGTTCGGGGCCATCATGGGCCGCGCCGCGGGCCGTCCGCCAGAGCCGGGTGCCAGGTGGGGGTCGTCGGGGCCGCCGCCGGCCGTCCGCGCGCGTCGTCGCCCTCGCGGCTCCTGGAGGCCGCGACGCCGACCACCGGGTCGCACGTCGAGCCGCGGACGAGCCGTGCGGCGGACGTCGCGGTGCGTCGCGCTGACCCAGGTCCGCGCGACGCACCGGTCGGCTCAGCCGCCCGAGGGAGCGCCCGCGGGGCGACCCGCACGGCCACGGCCACCGCGACGTCCGCGGCGTCCCGCGCCCGCACCGGCCGAGGTGTCGGCCGGGGCGGTCGACGGCGTCGGGCCGCCGGAGCTGTAGCGCAGGGTGCTCGACGTGCCGCCCGCCGCGGACCGCGTGCCGCCCGCGCGGCCGCCGTCGCCGGCACGACCGCCGCCGCCCGCACGACCGGCGCCGCCGGAACGACCGCCGGCCGCGGCGCGCGGGCCGCCGCCGCTGCGTGCGCCGTTCGACGGGCCGGACGCCGAGCCGGCACGAGCCGACGTACCGGCTCCTCGCCCGGCACCGCCGCGACCGCCGGAGCCGCGCGAGCCGCCGCCCTGCGACGCGCGCGAGGAGGTGGCCGAAGGGGCGGGGGCCGGGGCGACCGGGGCCGCGACCTCGCCGACGAGCGCGGCGAGGTGCGCGTCGCCGAGGGCGACCGGCCGCGGCTGCGCGGTGATCTTCGCGGCCCGCGTGAGGGCGCGGACGTCGGCGCGCTGCTCGGGGAGGACGAGCGTCACGACGTCGCCGCCGGCTCCGGCTCGCGCGGTGCGGCCCGAGCGGTGCAGGTACGCCTTGTGCTCGGCGGGCGGGTCGACGTGGACGACGAGGCCGACGTCGTCGACGTGGATCCCGCGCGCGGCGATGTCGGTCGCGACGAGGACGCGGACGGCCCCGGTCGAGAACGCCTCGAGGTTGCGCTCGCGAGCGCCCTGGCCGAGGTTGCCGTGCAGGTCGACCGACGGGATGCCGTCGGCGGTGAGCTGCTTGGCGAGCTTCTTGGCCTGGTGCTTGGTGCGCGTGAACAGCACGCGACGGCCGGTGCCGGACGCGAGCGCGCGCACGACGGCCTTCTTGCTGTCGGCGTCGGCGACCTCGAGCAGGTGGTGCGTCATCGCGGCGACGGGCGACTGCGCGGTGTCGACCGCGTGCTCGACGGGCTTGGTGAGGTAGCGCTTCACGAGCACGTCCACGCCGTTGTCGAGCGTCGCGGAGAACAGCAGGCGCTGACCGGTGCGCGGGGTGCGGTCGAGCAGGCGCTTGACGACGGGCAGGAAGCCGAGGTCGGCCATGTGGTCGGCCTCGTCGAGGACGGTGACGGCGACGTCGTCGAGCGACACGAGGCCCTGCCGGAGCAGGTCCTCGAGGCGGCCGGGGCACGCGACGAGGATGTCGGCGCCGCGCTGGAGCGCGGTCACCTGGCGGGACTGGGCGACGCCGCCGAACACGACGGTCGTGCTCAGGCCCGCGGCCGCGGCGAGCGGGGCGATCGTCGCGTCGATCTGGCTCGCGAGCTCGCGGGTCGGCGCCAGGACGAGCGCGCGCGGCCGGGACGGCGCGGTGCGACGGCCGGCGGCGGCGGTGCGCGCGACGACCGGGATGGCGAACGCGAGCGTCTTGCCGGAGCCGGTGCGGCCGCGGCCGAGCACGTCGGTGCCGGCGAGCGAGTCGCGCAGGGTGGCGGTCTGGATGGGGAACGGGCTGGTGATGCCGTCGTCCGCGAGGGCGCGGACGAGCACGGCGGGCACGCCGAGGTCGGCGAAGGTGGTCACAGTGGGGCCTCTCGGGGAGGGTCGTCGGAGCCGCCGCAGGTAAGACCGGGGGTCTCCACGACGCGGGGCGCGCGGTGTCGCGCTGCCCGGGGATGCCACCAGGGTCTCACACCGGGCGTCCGGTGTGCCTGTGACGTCCACCGCCACGCCGCGCGCTCGGCGACCGGCCGGGCCGTCGCGGCCTCCCGGGCGGGGGCGTCACGGCTGGCTAGGCTCGGAGGATGCACACCACGGGGTCCCGCGCGGGGCGGTCGGTCCGATGAGCGACACGGGCTACGGCGACTTCGAGTTCGAGCGGCGCTTCTACGTGGAGCGACTGCCGACGGAGCTGATGGAGGAGACGCCGACGCTCATCGTCCAGAGCTACCTGCTGGCCGAGGACGGGTTCGCGGTGCGCGTGCGCGCGCAGGCGTCGGGGATCGAGGGCATCGACCCGCACGCCGACGAGCTCGCGGTGCTGGAGGCGCACGTCGGCGCGGTCGACTTCTGCGCGATCACGGTCAAGGGCCCGATGGTCGAGGGGACCCGCTACGAGGTGGAGCGCGAGCTCGACCCGCTGGTCGCGGTCGAGATCGTGCGTCGGGCGCCGGCGCGTGTCGCGAAGCTGCGGCACTCGGCGTGGCTGGGCACCGACGGCTGGGTGATCGACGTGTTCGCGGGCGGGAACGCGCCGCTCGTGATCGCGGAGGTGGAGCGCGGCGGGCCCGTCACGGACCTCGTCGTCCCCGAGTTCTGCACGACCGAGGTGACGGTCGACGGGCGCTTCGCGAACGACGGGCTGGCGCGGCACCCGTTCGGGGAGTGGGCCTCGGCATGGCGGTCGGAGCTGCTCGCGACCGGACCGCGCTTCCTGACCGGTCTCGGCCACAACCACCTGCCGGGTGAGACGGACTGACCGTCGCGGGGACGAGCCCGGGAGCCGTCCGGAACAAAGTTGAATCATCAACTATTGTACGGAGGAGCGAGCCCATCCCAGGAGGTCCCATGTCCACCGCTCCCGTCCCCGGCCAGGGTGCCGCCGTCCGCGGCGTCGCCCGCTCCGCGCACGACTCGATCGCCGCCGGCACCGGCATGGACGCCGTGACGCTCCTCGTCGGCGACCTCGACCGCCAGCTGCGGTTCTACCGCGACGCGATCGGTCTCGACGTGCTGCCCGACCCGGGCGAGCGGTTCGGCGACGCGCGCCCCGACGTCGTCACGCTCGGCCGCGGCACCACGCCGCTCGTGGTCCTCCGGCACACCCCCGACCTCCCGCCCGCGCAGCGCGGCTCGGCCGGCCTGTTCCACACCGCGCTCCTGTTCGACGACCGCGCGGGCCTCGCCGCGACGCTCGCGTCCGTCGCGCAGCGCGCCCCCGAGACCTACGTCGGCTCCGCCGACCACCTCGTGTCGCTCGCGTTCTACCTCACCGACCCCGAGGGCAACGGCGTCGAGCTCTACTGGGACCGCAGCCGCGACCAGTGGCAGCACGACGCCGACGGCCGCGTCGTCATGGACTCGCTGCGGCTCGACCCGAACGGGTTCGTCCGCGAGAACCTCGCGCAGGACCTCGACCAGCGGCCCGAGGGCGACGCGGTCGTCGGGCACGTGCACCTGCAGGTCGGCGACGTGCCCTCCGCCCGGGCGTTCTACGTCGACGCGCTCGGCTTCGACGTCACCGCCGAGTGGCACGGCGCGCTCTTCGTGTCCGCGGGCGGGTACCACCACCACCTCGCGATGAACACGTGGAACAGCGCCGGGGCCGGCCCCCGGGCCTCCGCGCTCGGCCTCGGCGAGGTCCGCATCGTCGTGCCGACCGCCGACGACCTCGGTGCGCTCGCGGACCGCGTCGCGTTCGCCGGGACGCGCCCCGTCGACGACGGCGCGACGCTCCTCTTCGAGGACCCGTGGCGCAACGTCGTCCGGGTGAGCGCCGCGGCCTGAGCCGGGAGACCCGCGTGGGCGACGGCCGGCCCGGCAGGGCGGCCGTCAGCCGTCCGGGTGGGCGCAGCGATCGCGCGACACGTCGACCTGCCCGTGCCCTGCAGCTTCCGGCCGCCAGGCTGTGCAGGATCCGGGGTGCGGTGCTCCCGGCCGTCAGGCTGTCCAGGATCGGTGCCCCGGCGCGAGCGCCCGGCGGACCGCCCGCAGCGCCGCACGCTCGGCGGCGTCGGCTGCCGACTGCTCGAGCGCGTGCAGACGCCCGAACGTGAAGGCGTTCTCGCCGTCGAGGTGCGCCTGCACGCCGAGCCGGCGCAACGTCTCGCGCCGCACGACGGTGTCCTGCTGGCGGCCCAGCACGTCCTGGACGTCGTGCGCGCGGGACGCGCTGCGCCGCGCGGGTCCCCCGACGACGAGCGCCGCCGTCGTGGCCGCGTACCGCGCCCGGCGGGCGGCCTTGCGGACCTCGTGCCGCGCCGTGTCGCGCGCGTCGCCCGCGGCCTGCTCGGCCTCCTCGGCCCGCCGCTCGAGGCGGCGCCACGCGCGCGCCACCCGCCGGGGGAGCACCTCCTCGGCGGCGTCGTCGGCGCGCGGTCCCCGCGGCAGCGTCGTCGCCCACGCGTCCAGCGTCGCGAGCAGGCGCAGGTGCTCGGGCGAGTCGAGGAGCGTGACCGCGCGCGCGAGCGCGGCGTCGCGCGCGGCCGAGCGGTCGTCGACGACGCGCCGCTCGACGGGTCCGAGCACGAGCTCGACGGGTTCGGCGGCGAGACGCTCGACCAGCGCGGCCTGCTCGACGTGCGGGTCGCGCGCGGCGCCCAGCACCCGGGCGACCTCCCGGAGCTCGGCGCGCACGGGCTCGGTCACGGCGCGGTCGACGACCGGCCGGAAGACACCGAGCGTCGCGCGCAGCCGGCGCGCGGCGACACGCGCGTCGTGCACCGCCTCGTCGTCGCCGAGCCGCACGCCGGTCTCCGCGGCCAGGAGCCGCTCGACGTCCCGTGCGACCCGCGCGCGCACCGCCTCCGCCGCGGTGCCGTCCGCCGGCTCGCGCGCCGCGGGCGCGGGGATGGCGGGACCGAGCGCGCGCTGCAGCTTCGACTCCGCGCGCGGCGCCCCGCCCGCCCGGGCGAGCGCGCTGCCCGCGGCCGCCAGCAGGTCGTCGTCGCCCGTGACGAGCTCGACCTCCCACTCCCGCCAGCGCGGGAGGTCGGCGGCGTCCGCCGTCGCGCGCGTCCCGGCGTCCCCCCGGTCGTCGCCCACGTCCCGCGGCGCGCGCGCCTCGACGACGTCGTCCGCCAGCTCGGCGAGCACCGCGCCCTGGTCGTCGAGCAGGAGCGTCGTCGCGCGCGTCGTGACGAGCTCGACGACGGGCACGAGCGCGGCGTCGCGCACGCGCGACCGCACGAGCGCCACGAGCTCGTCGGGCGGGGTGGTCGGCGCGCCGTCGACGCGGTGCTCGGCGCGGCGGCGGCCCGCGTCGTCGCTGCCGAGCGGGACCTTGAGGTGCCACCCCGCGTCGTGCCCGCCCGTGCGACGGCGCAGCGACACGCCCGCGCGGGCGAGGTCGAGCCGCGGCGAGTCCCAGTAGGTCGCGACGAGGCGGTCGGCGTCCTGCCGCTCGACGCGCGCGACGCCAGGCAGGCCGGTCAGGTCCGGGAGCGGGGTGTCGGGTGCGATCTCGAACGCGGTCTCGACCTCGTCGTGCGCCATGCGTCGAGCGTCGCACCCGGTCGCTCGGGTCGCCCGGTGAGGCGACGCCGCCCGGTCCCGCCGCGCCCACCGCTCAGCCCACGTCCGCCCACGTCTGCAGCACGCCTGTCCACCACGACGCGACGACGACGAGGCCCACCACGCCGAGCACGACCCCGGCGAGCGCCGCGTCCCGGCGGTCGAGCGGCACCGGGCGGGCGACGGTGCGCGGCCCGGCGCCCAGGCCGCGCTGCTCGAGCGCGACCGCGAGCCGCTCACCCTGCCGCAGCGACACGACCAGGACCGCGAAGGCCGCGCGCGCGAGCGCCCCGGCGTCACGGGGGAGCGGTGCGCCCGGGCGACGACCGGGCTCGCGCACGGCCTGCGCCCGGCGCACGGTCTCCCAGCGCTCGGGCAGCTGCTCGAGCACCCGGTAGCCGGCGAGGACCGCGAACGTCGCGCGCGGCCCGAGCCGCGCGTGCTGGTGCAGGCTGGTCATGAGCCGGCCCGCGTCGGTCGTGAGGGTGAACGCGACCGACAGCACGCCGACGAGCAGCGCCCGCAGCGCGAGCGCGCCGCCGACCGAGAGCCCCGTCGTCGTCACCTCCAGCCCGACTCCGCGCCACACCACCTGCCCCGGGCACGTCACGGCGTTCACCGCGAGCACCGAGAGCGCGAACGGAGCGAACAGCGCGACGGCCCGCAGCACGGTCCGCGCGCCCAGACGCCCCGCGACCGTCGCTGCCGGGAGCGCGAGCAGCAGCAGGAGCCCCGGCGTCCACGGGTCGACGGGGACGAGCAGCACGAGCGAGACCACGGACGACACCGCGAGCTTGACCGTCGGGTTCCGGCGGTGCAGCACGGAGTCGTGCGGCAGTGCGCGCCCGAGCGCGGGCGGGCTCACCGGTCGACCGTCGCGAGCGTCGGCGGTCGCCCGTCGGCGGAGCGCACCGCGGAGAGCGCGGTCGCCGCACGCAGCGCACGCAGGACCGTCCGCACCGGCCGGCCGGTGGCCACCGCCGCGGCCACCGCCGGCGGGACGACGAGACCGGCCTCGGCGAGGACGCGGTCGTCGGCGAGCACCGTCGGCACGGTCCCTCGCGCGACGACCCGCCCCGCGCGCAGCACGACGACGTCGTCGGCGAGCTCGGCGACGAGCCGCAGGTCGTGGGTCACGACGACGACGCCGCGGCCCTCGTCGGCGAGCGCGCGCAGGGCGTCGCCGCACGCCAGCGTCGTGCGGCGGTCCTGACCGAACGTCGGCTCGTCCGCGAGCAGCACGTCGTGGCCGCACACCGCGGCGGCCGCGAGCGACAGCCGCCGCTGCTGACCGCCGGACAGCCGGAACGGGTCGTGGTCCGCGAGCCCGTCGAGCGCGTACCGACCGAGCGTCGCCTCGACGAGCGCGTCGACGTCGGCGCGTCGCGCTCGACGCGGTCCCCACGCGACCTCGTCGCGCACGGTGCGGGCGAGCAGCTGGTGCTCGGGCCGCTGGAACACCGACCCGACGGTGCCGCCCACGACGCTGCCGGTCGCGGCGACGAGCCCCGCGAGCGCGAGCAGCAGCGTGCTCTTGCCGGACCCGTTCGGACCGACGACGGCGGTCACGCGACCGGCACGCACGTCGAGGTCGACGTCGTGCAGGCCGTCGCGCCCGTCGCGGCGCACGTGCACACCGCGGGCGCGCAGCACGACGGGTGCCGACGACGCGCGGTCCGTGCCGGGTCCCGCGTCGTCGTCGGCGGCGGTGAGCGCGTGCAGGGACGCGACACCGGCTGCGCGCAGCTCCGCGGCGAGCGGCAGGCTCAGCCCGAGCGCCGCGAGCCGCGCCGCGTGCTCGTGCAGGACCCGGGCCGTCGGCCCGTCCGCGGCGACCCGGCCGTCGTCACCGAGCACGACCGTGCGTGGCGGGAGGTCGGGCAGCTCGTCGAGGCGGTGCTCGACGAGGACGCTCGCCCGCTGCCGCGTCCGGCCGGTCGCGACGGCGGCGGCGACACCGCGGGCGGCGGCGGGGTCGAGCAGCGAGGTCGGCTCGTCCAGGAGCAGCACCTGCGGGTCCGTCACGAGCGTCGCCGCGAGACCGACGCGCTGGCCCTCGCCCCCCGACAGGTCGCCCGTGCGCCGGTCGATCAGGTGCGCGGCGTTGACCGCGCGCAGCGCCGCCTCCACGCGCGGACCGATCTCCGACGCCGGGACCGCCCGGTTCTCCAGGCCGAACGCCACCTCGTCGCGCACGGTCGGCAGGACGAGCTGGTCGGCCGGGTCCTGCGTGAGGTAGCCCGTGGCGGGGTCGGCGTGGTCGGTGGGCAGGGCGCGGCCCGCGACCTCGACGCCGCCCGACACGTCGGCGTCCACCACGCGCGGCACGACCCCGGCGAGCACCCGCAGCAGCGTGCTCTTGCCGCCGCCCGAGCCCCCCAGCAGCAGGACGTGCTCGCCGGCGCGGAGGTCGAGGTCGACGCCGTCGAGCACGGGCCGCGCGGCGCCGGGGTAGCGGACCACCAGCCCTCGCGTCGCGATCACCGAGCGCCGCTCGGGTCCCCGGCCGCGGCGGTCCGGCCCGCGGTCACGCCGGACCCGCCCTCGGCCACGTGGGTGTCGTCGCGGCCCGACGCGTCCGTCGGCGCCACGCCACCGTCGCCCGTGCGGGGAGCGAGTCCGTCCGTCGAGGCCGTCGCGTCGTCGCGCGTGACACCACCCGACGGTGCCGTGCGTCCGCGGCGGGCCCGGCCGAGCGGGGTGTTGTCGAGCACGCCCGTGCGCGCGAGCGCGTCGCCGACCACGCGCGCGAGCAGCCCGCACAGGACGAGCCCGCTCACGACCTGCAGCCCCAGCCGCCACGCGAACCAGTCCTGCGTGAGCCAGCCGAACCGCACCACGCCGAGCGCGGTGCTCGCGAGCCCGGCGAGCACGCCCGACAGCGCGAACACGCCCCACCCGTAGCGGCGGTAGCGCGTGAGCGCGAACGCCGCCTCGGCCCCGACGCCCTGCACGAGCCCGACGACGAGCAGCATCGGCCCGACGGGCGACCCGAGGAACGCGACCTCGACGAACGCGGCGACGAGCTCGACCGCGACGCCCGCGCCGGGCTTCCGGACGATGTAGACCGCGAGCGGCGCGGCGACCATCCAGCCGCCGATGAGGACGTGCTGCGCGAGGTCGCCGAACGGTCCCATCGCGAGCTGCAGCGCGCCCCACGCCTGCACGAGCGCCCAGTAGAGGAAGCCGAAGACGACCGCGAGGACCGCGAGCAGCACGAGCTCGGCGAGCGTGACCCGCGGGCGTGCGGCGCTCATCGGGTGCCCTCCGTCGCGTCGGACGCCGCACCGGACGCGTCGGTCCCCGCCGCGGACGGCGTGCCCGGGTCCCACGACGGTGAGTGCAGCGTGATCGTCACGTGCGCGACGACGTGCCGCACGTGCCGGGCCGCGGCGAGCCACGCGTCCGCGACGGCCCCGAGGACGTCGGCCAGGTCGCCGTCGAGACGCGTGACGAAGTGCGACGCCGACACGCTGGCGCGCGCCCGTGCGACCGCGATCGCCTGCTCGATCGCGCGCATGTGGTCGCCCGGATGCCCCGGGGTCCCGTCGTCGAGCGGGTACAGCGCCCAGTGCGCCGCGGCCCGCAGACCCGTGCGGGGCAGGTCGGGCGCCGCGACCGCGGAGAGGACGACGTCGTCGGGGAGCGCGCACGCGACCTCGCCGGGACAGCCGCGCGAGAGCTGGACGTGTGCCGCGACGTGGACGCCGTGTCGGCCCGCGGCGGCGAGGACGTCGTGGACGTAGCGGACCACGGCGGACTCGCTGCCGCGCACCAGGGTCGAGACGTCGTCGGTCGTGACGGTCACGTCCTCGCGTCCGACGCGGGCGAGCGCGTCGAGGATGACGCGCACCGCGTCGTCGGACGCGGGGTGCAGCGAGAAGCGGGCGCCGACGCCGAGCTCGGCGGCGGTCGCGGCCGGACGTCGGTCCGGCGCGGTGACGGGGGTGCTCATGGCGGGTCCTCCGGTGACGGTGGCGGACCCCCGGCGAGCAGCACGAGGCCGCCCGACGACGCGCACGGACGACCGAGTCCCGGCGGGAGGCGTGACGGGACGTCGCGCCGAGCCCGACGGACGCCGGTCGCCGGCGCGCTCCGCCGGCGACGAGTGCCCTGCTCCCTACGCTGGTGCGAACCAGGTCAGGTTCCACGGGTCTGCGGGTGGGACGTGTCGTCCGGCCGCACTCTCAGCGCTCCTGCGCTCCCCGGGGGCTTCTGTCGCCGCCGACGGTAGCGCTCGCCGGGACCGTCCGGAAGCCCGGTCCACGCGCTGGTCGTGGCCGCGCGACGGTCGCACCGGGCGCAGGCCCGGGGGTCTCGACGGCAGCGGCACACCGACGTCGAGGGGCGGGCAATCGGGCCCGCCCCGTACAGTGGGACGCCGACCGCCGAGGGAGGACCGTGCCGATCCGCGAGCCGCGCCAGCCGATCCGCCAGCCCGTCCGACGCCGCACCGCCGCCGCCGTGGTCGTGGCCGCGTGCCTGGGACTGGCGGCGTGCACCGCCGACGACGGTCGGCCCGGCCCCACGACGGGCGTGACCGCGTCGCCGTCGCCGACCGTGATGTCCGCCCAGGTCACGCAGCCGACGACGCCTGCGACCGTGCTGCCCGCGGCGTCCCCGGAGACCGCGGCGCTCGAGGTCGTGCGGACGCTCGTCGCGAGCGCGCCCGTCGTCGTCGTGGCGGACACCGCCGACGCCGCGGCGCAGGACGCCGCGATCCAGGAGGGGGCGCGCCTCGCGGCACCGGTCCTGCTCGGTGGGCCGGGCGTGCCTCCGGACGTGCTGGCCGCCGAGCTCGAGCGGCTCGGCACGCGCTGGGCCGTGGCGGTCGGTGCGACGGCGCCGAGCCCCGACGGCATCCCCGACGGCGTGACCGTCGTCCGCCCGGACGTCGACCCGTCGGCGGCGTCCGCGGCGCCGTCCGACGGGCCCCGGACGACCCCGTCGCCGGCGCGCAGCGCGCGTGCCGACGCGTCGCCGGACGCGACCGCCGCCGACGCGCTGCCTCCCACCACCCGTCCGGCCCCCGTCGAGTCCACGGTGCTGCTCACCGGCGTGACGCCTGCGCTGCCCGTCGCGGTCGCCAACGCCGCGGTGGCCGGCGTCGAGGTCGTCGACGTACCCGGAGGGGATCCGCGCGCGCTCGCGGCGACGGTCCAGGCGCTCGCGGAGCGCCGCCCCGCGCACGTCGTCGCGCTGGGGGACGCCTTCGGGCCGCCGGACCGGCTCGCGACGCGCGTCGCGGCGGCCTCGACCGGCGTCGAGCTGCCCGGCGGCGGTCAGCTCGTCTTCCCGGCCGTCGCGGGGCAGCCGGGCAAGCGGTACGTCGCGCTCTACGGCACGCCGGGCACCGCGGCGCTCGGGGTGCTGGGCGAGCAGGACGTGCCCGCCACGGTCGCGCGCACCCAGGCCCACGCGGACGCGTACCGCCCGCTCACGGGCGACACCGTGGTCCCGGCGGTCGAGATCATCGCGTCGATCGCGTCGGCCGGCCCGGGGGACGACGGCAACTACTCGCAGGAGCGGTCGGTCGACGAGCTGCGGCCGCTCGTCGAGGCGGCCGGCGCGGCCGGCCAGCTCGTGATCCTCGACCTGCAGCCGGGCCGCACGGACTTCCTCACGCAGGCGCAGCTCTACACCGACCTGCTCGCGCTCCCGCACGTCGGCCTGGCGCTCGACCCGGAGTGGCGGCTCGCGCCCGACCAGGTCCACCTGCGCCAGATCGGGTCGGTCGGCGTCGACGAGGTCAACGCGGTCAGCGCGTGGCTCGCCGACCTGACCCGCGAGCGCGCGCTCCCGCAGAAGATGTTCGTCCTGCACCAGTTCAGCCTGCGGATGATCTCCGGACGTGAGCGCCTGGACACGTCGCGCGACGAGCTCGCGACGGTCATCCACGTCGACGGGCAGGGCTCCCAGCCCGCGAAGGCCGGCACGTGGGCGACGCTGCGCAACGGCGCACCCGCCGTGCACTGGGGCTGGAAGAACTTCGTCGACGAGGACCAGCCGATGCTCGACCCGGCGCAGACCTACGGCGTGCAGCCGGTGCCGGACCTCGTCACGTACCAGTGACGTCCGGCGCCGGGTCGGCGGCGTCGACGGCGGACGCGGCGGACGCGGCGCGCGCGGCGGTCGCCGTGAGGTGGCGGTCGAGGCCGCGCTCGCCCAGCCGCATGACGCGCGCGTGCGACGCGACGAACACAGGGGCCAGCAGGGGAGCGGTCGCGTTCATCCAGGCGCGCGCGGTCCGGACGTCCCACACGACGCCGATGCGGGTCCGGGCGGGGTCGAGCGCCTCGAGCACGACGTCGCCGTGCCCGACCAGGTCGCCCGACGCGCGCACCAGCACGCGCCGCTGCGGCTGGGCGGACTCGACGACGAGCGCGACGCGCAGCGCGTAGCCGAGCGGGGTGCGGAACAGCAGCGTCGCGGAGCTGCCGACGAGCCCGTCGACCGGTCGCACGTCGCGCGTGCGCAGGTGGGGCCACCACTGCGGCCACGTGAGCGCGGGGTCCGCGAGCACGTCCCAGCACCGCGCGAGCGGGGCGCCCACGCGCCAGTCGGACGTCAGGACGTAGCCGCGACGGCGCACCCGGCCGAGTCTAGGCTCGGACGCGATGAGCACCGCACCCGACGAGACGCCGGAGGGCACGGGTGCGCGCGACGCCGTCCGGTGGGCACGCCGGGTGTCGCCGCGGACGTGGCGGCGCGTCGCGGTCGTCGCGGCGGGAGTGCTCGTGGCGCTCGTCGTCGGCGTGACGACCGCGTCGGTCGAGCTGAGCCTCGGGCCGCACGAGGCGCGCTACGACGTGACGACCGACGACACCGTGACGATCGACCTCGGACCGGTCGGGACGCTCCAGATCGACTCGCCGCTGCCCCTGACGCTCGGTGTGCGCGTCACGGTGCAGGAGATCCCGGCCGCGGTCACCGAGCTCGACCAGGCGACGACCCTGCAGGCGCTCAACGGCGACCTGCGCAGCTACCTCGCGTTCTTCTCGGCACCGCAGGCTGCGCTCGAGGACGTCGCACGCGCGCTCGTCGCCGACGCGCTCGCCCGTGCCGCGCTCACGTTCGCGCTGCTGACCGCGGTGTGGTGGCTCGGCCGCTGGGCGCTCGGACCCGCGCGCCGGGCTGAGCTCGCGGCCGCGGTGCGCCCCCACCGGCGCGCCCTCGCAGGCGGCGCGGTCGCGGTCGTGGTGGCGGGCACGGTGCTCACGGCGAGCGTGGGCCAGCAGGACCAGCCCGACGCGGCGCGACCGGCGTCGGCGGTCTTCGACGACACACCTCTGGAGGGGGCAAGCGTCACGGGTCGCCTGGGCGGCGTCATCGACACCTACGGCGGCTACGTGGTCGACGCCTACCGCGAGAACCAGGCGTTCTACGCGCGCGCCGGCACGGCGCTCGACGAGGCGTGGGACGCCACGCAGCCGGTGATCGACGCCCAGGAGGCCCGCGACCCGCTCACGGCGAGCCCGACGGCCTCCGCGGGCGCGGACGGGGACGAGGCCGAACCGGTCGTGCTCGTCGTCGTCTCCGACCTGCACTGCAACGTCGGCATGGCGCCCCTCATCGCGACCGTCGTCGAACGGTCCGACGCGGACGTCCTGCTCGACGCGGGCGACACCACGATGAACGGGACCGGGGTCGAGCAGTACTGCGTGACGACCTTCGCGCGCGCCGTCCCGGACGGAGTCGAGCTCGTGACGTCGCCGGGGAACCACGACTCGGCCGAGACGTCCGGGGTGTACGCCCGCAGCGGGGCGCGCGTGCTGGACGGGTCGGTCGTCGAGGTCGACGGCGTGCGCATCCTCGGCGACCACGACCCCGCGCAGACGCGGATCGGCTCGGGCACGGCGGCGACCGACGAGTCGCCGCAGGACATGGCGGAGCGGCTCGCGCAGACCGCGTGCGACGACGAGGACGGCGTCGACCTGCTGCTCATCCACACGCCGCGCGTCGGCACACCCGCGCTGACCGACGGGTGCGTCCCGACGCAGGTGTCGGGTCACCTGCACAAGCGTGTCGGCCCGGCCGTCGTGGGGGAGGGCGTGCAGTACGTGAGCTCGAGCACGGCCGGGGCGACGCTCGGGCAGCCGACCGTCGGCCCGCTCAACGGCACGGCCGAGATGACGGTGCTGCGCTGGGACCCGGACCGGAGGCGGATCGTCGACTACCGGCTCGTGCAGGTGCGCCCCGACGCGTCGGCGTCGGTCAGCCCGTGGCTCCGGTGGCCCGTCCCGACGCCGACGCCGTCGCCCCGCGGAGGGACGAATCACCCTTCACCGATGTGACCGACGTCACCTACTGTGGGAGCGCGAGTGGGGCCATGGTCGTGGCACACCGCCTCCCCTCGCACCAGCCGAACGTGCGCTGAGGGGGGAAGGCGTGGGAGACCAGGTGGAGGGCGCAGCGACGCGCCCCCGGGGCCGTCGGGCGGCGGCCGTCGTCGTCGCGGTGCTCGTGGCCGTCGCGTCGGTGCTGGCGGGGGCGGTGCCCGTCGCGGCCGCGTCCGGGCAGGACCGGCTGCTCGCGGGCGAGACGCTCGAGGCCGGCCACGGGCTCGTCTCGGCGGACGGGACGCAGACGCTCGTGGTGCAGCCCGACGGCGACCTCGGCCTCTACGACGCGGACGGCGTCGCTCGCTGGACGGCCGGCGCAGCGACGCCCGGCGCGCACCTCACGGTCCAGGCGGACGGTGACGTGGTGCTCGTGGCGCCCGACGGGTCGGCGGTGTGGAGCACCGGCACGGCCGGTGCGGCGGGGGCGGCGCTGGTCGTGCGGGACGACGGGGACCTCGTCGTCGAGGCGCCCGACGGCTCGGTCGCATGGGCGTCGGGCACGGCGGTGCTCCCGTCGATCCTCCCGCCCGGCGGCGAGCTCGGCCCCGGCGACGCCCTGACGTCGCCCGACGGTCGTCACACGCTCCTCGTCCTCGACGACGGCGACGTCGTGCTGCTCGGCCCCGACGCGTCGACGCGCTGGTCGGCCGGCACGCACGAGCCCGGCTCGTCCCTCGTGCTGCGTGAGGACGGCAACCTGGTCGTCGTCGAGCCCGACGGCCGCCGGGCGTGGCGCACCCGCACCGCGGGGCACCCCGGTGCGACGCTCGTGGTGCAGGACGACGGCGACGTGGTGCTGTGGGCGTCCGACGGCACGCCGCTGTGGTCGTCGCAGACGGCGATCGGACCGTCCCTGCTCGCGGCGGGTGCGCCGCTCGGCACGGGGCAGGAGCTCGGGTCGTCGGACGGCCGGCTGCGGCTGCGTCTCGACGAGGCGACGCTCGCGCTCACCTACGACGGGCGCCCGGTGTGGTCCGCGCCCGTGCCGACGGGTCCCGGGGCGCGGCTCGCCGTCCAGGACGACGGCAACCTCGTGCTCTCGTCGGCCGACGGCACGGCGCTGTGGTCGACCGGAACCGCGGGCGGCCCCGGCTCGTCGCTGCGGCTCGAGGACGGTGCGGTCCTGCTCCTCGCGTCGACGGGTCAGGAGCTGTGGCGCGTGGACGTCCCGGCCGACCTGCTCGTGCGGCGCGCCGAGCTCGCGACCGACTGCACCGCGGTCGACGCGCCGGTCGCCGAGACCGACACGGTCGTCACGACGACCGGCGTGCGGGTCCACCCGTGCCTCGCGGACGCCGTCGACGCGCTCATCCTCGCGGCGCGCGCCGACGGCATCGACCTGCACGCGTGGGGCTGGCGCAGCGGCGAGCAGCAGATCGCGCTACGGGCCAGGAACTGCGGCGCTTCCGGCGTCTGCTACCCGCCGACGGCCCCGCCCGGCACGTCGCGGCACGAGCGTGGTCTCGCGCTCGACTTCACGGTCGGCGGGCGCGTGGTGCAGCACGGGTCGCCGGCGTTCGCCTGGCTCGTCGAGCACGCACCCGCGGCCGGGCTGAGGAACCTGCCGAGCGAGGCGTGGCACTGGAGCGTCGACGGGTGGTGACGGCGCGGGCGCGCCGGTCGCGCGCCCTACGCTGGTCGCCGTGAGCAGCCAGCCGACGCCCCCGTTGACCGCGGTGACGCAGGACTACCTCAAGGTGGTGTGGTCGGCGCAGGAGTGGTCGGCGCAGCCCGTGACGACCAAGATGCTCGCGGCGCGCCTCGGCGTCGGGGCGTCCACGGTGTCCGAGACCGTGCGCCGGCTCGCCGACGCGGGCTACCTCACGCACCAGCCGTACGGCGCCGTCGAGCTGACCGCCGAGGGTCGCCGGCACGCGCTCGCGATGGTGCGCCGCCACCGTCTGGTCGAGACGTTTCTGGTCGAGGTGCTGGGCTACGGCTGGGACGAGGTGCACGACGAGGCCGAGGTGCTCGAGCACGCGGTGTCGGACCTGTTCGTCGAGCGGATCGACGCGCAGCTCGGGCACCCGCGGCGGGACCCGCACGGCGACCCGATCCCCGGCCCCGACGGCTCGCTCGACACGCCCGAGGCGCGCGTGCTGTGGGAGGCCGAGCCCGGCCGGTGGGCCGTCGCGCGCATCTCCGACGCCGACCCGGAGCTGCTGCGGTACGTCGAGTCCGTCGGGCTCGTGCTCGACGCGCCGGTCGAGGTCGTCGAGCGGCGCACGGTCGCGGGGGTGGTGTCGGTGCGCGCGGGCGAGGGTCCCGACGCGAGCGGTGTCGACCTGGGCGAGGTCGCGGCGCGCGCGATCTGGCTGGTGCCGCAGGCTTGACGCCCGACGCGTGACGTAGGCTCGTCGGTACATCCCGGAGCTGACGACGGCGTGACTCCGCCCTGTGTCGAATCGATTCGTTCGGAGGACCGTCGTGGTTCTGACTCCCGCGCGCACCCGCGCCGCGCTGCTCGCGCTCGCGCTCGGCGGGTTCGGCATCGGCACGACCGAGTTCGCGACGATGGGTCTCCTGCCCGAGATCGCCGCCGACCTCGGCGTCTCGATCCCGAGCGCGGGCCACGCGATCACCGCGTACGCGCTCGGCGTCGTCGTCGGCGCGCCCGTGCTCGCGGCCCTCGGCGCCCGTGCCGACCGTCGCCGCCTCCTGCTCGTCCTCATGGCCGCGTTCACCGTCGGCAACGTGCTGTCGGCCTTCGCGCCGACCGCCGAGACGCTCGTCCTCGCCCGGTTCGTCGCCGGTCTCCCGCACGGCGCGTTCTTCGGCGTCGGCGCCGTCATGGGCACCGCGGTCGTCGGGCCGGAGCGCCGCGGTCGCGCGGTCGCCGCGATGATGACCGGGCTCACCGTCGCCTGCGCCGTCGGCGTCCCGCTCAGCGCCGTCGTCGGCACGGCGGTCGGCTGGCGCTGGGCGTTCGTCGGCGTCGGCGTGATCGGCCTGGTGACGCTCGCGGCGCTCCGGGCGTGGACGCCCACGCTGCCGCCGCTGCCGGGCGCGACGGTCCGCACCGAGCTCGCCGCGCTGCGCAACCGGCGGCTGTGGATCGCGTTCGGCGCGGGCGCGATCGGGTTCGGCGGCATGTTCGCCGTCTACTCCTACGTCAAGCCGCTGCTCACCGAGGTGACCGGCCTCGACGTCGCCGTCGTGCCGCTCGTGCTCGCGCTGTACGGCGTCGGCATGACCGCCGGGACGCTCGTCGGCGGGCGGCTCGCCGACCGGTCCGTGCTCGGGACCGTCGTCGGCGGCATGGTCGCGACCATCGTCGTGCTCGTCGCCATCGCGCTCGTCGGCCCGTACCCCGTGCCCGCGGTCGCGGCGATCGTCCTGCTCGGCGTCACGTCGCAGGTGCTCGGGCTGTCCCTCCAGACGCGGCTCATGGACGTCTCGCCCGCGGCGCCCTCGCTCGGCGCCGCCCTGTGCCACTCCGCGCTCAACCTCGGCAACGCGGCGGGCGCGTTCTTCGGCGGGCTCGTCATCGCTGCCGGTCTCGGCTACCTCGCGCCCGCGTGGGTCGGCGCCGGGCTCACCGCGCTCGGGCTCCTGGTCGTCCTGACGGTCGGGCGGTCCGCTCCGCCGGCGGTCGGTCCGGGCGCGGGTCGGTCAGCGACGGCGGCGACGGGTGCCGAAGAGCGTGCGCGTGATCTCACGCCCGAGCTGAGTGCCCGCTGACCGCAGGAACGCGTCCAGCGGGTCCGACGACGACCGCGACGACCGGCGGGCCGCCGGGCGCTCCCGGGCGGCCTCCCGCTCGCGTCGCGCCGCCTCCTTCTCCGCGGCGGCCCGCTCCTTCTCCGCCTCGGCGCGGTCCCGGGCTGCGACCCGGTCCGCCTCGGCGCGTTCCAGCCGGGCCGTGAGCAGCTCCGCGGCCGACTCGCGGTCCACCGTGACGCCGTACCGGGTCGCGGCGGGCGACGCGGCGACGAGCTGTGCGACCGTGGCCTCGGGTGCGGCGTCCATCGACGCGCGCGGCGCGAGCAGCCGCGTCCAGGCCACCGGCGTCGGCGCACCGCGCTCGCCGAGCACCGTGACCACCGCCTCGCCCGTCGCGAGGTCCTGCAGCACGCGCTCGAGGTCGTACGTCGACGTCGGGTAGGTGCGCGCCGCCGCGCGCAGCGCCTTCGCGTCGTCCGGGGTGAACGCCCGCAGCGCGTGCTGCACGCGGCTGCCGAGCTGGCCCAGCACGTCGGGCGGCACGTCCTTGGGGCTCTGCGTCACGAACACGATGCCGACGCCCTTCGAGCGGATCAGCCGCACCGTCCGCACGACCTGCGCGAGGAAGTCGTCGGAGGCGTCGGCGAACAGCAGGTGCGCCTCGTCGAAGAAGAACACCAGGCGCGGCTTCTCGGCGTCGCCGACCTCCGGCAGGACCTCGAAGAGCTCGGCGAGCAGCCACATGAGGAACGTCGAGAACAGCGCCGGCCGGTCCTGCACGCCCGGCAGCTCGAGCGCCGACACGACCCCGCGCCCGTCGGCCGCCGTGCGCAGCAGGTCCTCGACCTCGAACGCGGGCTCGCCGAAGAAGGCGTCGGCGCCCTGGCCCTGGAGCGCCACGATCTCGCGCAGGATCACGCCCGCGGTGGCCTTCGACAGCCCACCGATCCCCGCGAGCTCCGCCTTGCCGTCGTCGGACGTCAGCCACTGCAGGGCCGCGCGCAGGTCCGCGAGGTCGAGCAGCGCGAGGCCCTGCTGGTCCGCCCAGTGGAAGACGAGCCCCAGGCTCGACTCCTGCGTCGCGTTGAGCCCGAGCACCTTGGCCAGCAGGAGCGGCCCGAAGTCCGTGACCGTCGTGCGGACCGGCACGCCCTGGCCCACGCCGCCGAGCGCGTAGAGCTCGACGGGGAACGACGCGGGCGACCAGTCCTGCCCGAGCGCGCGCGTCCGCTCCGTCAGGCGGTCCGACGCCGCACCCGCGACCGCGAGCCCCGTCAGGTCGCCCTTGACGTCCGCGACGAACGTCGGCACTCCCGCCGCCGACAGCTGCTCCGCCATGAGCTGGAGCGTGCGCGTCTTGCCCGTGCCCGTCGCGCCCGCGACGAGCGCGTGCCGGTTGAGCAGCCCGAGCGGCACCCCGACCCGCGCCGACGGCACCGGGGCGCCGTCCTCGACGAGCACGCCGAGGTCGAGCGTCGGGCCCGCGAACGTGTAGCCCTCGCGCACGGTGCGCACGCGTTCCGGCTCGCTCGCGTCCGGCCCGCCAGCGTCCGGTCCGACCGCGTGAGGCGTCGCGTCTGCGGGCGCGTCGACGGCACCGGCCTCGACACGCGGGGGAGCGGCAGCGGAGGGAGCGGCGGTCGCAGGAGCGTCGGGCGGCGCCGCGGCCGTCCGACCGGCGCCCTCGCCGCCCGCCGCGCGCATCGCGGCGACCTCGGCCGCGAGCGCCTCCGCCTCCGCGCGTGCCGCGGCTGCCTCGAGCCGGGCCGCCTCCGCGGCGGCTCGCGCCGCCTGCGCCTCCGCCGCGGCGAGCCGCCCGGCGTCCGAGGTGTCGCTCATGGCGCGATGGTAGGAGCGGGCCGGTCGCGCTGCAGGTCCACCGGTGCGCCCACCGGGCGCGAGGCGCCGCCGACGTGGGGCGGCGCCGGGGTGATGTGTGTGTGCGGGCGTCACGGGCGCGTCGGTAAACTCCTCGGGTGACGTCGCAGGACACCTCCGCCCCCGCCCCGACCAGCCCGTCGGGCGAGGTCCCGTTCCGCTACACCGCCGCCCTCGCGCAGGAGATCGAGCTCCGCTGGCAGGACGAGTGGCAGCGCCGCGGGACGTTCTTCGCCGCGAACCCGGTGGGCGACCTCACCGACGGCGACGGGCGGCTCGCGCAGCCGGGGAGCCGGCCGTTCTTCGTCATGGACATGTTCCCGTACCCCTCGGGTGCGGGTCTGCACGTCGGGCACCCGCTCGGGTACATCGCGACGGACGTCGTCGCGCGCTTCCGCCGCATGCAGGGCGACAACGTGCTGCACGCGCTGGGCTTCGACGCGTTCGGCCTGCCGGCCGAGCAGTACGCCGTGCAGACGGGCCAGCACCCGCGCACCACGACCGAGGCGAACATCGAGATCATGCAGCGCCAGCTGCGCCGGCTGGGCCTCGCGCACGACCCGCGCCGCTCGTTCGCGACGATCGACCCGGACTACGTCCGCTGGACGCAGTGGATCTTCCTGCAGATCTTCGAGTCCTGGTACGACGAGGACGCGGTGCGCGCGGACGGCGGTCGCGGCGCGGCCCGCCCGGTGAGTGAGCTGGTCGCGGCATACGAGTCGGGTCGCCCGCTGCCCGAGGGCGTCGACGGCGTGGCCGAGGGTGCGACGTGGGCCGACCTGGACGACGTGACGCGTCGCCGCGTCGTCGACTCGCAGCGCCTCGCGTACGTCTCCGAGACGCCCGTCAACTGGTGCCCGGGCCTGGGCACGGTCCTCGCGAACGAGGAGGTCACCGCGGACGGACGCTCCGAGCGCGGCAACTTCCCGGTCTTCCAGCGGAACCTGCGCCAGTGGAACATGCGGATCACCGCGTACGCGGACCGCCTGGCGGACGACCTCGAGCACATCGACTGGCCCGAGAAGGTCCGCTCGATGCAGCGCAACTGGATCGGCCGGTCGCAGGGCGCGCAGGTGCGCTTCGCGGTGCAGGGCGGCAGCGAGGTCGAGGTGTTCACGACCCGCCCCGACACGCTGTTCGGCGCGACGTTCGTCGTCGTGGCGCCCGAGCACCCGCTGCTCGACGAGGTGCCGTCCGCCTGGCCCGACGGCACGCACGCGGCGTGGACCGGCGGCCACCGCACGCCTGTCGACGCGGTCGCCGCGTACCGCGCGGAGTCGGCGGCCAAGACGGCCGTCGAGCGCCAGGCCGACGCGGGCCGCAAGACGGGCGTGTTCACCGGCCACCTGGCCGCGAACCCGGTCAACGGCGAGCTGCTGCCGGTCTTCACCGCCGACTACGTCCTCATGGGCTACGGCACGGGCGCGATCATGGCGGTCCCCGGCGGCGACGAGCGCGACTTCGCGTTCGCGCAGGCCTTCGAGCTGCCCGTCGTCTACACGGTCGACGCCCCGGAGGGCACGCCCGACGGCGCGCGCACCGGCGACGGGACGATCATCAACTCGTCGAACGACGAGATCTCGCTCGACGGGCTGTCCGTGCCCGAGGCGAAGGCCGCGATCATCGCGTGGCTCGAGCGGCACGGCATCGGCGAGGGCACCGTCACCTACCGTCTGCGCGACTGGCTGTTCAGCCGTCAGCGCTACTGGGGCGAGCCCTTCCCGATCGTCTACGACGAGCACGACCTGCCGGTCGCGCTGCCCGCCGACGCGCTGCCCGTCACGCTGCCCGAGGTCCCCGACTACGCGCCGCGCACCTTCGCGCCCGACGACGCGCAGTCCTCGCCCGAGGCGCCGCTGGGCCGCAACGACGAGTGGGTGACGGTCACGCTCGACCTGGGTGACGGCCCGAAGCAGTACCGCCGCGACACGAACACCATGCCGAACTGGGCCGGGTCGTGCTGGTACTACCTGCGCTACCTCGACCCGACGAACGACGAGCAGCTCGTCGACCCCGCGCTCGAGCGCTACTGGATGGGCCCGGGCCACGGTGCGCAGCCGGCCGACTCGGTCGGCGGCGTCGACCTGTACGTCGGTGGCGTCGAGCACGCGGTCCTGCACCTGCTGTACGCCCGGTTCTGGCACAAGGTGCTGTTCGACCTGGGCCACGTGTCGAGCGCCGAGCCGTTCCACAAGCTCTTCAACCAGGGCTACATCCAGGCGGCGGCCTTCACCGACGAGCGCGGCGTCTACGTGCCCGCGGACGAGGTCGTCGAGGACGGCGACGCCTTCACGTGGCAGGGGCAGCCCGTCACCCGCGAGTACGGGAAGATGGGCAAGTCCCTGAAGAACGCCGTCACGCCGGACGAGATGTACGCCGAGTACGGCGCCGACACGCTGCGCGTGTACGAGATGTCGATGGGACCGCTCGACCTGTCGCGTCCCTGGGAGACGCGCGCGGTCGTCGGGTCGCAGCGCTACCTGCAGCGCCTGTGGCGCAACGTCGTCGACGAGACGACGGGCGCCCTCGTCGTGACGGACGACGCGCCGTCGACCGAGACCCTGCGCGTGCTGCACCGCACGATCGCCGACGTGACCGCCGACATGGAGGCGATGCGTCTCAACACCGCGATCGCCAAGCTCATCGTGCTGAACAACCACCTGACGACGCTCGACGCCGCCCCGCGCGCGGCCGTCGAGGCGCTCGTGCTCATGACCGCGCCCGTCGCGCCGCACGTCGCCGAGGAGCTGTGGCAGCGGCTCGGCCACGACCGGTCGCTCGCGCACGAGCCGTTCCCCGTCGCCGACCCCGCCTACCTCGTCGAGGACACCGTCACGTGCGTCCTGCAGGTCCAGGGCAAGGTGCGGGGCCGCGTCGAGGTCAGCCCCGACGTCGCCGACGACGAGCTGACCGCGCTCGCGCTCGCCGACGCGGGCGTGCAGCGCGCGCTCGCGGGTCGCGACGTCCGCACGGTCATCGTCCGCGCGCCGCGCCTCGTCAACGTGGTGCCGGTCTGACCGCGCCCACCGGGCGACGTGCGGGTGCCCGCCCGCACGTCGCCGTGGTCACCGACTCGACGGCGGCCCTGAACCCCGCCGACGCCGCCGCGTGGGGCGTCGAGGTCGTGCCGCTCGACGTGGTCGTCGACGGCGAGCGGCACGCGGAGGGCGTCGACCTCGGACCGGCCGAGCTCCTCGCGGCCCTCGGCCGTGGCGCGCGCGTCACCACGTCGCAGCCGCCGCCCGCCGCGTTCGCCGCCGCCTACGAGCGCGCCGTCGCCGCCGGTGCGCGCGAGATCGTCTCCGTGCACCTCGCGGGCGGCCTCTCCGGGACCGTCCAGGCCGCTCGCGTCGCCGCCGCGACCGTGCCGGTGCCGGTGCACGTCGTCGACTCCGGCACCGCCGGCATGGCGCTCGGGTTCGCGGTGCTCGCCGCGGCGCGCGCCTCCCGGACCCCGCTCGTCCCGGCCGCTCCCGTCGCGCGCGGGGTGCGCGGCTGGTGGCACGGACGGTTCGCGCGCCCGACCACGCCGGGCGGTGCGGAGGTCGCCGACGTCGCGCGGACCGTCGCCGCGTCGAGCCGCGTGTGGTTCCTGGTCGACTCGCTCGACCACCTGCGCCGCGGTGGGCGGCTCGGCGCGACCGCCGCTGCGCTCGGCACCGTCCTGGGGCTGCGGCCCATCCTCACCGTGCGCGACGGTTCCGTCGTCGTGGTCGAGAAGGTGCGCACGCGCCGGGCCGCGCGCGACCGGCTCGAGGCGCTCGCCGTCGCTGACGTCGCACGGCGCACCGCTGCACGCGTCGCCGTGCACCACCTCCAGCAGCCCGAGCTCGCCGCCGCCGTCGCCGAGCAGGTCAGCACGTGGGGTGCGCAGCGCGTCGTCGAGGCCATCACGTGCGACGCGGGAGCGGTGCTCGCGGCCCACGTCGGCCCGGGCCTGCTCGCGATCGTCGTCGCCGACGCCTGAGCGCCCGACGCCTGACGCCCGACGCCCGACGCCCGACGCCACAGGGTCGCGTGTCCTCGCGTGACGTCGTGCGACCTCGCACGGTCACGTGAGGTGTCCACAGCCCGATGTGGCGCGCGTCGATCCACGGGGTCCTTGTGGTCGCGGCGGCCGGAGGCCGGGGCCCACCTAGCGTCACGGCGTGCGCAGCAACCCGCAGGACGCGCCGCGGCGGCGCCTGGACGACGTCGCGCGGCGAGCAGCCCCCGGCTGGACGCCCGCGCGAGGACTCGCGTCGCCGTCGGCGACGCGCGCGTCCTCCGACGCGGCCGCCGCGCACGACCGTCGGCCGGTCGTGCGCGGGCAGTCGGGTCGCCCGGGCGGTACCGACGGGCCGAGCGGTCCCGGGCTCAGCGGTGCAGACGGGCTCAGCGGTGCAGACGGGCTCAGCGGTGCAGACGGGCTCAGCGGTGCGGACGGGCTCAGCGGTGCAGACGGGCTCAGCGGTGCGGACGGGCTCGGCGGTGCCGGGCTCCGCGGTGAGGCGGGGCTGAGCGGTCCAGGCCGCAGCGTTGTGGACGGGCCGAGCGGTGCGGACGCGCTGAGCGGAGCAGGCGGACTGAGCCGTGGGGGCGGGGGGCGCGGTCCCGACGGGAGCGACGGTGCGGTCGGCGGCGAGCCGCCGGTCAGGACCACACCCCCGGTCGGCACGCCCGCGACGACCACGCCGTCTGCGACGAGGTCGTCGGTGAGCGAGCGCTCGGCCACGTCGCACGGTGCTCCCTCACGGGCGCGCTGGCCGGGTGACCTGCTCCCGCCGGACCCGATCGGCGACCGGTGGACGGGGCCCTCTGGTCCGCCCGGACGACTGCCGCGGTGGGACGCCCACCCGACGAGCCACGCCGCCCCGGAGAGCGACGGCCCGCCGATCGCCGCCCCCGGCTGGGACGCGGACGAGGCGCTCCGACGGGTGCGTGACGGCTACCGCGCGTCGCACGGACCGTCTCCCCTCGACAGGGCCGACGGACAGGACCTCGACGAGGACGTCGCCCCGCACGCGTCCCGCGACGCGGAACCGGTGCGGTGGCTCGTGTCGTGGCGGGTCGCGGCGGCGGCGGTCGTCGTCGTGATCCTGGCCGCTGGGACGATCGCGATCCGGGCCTCGACGCGCGCGACGGGGGCGGTCGTCGAGATCCCCGTCCCCGGAGCCCTCACGGCACCCGCAGACGCCGACGGTGACGGCGTGGCAGGACCGACCGGCGGTACACCCGCGGCGGCGACGGGCGCGCCCACGGTCGGTGCGGTCGTGGTGCACGTCGTCGGCGGCGTCGTGGCACCGGGCGTCGTGCGTCTGCCGGACGGTGCGCGCGTCGCGGACGCTCTCGCCGCCGCGGGCGGCCCGACGGCTGACGCCGACCTGTCGACGGTCAACCTCGCGCGCGTCGTCGTCGACGGCGAGCAGGTCGTCGTCCTGCGCGTGGGGGAGCGGCCCCCGGTGGCGTCCACGACCGGGGCGGCTCCGGGTGGTGGCGCCGTCGGGCCAGGGGCCGCTGCCGGGGCGGCCGGTCCGGTCGACCTGAACACCGCCGACGTGGCCGCGCTCGACGCCCTGCCCGGGATCGGGCCCGTCCTCGCGCAGCGCATCGTCGAGCACCGCACCGAACGTCCGTTCAGCGCGGTCGACGAGCTGGCGGACGTCCGCGGCATCGGCCCCGCGCTCCTCGAGAACCTCCGGCCGCTGGTGCGCGTGTGAGCCGCGGGCCGCGCGCACCCGGCCAGGGGGCCTGGGCTCCCGCCGACCCGCGGAGCAGCGGCGTGGCGCTCCCGCCGGTGCTCGACCTGCGCCTCGCGGGCCCGGCGGTGGCGGCGTGGCTCGCGGCGTCGGCCGTCGTGCGCCTCACGCCGTCGACCGGCAGATGGTTCGCGTGCGCGTGCCTCACGGCGGCCGTCGTGATGCTCGTCCTCGGGGCGGTGCGCGACCGCAGGCGCGGCAGGAGCCCTCGCGCCGTACCTCCGCGCGCCTCTGCGGTGGCGTCCGCCGCGCTCGTCCTCGCCGTCGTCGGGAGCGTGCTCGGCGCGGGTTCGGCGCACGTCGCCGTGCGGGACGAGCTGGCTGCCGCACCGGCGCTCCTGGCGCCCGGTCCCGCTGCGACCGAACCTGCTGCGCCCGGAGCTGTGGTGACCGGACGCGGTGCGCCCACTGGACCTGCTGCGACGGGAGATGCTGCGACCGGACGCGCCGCGACCGGACGTGCTGAGCCTGCTGAGCCCGGGCCCGCTGCGACCGGATCCCCTGCGCCCGGCGTCGGTGAGGGCGGCGTCGCCATCCCGCCGCCGGCGCACGGCGCCGGCGGGCCGACCGCGGGGGCCACCGTGGTGTCGGGGACCGTGCAGGGGATGGCACGGCCGCTCGCACCGTCGTGGCCGGGCGCCCCGCCGCGCGCGCGGGTCGACGTGCGGGTCGACCACGTCGCGACGCACGAGGGCTCCGTGGCGGTGGACGGTCCCGTCGTCGTCGTCGGACCGGCCACGTGGGTCGACGCGCAGCCCGGAGCGCGCGTCCGGGCCGAAGGCCGCTGGTCCGTGCTGCCGGCAGGCGACCGGGCCGCGGCGGTCCTCGTCACCGACGACGGGCCGACGGTCGTCGCACCGTCGCCCAGCGCTGACGCGGCCGCCGCCACGATCCGTGCCGCCGTCACGCGACAGGCCGCCGCGTTGCCGGGTGACGCGGGTGCCGTGCTCCCGGGCGTCACGGTCGGCGACACCGGTGGCGTGCCCGAGGACCTGCGTGACGCGCTACGGGTCGCCGGTCTCACGCACCTCACGGCGGTCTCCGGCGCGCACTTCGCCCTGGTCGGTGCCCTGGCGGTCGCCTGCGTCACCGCGATGGGTGCCCCGCGCGCCGTGCGCGCCGTCGCGGTGGTCGTCGTGGGCGCCGCACTCGTCCTCCTCGTCGGGCCGTCGCCGAGCGTGGTACGGGCGGCCGCGATGGCCGCCGTCGGGTGCGCAGGGCTGGTGGTGGGGCGCCGCTCCGCATCGCCCGCCGCCCTCGCCGCGGCCGTCGTCGCGCTGCTGCTCGGGGACCCGTGGCTCGCGTCCGAGCTCGGCTTCGTGCTGTCGGTGCTCGCGACAGGAGGTCTGGTGCTCCTCGGCGGACCGTTGGCCGACCGGTGGGCCGCCCACCTCCCACGTCCGGCGGCGACCGCGCTCGCGGCACCCGTCGCCGCCCACGTCGCCTGCGCACCAGCGGTGCTGCTCGTCACGCCGACCGTCTCCGTGCTCGGCGTCGTCGCCAACCTGCTCGCGGCGCCGGCGGTCGCGCCGGCGACCGTGCTCGGCCTCGCGGCCGCGGTGATCGGGACCGGGTGGCCGGCCGCCGGCCAGGTCCTGGCCGTGCCCGCGGGGGCCGCGTGCTGGTGGATCGGCGCCGTCGCACGCGCTGTCGCCGCGACCCCGGGCGCGGCGCTGACCTGGCTCCCCGGCGGACCGGGCGGGCTCCTGCTCGCCGTCGCCGGCGCGGCGACCGTCCGGCTGTGCTGGCCGTCGCGCAGCCCGTGACCCGGTGCCCTGGCGCCGGGAGGGTCCGACCGACGCGTCGGTGGCGTCTGGCAGGCTGTGCGCGTGCCTCCCGCCAGTCGCCGTAGCTCCGCCCGTACCGCCGCACCGGCGGGCCCCTCCTGGCAGGACGTCGAGCCGGCGCCGATCGTGCTGGTGAGCGGCCCGGAGGACCTGCTGGCGGACCGCGCGGTGGACCGGCTCGTGGAGCTCGGGCGCGCGCACGACCCCGGCCTCGAGGTCACGCGGCTCGACGCCGCCGACTACACGACGGGCACGCTCTCGGTGGTCACGAGCCCCTCGCTGTTCGCCGAGGACCGGCTGGTCGTGGTGGCGGGCCTGGAGCGCGCGGGAGACGACCTCCTCGCCGACGTCACCGCCTACCTCGCGGCGCCCGCGGCGGACGTCGTCGTGGTGCTGCGCCATGCGGGGGGCCAGCGTGGCAAGAAGCTCCTCGACGCCCTCAAGGCGCAGCGCGTGCCGACCGTCGCGTGCGACGCGGTGAAGACGGACGGCGACAAGACGGCCTTCGTGAGCGCGGAGCTGCGGCGCGCGGGGCGGCGTGCGGACGGACAGGCGGTCCGTGCGCTCGTCGACGCGGTCGGCAGCGACCTGCGGGAGCTCGCGGCGGCGTGCGCGCAGCTCGTCGCCGACACGAACGGCCTGATCGGTGCGGACGTCGTCGAGCGGTACTACGGCGGCCGCATCGAGGCCACGGGGTTCCGGGTGGCCGACGCGGCGGTCGCGGGGGACGCGGGCCAGGCCGTCGCCCTCCTGCGCCACGCACTCGCGACGGGCGTGGACCCCGTGCCCATCGTCGCGGCGCTCGCCGCCAAGCTGCGGGTGCTGGCGAAGGTGGCGGCCGTCCGCGGACGGGGCGCGGGGGCGGTGCGGGAGCTCGGTCTGGCGCCGTGGCAGGCGGACCGTGCGCTCGCCGACCTGCGCCGGTGGACCCCCGAGGGGCTCGCGACCGCGATCTCGTCGGTCGCGCAGGCGGACGCGGAGGTCAAGGGAGAAGGACGGGACCCGCAGTTCGCCGTGGAGCGCGCCGTCCTGCGCGTTGCGGCCGCCTCCGGCACCTCCTGATCGCGTCCACCTCCGGCACGGCGGGATCGCGCAGCCGCGGCACCTCCTGATCGCGACCCGCGTCACGCCGCCCCGACCCGTCCGCGACGCTCAGGGCCGGCTCGAGGTGCGCGGTGCGCTCAGAGCATGAGGGTGACCGCACGCCCGAGCGCGTCGCCCTGCAGGAGGCCGAAGCCGAGCTCGAGGCACCGGGCGCGACGTGCGCTGCTCGAGACCCGTTCGGCGACCAGCAGCGCACCGTGCTCGCGCGCGACGCGCACGAGGTCCTCGCCGCCGGACTCCAGGTCCCGGCAGTCGACCTTGACGTAGTCGGCGTACCGGAGCATCGCCAGCTGGTCGGGGGACGCCACGAAGTCGTCGAGGGCGATCCGGTAGCCGGCGGCCCGCAGGCGGCGCAGGCCGTCGATCACGAGCGGGTCGGCGGCGACGCTCTCGACGACCTCGATGACGAGCCGCCCGGCCGCGGCGGGCAGGGGCAGCTCGCGCACGAGGAAGGAGCGGGTCACGTTGACGAACGCGAGGGCGTCACCGGGGGGCTGCCCGTCGTGGAACAGCGCGGCGAGGACGGAGGACGTCGCACCGTCCTGCAGCCGCGCGCTCCACCGGTCCACGCCGGCGGGCAGGCCCGCCGAGGACCGGTAGAGGTACTCGTGACCGTGCAGGCGTCCGGACGTGGTCCAGATGGGCTGCCGGGCGACCGGGAGGTGCAGAGGTGCGCTCGGCGACGGCGCGGGCATGGTCACGTGGGATGAGAGGCCGCGGCGGCCCGGTCATGACGCCGATCGCTCGATGCTGTGACAGGTCTCACGCCGCGGTGTCACTCCGGGCAGGTTCTCCGCGTCCCGCGCGGCCCGTCGAGGGCGCCTGAGGTCGGCGGCGACGCTCGGCCGGAAGCCACGAGGAACCACGGATCCGGCAGCGACGAGCACGGCGCACGGCCCCATGTCCGTCGTGCGACGGACGCCAGGCGTCGGTGCGGCGGGGTCAGTGGCTGACCGGCCGCGCGCCCGCGCGGTCGAGCACGCCGGCGCGCTCGAGCAGGTTTCCCTGGAAGAGCGAGAAGCCCAGGTCGCGCGCGTACCGCAGCGTGTCCGCGTTCTCGACGTACTCGGCGACCAGGAGCGCGCCGTACGACCGGGCGAGGTCCACGACGGGGTGCCCCTCGACGTCGAGGTCGCGGACGTCGATCTTCACGAAGTCGGCGTGGGGGAGCAGGCGGCGCTGGTCGGCGTTGCTGACGAACCCCGGGACCGCGATCCGGAAGCCCTCCTCGCGCAGGCGGCGCACGCCGGCGAGCACGGCGGAGTCGACGTTGACGGTGTCCGTGATCTCGATGACGAGGCGGTCGGGCCGCCGCGGGACGGCGAGGTCGCCGGTGAGGTAGGCGCGCGGGCAACGGACGAAAAGCAGGCGACCGTGCGCGACGTGCTCGAGGTCGGCGCGACCGAACGTGGCGGCGAGCACGTGCGCGGTCGCGCGCTCGTGCTGGTAGGTGCTCCACGAGTGCGCGGTCTGCGTGTGCTGCCCCGGCGCCCGGTAGGACAGCTGGTAGGCGAACGGCCGACCGTGGGTCGAGAAGATGCCCTGGCGGGCGACGAGCACGGGCTCACGACCGACGCGCCGCTCCCACTCGTCGCGGAGCGAGTCAGGGATCGCAGCCTCGACGGCTGCGGCGAGCCGCGAGATCCGCCCGTCGACGTCGTCCGGTGTCATGGCATCTATGACACCACAACTCCTGGGCTGTGAACCGCTCGCAGGCGGGTGGATTTCTTCGGACATCGCCCCGAGGCGCACGAACCGGGCGGGCGGCGGCAGAACTTCACCCGCTGTGCTGAATCGAGGTGAACGGGAGACAGCACACCGCCGGGGCCGTCATCATTACGGTGACCCAGTCCGTGCATTGCTTGACAGGAGCTTCACCATGCCTCGTCCCCTCTCGTCCGCCCTCGCGATCGTCGCGGTGCTGGCCACGCTCGGTTTCGGCAGCGGCCCGGCCTTCGCAGAGGACACCGTCATCACGCCCTTCTCGGGCGGCGCGACCGGTTGCTGCCGACAGATCATCTGACCTCTCGACGGCCCGACGGCTGCCCGGGTGTCGACGTCGCGGACCACACCCGCATGACGTGGCCCGACGACACCCGGGCACTCGCCGGGCGGAGGGTGATGCGCTGGGCGACCGTCACACATACAATGACTTCCCATGACGACCATTGCTGACCGGGTACGCGAGGCCCGGCTCGCCGCTGGGCTCTCGCAGACGGCGCTCGCCGGGTCGGCCTTCTCGCCCAGCTACATCTCGCTGATCGAGGCCGGGCACCGGGAACCGACCGACTCCGCGCTCGCCGTACTGGCCTCCAGGCTCGGGACGACCCTCGAGTACCTGCGCCACGGCGAGGACGGACCGAACGAGGCGCGGACCCGCCTCGAGATCGACTACGCACGTCTGGACCTCACCCAGGGCGACGCGGCAGGGGCGCTGCGTCGGCTCAAGGCGCTGGACCTCGACGTCGTCACCCCTGCGCTGCGCGTGATGGCGCTCAGCGAGATGGCCCGCGCGCACGAGGCCGTCGGCGAGCTCGAGGAGTCCGTCGCCATCCTCGAGCCGCTCGTCGCCGACGCGCGTGCCCGCAACCACCACGTCGAGGCGGCGACGCTCGCCACGGCGCTCGTGGCGTCCTACCTCGAGGCCGGCGACCTGCACCGCAGCGTCGAGGTCGGCGAGCGCGTGCTCGTGGACCTCGAGGAGGCGGACCTCCTCGGGACCGACGAGCAGCTGCGTCTCGCGTCCACCGTGCTGTGGGCGTATGTCGAGCGCGGCGACCTCCTCTACTCGACGCACCGCGCCGCTGAGCTCATCACGCTCGCCGAGTCGCAGGGCACGCCCCGTGGTCGCGGCAGCGTCTACTGGAACGCCGCGCTCGTCGCCGAGCAGCGACGCGACTACGAGCTGGCCCAGCGGTACACCGAGCGCGCGCTCGCGCTGCTGTCGGAGGGCGAGCCCGACCGTGACCTGCCCCGGCTGCGGCTCAACTACGCCTGGCTGCTGCTCCGCTCGGAGCCCGCGCAGCCGCGCGAGGCCCTCGAGCACATCGAGCGCGCTGCGCCGGACCTCGCGGTGCTCGGCTCGGAGATCGAGCTCGCGCGTCTCGACGTCGAGCGGTCCCGGGCGCACCTGCTGCTCGGCGACCTCGCGACGGCGGAGTCGTTCGTGAAGGCCGCCCTCGACCGGCTGGGCGACCCGCCCCGCATCGAGACGGCGATCGCGCAGCTGTCGTACGGCGACGTGCTCTACGCGCGTGGCGACGACGACGGCGCCGCGAAGGCGTACCGGTGGGCCGCCGACATGCTCGGCATGATGCAGGCGTCGCGGCAGTCCGCGGCGGCGTGGCGCGACCTCGGCGACCGCTTCCTGCGTCAGGGCGACGCCGCGGCGGCCGCCCAGGCGTTCGACCGCGCGCTGCGCGAGGCAGGCTTCCGGCCGTCCGTCCCTCTCAGCAGCTGGGAGACCTGGTCGCTGACCTGACGGAGCCGGAGACAGGTGAAGGCGTCACCCCGCAGGGGGGGTGACGCCTTCACTTATGCCCGCGGCGACGTCTGCCCGCGGCCACGGGGGCCGCGGGGCGCCGGGGGTCGTGCGCGGGACCCGTCCGGCCGCCCGTCCCCGGAGACGACGAAGGCGCCACCCGAGGGTGACGCCTGTCGTGGTGCGAGGGCTGGTGCCCCTGCGAGGTGCCTCAGAGCGCGGCGACGGTCTTGGCGAGCGCCGACTTCTTGTTGGCGGCCTGGTTGGCGTGGATGACGCCCTTCGAGACGGCCTTGTCGAGCTTGCGCGACGCGGTCGCGAGCGCGACCGACGCGGCCTCCTTGTCGCCACCGGCGACGGCCTCGCGGACGCGACGCACGTGCGTCTTGAGCTCGGACTTGACCGCCTTGTTGCGCAGGCGGGCCTTCTCGTTCGTCTTGATGCGCTTGATCTGGGACTTGATGTTGGCCACGTGAAGAACTCTCTGGTGTGTTCGCCGAAGCGAGCTGACAGGTCGTAGAGGGCGCGCACAGCTCCGGGACTGGGGCGTGGGGACACCCGCGGAGAGGAGCTGGGCTTGTGCCCGCCGACCCGGGCGGACACGCAACTCACGATCGTAGCAGGTCGACCCGTGCCGCCCCGAGCCGCGGACGCGACCGGCGGGCGTCAGCGCGAGCGGCGGACGTCCGCGACCGCGCGAGTCACCGCGTCGAAGACGGCGCGGTCGAGGATCGCGCCCTCGCGACGCACCGCCGACCGTGGCAGGCGGATCACCCGGTCGAGGCGGACCTCGCTCGGCCGGCGCTGGGCGTCCCACGGTCCGGTGCCCACGTCCATCCAGACACGTCCCCAGCGGGCCTCGTCGGCCGCGTCACGGTCGTGGTCCTTGCTGGTCATCGTCAGCGCGAGCAGCGTCGCGCCGTCGCGCCCGATCACGAGCACCGGGCGGTCCTTGCCGCGCGACGGGTCGTCCTCGTACGGCACCCACGCCCAGACGACCTCGCCGGGGTCGGGCTCGCCGTCGAGCCTCGGCGCGTACTCCACGCGCGGGCCGGACGGCGCGGTCGCAGGGGCGCCCGGCGAGCGGCCCGGGGCCGGCCGTGCCCGCCCCGTCGTCGCGTCGCGTGACGCCGTCCGGTGGGTCCCGGGGAGCAGGGAGCCGAGTCGGCGGAGCGCGGAGCCGAGGCGTCGGACGGTCGTCACGCGGCCGACGGTACCGGGGTGGGACGTCGACCGTCCGCGTGCGGTGCGGGACGGTCCGCACGTAACGCGACGTTGACACGGGAGGGCTACTGTCCAGCGCATGGCGGACCTCTTCGACGACTACCCGACGGGGGCGGCCTGGGACGAGATGATCGACCCCGGGACGGGCGGCTCCCGGGCGGCGTACCGGCACCTGCACGCGGCGCTCGCGCAGCTGTCGGCCGGTGAGCTGCGGGGACGTGCGGACACGCTCGCGCGCTCCTACCTGGCGCAGGGCGTGACGTTCGACTTCGCGGGCGAGGAGCGGCCCTTCCCGCTCGACGTGGTGCCGCGCGTGGTCGCGGGCGAGGAGTGGGAGCACGTCGCGCCCGGCGTCGCGCAGCGCGTGCGGGCCCTCGAGGCGTTCCTCGACGACGTGTACGGGCCGCAGCGGGCGGTCGCCGACGGCGTCGTGCCGCGGTCCGTCATCGTGTCGTCGGAGCACTTCCACCGCGCGGTCCGGGGGATCCAGCCGCCGAACGGGGTGCGCGTGCACGTGTCGGGCATCGACCTCGTCCGCGACGGGCAGGGCGACTGGCGCGTGCTCGAGGACAACGTCCGCGTGCCGAGCGGCGTCAGCTACGTGCTGTCGAACCGGCGCGCGATGGCGCAGACGTTCCCCGAGCTGTTCGCGGCGCTGAGGATCCGCCCCGTGGCCGACTACCCGCGTCGGCTGCTCGCGGCGCTCACGGCGGCGGCCCCGGCGGGCGTCGACGACCCGACGGTCGTCGTGCTCACGCCGGGCGTCTTCAACTCCGCCTACTTCGAGCACGCGCTGCTCGCGCGGTCGATGGGCGTCGAGCTCGTCGAGGGGCGCGACCTGTTCTGCGCGGCCGGTCGCGTCTGGATGCGGACGACGCAGGGGCGCCGGCGCGTGGACGTCATCTACCGGCGCGTGGACGACGAGTTCCTCGACCCCGTGGCGTTCCGGTCCGACTCGCTGCTCGGCAGCCCGGGCCTCATGACGTGCGCGCGCAACGGCACCGTCACGATCGCCAACGCGGTCGGCAACGGCGTCGCCGACGACAAGCTCGTCTACACGTACGTGCCCGACCTCATCCGCTACTACCTCGGGGAGGAGCCGGTGCTGCCGAACGTCGACACGTGGCGCCTCGAGGACCCGGGCGCGCTCGAGGAGGTGCTCGACCGGCTCGACGAGCTCGTCGTGAAGCCCGTCGCGGGTTCGGGCGGCAAGGGCCTCGTCGTGGGGCCGGCCGCGAGCCGGGCGGAGCTGGCCGAGCTGCGGACGCGGCTCGTCGAGGACCCGCGCGGGTGGATCGCGCAGCCGGTCGTGCAGCTGTCGACGATCCCGACGCTCGTCGAGGACGGGCTGCGACCCCGGCACACCGACCTGCGGCCGTTCGCGGTCAACGACGGCGACGCGGTGTGGGTGCTGCCCGGCGGCCTGACGCGGGTCGCGCTGCCCGAGGGGCAGCTCGTCGTGAACTCGTCGCAGGGCGGCGGGTCGAAGGACACGTGGGTGCTGGGCGGCGCCGTCCCGCGCCGCGCACCGCTCGCGTCGTCCGGGCTGCCCCAACCGGTGCCGCTCGACGCGGCCGTGCCCATCGAGGCGAACCCCAGCGACGTGCGCGTGCAGGTCATGCAGCAGCAGCAGTCGCGCGCGCACGAGGCAGGTGCGCCGTGCTGAGCCGCATCGCCGAGTCGCTGTTCTGGATCGGCCGGTACGTCGAGCGGGCCGACGACACCGCGCGACTGCTCGACGTGCACGTCCAGATCCTGCTCGAGGACCCGTGGGCCGAGGAGGACCTCGCGTGCCGGTCGCTGCTGTCCGTCATGGACCGCACCGCGCCGCCGCCGCACGTCGAGGTCGGCCGCGAGCACGTGCTCGACGTCCTCGCCTACGACCGGTTCGCGCCGTCGGCGATCGCGGGGTCGCTCGTCGCCGCGCGGGAGAACGCCCGGCGTGCGCGCGAGATCATCTCGACCGAGCTGTGGGAGTGCCTCAACACGACGTGGAACCAGCTGCCGTCGCACATGCGGCCCGCGCGGCCGCACGACTACTTCACGTGGGTGCGCGAGAGGGCCGCGGTCGTCGCCGGGATCATGGACTCCGCGACGTCGCGCGACGAGACGTGGGCGTTCATGGTGCTCGGGCGGTCCATCGAGCGCGCCGACATGACCGCCCGCCTGCTCACGACGCGCGCGCTCGCGGGGTCCGCCGGTCCGAGCTGGACGACGCTGCTGCGGTCGTGCGGCGCGCACGAGGCGTTCCTGCGGACCTACCGCGGCACGGCGTCGGACGAGCGCGCGGCCGGGTTCCTGCTGCTCGACCGGCTGTTCCCGCGGTCCATCGTCTTCGCGCTCAACCAGGCGGAGGAGTGCCTCGCGGCGCTCGAGCCGGTGACGGACCGGGCGACGGTCGACGAGGCGCGGCGGCACATCGGGTTCGTCCGGACGAACCTCGAGTACCGGCCGCTGGTGGACGTGCTCGACGCGCTGCCGAAGGAGATGGAGCAGGTGCAGCGCGCGTGCTCGGCGGCGTCCGACGCGATCCGCGGCCGCTACTTCCCGTCGGCGGCGGCGACGACGTGGGTGGGGGAGGCTCTCTAGGTGGCAAGGCTGAGGGTGGTGCACACGTCGACGTTCCGGTACGCCGGGCCGGTCGCGGCGTCCTACAACGAGGCGCGCATGACGCCGCTGTCGCAGATCGGGCAGACGGTGCTCGAGACGCGGCTCGACGTGAAGCCGCACACGTGGTGGCACGAGTACCGCGACTACTGGGGCAGCGCGGTCACGGCGTTCGAGGTGCTCGCGCCGCACGAGTCGCTCGTCATCACCGCGGAGCACGTGGTCGACGTCGCGGAGCGCGTGCCGGGGCGCGCACCGGTCGGCTGGGACGTCCTGCGCGGTCCCGAGCTGCGCGACCGGCTCGCGGAGTTCCTCGCGGACACGCCGACGACCGAGCCGCCCGAGGAGGTCGTCGCGCTCGCGCACCAGGCCGCCGACGGTCTCGAGCCGGCGCAGGCCGCCGAGGCGGTGTGCCGCGCGCTGCGCGACCGGGTCGACTACATCCCGGGCGCGACGACGGTCCACACGCCGGCGACCGAGGCGTGGGCCGCGGGGGCGGGCGTGTGCCAGGACATCGCGCACCTCGCCGTGGGGGCGCTGCGCAGCATCGGCATCCCGGCGCGCTACGTGTCGGGGTACCTGCACCCGCGGTTCGACGCGCCCGTCGGGGAGACGGTGAGCGGCGAGTCGCACGCGTGGGTCGAGTGGTGGACGGGCGAGTGGACGGCGTACGACCCGACGAACCGCGTCCCGGTCGGGGAGCACCACGTCGTGCTCGCCCGCGGGCGGTCGTACGACGACGTCGCGCCGCTGCGCGGGATCTACGCGGGTGCGGGGACGCAGGAGCTCGCGGTCGAGGTGCGGATCACGCGCGAGGCCTAGCCCGTCGGCGGTCGGCCGTCGCGGCGCGCGGGGGCCGTCCGCGGGCGACCCCGCCGGTGCGCGCCCGCTGCGTGGCGGGCGTCAGGGCGTCAGCGCGTCACGGCGTGAGCCGGCGCGCGAGCGCGTCGCCGAGCGCGGCGCGGTCGCCGTCGACGCGGAACCCGTCGTCGTCGGGGGAGCGCCGGCCCCACACGAGCAGCGCGAGATCCTGTGCCGACGCGTGCACGGTCACGGCCGGCGAGCGGTCGCCGCCGAGCGACCACGTGCGAGGGGGCGTCGCGTCGGTCGCGACGAGCGCGACGGGTGCGGGCAGCGGCTCCATCCGGCCGAGCGCCTCCTGGCGCGGCTGCATGACGGTCACCACCTCGTCGACCGTGTCGGCCCAGACAGCGGCGTCGACGTCGAGCGGGAGGCCGCCCGCGGTGCGCAGGTCCCACAGGTGCACGAGCGTCTCGTGCAGCTGGCGTCGGTGCCAGAACGACGCCGGGCCGGGTCCGACGAGCGTGCTCGCGGGGGCGTCGGGGCCGAGCTCGAGGAGGGTGTCCCGGAGCTCGGCCGCGCACGTCGCGTAGAGGTCGACGAGGTCGAACGGTCCGCGGCCGAGCGGCGTCTCGCGGCGACGGCTCGCCTGCCCGGCGGCCCAGTGGTGGATCCGCGCGAGGTGCACGACGAGGTCGCGCACGCGCCAGCGGCCGCACCACGGCACCCGCGCCGTCGGGTCGACCTGCGGGATCGTCGCGAGGAACTCGTCCTGCAGGGCCCCGAGGAGCCGCAGGTGGTCGAGCGAGGCGGCCACGTCCGTCGTCATGGGACCATGGTGGCGTCGACCGCCCACGCGCCGTCAGGTGCGGGGCCGTCACCGACCGTCCGTCGGGCGCCAACCCGCGCCCGCGCCCACCGAAACCGGGAGCCGTCCGCGTTGTCCCCGATCCCGAGCACCGCCGCCGCGTCGCGCATCCGTCCGTCGGCCACCGCTCCCGAGCTGCTGCGCAACTTCTGCATCATCGCGCACATCGACCACGGCAAGTCGACGCTGGCCGACCGCATGCTCCAGCTCACGGGGGTCGTCGAGGCGCGCGCCATGCGGGCGCAGTACCTCGACCGCATGGACATCGAGCGTGAGCGGGGCATCACGATCAAGTCGCAGGCCGTGCGCATGCCGTGGGGCGTGGGCGACCAGGCCTACGCGCTCAACATGATCGACACGCCCGGCCACGTCGACTTCACGTACGAGGTCTCGCGGTCGCTCGCGGCGTGCGAGGGCGCGGTCCTGCTGGTCGACGCGGCGCAGGGCATCGAGGCGCAGACGCTCGCCAACCTGTACCTGGCGCTCGAGAACGACCTGCAGATCATCCCGGTGCTCAACAAGATCGACCTGCCGGCCGCGCAGCCGGAGAAGTACGCCGAGGAGCTCGCGGGCCTCATCGGCGGCGACCCGGCGGACTGCCTCAAGGTGTCCGGCAAGACGGGCGAGGGCGTCGAGGCGCTCCTGGACCGCATCGTCGAGCTCGTCCCCGCGCCCGTGGGCGACGCCGACAAGCCGGCGCGGGCGATGATCTTCGACTCCGTGTACGACACGTACCGCGGCGTCGTCACGTACGTCCGGGTCGTCGACGGCAACCTCAACCCGCGCGAGCGCATCGCGATGATGTCGACCAAGGCGACGCACGAGCTCCTGGAGATCGGCGTCATCTCGCCCGAGCCCGTCCCGACGCAGGGGCTGGGCGTCGGCGAGGTCGGCTACCTCATCACGGGCGTGAAGGACGTGCGGCAGTCCAAGGTCGGCGACACCGTCACGAACGCGAGCAAGCCCGCGAGCGAGGCGCTCGGCGGCTACTCCGACCCCAAGCCCATGGTGTTCTCGGGGCTGTACCCGATCGACGGGTCGGACTACCCCGCGCTGCGCGACGCGCTCGACAAGCTCAAGCTCAACGACGCCGCGCTCAACTACGAGCCCGAGACGTCGGTCGCGCTCGGCTTCGGGTTCCGCGTCGGCTTCCTGGGCCTGCTGCACCTCGAGATCGTGCGCGAGCGCCTCGAGCGGGAGTTCGACCTCGACCTCATCTCGACCGCGCCGAACGTCGTGTACGACGTCGACCTCGAGGACCGCACGACGGTCCGCGTGACCAACCCGAGCGAGTTCCCCGGCGGCAAGATCGGCGCGGTGCACGAGCCGATCGTCAAGGCCACGATCCTGGCGCCGAGCGAGTTCATCGGCGCGATCATGGAGCTCTGCCAGGGCAAGCGCGGCGACCTGCAGGGGATGGACTACCTGTCGGAGGACCGCGTCGAGATGCGCTACATCCTCCCCATGGCCGAGATCGTCTTCGACTTCTTCGACCAGCTGAAGTCGCGCACGCGCGGCTACGCGAGCCTCGACTACGAGCCCATCGGCGAGCAGACGGCCGACCTGGTGAAGGTCGACATCCTGCTCCAGGGCGAGACCGTCGACGCGTTCAGCGCGATCGTGCACAAGGACAAGGCCTACGCGTACGGCGTCATGATGGCGACCAAGCTCAAGGACCTCATCCCGCGCCAGCAGTTCGAGGTGCCGATCCAGGCGGCCATCGGGTCCCGGATCATCGCGCGCGAGACGATCCGCGCGATCCGCAAGGACGTCCTCGCGAAGTGCTACGGCGGCGACATCACCCGCAAGCGCAAGCTGCTGGAGAAGCAGAAGGAGGGCAAGAAGCGCATGAAGACCATCGGCCGGGTCGACGTGCCGCAGGAGGCCTTCATCGCCGCGCTGTCGTCCGACGCCGCCGGCGGCAAGGACGCGAAGGACGCGAAGAAGAAGTGACCGACGCCGCCCGTCGTCGCCGCCGGTTCGCCGAGCTGCACGCCGGCCCGGCGACGTTCCTGCTGCCGAACCCGTGGGACGTCGGGTCGGCGCGGCTGCTCGCGCACGAGGGCTTCGAGGCGCTCGCGACGACGAGCTCCGGCCTCGCGTGGTCGCTCGGCACCGAGGACCAGCACGTCACGCGCGACCAGCTGCTCGCGCACGTGCGGGCGCTCGTCGCGGCGGTCGACGTGCCGGTGCAGGTCGACGCCGAGCGCGGCTACGCCGACGACCCGGCCGGGGTCGCCCAGACCGTCGCGCTGCTGCACGACGCGGGTGCCGCGGGCTGCTCGATCGAGGACTACGACCCGACCGCGGGCGCGGTCGAGCCGCTCGACGCCGCCGTCGCGCGCGTCGCCGCCGCCGCTGAGGCCGCCCACCGCGACGGGGACCCGATGGTCCTGACGGCACGCTGCGAGAACCACCTGTACGGCGTCGACGACCTCGACGACACGGTGACGCGGTTGCGCGCCTACGCCGCGGCGGGGGCCGACTGCGTCTACGCACCCGGGCTCACGACCGTCGAGCAGATCACGACCGTGGTCCGCGCCGTGGACGTGCCGGTCAACGTCCTCGCGTGGCCCGACGGCCCGACGGTCGCCGAGATCGCCGCCGCGGGCGCGCGCCGGGTGTCCGTCGGCGGGGTGCTCGCGTCCGCCGCCTACGGCGCGCTCGTCGCCGCCGCGCGCGAGCTGCGCACCGACGGCACGACCACGTTCCGGCGGCGCGGCCTGACGCCCGCCGACCGTGAGGCGTTCCGCTGATGGCCCCGGCACTGCCCGACGGCGACGCCGCTCCCGACGACGGCGCGCTGCCCGCGTCCGTCGTCGCCGGGGCCGAGGGCCGCGCGTTCGGCGTCTACCTGCACGTGCCGTTCTGCACGGTCCGCTGCGGGTACTGCGACTTCAACACGTACACCGCGACCGAGCTCGGGGCAGGCGCCAGCCAGTCGTCCTACGCGTCGACGGCGCTCGCCGAGATCGATCTCGCCGGGCGCGTGCTCGCCGCGGCCGACCTGCCCGCCCGGCCCGTCTCGACGGTGTTCGTCGGCGGCGGCACGCCGACCGTCCTCCCCGTCGACGACCTCGCGCGCCTGCTGGGCGGTGTGCGCGACACGTGGGGCCTCGCTCCCGGTGTCGAGGTGACGACCGAGGCCAACCCCGACTCGGTGACGCCCGAGTCGCTCGCGGGGCTCGCGGCGGCGGGCTACACGCGCGTGTCGTTCGGCATGCAGTCCGCGGTCCCGCACGTGCTCGCGACGCTCGATCGCACGCACGACCCGCGCCGCATCCCCGACGTCGTCCGGTGGGCGCGCGACGCCGGGCTCGCGGTCTCGCTCGACCTCATCTACGGCACGCCCGGCGAGTCCCTCGACGACTGGCGCACGAGCGTCGAGACGGCCCTCGCGACCGGCGTCGACCACGTGTCCGCGTACGCGCTCGTCGTCGAGGAGGGCACGCGCATGGCCGTGCAGGTGCGTCGCGGCGAGCTCCCGCCCACCGACCCCGACGACCAGGCCGCGAAGTACGAGCTCGCGGACGACCTGCTCGCCGGCGCAGGGCTCGGCTGGTACGAGGTGAGCAACTGGGCGCGCACCCCCGCCGACGCGTGCCGGCACAACCTCGCGTACTGGCGCGGCGACGACTGGTGGGGGATCGGGCCGGGCGCGCACAGCCACGTCGGGGGCGTGCGCTGGTGGAACGTCAAGCACCCGCGTGCCTACGCCGACCGCCTGGCGCGGGGGCTGAGCCCCGCCGCGGGGCGCGAGACCGTCGACGGTGAGTCGGCGGCGCTCGAACGCCTCATGCTCGGTGTCCGCATGGCTGAGGGCCTGCCGATCGCCGACCTCCCGGCCGGCGCACGCCGCGAGGTCGCGGGCCTCGTCGCCGACGGGCTCGTCGACGGTCGCGCCGCGCTCGCGCGCCCCGCGGCCGGCGGCTCGTCGCCCGCAGGCCGGATCGTCCTGACGCGTCGCGGACGGCTGCTCGCCGACGCCGTCGTGCGGACGCTCGCCGCCTGACGCGACGAGGGCGCCACCCGCGGAACGGGAGACGCCCTCGACGTGAGGTGTGCTGCGGGTGTCAGTTCACCATGCGGATGTTCACCGGGTAGCGGTACCACTCCCAGCGGCTCGTGGCCACGGCGGCCAGGATGCCGAAGACGAGCTGCACGACCCACACCGCGAGGATGATGAGCACGCCGATGCCGATGACGCTGAGGATGCCGCCGACCACGTAGGCGATGAGGAGCGTGAGCTGGAAGTTCAGCGACTCCTTCGCGTGGTGCTCGAGGAACGGGCCACGGCCGCGGAACACGAGCCAGATGACCAGCGGGGCGATGAAGCCCACGCCCACGAGCGGCAGGAGGTGGGCGACGATGGCCCACGTCTTCTCGTCGTCGGGCCGCAGCGGCGCCGCGGGCTGCGCGTAGCCGGCCGGGGCGCCCTGCGGGGCACCCGCGTAGGGCTGCTGGGCGCCGTACTGCGCGCCGTAGGGCTGCTGAGCGCCGGACGGCTGGCCGGCGGGCTCACCCGCGGGCTGGCCTGCTGCGGCGTTCGGGTCGGGCTGCTTGGCCCACGGGTCGGGCTGCGGGGTGGTCATCGCACGAGCTCCAGCGAGAAGGGGTAACGGTACGAGCCGCCCTTGTTGACGGCTACGGCTGCGAGGATCGACAGGACGAGGCTGATGATGCCGATGCCGATGATCGCGATCCAGCCGATCACTCCGATGGCGGGCAGGTTCTCGACGATCTTGGCGACGACGAGTCCCACCAGCAGCGTGAGCTGGAAGTTGAGGGCGACGCGGGCCTGCTCGGCCGCCTGGCCGCCGCGCTCGCGGTGCACGAGCCAGATGACGAGCGCCGGGACCCAGCCGATGAAGAAGTAGGCGAGGATCCCGCCGAGGTGGGCGAGCGTCGCCCACGTGCGGGCCTGGTCCGCGCCGGGCGGGTGGTGGACCGGCTGCTGCTCGTACGACATCGCGCTCCTCGGTGCAGGTGCCGACCGGCGCGGGGCCGGCCGAGGTGTGGCGGGCCTGGTGGCCGCGTGCCTGACCGCGTCGGGGCGGGCGAGGCAGCGCGAGCCTACCGATCCCGGGGGACGCGCGCCCAGGGTTCGGCGGGGGTGAGATGTCCGATCCGCGCGGTTCCTTGACACGTCGTGCGCCGCGCCGATTCGATCCGACTGGGCGAGCCTGCCCGCGACAGGAGGCGACGCATGAGCGAGAACCCCGGCGGAGAGCGCCGCGACGACGAGCAGCGGCCCGACGTGCCGCTCGACAAGCCCACGCCCCCGCAGCCGGAGGCCACGCCGCCCGCCGACGGTGCGTACCCGCCACCGCCCGCACCCGCGCCCGGCGGCTACCCGCCGCCGCCCGCGCCTGGGGGCTACCCGCCGCCGCCTGCGCCTGGGGGCTACCCGCCGCCTGCCGCGCAGGGCGCGTACCCGCCCCCGGCGCCCGGTGGCCCCGGGTACGGCCAGACGCCTCCCGCCGGCGGCTACCCCCCGCCGGCGGGCTATCCGGCACCGGCGGGTTACGGGCCGCCGTCGTCCACCGCGCCGATCGGCGAGTCGCTGCAGTACGGCTGGCAGAAGTTCACGACCAACGGCGGCGTGTTCGTCGCGGCCACCCTCATCTGGCTCGCGATCGCGGCGGTCGTCGTCTTCCTGGTGACGCTGGTGTTCGGCGGGCTCTCGGCGCTCGCGGACCCGGACGGCGACGGCGTCCCGAACGGGATGGGGCTCGGCTTCTCGTTCGGCTTCGTCGTCATCTACACCGTCGCGTGGCTCGTGGCGTACCTCGTCCAGGCCGCGTTCGTGCGGGTGTCGCTCAACCTCACGTACGGCAGGCCGGTCGCCCTCGGCGACTTCTTCCGCTTCGAGAGCTCGGGTCCGGTGGTCCTGACGGCGCTGCTGCTGGCCGCGGTCAACCTCGTCGTGGGCCTCGTGGCGTGGATCCCGCTGATCGGCTGGCTCGTGAGCGTCGCGGCGAACCTGCTCGTGCTGTTCACGCTGTGGTTCGTCATCGACAAGCAGCTCAGCCCCGTCGACGCGCTGCGCTCGAGCGTGCAGCTCGTGACCTCGAACCTCGCGACGACGGTCCTGTTCTACCTGGTGGGCGGAGCCATCATCTGGGCGGGCGCGATCCTGTGCGGCGTCGGCCTGCTGGTCGCCGTCCCGATCGTGCTGGTGGCGACGTCGTACCTGTACCGGCGTCTGCTCGGGGAGCCGATCGCGCCCTGACGACACACCGGACGGCGCGCACGACGCCCCGCCCCGGACCGCGAGGGGCGGGGCGTCGTCACGCCGTGACGAAGTCGATGAGCTCCTCGACCCGGCCCAGCAGGCTCGGCTCGAGGTCGGCGTAGGTGCGGACGCTCCCGAGGATCCGCTTCCAGGCGTGCGCGACGTCGGCCTGGTCGGCGGCCGGCCAGCCGAGCTCGCGCAGGATGCCGTGCTTCCACTCGGTGCCGCGCTCGATCGTCGGCCAGCGGTCGAGCCCGAGGCGCTGGGGTCGGACCGCCTGCCACACGTCGACGTACGGGTGGCCGAGCACGAGCACGGTCCCGGCGGCGGCCGAGCGCGTGACCTCGGCGGCGATCCGGCTCTCCTTGGACCCGGGCACGAGGTGGTCGACGAGGACGCCGAGGCGACGTCCGGGGCCGGGCGCGAACGCGCGCACCGCGTCGGGCAGGTGGTCGACGCCGTCGAGCAGCTCGACGACGACGCCCTCGAGCCGCAGGTCGTCGCCCCACACCTTCTCGACGAGCTCGGCGTCGTGCCTGCCCTCGACCCAGATCCTGCTGCCGCGCGCGACGCGCGCCTGCGCACCCTGCACCGCGCGTGAGCCGGACGCGGTCCGGGTCGGGGCGGCCGGCGCGGTCGCGCGGACGGCGGCGGTGAGCTCGACGGGCTCGCCGTCGACCCAGAACCCCGGTCCGAGCGGGAAGGTGCGCGTCCGGCCGCGCCGGTCCTCGAGCACGACGACGTGCATCCCGCCCGACTTCTCGACGCGGACGACCGCGCCGACCCAGCCCGTCGTCACCTCCTCGACCACGAGGCCGACGTCGGCGGCCTGCGGCCGTGACGTGCGGGCCGGGCGGTGGTGGGCGGAGCCGGAGCCCCCGAGCACGTCCGAGCCGTAGCGGTCCTGAGTCACGCGCGGCACTCTAGGGCGCCGGTGCACGCGCCGCCGGCACGTCGGGGGCGCGGCGTAGGATTGGCACTCGTGCACGGCGAGTGCTACCCGGGTCGGCGAGGCCCGGGTCCGACGCGGGGGAGGCGAGAGTGAGCGAGGACCGTCGGCTGGACGTGCTGCGCGCGATCGTCGAGGACTACGTCGCGACGCGCGAGCCGGTCGGGTCGCGCGCGCTCGTCGAACGGCACGCGCTGGGCGTTTCGCCCGCGACGATCCGCAACGACATGGCGGCCCTCGAGGACGCCGGGTACATCGCGCAGCCGCACACGTCGGCCGGCCGCGTGCCGACCGACAAGGGCTACCGCCTGTTCGTGGACCGGCTCACGACCGTGAAGCCGATGTCGGCGGCCGAACGGCGCGCGATCGGTGCGTTCCTCGACCACGCGGTCGACCTCGACGACGTCGTCGACCGTGCCGTGCGGCTCATCGCGCAGCTCACCGGGCAGGTCGCGGTCGTGCAGTACCCGTCGCTGCGGCGCTCCGCGCTGCGGCACGTCGAGCTCGTCACCGTGGGCGCGCGCCACCTGCTCGTCGTGCTCATCACGGACACGGGCCGCGTCGAGCAGCGCACGCTCGAGCAGGACCACGACGTCGACGAGGCCGTCGTGGCGCAGCTGCGCGCGCGCCTCAACGTCGCCGCGACCGGCCGCCGCCTGTCGGAGCTGCCCGACGCGTTCCGCGAGCTCCACGACGCCTTCGCTCCCGAGGACGCCCCGCTCGTCCGCCAGGTCGTCGCGCTCGTCGAGGAGACGCTCGCGCAGGAGAGCGAGGAGCGCGTCGTGCTGGCCGGTACCGCGAACCTCGCGCGCGGCGGTGGCGTCGACTTCGCGCACACCATCGGGCCCGTGCTGGAGGCGCTCGAGGAGCAGGTCGTGCTGCTGCGCCTGCTGTCCGAGATGGCCGAGGACCAGGCCGCCGTGAGCGTGCGTATCGGCCGCGAGACGCAGCACGAGGGCCTGCTCGAGACGAGCTTCGTCACGACCGGCTACGGCGACGAGAGCGGCGCGGTCGTGGCCCGCGTCGGGTCGCTCGGCCCGCTGCGCATGGACTACCCCGGGACGATGACCGCCGTGCGCGCCGTCGCCCGCTACCTGACCCGCATCCTCGCCGGATGAGCCCTCTGCGGCGTCCCCGGCCCGTCCCCACCGCGTGCCTGAGCACAGGAAGCGAGCGCACCCGAACGTGACCGACTACTACGAGATCCTCGGCGTCCCGCGCGACGCCTCGCCCGAGCAGATCAAGAAGGCGTACCGCAAGCTCGCGCGCGAGCACCACCCCGACGTCGCGGGCAGCGACGCGGCGTCCGAGGAGCGCTTCAAGGACGTGTCGCGCGCGTACGACGTGCTCTCCAACCCGGAGAAGCGCCGCGCGTACGACCTCGGTGCCGACCCGGCGTCGCCCGGCGGCGGCATGGGCGGCGGCTTCGGCTTCCAGGACATCTTCGAGACGTTCTTCGGCGCGGCCGCGGGTGCGGGCGCCCAGCGGGGGCCGATCCCGCGCGCGCGTCGCGGGCAGGACGCGCTCGTGCGCCTCGACCTCGACCTCACCGAGGTGACGTTCGGCGCGCACAAGGAGGTGCCGGTCGACACGGCTGTGCTGTGCCCGACGTGCGGCGGCTCGTGCTGCCGTCCCGGCACGTCGCCGCGCACGTGCGAGGTCTGCCACGGCCGCGGGTCGGTGCAGCGCGTCGCGCGCTCGTTCCTCGGTCAGGTCATGACGACGCAGCCGTGCGCCGCGTGCCACGGGTTCGGCACGGTCATCCCCGAGCCGTGCCCCGAGTGCTCGGGCGAGGGCCGCGTGCGCTCGCGCCGCACGCTCGGCGTCGACGTGCCCGCGGGCGTCGACACCGGGACGCGCATCAAGCTCACGGGTCAGGGCGAGGTCGGCCCGGGCGGCGGCCCCGCCGGCGACGTCTACCTCGAGGTCCACGAGCGCAAGCACGACACGTTCGTGCGCCGCGGCGACGACCTGCACGCGACGCTCCAGGTGCCGATGACCGCGGCCGCGCTGGGCACGACCCTGCAGCTCGACACCCTCGACGGCGAGCGCGAGGTCGACCTGCGCCCGGGCACGCAGCCCGCGCAGGTCGTCACGCTCAAGGGCCTCGGTGTCGGCCACCTGCACGCGGGCGGGCGCGGTGACCTGCACGTGCACGTCGAGGTGCAGGTCCCGACGGCGCTCGACGACGAGCAGGTCGAGCTGCTGCGGCGGCTCGCGGTGCTGCGCGGCGAGGAGCGTCCGGAGTCGCGGCTCGCGAGCGCGAGCAGCGGAGTGTTCGCGAAGCTGCGCGACAAGCTCTCGGGCCGCTGAGGTGAGCGCACCCGTCTTCCTCGCGGAGCCGGGGACGCTCGCGGGCGTAGCCGCGGGCGGCACGTTCCTGCTCGACGGCTCCGAGGGTCGGCACGCGGGCGTGGTGCAGCGCCGTGGGCCGGGGGAGCGGGTCGACGTGGTCGACGGCGCGGGCGTGCGGCTGGTCGGCGTCGTCGAGTCCGTCGGCGGCGAGGGCGTGCTGCTGCGCGTCGACGACGTCGTGGTCGAGCCCCCGCCCGACGTCGCGCTCGTGCTCGTGCAGGCGCTCGCGAAGGGCGACCGCGACGAGCAGGCGATCGAGGCGGCGACCGAGGTCGGGGCCGACGGCGTCCTGCCGTGGCAGGCGGACCGGTCGATCGTCGTGTGGCGCGGCGAGCGCGCCGCGAAGAGCCGTGCCCGCTGGCTCGGCACCGTCCGGGCGGCCGCGAAGCAGTCTCGTCGCGCGCGCGTGCCGGAGGTCGGGACGGCGGTCGACTCGCGTGCGCTCGCGCAGCGCGTGCGGGCTGCCGTCGACGCCGGGGGAGCCGCGCTGGTCCTGCACGAGGAGGCGACGCTCCCGATCGCGGCGGTGGGGCTGCCGGACGCCGGAGCGCCGGGTCGCGAGTGCCTCGTCGTCGTCGGGCCCGAGGGCGGGATCGGGGACGACGAGCTCGCCCGCCTCGTCGACGCGGGCGCGGTCGCGGTCCGCCTCGGCCCGCACGTGCTGCGCACCTCGACGGCCGGCCCGGTCGCCCTCGCGCTCCTCGCGCAGCGCCTCGGCCGCTGGGCGTAGGCCGCACCCACGGCCCCGGCGCGTGAGAGCCTCGGTCGCGACGACGCGACACCGGGGGTGACCGATGGCGGAGCGGTGGCTGGTCCGTGAGGCCGCAGACGACGACGTGGCGGCCGTGTGCGCCTTCGGCGACCGGGTGGTCCGCGCGCACTACGCCCCGCTGATCGGCGACCGGGCCGCGACCGCGCAGGTCGAGCAGTGGTGGACGCCGCAGCAGATCGGTGGGGCCGTCGCCGCGGGGCTGGTCACGGTCGCCGAGCACGACGGCGAGATCGTCGGGGTCGCGCAGCGCGGCCGCCACGGCGACGACCACGTCCTGTACAAGCTGTACCTCGACGCGCAGCACCGTGGCGCAGGGCTCGGCCCGCGGCTCGTCGACGCGGTCGTCCGGCACCTCCCCGCAGGGACGCGGCGGCTGTGCGTCGAGCACTTCGCGGGCAACGCCCGTGCCGGGGCGTTCTACGAGCGCGAGCGTTCGTCGTCGAGCGCGTCGAGCCGAGCACGTCGGGCGAGCGGGCCCTCGACGTGGTGTGGCGGGTGCTGCCGCTCGACGGCGGACGCGACGACGCCTGACGCGGGGACGGCGCCACCAGGGCGCAGCTGAGGACGGGCCGGTCCCTCGTCCGCGCGGTCCTGGCGCGCCGGGTCAGCGCACGTCGACCCCCGCCTCGGCGACGGCGGCGCGCCCGGCCTCGAGGCGCGCGACCGGGACGCGGAACGGCGAGCACGACACGTAGTCGAGGCCCGCGTCGTGGAAGAACCGGATCGACTCGGGGTCGCCGCCGTGCTCCCCGCAGACGCCCAGCGTGAGGTCCGGCCGCGCCGCGCGGCCCTGCTCGACGGCGATCTGCACGAGCCGCCCGACGCCGAGCGCGTCGATGGTCTCGAACGGCGACACCGTGAGCACGCCGTTGTCGGTGTACTGCGCGAAGAACGCCCCCTCGACGTCGTCGCGCGAGAAGCCCCACGTGGTCTGCGTGAGGTCGTTGGTGCCGAACGAGAAGAACGCGGCCTCCTGCGCGATGCGGTCGGCGGTGAGCGCGGCGCGCGGGAGCTCGATCATGACCCCGACGGGCAGGTGGGGGTCGACGCCCCGCTCGGCACCGACCGAGGCCATGATCGCGCGCGCCTCGTCCTTGACGAGCCGCAGCTCCTGCACCGACCCGACGAGCGGCACCATGATCTCGGCGCGCGGGTCGCCGCCCGCGGCGCGCCGCTCGACGACCGCCTCGCAGATCGCCCGGATCTGCAGCGCGAACAGCCCGGGCACGACGAGACCCAGACGCACGCCGCGCAGGCCGAGCATCGGGTTCGCCTCGTGCATGCGCCGGACGGCGGCGAGCAGCCGCTCGTCGGCGGCCGCGTCCTGCCCCCGTTCGTGCGCGAGCGCGACGCGCACCGACAGGTCGGTGAGGTCGGGCAGGAACTCGTGCAGCGGCGGGTCGAGCAGGCGGATCGTCGTGGGCAGCCCGTCCATCTCGCGCAGCAGCCCGACGAAGTCCTCGCGCTGGAGCGGCAGCAGCGCGTCGAGAGCCGCCTGCCGTTCCTCGTCGGACGACGCGAGCACGACGCGCTCGACGAGCACGCGCCGCTCGCCCAGGAACTGGTGCTCGGTGCGGCACAGCCCGACGCCCTGCGCCCCGAGCCGGCGGGCGCGCGCGGCGTCGGCGGCGGTGTCGGCGTTCGCGTGCACGTGCAACCGGCGGACGGCGTCGGCGTGCGAGAGGAGGCGGTCGACGGACCGGACGAGCTCGCGCGTGTCGTCGTCGGGCGCGTGGTCGAGCGCCGCGTCGAGCCCCTCCTCGAGGTACCGGCTGACCGGCGACGGCTCGACGGGGACCTGCCCGAGGAACACCTCGCCCGTGCCGCCGTCGATCGCGACGGTGTCGCCCTCGCGCACGACGTGGCCGTCGACGCGGAACGAGCGCGCGACGAGGTCGATGTCGACGGCCTCGGCACCGACGACGCACGTGCGGCCCATGCCGCGCGCGACGACCGCCGCGTGCGACGTCTTGCCGCCGCGCGCCGTGAGCACGCCGACGGCCGCGATCATGCCGCCGAGGTCGTCGGGGTTCGTCTCCCGGCGCACGAGGACGACGTCCTCGCCGCGCGCGGCCCGCTCCTGCGCCGTGGCCGAGTCGAACACCGCGGCACCAACCGCGGCACCCGGGGAGGCGGCCATCCCGCGTGCGAGCAGCGTGCGGTCCGCGGACGCGGCGAACTGCGGGAACAGCAGCTGCGAGAGCTGCGCCCCGGTGACCCGCGCGAGCGCCTCGTCGAGCGTGATGAGGTGCTCGTCGACGAGCTGCGTCGCGATGCGGAACGCCGCGGGAGCCGTGCGCTTGCCGACGCGCGTCTGGAGCATCCAGAGCTTCCCGCGCTCGATCGTGAACTCGATGTCGCACAGGTCGCGGTAGTGCGTCTCGAGCTGGCGCATCGCACCGCGGAGCTGCCCGTACGCGTCCGGGTCGCGCTCGGCGAGGTCGTCGAGCGACAGCGTGTTGCGGATCCCCGCGACCACGTCCTCGCCCTGCGCGTTCGCGAGGTAGTCGCCGTAGTTGCCGGTCTTGCCGGTCGCCGGGTCGCGGGTGAACGCGACGCCCGTGCCCGACGTCGGCCCGAGGTTGCCGAACACCATCGGCACGACGTTGACGGCCGTGCCCAGGTCGTCGGGGATGCGCTCCTTGCGGCGGTAGAGCCGCGCGCGCTCGGTGTTCCACGAGCCCAGCACCGCGACGATCGCGAGGTCGAGCTGCTCGCGCGGGTCCTGCGGGAACGGCGCGCCCGTCTGCGACCGCACGATCTCCTGGAACGCGCCGACGAGCTCGCGCAGCGCGTCGGCGTCGAGGTCGACGTCGGACGTCACGCCGCGCGCCGCCTTCGCCGCGTCGAGCGCGTCGGAGAACAGCGCACCGTCGAGGCCGAGCACCGTGCGGCCGAACATCTGCACGAGGCGGCGGTAGGAGTCCCACGCGAACCGCTCGTCGCCGCTGAACCGCGCCAGCCCGTGCACGGTGGTGTCGTTGAGCCCGACGTCGAGGACGGTCTCCATCATCCCGGGCATCGAGAACTTGGCCCCCGACCGCACCGACACGAGCAGCGGGTCGTCGGGGTCGCCGAACCGCCGCCCGAGCGTGTCCTCCATCGTGCGCAGCGCCGTCGTCACCTCGACCGCGAGCCCGCGCGGCACCTCACCCGTGCGCATGTACGCGCGGCACGCCTCGGTCGTGATCGTGAAGCCCGGCGGGACGGGGAGGCCGAGCCGCGTCATCTCGGCGAGGTTCGCCCCCTTGCCGCCCAGGAGGTCCTTCTGGTCCTTGTCGCCCTGCGTGAAGTCCCACACGTACGTCGCCACGGCGCACCTCCGCGTGCGGCCGGGCGCCCTCACCCGGCCTCCCACCGGCCAGTCTGTCCCCGTCCGTGCCCGGCGCGCAGTACCAAGGTCCCGGGCGGTCGACGGGATTGCGCTCGGCGGACGCGTGCAGGGCGTCGGTAGACTGGGACGACCACCGAGACCGCGTGCGACGCGCCCGACGCGCCCCGCGACCGCCACCGAAGGAGCGCACGGCGTACGCCGACCCATGACGCAGCCCCACACTGATCCCCGCCCGGCCGGTGCGCACGCCCGCGTCGAGCACCGCATCACCGTCCCGGCCGACGTCTCGATGGTCGAGTTGCTGGGCCTGCGCGACGAGGTGCTCCGCGCGATCGAGTCCGGCTTCACCACGGTCGACGTGCACGTCCGCGGCAACGAGGTCACCCTCGCGGGTCCCGCGGGCGACGTCGCCCTCGTGGCCCGCCTGGTCGACGAGCTCGTCGAGATGGCCGCCGCCGGCACGCCGCTCACGCCCGACGTCGTGCAGCGCTCGGTCGCGATGCTCGCCGAGGGCTCCACGGCCCGCCCCGCCGACGTCCTGACGTTCAACATCCTCACCGCGCGCGGCCGCACCATCCGGCCCAAGACCGCGGGCCAGAAGGAGTACGTCGACGCGATCGACCGCCACACCGTGACGTTCGGCATCGGCCCGGCCGGCACCGGCAAGACGTACCTCGCGATGGCGAAGGCCGTGCAGGCGCTCCAGGCCCGCCAGGTCAACCGGATCGTGCTCACGCGCCCCGCCGTCGAGGCGGGGGAGCGGCTCGGGTTCCTGCCCGGCACGCTGTCGGAGAAGATCGACCCCTACCTGCGACCGCTCTACGACGCGCTGCACGACATGGTCGACCCCGAGTCGATCCCGCGGCTCATGGAGGCCGGCACGGTCGAGGTCGCGCCGCTCGCCTACATGCGTGGGCGCACCCTCAACGACTCGTTCATCATCCTCGACGAGGCGCAGAACACCTCCGTCGAGCAGATGAAGATGTTCCTCACGCGGCTCGGGTTCGGCTCGCGCGTCGTCGTCACCGGCGACGTCACGCAGGTCGACCTGCCGTCGAACACCACGTCCGGGCTGCGCGTCGTCGAGAACGTCCTCGACGGCGTCGACGACGTCGCGTTCTGCCGCCTGTCGTCCGCCGACGTGGTCCGCCACCGGCTCGTGAGCGACATCATCGACGCGTACGCGCGCTGGGACAGGAGCGGCACCCGATGAGCATCGAGGTCAACAACGAGTCCGGCTTCGACGTCGACGAGGCCGAGTTCGCGGCGCTCGCGCGGTTCGTGCTCGACGCGATGCACGTGCACCCGCAGACCGAGATGTCGATCATGCTCGTCGGCACCGACGTCATGACGGACCTGCACGTCAAGTGGATGGACGAGCCCGGCCCGACCGACGTGCTGTCCTTCCCGATGGACGAGCTGCGTCCCGGCCGCGAGGGCGAGCCGACCCCGGCCGGCCTGCTGGGCGACGTCGTGCTGTGCCCCGAGGTCGCCGCGCAGCAGGCGCGCGCCGCGGGTCACTCCACGGCCGAGGAGCTGCTGCTGCTCACGACGCACGGCATCCTCCACCTGCTGGGCTACGACCACGTCGAGCCGGAGGAGGAGAAGGAGATGTTCGCGCTCCAGCGACGCCTCCTGCTGACGTTCCTGGCCGGTCGATGACCGACGTCCCCGTCGGGCTGCTCGTCGCGCTCGCCGTCCTCGGCATCGCGTTCGCGGCGGCGATGTCCGCGGGCGAGGTCGCGGTCACGCGCGTCTCGCGCGCCACGGTGACCGACCTCGTCGCCGACCAGCACCCGGCCGCCGCGCGCGTCATGCGTCTCGAGGAGCACGCGTCGCGCGTCGTCGCGGCGGCGTCGTTCGTCCGCCTGCTCGCGGAGATGACCGCCACGGTCTGCCTCACGCTGGTCGTGTCGTCGGGCTCGCTGCCGTGGTGGGCGGTCCTGCTGATCACCGTCGGGCTCGTCGCCGTGGTCGCGTTCCTGCTCGTGCGCGTGAGCCCGCGCAGCATCGGCCGGTCCCACCCCGTGCAGACGCTCACGGTCCTGTCCCGCCCGCTGCTCGGGATCACCGTCGCGTTCGGCGGGCTCGGCCGCGCCGCGTCGTACGCCGGGCCCGCGCAGGGCGAGGAGGAGCTGCGCGAGATGGTCCAGCGCGTGAGCGAGTCCGAGGCGATCGAGGACGAGGAGCGCGAGATGTTCCGCTCCGTGCTCGAGCTCGGCGACACGCTCACGCGCGAGGTCATGGTGCCGCGCACCGACATGGTCACGACGCACGCCGACACCCCGGTCTTCAAGGTGCTCGGGCTGCTGCGCCGGTCCGGGTTCTCGCGCGTGCCCGTCGTCGGCGAGTCGGTGGACGACCTGCGCGGCGTGCTGTACCTCAAGGACGTGGTCCGACGGCTGCGCCTCGCTCCCGGCGTCGACGACCCCGACGCCGACGCGCTGCTCGCCGCGCCCGCGCACTCCCTCGCCCGGCCCGCGGTGTTCGTGCCCGAGTCCAAGCCCGTCGACGAGCTGCTGCGTGAGCTGCAGGACGGCTCGTCGCACATGGCGATGGTCGTCGACGAGTACGGCGGCATCGCCGGGCTCGTCACCATCGAGGACGCGCTCGAGGAGATCGTCGGCGAGCTGACCGACGAGCACGACCCGACCGCACCCGAGGTCGAGGACCTCGGCGACGGCGTCTACCGCGTGCCCGCGCGGCTGGGCCGCGACGAGGTCGGCGAGCTGTTCGGGCTCGACGTCGAGGACGAGGACGTCGACACCGTCGGCGGGCTGCTCGCGAAGGCGCTCGGCAAGGTCCCGCTGCCCGGGTCGGCGGGCGACATCCACGGCCTGCACCTCGTCGCGGAGGAGGCCCAGGGCAGGCGCCGCACGCTGTCGACCGTCCTCGTCAGCCTCGCGACGCCCGACGACCCCCCGACGCACACGCCCGCCGAGGGCGTGCCGACCGACCAGCACGGAGCCGCACGATGACCTTCCGTTCAGGATTCGCCTGCTTCGTCGGCCGGCCCAACGCGGGCAAGTCGACGCTCACCAACGCGCTGGTGGGGCAGAAGGTCGCGATCACCTCGGGCCGCCCGCAGACCACGCGGCACGCGGTGCGCGGCATCGTGCACCGGCCCGACGCGCAGCTCGTGCTCGTCGACACCCCCGGCCTGCACCGTCCCCGCACGCTGCTCGGCGAGCGGCTCAACGACCTCGTCAAGGACACGCTCACCGAGGTCGACGTCGTCGGGTTCTGCCTGCCCGCGGACCAGCGCGTCGGGCCCGGCGACCGGTTCATCGCCGACCAGCTCGCCGAGCTCGCGCGCGACGGCCGCGGCACGCCCGTCGTGGCGGTCGTCACCAAGGCCGACACGGTCGGCAAGGGACGCCTCGCGGAGCACCTGATGGCCGTGCAGAACCTCGGGGAGTGGGCGGACATCGTGCCGGTCTCGGCCGTCTCCGGCTACCAGGTCAAGGTGCTCGAGGACGTGCTCGTCGGGCACCTGTCCGAGGGCCCCGCGCTGTACCCCGAGGGTGAGCTCACCGACGAGCCCGACCACGTCATGGTGGCCGAGCTCGTCCGCGAGGCCGCGCTCGAGGGGGTCCGCGACGAGCTGCCGCACTCGCTCGCGGTCGTCGTCGAGGAGATCGTGCCGCGCGAGACGACGTCGCCCGACGCCACGCCCATGCTCGACGTGCGGGTGCACCTGTTCGTCGAGCGCGACAGCCAGAAGGCGATCGTCATCGGCAAGGGCGGCGCCCGCCTGCGTGACGTCGGGAGCCAGGCGCGGCGCGGCATCGAGGCGCTGCTCGGCGCGCGCGTGTTCCTCGACCTGCACGTCAAGGTCGCGAAGGACTGGCAGCGCGACCCCAAGCAGCTCGGGAGGCTCGGCTTCTGATGCTCCGCCCCGGGTTCCGCGACCGTCGCACCCTGCCGCACGAGCGGCGGGGCGGGTCGCCGTACCGCGTCGTCGCGAGCACCGCGCTCGGCATCGTCGTGCTCGCGGTGCTCGGCGCCGTCATGGGGCCGCAGTGGGACCCGGTGCCGCTCGCCGACCCGATCGCGGTCGAGACGGCGGACACCGCGATCGGCGCCGCGCCGCCGCTGCGGACCTACGACGTCGCGACGAGCACCGTCACCGTGCAGCTCGACGGCGCGACCGTCGAGGCGCAGATCAGCGTGCCCGTCGGGCTCGACGAGCCCGCGCCCGGCGTGGTGTTCGTGCACGGCGCCGGCACCGGCAAGTTCACGCGGGCGTTCGTCGAGCAGGCGCACGCGCTCGCAGCGTCGGGCATCGTCGCGATGGTCCCCGACAAGCGGCTCGACACCTACACGACGCGGCACCGCGACTACGTGCAGATGGCCGCGGACTACGAGGCGTCCGTCGAGGTGCTGCGCCGGCACGACGACGTCGACCCGGACCGCGTCGGCGTCTACGCCGAGAGCGAGGGCGGCTGGATCGCGCCCGTCATGGCCGCGCAGGACCCGCGCATCGCGTTCGTCGTGCTCGTGTCGTCGCCCGTCGTGCCGCCGCGCGAGCAGGCCGCCTTCGCCGTCGACTCCTACCTGCGCAACACCGGCGTCCCGCACGGCGTCTTCCGGGCGATCCCCCGTGCGGTCGGCATGTCGCTGCCGGGCGGCGGGTTCGAGTACGCGGACTTCGACGTCACGCCCTTCCAGCGGCAGATGCGCCAGCCGGTCCTCGTCGTCTACGGCACGGGCGACGCGTCGATGCCGACCGTGCAGGGCGCCGAGCAGATCATCCGCGACACCGCCATCGCCGGGAACGGCGACGTGACCGTCCGCTACTACGAGGGCGCGAACCACGGGATCCGGGTCGACGGCGACGTGTCGCCGGTGTTCCTGCGCGACCTGTCCGGCTGGGTGCTCGGCCTGCCGGCGACCGGCAGCAGCGAACCCCGCATCGCCGGTGCGCAGCCCGTCCAGACCTACGTCGCCGCACCCGTGCCCGAGCCGTGGTGGCTGCGCGACGGCGACGTCGTCCTGGGGACCGTGGCCGTCGCGGCCGGCCTGATCGTGCTCGCGCCGCTCGCCGTCGGGGGAGCGCGCACCGTCGAGGCCGTGCGCCTGCGCGCAGGACGGCGGCGCGGTTCCCCGGACGCGCAGGGCACGACGACGCCGCCACGGCCCGCGCGGTTCGGCCCCGGCGTCGCGTCCCGCCTCACGCTGCTGGGCGTCGGCACGATCGTCACGGTCGTCGCGCTCGTCGTGTACCTCGTGGCCGTCGCGCGGCTCGCGCTCGACTACGAGCGCAACGACTGGGTCGTGCAGGGCGGGTGGCTCCTGGTGCGCCTGCTGGGGGTCGGCGCCGTCGTCGCCGGCGTCCTCCTGGCGCGGCGCGTCCACCGGCTCGGCGCCGCGCACGCGCCCGTCGCCGGCGGCGTGCTGCGCGTCGTGGCGGGCGGGGCGGTCGTCGTCGGGTCGGCCGTGCTGCTCGTCGTCCTGGCGTACTGGGGCGTGTTCCAGCTCGGCATCTGACCGCCGATCGGTCCTCGTTTGTGTGGGACCGGCCCTGGTGAGGCACCATATGCGCGGCGCCCCAAGGCGTCGTCCGGACCGAGGAAGGGGCCTGCGTGCGCACGTCCTGGGGATCGGCGACCGACCGAGGCCTCGTCCGCGAGGTCAACGAGGACGCGCTGCTCGCCTACCCGCCCGTCTTCCTCGTGGCCGACGGCATGGGTGGCCACGACGCGGGGGACCTCGCGAGCCGCATCGCCGTCGAGGAGTTCGCGCAGCTCGCGGGCCAGCTCGCGGCGACCGCCGACGACGTGCACGCGTGCTTCACGCGCACCGCGGCTCGCATCCGCGGCGAGTTCACGGGCGGCCGACGCGGGGGCACCACCGTGGCCGGCGTCGCCGTCACCGAGCACGAGGGCGGGTCCTACTGGCTCGTCTTCAACGTCGGCGACTCACGCGTCTACCGCTGGTCCGACGGCGTCCTCGAGCAGGTCAGCGTCGACCACTCCGTCGTCCAGGAGCTCATCGACCTCGGCGAGATCACCGTCGACGACGCCGAGCGGCACCCCGAGCGGCACGTCCTCACGCGTGCGCTCGGGACCGGCGAGCCCCCCGAGCCCGACTACTGGCTGCTCCCCGCGGGGCTCAGCGACCGGCTCCTCATCTGCACCGACGGCCTCACGCGCGAGCTCCACGACGACCAGCTCGCCGCGGTGCTCGCCGCCGTCGGCGACCCCCAGGACGTCGCGACGCAGCTCGTCCAGGCGGCGCTCGACCGTGGCGCCCGGGACAACGTGAGCGCCGTCGTCGTCGACGTCGCGACCGCCGCGGGCGCGCTCGACGACGTCCACATCACCGTGCCGCGCATCGGTGCCGACCTGGCCCCGACCCAGTGGGACGAGATGCTCAACGGGGCGACCGTGCCACGTTCGCCCGCGCGGCCCTCGTCAACCTCCCCCGGGACGTCGGACCATGGAGGCACACTCTCGTCCGAATCCCCGACCGCTCGCGACCAGGAGACCCCGACATGAGCGTGCCCCAGTACAGCGCCGGCGAGTGGACCGCGGTCGTCCGGCCGGGGTTCGTCGCGCTCGTCGGCCCGCAGGCCGACGCCGACGTCGCCCGTGCGCTGTGGGACGCCGCGCCGCAGGGTGTGCTCGCGGCGCTCGACGTCCTCGCGCGCGACGGCCTCGCCGCGCTGCCGCCGTTCGCGGTCGCGTCGGTCGACGGCACGCGCGTGCACGTGGCCGTGCGGGGTGACGTCGACGTCGAGGTGACCGCGACCGACGGCGCCGTGCAGGTGCTGCGGGCCGGCGCCGTCCGTACGTGGTCGGAGCAGGTGCTCGAGACCGTGGGCGTGCTCGTCGCGCGCGCGGACGGTGCGCCGGACGCGCCCGCGCTCCCGCTCGTCGAGGGCGTCGCGCCCGCCGGGACTGTCCGCGTGGACGTCGCCGAGGTCGTCGTGCCGGTCGTCGAGCCCGAGGTGGAGGAGGCGCGCTCGCCTGTCGCGTCCGTCGACGACGCGCGGTCGTCCGTCGTCGAGGCCCCGGAGCCTGCCGTCGAGGGCGAGCCGGTCGCCGAGGAGGCGGCCGCGCAGGCCGCCCCGGTGGAGCCCGTGGCCCTCGAGCCCGTCGCCGCCGAGCCGTCCGACGTCGAGCCGGGCGACGCGAGGCCGGTCGTGGGCGAGCCCGTCGACGCCGAGCCCGAGGCCGCGGGCGAGCCCGCGGCGCAGCCCGTCGCGCTGACCAAGGACACCCCGCCGGCGCAGGTCCCGGACGTCGCGCAGGAGCCCGCCGCCCCGGCACCCGACGCGTGGGAGCACACGGTGCGCACACCCGCGTCGGCGGCCTACTCGCTCGAGCCCCAGCCCACCGAGCCGCGCTACGACGTCGTCGCGGCGGCCGAGCAGTTCCTCGAGCAGCACGCGCAGCGTCCGGGCCTCGTCGACCTGCCGCCCGTGCGGCCCGTCGACCAGCCGGCCGTGCCGCCCGCGTCGCCGGACGACCACGACGGCCTGACGATCCTGTCGTCCGACCTCGCCGCGATCCGCGACCAGCTGCCGAGCTGGGCGGCCGACGAGGTGCCCGGCCCGTTCGCGGTCCCCGCGGCGGCCGAGCCCGCGAAGCTCGTGCTGTCGACGGGCCTGGTCGTGACGCTCGACCGCGCGGTGCTGCTCGGGCGTGCGCCGCAGGTCGCGCGCGTGACCAACCGCGAGCTGCCGCGCCTCGTGACGGTGCCGAGCCCGCAGCAGGACATCTCGCGCACGCACGCCGAGGTGCGCGTCGAGGGCGACCACGTCCTCGTCACGGACCTCGACTCCACGAACGGCGTGCACGTCTCCCGGCCGGGGGAGGGCGCGCGTCGCCTGCACCCCGGCGAGCCCAGCGTCGTCGCGACCGACGAGGTCGTCGACCTGGGCGACGGGGTGACGTTCACCGTGGAGCGGGGGTCGTGACCGCACGCCGCGAAGCCTCCGCCCCGCCGCGACTGCCCGGCTACGAGTTCCTCAGGGTCCTCGGGCTGGGCGGTTTCGCGGACGTGTTCCTGTACCAGCAGGAGCTCCCGCGACGTGAGGTCGCGGTGAAGGTGCTGCTCGCCGGCAGCCTCGACGACGAGGTCCGGTCGCGGTTCCAGTCCGAGGCCAACCTCATGGCCCAGCTGTCGCACCACCCGTCGATCGTCACGATCTACCAGGCGGCGATCGCGGCCGACGGCCGGCCGTACCTCGTCATGGAGTACTGCTCGCGGCCGGGCCTCGCGGAGCGGTACCGGCAGGAGCGGATCTCCGTCGCGGAGTCGCTGCGCATCGGCGTGCGCCTGGCCTCCGCGATCGAGACCGCGCACCGTGCGGGCATCCTGCACCGCGACATCAAGCCGGCGAACGTCCTCACCACGGACTTCGGCTGGCCGGCGCTCACGGACTTCGGCATCGCCGCGACGACCGGTCACGGCGCCGGCGCGACGGTCGGCATGTCGATCCCGTGGTCGCCGCCCGAGCTGCTCGGCGAGCACCCCACGGGCGACGAGCGGTCCGACGTGTACTCGCTCGGAGCGACGGTCTACTCGCTGCTCGCGGGCCGCACGCCGTTCGAGATCCCGGGCGGGCAGAACAGCGCGCAGCAGCTCGTGGCGCGCATCGAGCGCTCGCCGCTGCCGCCGACCGGGCGCGACGACGTGCCCGTCGGGCTCCAGCACGTGCTCGAGCGCGCGATGGCCAAGGACCCGGACCGCCGCTTCATGTCGGCCGCCGCGATGGGCCGGGCGCTGCAGGCGGTCGAGTCCGGCCTCCGGCTGCCGGTCACGCCGCTCGACCTGCCCGACGGCGACGAGCCGGTCGAGACGCTCCCGGTCGCCCCGTCGGGCGCGCCCGAGGACGCGACGCGCGTCCGGTCGGTCGTCACGCTCGACCCGCACGGCGCCCGTCCCGGTACGCCCGTCCCGGCCGTCGCGCAGGTGGCGGCGGGCGAGGACGACGCGACGCGCCTGCGCGGCGTGCACGTCGTCCCGCAGGACGCCGCACCGGCGGCGCCCCGCCCGACGGCGTTCGTCGTGCCGGATGAGACCGCCGTCGCCGCTGAGCCCGAGCGCGCACCCGCCTCCCGGCGCACGCGCCTGCTCGCGGGTGCGGCCGCCGCCGTCGTGCTGCTCGGCACGGTCGGCGTCGTCGCGTACGCGACCCTCACGGGCGACCCGGCGCCGCGCACGTCGCCGTCGCAGGACGACCTGACGGGCGACGCGCCGCAGGTGACGGGCAGCGTCGTGCCCGCGCCGCACTCGCTCAAGGGCGTGGTCCAGGCCGACGGCTCGGTCGTGTTCACCTGGGTCAACCCCGTCCCGGCCGAGGGCGACCAGTACCTCTGGGCCGTCCGGACCGCGACGGGCGAGGGCCCGTCGGAGCTGACCGACGCGCCGACCGCCACGGTGCCCGCCGCACAGGCACCGGGCGGGCAGGCCTGCATCCAGGTCTCGATCGTGCGCGCCGACCGCTCGTCGTCCGCGCAGCCCGCGCAGGGGTGCTCGTCGTGAGCTGGCAGACCGTGCGCAGCCGTGCGACGAAGACGATGGCCGTGGTCACGCTGCCCGCGGTCGTCGCCGTGCTCGCGCTCGTCGACCAGGGCTTCCCGCTCGCGCGCGTCGACCTCAACGACGGCGGCGTGTGGCTCACCAACACCAGCCAGCTCAAGCTCGGCCGGTTCAACGCCCAGGTCGAGGAGCTCGACGCCGGGGTCGTGACCAGCGGCAGTCGGTTCGACGTCCTGCAGGACGGCCGTGACGTGCTCCTCCTCGAGCCGACCGGCTTCTCGGTCGTCGACCCCGCGTCGGTCACGCAGACCACCGCGGTGGCCGCCCCGGGCGACGCGGACGTGTCGATGGCCGCCGGGACGGTCGCCGTGGCCGCCGGCGGCGACGTGTGGGTGCGTCCCGTGAGCGGGCTCGACCGGCTCAACGTCCCGCAGGACCCGGCGGACGTCGAGGTCGGCGACGGCGGCACGGTCGTGGTCGCGCGCAGCGGCGTCGCGCTCGCGGTCGCCGGCGACGGCGAGGTGACGCGCGTCGACCTCGCGGGGGTGCCGGGCACGACGCCCGCAGGCTCGCTCCAGGGCGAGGGGGAGGTCGAGCACGTCACCGCGGTCGGCGACGAGCCCGTCGCGCTGACGGGCAGCACCCTGCGGACCCTGCACGGCACGGTCGAGCTCGACGGCGACGACCTCGTCCTCCAGCAGCCGGGCCCCGAGTCGTCGCGCGTGCTCGTGGCCAGCCGCGACGCGCTGCTCGAGGTCCCGCTCGACGGCGGCGACGTCGTCGAGCACCCGACGACCGGCGAGGGCCTGCCCGCCGCACCGGTCCAGGTCGGGTCGTGCGCGCACGCCGCGTGGGCCACGCCGCTGGGCTCGTACCTGCAGCTGTGCGACGGGAAGAAGGCGCAGGTCCGGGACCTGCAGGACATGTCCGCGCAGGACGTGCTCGTGTTCCGCGTCAACCACGGCATCGTCGTGCTGAACGACACGCTCCGCGGCCGCGTCTGGATGCCGACGCAGGACACCGAGCTGCGCACGCCCGACTGGCAGGACGTGGTGCCCGAGGAGGAGCCGGAGGAGGCCGAGGACGAGTCGCAGACGCCGCAGACGACGCAGGAGCTCGTCACGGAGTGCAGCGACACCTCGGCACCGCCCGTGGCGGCGGACGACGAGTTCGGCGTGCGGCCCGGCCGGACCACGATCCTGCCCGTCGTCGACAACGACTCGTCGTCGGACTGCGGCATCCTCGTCATCTCGGGCGTCGAACCGCTGCCGCCCGAGTTCGGCACGGTCGAGCCCATCTTCGGCGGGCGGTCGTTGCAGGTCGCGGTCGCGCCCGACGCGTCGGGCACCGCGGAGTTCAGCTACACCGTCGACGACGGCCGCGGCACGTCGTCGCCCACGACCGCGCGCGTGCGGCTGACCGCGCGGGACGCGTCGCTCGACGACCCGCCGGTGCAGCTGCGCACGGGGTCGTTGCGCGTCGAGGCGGGCGGCGAGGCCGAGCACCAGGTCCTGGCCGACTTCCGCGACCCCGACGGCGACGACCTCGTGCTCGTCGGCGCGTCCGCCGATCCCGCGGCCGGCACGGTGCGGTTCCGGCAGGACGGCTCGCTCACGTTCAAGGCCGACGGCGGCCGCCTCGGCCGCAGCCCGGTCACCGTGCTCGTCTCCGACGGCAACCACACGGTCGAGGGCTCGCTCGAGGTCGACGTGCGCCCGGCGGGCTCGCTCGCACCGCAGATCGACCCCGTCCACGCGGTCACCTACGTCAGCCAGCCCGTGACGCTGCGGCCGCTCGACGCGGTGCGCAGCAGCTCGCAGGAGGCGCCGCGGCTCGCGAGCGTCGACCAGGTGGTCGGCGCGACCGTGGACGCGGACCTCGCGGCGGGCACGTTCACGTTCTCGGCACCGCGCGCCCAGACCTACTACGTGCCGTTCGTCGTGACGGCCGCACCGCAGCAGGCGACCGGGCTCGCGCGCATCGACGTCCTGGAGTGGCCCGAGCAGGCGCGACCGCCGGTCGCGGTGCGCGACGTCGCCTACCTGCCCGCGGGCGGCGAGGTGACGATCGACCCGCTCGAGAACGACTCCGACCCCGCGGGCGGCGTGCTCGTGCTGCAGGACGTCGAGGTGCCGCCCGGGCTCGGGCTGCACGCCGCGGTGCTCGAGCACCGGTACGTCCAGATCACGGCGGACCGCACGCTCACCCAGCCGGTGTCCCTGCGGTACGTCGTCTCGAACGGCGGGGAGCAGGCCGTCGGCGAGATCGTCGTGCGACCCGTCGCCGCGACGGGGACGTCGCAGCCACCCGTCGTGCGCAACGTCGAGGCGTCCGTGCGGACGGGCGGCGTCGTGACGATCCCCGTGCTCGACACCGCGTACGACCCGGACGGCGACCGGCTGACGGTCGTGCCGACGCTCGCCGAGCCGCTCGGCGACGGCGAGGGCCTGCTGTTCGTGTCGGGCGACGTGCTGCGCTACCAGGCGCCGGCCACGCCGATCACCGCGCGCGCGACCTTCGTCGTGCGCGACGAGACCGGCAACGAGACCGCCGCGACGCTCACGGTGCGCGTGCACGCCTCCGACGCGGCGACCAAGGCTCCGCCGCGACCGCGGGACCTCGAGGCGCGGGTGTTCGCGGGCGACAAGGTCCGCATCGACGTGCCACTCGTCGGGATCGACGACGACGGCGACGGCGTGACGCTGCTCGGCTTCGCCAAGCCGCCGGAGCGCGGGCGGATCGTCGAGGTCGGCGCTGACTACCTCGTCTACGAGGCGGCGCAGGACGACCTCGGCACCGTGACGTTCAGCTACGCCGTCGAGGACTGGACCGGTCAGCGCGCGGTCGCGGACATCCGTGTCGGGATCGCGAAGCGCCCCACGACCGCGGCCACCGTGGTCGCGCGCGACGACGCGGTGACCGTCGCACCCGGGCGCACCGTCGAGGTGCGCGTCCTGGCCAACGACGTCGACTCGAGCGGCGGTGAGCTGCGCCTGTCGAACGAGCTCGTGACGTCACCCGCCGACGTCGACGCCGAGGTCGAGGGCCGCCGCATCATCGTGCGCGCACCCGAGCGCGACGGGATCCTGCAGATCTCGTACACCGCGACCAACACGCGCGGCGGCAGCGACACCGCGGTGCTCACCGTCACGGTGACGCGCGACGCCCCCGTGCTCGCCCCGATCGCCGCCGACGTCGTCGTGCCGCCCGCCGACACGTTCGAGCTCACCGAGGTCGCCGTCGACGTCCTCGCGCTCGCGCAGAACCCGAGCGGGCCGCTCAGCGACCTCGAGGTGTCCGTGCCGCGGTCGGTCGCCGACGTCGCGCGCGTGGGCACGGACGGACGCGTCGTGGTCACCCTCGTCGACCACGCGCAGACGCTGCCGTACCGCCTCACCAACACGACCGACCCGACGGGGGAGGCGGCGTCCTGGGCGTTCATCACGGTGCCCGCGCTCGGGTTCTTCCCGCCGACGCTGCGCCGCGGCGCCCCCGACCTGCGGGTCGCGTCGGGCGAGCTGCTCGAGATCTCGCTCGACGAGCAGGTCAAGGTCGCGCCCGGACGCACCGCGCAGGTCGCCGACCCGCTCGGCGTCACCGCGACGAAGTCCGACGGCAGCGGTCTGGTCAAGGACGACACCACGCTGCAGTTCCGCTCGGCCCCCGGGTACGCGGGACCGGCGTCGATCACGCTCGTGGTCACCGACGCGACGGGCACGGGCGACTCGTCCGCGCACACCGCGCCGCTCACGCTGCTCATCGACGTGTACGCGGTCGACGACCACCCGCCGACGTTCACGCCGTCGATGATCGACGTCGCACCCGGCGAGGCGGCGTCGGTCGTCGACCTGCGCGCGTTCACGACCGGGCCGGCCGGGCAGTCGGGCACCGCCGAGAAGTACAGCTACCAGCTCACGGCTGCGAGCCCCGTCGGGTTCACGGCGAACGTCGAGGACGGCGTCCTCTACGTCGCGGCGGCCCGCGACACGCCCAAGGGCAAGACCGCGCAGCTGCCGATCCGCATCGGGTACGGGCGGTCGGGCTCGCTCGACCAGACCGTCGACGTGCGCGTCGTGGCGAGCAAGCGTCAGCTCGCGGACGTCGTCGACCGCACCCTGACCGACGGCGAGGAGGGCAAGGAGCGCCGCGTCGACGTGCTCGAGGGCGCGTTCAACCCGTTCCCCGGCGAGCCGCTGACCGTCGTCGGTGCGCGCGTCGAGGCGGGGGAGGGCACGGTGGCCGTCGGCGACGGCACGGTCGCGCTGCGGCCCGCCCAGGGCTACATCGGCCAGATGGTCGCGGTCGTGCGCGTGCGTGACGCGACCGGGGACCCCGACCGCGAGGTCGAGGGGCGCGTCGTGCTCGTCGTGCGCGGCCGGCCTGCCGTGCCGATCGCGCCGCGCGTCGGCGAGGTGCGCGACCGGACCGTCGTCCTGTCGTGGGACGCGCCCGACAACCGCGGTGCGGCGATCGAGGAGTACCGCGTCGTCGCCAGCCCGGGCGGGATCACGCGGTCGTGCACGAGCACGACGTGCACGCTCGACAACCTGACGAACGACGTCGAGTACACGTTCACGGTCGCCGCGCGCAACGCGGTCGGGTGGTCGGACCCGAGCGCGCCGTCGGCGCCTGCTCGCCCCGACGCCGTGCCGGACGCGCCGGCCGCCCCGACGCTCGAGTTCGGCGACAACGCCGTGACGGCCCGCTGGACCCCGCCGGCGTCGCGCGGCTCGGCCATCTCGAGCTACACGCTGCAGATCTCGCCCGCGCCGCTGAACGGCCCGGCGAGCGTCTCGACGAGCTCGACGAGCCACACGTTCACGGGGCTGCGCAACGGCACGGCCTACACGGTGCAGGTGCGCGCGCAGAACCGTGCGCCCGAGCCGGGCCCCTGGTCGCCGTGGTCGGCGCCCATGGTGCCGGCGCGCGTGCCCGACGCCCCGACCGTGCAGGCGGTGCCGACGGACTCGCAGACGGGCCGCGTCCTCGACGTGTCGTGGACGCCGGGTGCCGACAACGGCGACGCGATCGCCGAGTACGAGGTCACCGTCGACGGGCCGAACGGCCAGACCGTCGTCGTGCCCGCGGGCCAGACCCGCTGGACGTTCACCGACGCCCGCACCGGGTTCCCGTACCAGGTGTCGGTCCGGGCGCGGAACAAGGCGGGCTGGGGTGCGGCGGGGTCGACGACCGCGTCGACGTTCGGGCTCCCCACCGCGCCGACCTCGCTCACGGCGACGTCGCTCGCGGGCCAGGGCGCGATCCGCCTGTCGTGGTCCGGCGCGGACGGCAACGGCGCGCCGATCACCGAGTACGTCGTGCGCATGCCCGACGGGTCGGAGCGGTCCGTCGGCCGCACCGAGCAGTGGGTCGCCGACGGCCTCCAGGGCCGCGACGAGCCGTACACGTTCCAGGTCCGGGCGGTGAACCAGGCGGGTTCGAGCGGGTGGAGCCCGGCGGCGAGCGCCCCGGCGACCACGCCGCCCGGCCAGCCCAACGTCGCCCAGCCGGTGGTCACCGCCACGACCTCCGCGGGTCGCCCCACGGCGCTGCAGATCAGCTGGTCCGCGGCCGCGTCGAACGGCGGCGGCAACCTGCGGTACCGGTGGACGGTGCAGACCGACACGGGTCAGCGCGCGGACGGCACGCAGGCGTCGGGGCACACGATCGACGTGTCCGGTTGGAACTGGCGGTGGCAGGGCACGCGCGTCACGATCACGGTCGTCGCGGAGACCACGATCGACGGCCGTACGTTCAGCGGCTCGCCGGGCCAGAACAGCGCGGTCGTGACGTGGGGCGCCGTACCGGGCAAGGTCGGCGGCCTGACGCTCACGCCGAACTCGACCAGCGCGCCGACCGAGCTCAGGGCGGCGTGGTCCGCACCCGACTCGGGCGGCCTCTCGGTGACGTACCAGGTCTGCTGGTCCGTCGACGGCAACCAGGTGGGCTGCGACGACGAGAACGGGACGACCACGACCCGCCGCATGCGCGACCTCGGCAACCCGGGGCCGGGTGCCACGGTCACCGTCGTCGTGACCGCCCGCAACGAGAAGGGCGCCGGCCCGGCGTCGAACCCCGCGACCTACACGGTGCCCGCCGCACCCTGACCCCCGCACGTCCCTGGAGGAGAACACGATGACCCCCGAGCAGAGCGCCTGGTTCGCCGAGACGTTCGACACGCTGGTGTCCAACGTCGGGCAGGCGCTGCTGGGCAAGGACCGGACGATCCGGCTCGCGCTCACGGCGATGCTGGCCGAGGGGCACCTGCTGCTCGAGGACGCGCCCGGCACGGGCAAGACGTCGCTCGCGAAGGCGCTGGCCGCGACGGTGCAGGGCACGCACCACCGCATCCAGTTCACGCCGGACCTGCTGCCGTCGGACGTCACGGGCGTGACGATCTACGACCAGAGCACGCACAAGTTCGAGTTCCACCAGGGGCCGGTCTTCGCGTCGGTGGTGCTCGCGGACGAGATCAACCGCGCGTCGCCGAAGACGCAGGCCGCGCTGCTCGAGGTCATGGAGGAGGGGCACGTCACGGTCGACGGCGTGACCCACTCGGTGGGCCGGCCGTTCATGGTCATCGCCACGCAGAACCCGATCGAGCAGGCGGGCACGTACCGGCTGCCGGAGGCGCAGCTCGACCGCTTCCTCATCAAGACGTCGCTCGGCTACCCGGACCGCGCCTCGACGATCGAGATCCTCGCCGGTGCGCGCGACCGCACGACGAACCTCGCGCCGCGCATCACGACGCAGGCGGTCGGCACGATGGCGGACCTCGCGCGGACCGTGCACATCGACGACGCGGTGCTCGACTACGTCGCGCGGCTCACCGAGGCGACCCGCACCGACGCGCAGACGGCGCTCGGCGCGAGCGTCCGCGGCGGGCTCGCGCTCGTGCGCTGCGCGAAGGTGTGGGCGGCGGCCTCGGGCCGCGAGTACGTGCTGCCCGACGACGTGAAGGACCTCGCGCAGCCCGTGCTCACGCACCGGCTCGTGCTCGACACCGAGGCGGAGTTCGCGGGCGTGCGCGCGGACGACGTGCTCGAGCGCATCCTCGAGACGACGGCGCCGCCGGTCCTGCGAGCCGTGTGACGGTGTCCGTGCGCATCTCGCCCCTCGGCTGGGGGACGGCGGTCGTCGCCGTCCTCGGCCTCGTCGTGGGCCGGTGGCTCGGCTGGCTGGAGGCCGCGGCGGTCGGTGCGGCGCTCACGGCGGTGCTCGTCGTGTCCGGGCTCATGGTGCTCGGCCGGTCGCGGTTCGGCGTGACGCTGGACCTCGCGGACCGGCGCGTGCGGGTGGGGGAGCGGGCGGTCGGGCGCGTCGAGGTCCGCAACGCGGGCCGGCGGCGCTCGTTGCCGGCGCGGATCGAGCTGCCGGTCGGCGTCTCCGTCGCGGAGCTCGCGGTGCCGGGGCTCGGGCCGGGCGCGTCGCACGACGAGCTGTTCGCCGTCCCGACGTCGCGCCGCGCGGTCGTCGTGGTCGGACCGGTCCGCTCGGTCCGCGGCGACCCGTTCGGTCTGGTGCGCCGCAGCGTCCGCTGGACCTCGCCCGTCGAGCTGTTCGTGCACCCGCTGACCGTCGGCCTCACCGGGTCGGGGTCGGGCGTGCTGCGCGACCTCGAGGGGCAGTCGACGCGCGACCTGTCGGACTCCGACCTGTCGTTCCACGCGCTGCGCGACTACGTCGCGGGTGACGACCGCCGGTACATCCACTGGCGCACGACGGCCCGGCGCGGCGCACTCATGGTCAAGCAGTTCGAGGACACGCGGCGGACGCAGACGGTGATCGCGCTCGCGACCGACCCGCGCGACTACGCCGACGAGGACGAGTTCGAGCTCGCCGTCTCCGTCGTCGCCTCGCTCGCCGTCCACACGATCCGCGAGCAGCGTGACCTCGAGGTGCTCGCGGGGCCGGGGTCGCTGCGCGTGCAGACGCCCCCGCTGCTGCTCGACGACTGCGCGCGCCTGGCGATGACCGACGGCGGCGCCGGTGCCGCTCTGCTCGGCCGCCGGGTGGCGCGCGAGACGCCCGACGTCTCGGTCGCGATCCTGGTGACGGGCTCGGAGGCGGACGACGCGACGCTGCGGCTCGGTGCGCGACACGTCCCGACGGGGACGCGCACCCTGGTGCTGCGCTGCCGCCGCGGTGCCGAGGTGGCGGTGCGCACGCAGGGGACGCTGAGCATGGCGACCGCGGGGGCGCTGTCGGACCTCCCGCGGCTGCTGCGGCGGGTGGTCGCGTGAGCGCACGTCCGGTGATCGGCGTGCGGACCGCGCGCGCCGCGACGGTCGACGTGGCGGTGCTGGTCGGCGCGCTCGCGCTCGTGCTCGTGCCCCTGCTGCCCGTCTACGGCGGCCTCGCGGCGCTGCCGGCGATCGTCGGTGGGCTGCTGCTGGGTGCGGGCGTCGCGCTGTGGGCCGCGGCGCGCCGCTGGTCGGCCGCGGTGACGGTCGCCGCCGTCACCGTGGCGTACCTCGTCGCCGGGGGACCGCTCGCCGCGCCGTCGACCACGGTCGCGGGCGTCGTGCCGACCGCGCGCACGGCGGTCGAGCTCGCCCGCGGCGCCGCCGCGACCTGGAAGCAGGTCCTCACGCTCCAGCCGCCGGTGGGCACGAGCGGGTCGCTCCTGGTCGCGGCGTACCTGCTCGCGCTCGTCGGGTCGGCGGCCGCGGTCACGCTCGCGCTGCGCGTGCGCGGGCCCGCGGCGGCGGCGCTCGCCGCCGTGGTGCCGCTCGTCGTCATGGTCGCGGTGATCCTCCTCGGCACACGTGAGCCCGTCCCGCCGCCCGCGCTCACGGGCACCGTCGCCGTCCTCGCGCTCCTGCCGTGGGCGGCCGCGCGCACCGGGCTGCTGCGTCCGCGGCGGGTCGTCGCGCTGGGCTCGCTGGTCGCTGTCGCGGTCGCGGCCGGCGTGGTCGGCGCGCCCGCCGTCGTCGGCGACACCCCGCGGTACGTCGTGCGCGACGAGATCGTGCCCCCGTTCGACCCGCGCGACTACCCGAGCCCGCTGTCCGCGTTCCGGCACTTCGTCAAGCTCGGCGAGGACACGACGCTGCTGACCGTCGAGGGCCTGCCGGACGGTGCGCGCGTGCGGCTCGCGACGATGGACCGCTACGACGGCGTCGTGTGGAACGTCTCGGGCGACGGCTCGGCCGACGCGTCGGGGGAGTTCCGCCGGGTCGGGGACGTGCTGGAGCCCTCGGTCGAGGGCGACCGTGCCCGCGTGAAGGTCGAGGTCGGCGCGCTCACGGGCGTCTGGCTGCCGACCGTCGGGATGGCGACGTCGTTCGACCTCGGGGCCTCGTCGGGTGCGCTGCGGTACAACGACGCGACCGGTGCGGCGGTGCTGGTCGGCGGCGTGCGCCAGGGCATGACGTACGACGTCGACGTCGTCGTGCCGCCCGTGCCGGAGACGACCGAGATCGGCTCGGCCCCCGCTGCCGCCGTGACGCTGCCCGAGGTGGCCGGCCAGCCGGACGTCGTCGCCGTCACCGCGCCCGACGTCGCGCGCGACGCGGGCGACCCGGTGGAGGTCGCGAGCGCGCTCACCCAGTGGCTCTCGGAGAAGGGCTACTTCAGCCACGGCGTGGCACCCGAGGACTACCCGTCGCTCTCGGGGCACGGCGCCTACCGGATGACGACCCTGCTCGGCGGCGACCTCATGGTGGGCGACGGCGAGCAGTACGCGGCCGCGCTCGCGCTGCTCGCGCGCGAGATGGGCCTGCCCGCGCGCGTCGTGCTCGGCTTCGAGCCCGAGCCGTCGGGCGGCGCGCCGGTCGAGCTCACGGGCGACGACATCCGCGCGTGGGTCGAGATCGCGTTCACCGGCTACGGCTGGGTGCCGTTCGACCCGACGCCCCCGCCCACGCAGACGCCGCAGGAGGACCAGCAGCAGGCGCCCACGCAGCCCGACCCGCAGGTCGTCCAGCCGCCCCCGCCGCCGCCGGACGCCGTGACGCCTCCCGACGAGGACACCGAGCAGCCGACGACCGACGACCCGCAGGACGACGCGGACGCCAACGCCGTGTGGCGGCTCGTCGCGCGGATCGCCGCGATCGCGTCGATCCCGGTCGTGCTCCTCCTGCTGCCGTTCGTCGTCGTCGGGGCGCTCAAGGCCCGGCGCCGTCGTCGGCGGCGTCGCCGCCCCGACACCGTGGGGCGCGTCGCCGGAGGCTGGGAGGAGGTCGTCGACCACGCACGCGACCTGCGCCGGCCCGTCCCGGACCTCGCCACCCGGCGGGAGGGGGCACGCGCGCTCGCGGACGCGTTCGCGGGCACGCCGGGCCGGCAGGCCGCCGCGGTCGCCGCGTCGGTCCACGAGCTCGCGGGGCACGCCGACCGTGCGGTGTTCGCCGCCGCCCGGCCGTCGGAAGCCGACGCGGCCGCGTACTGGCAGCGCGTCGAGGCTGCCGTCGCTGCCATGACCCGTACCGTGAGCTGGCGGCGGCGCGTGCGCGCCCGCCTGTCGACGGCGTCGTTGCGTGCCGGCCGACGGCGAGCGCGAGCCGCCGGTGCGGCGGCGGGCTCGGGTCCGCCCGGCCGTCGCGGCCGGCGGGGCTCGGGGGCGGCGCCGACGCCTCGCGGGACCTGACCGCAGCCGCGGCGCCCCGCCGCACGACCTGAGCCACCCGTCACCGCACCACCGCTCGACCGTCCGACCCGAGGAAGTCCACGTGCAGCCCGTCGCCCCGCTCCACCCGCCGTTCCGGTCGGCGATGCCCGCCGACGAGCCGCCCGCGGGCCTCGGTCGCCGCTTCCTCGCCGGCGCGATCGACGCCGCCGCCGCGGTGGCGCTCGGCGGCTGGCTCGTCCTGCCGTGGTGGCTCGCCACGGCCCGTGCGGCGGCGACGGGCGAGCAGCCGCCGGCCGCGGGTGCGGGAGTCGCGGTCGGTCTCGCGGTGATGCTGATCGTCGCGGCCGCGCAGTGGGTGCTGCACGGGCGAACGGGCGCGACGCTCGGCCGCTTCGCGCTCGGGATCCGCACGCTCGACGTCGAGACGCGACGGCCCATCGGCGTCGGCCGGGTGCTCGTCCGCGGCCTGGTGGTGGCGGCGGGTGCGCTCGTCCTCGGTGTCGGCCAGGTCGTCGTGCTGCTGTCCCCGCTGCTCGACCGGACGGGTCGCCGCCGTGGGTGGCACGACCTCGTCGCGCGCGACGAGGTCCTCGTCGTCCGGGGCACCTCGCCGGCGGGGCCTCGCGGTGCCCACGCGTGGGACGCCGCCGAGCCGGGCCCCGTGCGTCGTGAGGTGCCCGCCGGTCCGGCGGAGCCGGCGACGGTGACCTCGCCCGTGCGGGTCCCGCGGTGGGCGGCCGCCCAGACCGGCGGGACCGAGCAGCTCGCCGAGTGGTTCGACGACGCGCCCTCGCTCGTCCTGGCCCCCGTGACGCCGGCGCGCAGCGGCCCGGACCTCGACACCCGCGCGCTCCCGATCGTGCGCGCCGCGGCGGCCGCACCGACGGCCCCGCCCGTGCCGGCGACCGGCCTGGACCCGGAGCTCGAGCTGACCCGACCGGCGCCGCGCCGCCCCGACGTGCGCGTGGCTCCCGCGCGCACGCGCCCCGTGCCGACGGCTGCGGAGTTCGAGCTCAGCGACGGCCGGCGTCTGACGGTCGAGCGCACCGCGCTCGTGGGCCGCAACCCCGCGACGGTCGCCGACGTCCAGCTCGTCCGCGTGGTCGACCCGGCCCGCTCGGTGTCGAAGACGCACCTCCAGGTCGGCGTCGAGCCGGGTGGCGTGTGGGTGGCCGACCGCGGCTCGACCAACGGCACCGTCGTGACCCTGCCCGGGGGCGGCCAGGTGGTGTGCCAGGTCGACCACCAGGTGCGGCTCCGCGTCGGGGCGACGGTCGTGTTCGGCGACTGCTGGATGCGTCTGGTCCGGGCGCCGGAGTCGGCGGGCGTGTCCTAGAGTCGGCCTCATGGCCGGGAGGCGATCGGCTGCGCGGATGCAGCTCGTCGAGGTGGACGAGTCGCCTGCGCCGCAGACCCGCCCGGAGCACCCCGACAACCCCGCGAGCGCGCTGGCCGCGCCCTCGGCCGAGCCCACCGTGCGAACCCCGTTCACCCGGGTGGCGCGGCGGTGGTGGCCGGTCGCCGCGGTCGTCGTCGTGGCGGTCGTCGTGACGGTCGGCGCCGCCGTCGCGCGGGACCGCGCGTTCGTCGAGCGCATCGCGGCCGTCCCGGGGCTCGTCCGGCCGCTCGACGGTGAGCCGGCGATCCGCTGGAGCGCGCCGGCCGCACCGCACCGGGGCGCCGTGGTGGCGGCGGACGGGGCGCTCGTGCTGGTGTCGGCCCAGGACGGGCGTTGGCTCGTGACTGCGCACGCCGCCGACGACGGCAGGTCGCTGTGGACGCGGGACCTGGCCCCGGTGCAGCGCTCCGGGTTCGAGAGCAGCCTCGTCGCGTGCCCGTCGCGCGGGGAGGACGTGGGCTCGCTCGTGGTGTGCCTCGTGACGGAGCCCCGCGTCGTGTACTCGGACGACGCGTCGATCGACGAGCCGGCGCACACCCGGGTCGTCACGCTGGACGCCGCGTCGGGCGAGGAGCTGGGTGCGTGGGAGGTCGACGACGCGCTCGTCGAGGCCGGCCGCGTCGGTGACGACCTGGTCCTCGTGACGCTCGACGACGCGGGGCACGCGGTGGCCGAGAGGCGCGCGGTGGTCGGGGGCGGGGCGCGCTGGAGCTACACGACCCCGGACGTGCTGGAGTCGATCACGCTCAGCCGGGTCGCCGGCGCGAAGGTCGCGCGCGACGTCGTGGTGGTGGAGGGCGTCGTCACGACCGTGCTCGACGCGGACGACGGTGCGGTCCTGACCGCGGGTGCGCCCTACCGGAACCTGCAGGTGGCCGCGCTCCGGGACGGCTTCGCGACGTGGGCGACGGTCGGCGGCGGCCAGGTGCACGACGCCGACGGGTCGCAACGGTTCGAGGTCGACGGTCTCCCGGTGCCGTTCTCGCTCGACGACGGGACGGCGCCGGACGTGCTCGTCGTGGACGACGGGTCGCGCCTGCGGGGCGTGGACGCGGCGACGGGACGCGTGCGGTGGTCGACGGAGACGATGCTCGACGTGCGCGCGCGTGTGTCGGAGCGGCTGCTCGTGTCGGGCCTGAGCCGGTTCGGGGTGGTGGACGCAGCGGACGGACGCGTGCGCTGGGTGTCCGACGCGGGCGACCCGATGCCGTGGGCGCCGCTGACGGACGGCGCGCTCGTGCTCGCGCCGGGCCTGTCGCCGGGCGGGTCGGCGCAGCTGGTGGGGCTCGGCCTCGACGACGGCGTGCGCTACTGGGCGTTGGACCTGCCGGGCCGCGTGCAGCGGGTCGACGGCGTCGGCGGCGTGCTCGTGGCGCGCACCGCGGACCAGGCGCTGGTCCTCGGCTGACCCGGGGCCCCGGCCGGCACCGGCACCTCCCCGGTGGCACGGGGGCGGGGTTACCGTGAGCGCATGGGGGCGGCCGGGCCCAGCCCTGCGCTGCAGCGCGTCCCTCTCGACGAGGTCGACGAGGCCGACGCCGGGGCGGACGCGCGCCCGCCGTCGGCGTTCCAGCGCGCGTCCCGGCTCGCCGGAGCCTGGTCCGGCTGGCGCGCCCGCAGCCCGTGGCGGGCGGTCGGGGTGTTGCTCGGCTCGCTCGGCCTGGCGATCACGCTCGCGGTGGGCACGCCCAGCCTGGTGACCGCGCACGAGCGCAGCACGGTCCTGCGGCCGGGGGCGTTCGACGGCGCCATCCGGACGACGACGGCCCCCGCGGTCCGGTGGACGGTGCGCGTGGACGACCGGGTGCCGCCGCTGCTCGTCGGTGACACGGTCGTCGTGGCGACGGGACCCGGTCCCGACGACCGGTCGCTCGCGGGCCTCGACGTGGTGACGGGTGCGCTGCGCTGGCAGCAGCCGCTCGGGGTCGACCCGCGACCCGCGGAGGTGCGGTGCCTCGAGGTCGACGCGCGGGTCGCGTGCACGCTCGGCCCGGACCAGGTGGACGAGCGCGTCGCGACGCGGTCGGGCCTCCCGCCCGCGCAGGACGCGGCCGCGCTGGTGCTGCTCGACCCCGCGACCGGCGAGGTGCTGCGGCGCGCGCCGACGCCGGGTCGGGTCGTCTCCCTCGCGACGCACGACGCGCTCGCGGGCGACGTCGTGCTCGCGGCGATCGCCGACGGCGTCCTGACGATCCGCCGCCTCGACCCGGCGACGGGTGCGGCGCGCTGGGTCGCGACTCGGCCGTCGACGTTCCCGGCGGCCTCGACCTCGCGCGTCCACCTCTCCGTCGGCGGCGGGCTCGTGGTCGCCACGGCGGAGGGCAGCACGCTCGTGGTGCACGTCGACGACGGTGCGGTCGTGCCGCCCCCGGTGGACGCGGCCGGCACGGACGAGACGGCGCTGCTGTCCGACGGGACGCTGGTCCGGACGCGCTACCGCGTGCACGCCGTCGGCGTGGACGTCGTCTCGGAGCTGTCGCGCGGCGACGCCGAGCCGTGGCTGACGACGCGCGGCGTGCCGGTGGAGCCGATGGTCAGCGACGGCTCGTCGTCGCTCGTCTTCACGTCGAGCGTGCTCGCGGGCGGCCCCATGGGTGGCCGTGTGCGCGCGTACGCCCCGGGGCGCGCGGACCCGGCGTGGCACGCGCTGACCCCGGCACGCGAGATCGCGGTCGACGCGGGCGGTCGCGTGGTGCTGCGGGCGGCGGGTGCACTCGTGGGGCTGGACGTGGCGACGGGCCGGACGGTGTGGCGGCGCACGTTCGGGCTCGGCATGGGGCCCGTGTTCTCGGACGGCCGCCTCGTCGTCGTCCAGCGCACCGCGCCCGGCGACGGCTCGTCGCTCGTCGCGCTCGACCTGCGCTCGGGCGCGCCGGAGTGGGTCGCGCCGCTGCCGGCGGGGGCCCGGACCGTCGTGCAGCTCGGGGCGCACCTGTACGTCGTGTCGGACGACGCCCTCACGGCGCTGCGCTGAGCCGTCCGTGCGCCGGCCGCGTTTGCCGGGCGCCGGGGCCGTGGGGGTAGTGTGACGACGTGCTCGCACGCACCCTCCTCCTTCGTCGCCGCGGCGAGGCCCTGTAGAGGCCGCACCCTCGCCGCGGTGTTCCCTGTGCGCCGGCCGCCCCAGCCGCACCGCCACGAAGGAGCGTCACCCCCATGAGCTATCTCGAGACGAGCCCCCAGCAGCCGTCGCCCATGCCGGTCCACAAGTACCGGCCGTTCCACGAGCAGATCCGCGTCGACCTGCCCGACCGCACCTGGCCCGACAAGCGCATCACGCAGGCGCCGCGCTGGTGCGCCGTGGACCTGCGGGACGGCAACCAGGCGCTGATCGAGCCGATGAACCCCGCGCGCAAGCTCGAGATGTTCGAGCTGCTGGTGCAGATGGGCTTCAAGGAGATCGAGGTCGGCTTCCCGTCGGCGTCGCAGACGGACTTCGACTTCGTGCGGATGCTCATCGAGGAGGGGCGGATCCCGGACGACGTCGTCATCCAGGTCCTCACCCAGTCCCGCGAGCACCTGATCGAGCGCACGTACGAGGCGATCGCGGGCGCCAAGCAGGCGATCGTCCACCTGTACAACTCGACGTCGACCCTGCAGCGCGAGGTCGTGTTCCGGTCCGACGAGGACGGCATCGTCGACATCGCCGTCTCGGGCGCGCGGTTCTGCAAGAAGTACGAGGAGCTGATCCCGGACACCGAGGTGTTCTACGAGTACAGCCCCGAGTCGTACACCGGCACGGAGCTCGAGTTCGCGGTGCGGATCTGCAACGCGGTGCTCGAGGAGCTCAAGCCGACGCCCGACAAGAAGGTCATCGTCAACCTGCCCGCCACGGTCGAGATGGCGACGCCGAACGTCTACGCGGACTCGATCGAGTGGATGAGCCGGAACCTGCGGTACCGCGAGAATGTGATCCTGTCGCTGCACCCGCACAACGACCGCGGCACGGCCGTCGCGGCCGCGGAGCTCGGCTACCTGGCCGGCGCGGACCGCATCGAGGGCTGCCTGTTCGGCAACGGCGAGCGGACCGGCAACGTCTGCCTGGTGACGCTCGGCATGAACCTGTTCAGCCAGGGGATCGACCCGCAGCTCGACTTCTCCGACATCGACCACATCCGCCGCACGGTCGAGCGCTGCAACCAGCTGCCCGTGCCCGAGCGGCACCCGTACGGCGGCGACCTCGTCTTCACGGCGTTCTCCGGCTCGCACCAGGACGCCATCAAGAAGGGCCTGACGGCCATGGAGGCGACGGCCGCGCGCGAGCACAAGAGCGTCGACGAGCTCGTCTGGGCGGTCCCGTACCTGCCGATCGACCCGAAGGACGTCGGCCGCTCGTACGAGGCGATCATCCGCGTCAACTCGCAGTCCGGGAAGGGCGGCATCAGCTACCTGATGAAGTCCGAGAAGGACCTCGATCTGCCGCGCCGCCTGCAGATCGAGTTCTCGCAGGTCGTGCAGCGGCACACCGACGAGCACGGCACCGAGGTCACGGCCGACGAGCTCTGGCGGATCTTCGAGGACGAGTACCTGCCCGTCGAGCCGGGCTCGGCGACGCCGCCGTGGGGGCGCCTGAAGCTGCGCGGCACGCGCGCCACGAGTTCCGAGGACGGGCCCGACTCCCTCGTCGTGGACCTCGTCGACCGTGGCGAGGTCCGCACGCACGAGGGCTCCGGCAACGGCCCGGTCGCGGCGTTCGTCGACGTGCTGCGGGGCATCGGCATCGACGTCGCGGTGCTCGACTACGCCGAGCACGCGCTGTCGTCCGGCGGTGACGCGTCCGCGGCGGCCTACGTCGAGTGCGCGATCGGCGACCAGATCCTGTGGGGCGTCGGCATCGACCCCTCGATCACGACCGCGTCGCTCAAGGCGATCATCTCGGCCGTCAACCGGTACGAGCGCTGATCCGCGCCGTCCCGCAGCACGTGCAGCAGGGCCGTCCGGCGCGTCCGGGCGGCCCTGCGCGCATCGTGTCGGACCCGCGGGGGAGAATGACCCGGTGAGCCTCTACCGCGACGAGGCGATCGTGCTGCGCACCCACAAGCTCGGTGAGGCCGACCGCATCGTGACCCTGCTGACGCGCAGCCACGGCAAGGTGCGCGCCGTCGGCAAGGGCGTGCGCCGCACGTCGTCGCGCTTCGGCTCGCGGCTCGAGCCGTTCATGCACGTCGACGTGCAGCTCTCCACGGGCCGCTCGCTCGACATCGTCACGCAGGCCGAGACGCTCGGTGCCTACGGCCGGCCGGTGTGCGAGGACTACGCGCTCTACACCGCCGGGACGGTCATGCTCGAGACTGCCGAGCGGCTCGTCGAGGCCGAGCACGAGCCCGCGCTCCAGCAGTACTGGCTGCTCGTCGGCGCGGTCCGCGCGCTCGCGACCCGTGAGCACGCCCCCGGTCTGGTGCTCGACTCCTACCTGCTGCGTGCGCTCGCGGTCGCGGGGTGGGCGCCGTCGTTCACCGACTGCGCGCGCTGCGGCGACCCCGGCCCGCACCACGCGTTCGCGGTCGCGTCCGGCGGGGCGGTGTGCGGCGCGTGCCGCCCGCCCGGCGCCGCCGCGCCCGCACCCGAGACGTTCGCGCTGCTCGCCGCGCTGCTCGCGGGGGACTGGTCGGTCGCCGACGCGAGCGCCGAGCGGCACCGCGGCGAGGGCAACGGGCTCGTCGCCGCGTTCTGCCAGTTCCACCTGGAGCGCCAGCTCCGCTCCCTGCCCCTCGTGGAACGGGTCTGACCGCCGGGACGCCTCGCGCTCGCTAGGGCGCCCGATCGCGGCCGAGCCACGTGCGCGCCCGCCGGCGGCTGACGAGCGTCCCGTCCGGCGCGAACGTCTCGCGGAACCCACTGATCGTGGTCCCGACGCATCCCGGCGCGCTGAGGTCGCACCGGATCCATCGGTCGCCGTGCTTCTGCGGCCTGACCACCGCGCCGCCCGGGAGTCCCACGGCCACCTCGCCGGGCTCGTCCCCGCCGACCAGGACCGCGCACTGCTCCGGTACGGGCCACTCGTCGCGGGCGTCGTCGTCGGAGTAGACGCATTCCAGGTTCGACAGGTATCCGTCCTGGTCGACGAAGCAGATGACGGTGCGTGGGGTGCCGTCGGTCCGTCCGACCTCCAGCAGGTCGACGGGCAGCATCGACCGGCCCGGCGGTGCGGGCGGGGCGCTTGCCCTGTCGACGTGCGGCGTGATCGACGGGCAGCCGCACGTGCAGTTCGGCTCCACGCCCGTGATGTGCTCGACCTGGCGGCGCAGCTCCGCGGCGCGCGGGAAGTCGATGGACAGCAGGCGATCGAGCACCCGCAGCTCGACGTCGGAAAGAGTACGCACGCCTGAGCGTCCCACGACGCGCCGGCGTCCCCGAGGTGTCGGAACGGTGGTCACCTGGTCGGAGGCCGGTCACGCCGGACCACGTCGGCCCGCCCGCCGGGCAGAATGTGCGGGTGCCGAACCCCGTCGTGCCCCCGTACCCGCACCCGTCCGGGGAGCGTGCCCCGGCGATCCCGAAGCAGTTCGTGCCGAAGCACGTGGCCGTCGTGATGGACGGCAACGGGCGGTGGGCGAACGCGCGCGGGCTGCCGCGGACCGAGGGGCACCGGGCGGGGGAGGCGTCGCTGCTCGACGTCGTCGCCGGGGCGATCGAGATCGGCGTCGAGTACGTGAGCGCGTACGCGTTCTCGACCGAGAACTGGTCGCGGTCGCCCGACGAGGTGCGGTTCCTCATGGGCTTCAACCGCGACGTGCTGCGCCGACGTCGGGACCTCATGAACTCGTGGGGCGTGCGCGTGCGGTGGGCGGGTCGGCGGCCGCGGCTGTGGCGGTCGGTGATCTCCGAGCTGGAGGAGGCCGAGCAGCTCACGAAGGACAACACGACGTGCACGCTCACGATGTGCGTCAACTACGGCGGTCGTGCCGAGATCGCCGACGCCGCGCAGGCCATCGCGCGCGAGGTCGCCGCGGGGCGGCTCAAGCCGGACCGGATCAACGAGAAGACGTTCGCGCGCTACCTCGACGAGCCCGACCTGCCGGACGTGGACCTGTTCCTGCGCTCGTCGGGGGAGCAGCGCACGTCGAACTTCCTGCTCTGGCAGGCCGCGTACGCGGAGCTCGTGTTCCTCGACGAGCCGTGGCCCGACGTGGACCGGCGGCACCTGTGGCGCGCGGTCGAGACGTATGCCCGCCGCGACCGCCGGTACGGGGGAGCGGTCGACCGGCCGGGGACCGCGCCCGCCTGAGCACGTGCGGCGGCCGAGCCAGGACGCGGGTTGCGGGAGCACCGGCCCTCACCTGCACGGATGTCGGCGGTCGCCGCTACGGTTCCGGCCATGACGCTGCGACCCGCGATGGTGACCTTCGACACGCTCGACGCGACGACGCTCGCGGACTGGTGGGCCCGGCAGACGGGCGGCACGGTGCGCGACGACAGCGACGGCTGGTACGTCATGGTGCTGCCGTCGGCGGCGGGCGGACCGGTGCTCGCGTTCCAGAAGGTGCCGGACCCGACGCCGGGCAAGAACCGCCTGCACGTCGACCTCGCGGCGGCGGACCGCGAGGCCGAGGTCGACCGCCTGCTCGGCGACGGCGCGACGCTCGTCGGGCGGCACGAGCACGAGGGCTTCCAGTGGGTCGTCCTCGCAGACCCCGACGGGAACCAGTTCTGCGTCTCGCAGGAGCACGCGGCCTCCTGACGACGCGAGGGGTCAGGCGTCGCTCTCGGCGGCGTGTCGACCGGGGTGCGTCGGCTCGTGCTCGGCGGTGGCGGCGTTGCGCTGCAGCCGGCGTCGCACGACCCAGCCGATCGCGACCGCCAGCAGCAGGACCACGGCGATCGCCGCGACGGGCGAGGCGACGAAGAGCCGCACGCCCGCCCAGACGGCACCGAAGCCCACGGTCGCCCAGATGACGGCCCACGCGAGCGAGCCGGGGATCGACGCGAGCGTGAAGCGGAGGTACCGCATGCGGATCAGCCCGGCAGCCGCGAAGACCGCCGTCTGGAGGCCGACCGTCAGGTAGGCGAGCGTGACGGCGACGGCGCCCCACCGCCGCACGAGGTCGAGGCCGCGCTGGGCCGCGCGCGTGCTGGTCCAGCGTTCGAGGTGCTCCATCGTCGACCGCCACCACGCGAAGCCCCGGTCGGAGTCGTGCACGTACTGCGCGCCCCGTGTGACGCCGCGCCCGGCCCAGTAGGTCGCGTGCGAGCGGGCCAGCACGATGAAGAACAGCAGGACGACGGCGATGCCGACGGGCACGGTCGCGAGCCCGAACGCCGAGATGGGGTCGTCGTCCACGCGCCGATCCTAGGTCGCGCGGGACCCACCGGCCGGGTCGTCGGTCCCGAGCGGGCTCGTCGCAGCCGTGGCACCGCCGGCAGGCGTCGCAGCCGGTGGCGGGTTCGGTGCGACCGTGCCGCGGGCCGGCGTGGCGACCGTCGTGACGGGGTCGTCGCACACGTCGTCGACGATGAGCACGTCGTCGACCATGTCGGGGTGCGGGTCGTCGTCGGGGCGGTGCCGCTGGAGCGCGGGGCGCAGCGCGGCGGCGACGGTGTAGACGACGATGGCGAGGACGACGATGGTCGCGCCGGGCGGGATGTCCTGCCAGTAGGTCAGTCCGAGGCCGACGACGCTGACGACGACCCCGATGACGCTCGCGAGCGTCATGGTGCGGCCGAACGAGCGCGCGTAGAGCTGCGCGATCGCGACGGGCACGATCATGAGCGCGCTGACCAGCAGCAGCCCGACGACGCGCATCGCGATCGTCACGGTGAGCGCGGCGATCGTCGCGACGAGCATCGACAGCAGCCGCACGGGCAGGCCGCTGGCACGCGCGAACTCCTCGTCGTGAGACACGGCGAAGAGCGCGGTGCGCAGCCCGAGCCCGACGCCGAGCACGAGCGCGGCGAGCGCGACGGTCCACCACAGGTCCGTCGTCGAGACGGTCGAGATGGACCCGAACAGGTAGCTGATGAGGTTGGCGTTGGTGCCACCCGCGACCTTGATGAGCAGCACGCCGCCCGCGATGCCGCCGTAGAACATGAGGGCGAGCGCGAGGTCGCCGCTCGTGCGGCCGCGCTCCCGGACGAGCTCGATGACGACCGACCCCACGACGGCGGCGACGACGGCGCCCGGCACGGCGAGCGCGTCCTGCGGGACGAGCCCGACCCACGACCCGACGAGCCAGCCGAGCGCGACACCGGTGAGCGCGACGTGCCCGATCCCGTCGCCCATGAGCGCCATCCGGCGCTGCACGAGGAACGTGCCGACGACCGGTGCGGCGGCGCCGACGAGCACGGCGGCGAGCAGCGCGCGCTGCATGAGCGGCGACGTCAGCATCTCGACGACCAGGTCCCAGGTCACGGGGTCACCTCCACGGTGATCGTGGGGCCGGTCGGCGGCGGCTCGGGGTCGGGGTGGGCGTGCGTGTGGTCGTGGTCGGCGTGCGCGTGCTCGGGTCGCGCGGCGGGCGGGGGCCCGTCGTGCGCGACGCGTCCGTGCCGCAGGACGACGGCCCGCTGGATCAGCCCGGCGAACGGGCCGAGCTCGTGCAGGATCACGACGACGGTCGTGCCGGCGGCGTGCAGACGCGAGACGGTGTCGACGAACGTCGCCTGCGTGGGGATGTCGATGCCCGACGTCGGCTCGTCGAGCACGAGCAGGTCGGGGTCGCGGACGAGCGCACGGGCGATGAGGACCCGCTGCTGCTGGCCGCCCGACATCTCCTGGACGCGCCGGTGCGCGCGGTCGGCGAGCCCGACGGACTCGAGCGCGGCGAGCGCGCGACGACGGCCGCCGTGCGCGGGGCGCAGGCGCCGGCCGTGCAGGAGCCCGGACGTCACGACCTCGAGCGCGGTCGCGGGCATGCCGGACGCGGCGGGCATGCGCTGCGGGACGTAGCCGACGCGGTGCCACGGAGCCGAGGGGCCGAGCGGTGCGCCGAACAGCCGCACGCTGCCCGCGCTGGTCGGGACCACGCCGAGCAGCGCGCGGACCAGCGTGGACTTGCCGGACCCGTTGGCGCCGAGCAGCGCGAGCACCTGCCCGGGCTCGACCGCGAGGTCGACGCCGGCGAGGATGCGGCGGCCACCGAGCGTGACGTCGAGACCCGTCGCCTCGACGGCGAGCGGTGGGGTGGTGCCAGAGGTCACGAGCAGGACAATGCCACGCGCAGCGCCTCGAGGTTGTCCTCGGCGACGGAGAAGTAGTCCGCGTCCTCGTCGGCGAGCCCCTCGATGGGGTCGAGGACCGCGGTGTCGACGCCGAGGTCGGCGGCGAGCGTCTCGGCGACCTTGGGGCTGACCAGCGTCTCGAAGAAGATCGTCGTGACGCCCTCCTGCTCGACCACGTCGGCGACCTCGGCGAGGCGCGCGGGCGACGGCTCGGCCTCCGGGTCGATGCCGGAGATCCCGACCTCGTGCAGGTCGTACCGGTCGGCGAGGTAGCCGAACGCGGTGTGCGACGTCACGAACGTGCGGATCGAGCACTCGGCGAGACCGGCCTGGTACGCCTCGTCGAGCGCGGTGAACCGCTCGGTCAGCGCAGCGGCGTTGGCCGCGAACTCGTCGGCGCCGTCGGGGTCGAGCTCCGTCAGCTGCTCGGCGACCGCGTCGGCGACGGCCGGCATGCGCGACGGGTCGAGCCAGAAGTGCGGGTCGAGCCCGCCGTGCTCGTGGTCGTCGCCCTCCTCGTGCTCGTGCTCGTCGCCCTCGTCGGACATCAGCGGCGTGACGTCGGCGGCGTCGAGCACGTGCGCGGGGGCGGTCTGCGCGACGGCGTCGTCGACGGCGGCCTGGAAGCCGGACAGGTAGACGACGAGGTCGGCCGTGTCGAGGTGCGAGACCTGGGCGGGGGAGAGCTCGACGTCGTGCGGCTCGGCGCCGGGCGGGGTGAGCGACTCGACGCTCACGCGGTCGCCGCCCACCTCCTGCGCGACCATCTGCAACGGGTAGAACGACGCGAGCACCTGGACGGTGTCGTCGTCGTCGGCCGCGGCGGTCGACCCGCACCCGGCGAGCAGCAGAGGCAGCGCGAGGACGGGCACGACGAGCAGGTGCCGGGGGCGGGCGGAGAGCATGACGATCATTCTCAGTTGGACGAGAACGGTTGTCAAAAACGCCGTGCGGCGCGTCGCCTCGGGGCCGGTAGCCTGGGGACTCGTCTGCCGTGGCACCCGCCCCGGCCCCCACCGCCCGCGACACCCAGCCGTGGGCGCCTCACGCACTGGAGTGATCGCTCGTGGCCGCACCTTCCCGTCTGGACGCCGTCGTCTCCCTGGCCAAGCGCCGTGGCTTCGTGTTCCCCAGCGGTGAGATCTACGGAGGCACGCGCTCCGCGTGGGACTACGGCCCGCTCGGCGTCGAGCTCAAGGAGAACATCAAGCGCCAGTGGTGGCGTGCGATGGTCACCCGTCGCGACGACATCGTCGGCCTCGACTCGTCCGTGATCCTGCCCCGCCAGGTGTGGGTCGCGTCGGGCCACGTCGGCGTGTTCACCGACCCGCTCACCGAGTGCCTCTCGTGCCACAAGCGGTTCCGCGAGGACCAGATGATCGAGGAGTTCGAGGAGCGCAAGGGCCGCGCGCCCGAGGGCGGCCTGGCCGAGATCGCGTGCCCCAACTGCGGCACCCGTGGCCAGTGGACCGAGCCGCGCGACTTCAACATGATGCTCAAGACCTACCTCGGCCCCGTCGAGGACGAGTCCGGCCTGCACTACCTGCGGCCCGAGACGGCGCAGGGCATCTTCGTGAACTTCCAGAACGTGCTCACGGCGTCCCGCAAGAAGCCGCCGTTCGGCATCGGCCAGATCGGCAAGTCGTTCCGCAACGAGATCACGCCGGGCAACTTCATCTTCCGCACGCGCGAGTTCGAGCAGATGGAGATGGAGTTCTTCGTCGAGCCCGGCACCGACGAGACGTGGCACCAGTACTGGATCGACACGCGCACCGACTGGTACGTCGACCTCGGCATCAGCCGTGACAACCTGCGCCTCTACGAGCACCCGGCCGAGAAGCTCTCGCACTACTCGAAGCGCACCGTCGACATCGAGTACCGGTTCGGCTTCCAGGGCAGCGAGTGGGGCGAGCTCGAGGGCATCGCGAACCGCACCGACTTCGACCTCTCGACACACTCGCAGCACTCCGGCCAGGACCTGTCGTACTTCGACCAGGCCAAGAACGAGCGCTACGTGCCCTACGTCATCGAGCCCGCCGCGGGCCTCACGCGCTCGCTCATGGCGTTCCTCGTCGAGTCGTACACCGTCGACCAGGCGCCCAACACCAAGGGCGGCGTCGACGAGCGCGTCGTGCTCAAGCTCGACCACCGCCTCGCACCGGTCAAGGCCGCGGTCCTCCCGCTGTCCCGCAACGAGCAGCTCTCCCCGAAGGCCCGCGACCTCGCCGCCGAGCTGCGTCAGCACTGGAACGTCGACTTCGACGACGCCCAGGCGATCGGCCGCCGCTACCGTCGCCAGGACGAGATCGGCACGCCGTTCTGCATCACGGTCGACTTCGACACGCTCGAGGACCAGGCCGTGACGATCCGGCACCGCGACGACATGACGCAGGAGCGCGTCGCGCTCGACAAGGTGGCCGGCTACCTCGCGCAGCACCTGATCGGCGCCTGACCTCACGAGCACGGTCGCCGGGGTGGTCGTCGCGAGCCGACGACCACCCCGGCCGTCTGTCAGGCCGGGGGCCGCGCCATCAGCTCCTCGACGTCCGCGAGCTCCGCGTCCCCGATGACGCACTCCCGCGGCGAGTCGGCGCTCGCGCAGCCGACAGCGCCGTCCGCGGCCGCGAAAGCGACGCCGCTCGTCGTGTCGGCGAGTCCGGACCCGCGCAGGTCGGGGATCACCAGCACGTACCAGGAACGGTCGTCGTCCGGCAGACGGAACGTCGGCACCTCGAACGCGTGCGTCCCGCGACCGAACCCGCTCAGGACGGTGTAGAAGACGCGGGCGTCCGCGAATCTCGTGGGCACCGACCCGATCTCGACGAACGCCTCGCCGCCGATCACGCCAGTCGCGCCCGCGACGTCCGGCGCGTCCTCGCGGAGCGCCGTCGGGCCGACGACGACGGCGCCCGAGTCGGCGACGACCTCCGCTCCGTCGGCCGTCGGCCGCAAGGTCAGGTGCACGCCGCGCACGACACCGAGGTCGAGCGACCCGACCACCACCTCGCCCGGTGCGCGTCCGGCGACGAGCCCCGGTCCGACGACGTCGGTGTCGCCGGGCTCCGTCGAGGCGGTCGAGCCGCCCTGGCCATGGACGACGGGAGATGTCGGTGACGGGTCGGCGGCGCGGATGCCCGGCGCGATCTCCCGCGTCTGACCTTGCGGGGCGCACGCGGCGAGCAGTGCGACGGCCAGGACGGCGGCGGCGACGCGGCGGCAGACAGGGTCCACGCGCGACACCGTAGCGACGCGTCCTGCCGCAGGTGGATCGAACGGTCCACCTACCTGCGGCAGGACGTCGAGCCGACGTCGGCGTGGGACCGGCCGGTCGGCGCGACATCCGTCACGTCGGAGGCCGGTGCGACAATGGCCCGATGACCACGACGACACCCGCGGCTCCCGCGCGCCCCGGCGCCGGCGCGGTGCTGCCGCCGCTGCGCATCGGGCCGATCACCGTCGACACCCCCGTGGTGCTCGCCCCGATGGCCGGCGTGACGAACGCCGCGTTCCGGCGGCTGTGCCGCGAGTCCGGCGCGGGTCTCTACGTCGCCGAGATGGTGACGAGCCGCGCGCTCGTGGAGCGCAGCCCCGAGTCGTTCCGCATCATCTCGTTCGAGCCCGACGAGGTCCCCCGGTCGGTGCAGGTGTACGGCGTCGACCCGGCGACCGTCGCCGCCGCGGTCCGGATGCTCGTCGAGGAGGACCTCGCTGACCACGTCGACCTCAACTTCGGCTGCCCGGTCCCCAAGGTGACGCGGCGCGGCGGGGGAGCGGTGCTGCCCTGGAAGCGGGACCTCTTCTCGGCGATCGTGCACGCGGCCGTCGACGCCGCGCGCCCCGCGGGCGTCCCCGTCACGGTGAAGATGCGCAAGGGCATCGACGAGGACCACCTCACGTACGTCGAGGCCGGGCTCACCGCGCAGGACGCGGGCGTCGCGGCGGTGTCGTTGCACGGCCGCACGGCCGCCGACTACTACTCGGGCACCGCCGACTGGGACGCGATCGCGACCCTCAAGCAGGCCGTGACGGACATCCCGGTGCTCGGCAACGGCGACATCTGGTCCGCCGAGGACGCGCTCGCGATGGTGGCGCACACCGGCTGCGACGGCGTCGTGGTCGGGCGCGGCTGCCAGGGGCGGCCGTGGCTGTTCGCGGACCTCGCGGCGGCGTTCGCGGGCTCCGACGAGCGCATCCGGCCGGGTCTCGGCGAGGTCGCGCACGTCGTGCGGCGGCACGCCGAGCTGATGGTCGAGCACTTCGGCGACGAGGGCAAGGCGCTGCGTGAGATGCGCAAGCACATGGCCTGGTACTTCAAGGGGTACGTCGTCGGCGGCGAGGCGCGCGCCGGGCTCGGCCTGGTCACCTCGATGGCCGACCTCGACGACAAGCTCGCCGCGCTCGACCTCGACCAGCCGTACCCCGGCGAGGCAGCCGAGGGGCAGCGGGGTCGTGCCGGGTCGCCGAAGCGCCCGATCCTGCCGTACGGCTGGCTGGACTCGCGCGAGCTGTCGGAGGACTTCCGTCGCGACCTGCACGAGGCGGAGCTGAGCGTCTCGGGCGGCTGACAGCCGACCTCGACGAATCGGCGTGACGTCCCGGCGGGCCCCGGAGGACGCTGGGACGCATGGCTCCGTGGACCGTGCACCGGGTGACAGCGCCCGCGACGCCCGACGACGCCGCGACCGGGGCCGTGGCGGGCGCCTGCCGCACGCACGCGGCCACGCACCGCGCCCTGTTCGGCCACGCGGACGCCGCGTGGCAGGTGCCCGAGGTCGCGTCGCTGCTGCGGGAGCGGCCCTACGAGCGGTCGACGCTGCTCGTCGTCACCGAGGACGGCGCTCCGCCGACGGCCGACGCGGTCGTCGGCGCGGCCCTCGTGAACGTGCCCACGCAGGACAACCCGCACCTCGCGGTCGCCGAGACGTGGGTCCGGCCGGACGCGCGGGGGCGCGGGGCCGGACGGGCGCTGCTCGACGCCGCCGAGGCGGCCGCACGCGACGAGGGCCGCCGCACGCTGATCGTCATGAGCACGCACCGCGCGCCGGCCGACCGCGAGGCGACGGCGGGCGCGCGCAGCGGCACGGGCACCGTGCCGGCCGCCGACGCGGCGACGCGGCTCGCGGTCGCGCGCGGGTACGGCCTCGAGCAGGTCGAGCGGTTCAGCACGTTCACGTTCCCGCTGGACGACGCGCGACGCGCCGCGGTCCGGCGGGCGCACGAGGACGCGGCGCGCGCGGCCGGCGACGCCTACCGGCTCGCCGCCTGGACCGGGCCGACGCCCGAGGAGCACCTCGACGGCATGGCGGTGCTGCGGACGCGCATGAGCACCGACGTGCCGACCGCCGACCTCGAGCTCGACGAGGAGCCGTGGGACGCCGAGCGGGTGCGCGCGCACGACCGCGAGGTGGTCGAGCAGGGCCGTGTCGCGGCCGTCGTCGCCGCGCAGCACGTGCCGGCGGGCGACCTCGTGGCGTTCACGGTGGTGGAGTGGCCGCCCGCTCTGCCCGAGGCCGCGTACCAGCAGGACACGCTCGTCGTCTCGGGGCACCGCGGCCACCGGCTGGGGATGCTCGTCAAGACCGCGCAGCTCCTGCGGCTCGAGGACCTGTGGCCCGACCTGCGCCGGCTGCACACGTGGAACGCGCAGGAGAACGACCACATGCTCGCGATCAACGTCGCGCTCGGCTTCACGCCGACGGGCGTGCTCGGGATGTGGCAGCGGGACCTCGACGGCGTCGTCGGGACGCCCGCCGTCGGCTGAGCCCGCCTCGAGGGCGCGTCAGCGGGCGCGCACGTCCACGCGCGCCGCGAGCGCGGCGACCGCCTCCGGGGTCGCCGCCGCGGCACCGACGCCGGGCGTGCCCACGGCGAGAGCGCCGCACGCGGACGCCCGGGCCAGAGCGGCCGGGTGCGGGAGGCCGTCGAGGACCGCGTGCAGCAGCCCGGCGAGGAACGCGTCGCCCGCACCGTCGGCGTCGACGACGTCGTCGACCGGCGCGACGGGCACGTCCCACCAGCCGTCGGCGTCGCGCGCGAGCGCACCCGACGCCCCCGCGGTGCAGACCGCCAGGCGTGCGCCCCGGCGGACGGCCTCGTCCAGGTAGGCGGCGGGGTCGGCGAGCCGGTCGGCGCTGACGAGGAGCACGTCGGCGGCCAGCGCGAACGGGTGGGCGTACCCGGTGGCGGCGCCGTCGTCGTCGTGCACGTCGCACCACACGGGCACGCCCGCGGCGCGGGCGGCGGCGAGCACGGGGCGGCTGTGGTCGGCGAGGTCGACGACGGCCGCGGCGGAACCGTCGAGCAGGGTCCGGACGTCCCCGGGGACCGGGTCGGTCGCGCGGGCGGGCGTCGGGAGGGCCAGGTAGACCGACAGTCGCGACCCGTCGTCGGCGAGGACGTTGACGTGCCGCTCGGTGCGTCCGTCGGCGGCGTCCTCGGCGTGCAGCGTGAGCCGAGGGTGGTCGAGCGCGGCACGCACGCGGGAGGCGTGCTCATCGTCGCCGAGCACCGTGCGCAAGGTCACGTCGACGCCGAGCGCGGCGAGGGTGAGCGCCTTGCCGGCGGACGTCCCGCCGAGCCCGTCGTGCGTGGCGGTCGCGAACACGGTCGCGCTGCGCGGCTCGGGCAGTGCGGGCAGGCGGATCGTGGTGTTCCAGGAGGCTGGACCGGTGACGAGGACGCGCGGCACGTGGTCAGGGTAGGGCGCGCGGCGACTACTGTGGCGTCTGACGGGCACGACCGACGGCGACGCACGCACCGCGTCGTCGACGGCCGCTCGACCGTCGACGCCCCCGCACGGGACGCGCCCGCCGCGCGGCCGGACGGGGGACACCTCACCCACGTCGGGGTCTCCCCGACCAGGCGCTGTAGAGTCACGGCGCCGCCGCTTCGCGCTCGTCCGAGCGTCGCGTCACGTCCCCGATCGGAGTTCCGCATGCCCGCAGCCGACGCCGCCCGCCTCGCCGCGATCCTCCAGGACAGGCGCGGTGAGATCGGCGCCGCCTGGCTCGACCGTGTCGTCACCGAGCTGCAGGGCCGCATCACGCGCGCCGAGGCGGAGCGCGAGCAGACCGAGATCTTCGACGCGCTCGTGGGTGGTCTGCTCGCGGGTGGCGAGCGGCTCGACGCCCCGTCGTTCGACTCGCTGCGCAGCCTCCTGAGCGACCTGTCCGCGACGCGTGCGCGGCTCGGCTTCACGCCGCGTGAGACCGCCGTGGGCGTGTTCGCGCTCAAGGAAGGGCTCTACGACATCGCCGGCCGGGGCGACACCGAGCGTGTCGACGACGTCGCCGCGCTGCTGCGGCTCGTCGACGACCTGGGCCTGTTCACCTTCGAGTCGTTCGCCGCGGCGCGCGAGGGGATCATCAGCGAGCAGGCCGAGCAGCTGCTCGAGCTGTCGACGCCCGTCGTCAAGCTCTGGGAGGGCGTCGTCGCGGTGCCGCTCGTCGGCACGCTCGACTCGGCGCGGACGCAGGTCGTCATGGAGAAGCTGCTCCAGACGCTCGTCGAGACCGGCTCCGAGCACGCGATCATCGACATCACGGGCGTCCCGGCGGTCGACACGCAGGTCGCGCAGCACCTGCTCAAGACGGTCGTCGCCGCGCGCCTCATGGGTGCGGAGTGCACGATCAGCGGCATCCGCCCGCAGATCGCGCAGACGATCGTCGCGCTCGGCATCGAGTTCGGCGACATCCGCACCAAGGCGACGCTCGCCGACGCCCTGGTCGCGGCGCTGCGCGCGAACGGCAGCGCGCGCACCGCCGCCGCGGTCGCGGGGGCCTGATGGACAGCGTCCCCATCCTCAAGATCGGCTCGACCCTGCTGGTGTCGATCCAGGTCGACCTGCAGGACCAGTCGGCCCTGCAGCTCCAGGAGGACCTCGCCGAGCGCATCACGCAGACCGGTGCCCGCGGCGTCCTCATCGACATCTCCGGCCTGGAGATCGTCGACAGCTTCATCGGCCGGATGCTCTCCTCGATCGCCGGCATCTCACGCGTGCTCGACGCGACGACCGTGGTCGTCGGCATGCGGCCCGCCGTCGCGATCACGATGGTCGAGCTCGGGCTGTCGTTCGACGGCGTCCGGACCGCGCTCGACGTCGAGAAGGGCCTGCGGCTCCTGCAGCCCGACGGCGAGGACACCGCTCCCGAGCAGCTGCTCCTCGAGCTCGCACCGGACGCGCCCGCGTGACAGCCGACCCGGTGACGTCCGAGCGGCTCGCCATCACGACCGACGGCGACGTCGTGCGGGTGCGCCAGGCCGTGCGCGGGCTCGCGCAGGGCGCGAAGCTGTCGCTCGTCGACCAGACCAAGCTCGTGACCGCCGCGAGCGAGCTCGCGCGCAACACCCTCATCTACGGCGGCGGCGGCGAGGCCGTGCTGTCGGTCGAGGCGAACGGGCGGCGCACCGGCGTGCGCGTCGAGTTCCGCGACGACGGCCCGGGCATCCCCGACCTCGACCTCGCGATGACCGACGGCTGGACGAGCGGCAGCGGGCTCGGGCTCGGCCTGTCGGGTGCGCGGCGGCTCGTCGAGCACTTCGAGATCGACACGGGACCGGGGCGCGGCACGCGTGTGGTGATCGCCTCGTGGTCACGGTGAGCGCGGACGGCACCGTCGAGGACGTCGCCTGGTTCACGGTCGACCACGTGAGCGCGACGGGCACCGCCCGGCGTGCCGCCGCGTCGCTCGCGCGGCGCGTCGGCATGTCCGAGGAGCGGGCCGGCGAGGTCGCGCTCGTGGTCGCCGAGCTCACCGGCAACCAGATCACCCACGCCGGCTCGGGCTCGCTGCTGCTGCGGGTCCGGCACGCCGCCGCCGGTCCGGTGGTCGAGGTCGTCGCGGTCGACTCGGGCCCCGGGATGGTGAACGTCGCCGCGTCCCTCACGGACGGCGTGTCGTCGGCGGGGACGCTCGGGATCGGGCTCGGCACGCTGTCGCGGCTCGCGAGCTCGTGGGACATCTGGTCGCGGCCCGGCTCGGGCACCGTCGTGACCGCCGCGTTCGCCGACGTCGACGCCCCGACCCCCGGCGTCCCGTCGGCGGTCGGGCTCACCCGGCCGATGACCGGGCAGGACGTCTGCGGGGACGCGTATGCGATCCGCACGGACGACGGCGTGCTCACGGTGATGCTCGCGGACGGGCTGGGGCACGGTCCGCTCGCGGCCGCGGCGAGCACCGAGGCGGTCCGTGCGTTCCGGGGCGCGGCGGCCGGTGGCCCGCTCGCGCTGCTCACGACCGTGCACCGGGCGCTGTCCGGCACCCGCGGGGCGGCGGTCGCGGTCGCGCGGCTCGACCCCGGCGAGGTCCGGTACGCGGGCGTCGGGAACATCGCCGGCGTCGTCGTCGACGGTGCCGCGCGGCGCGGCATGATCAGCCACCCCGGGATCGCGGGCGCGCAGGCGCGCACGATGCGCGAGACCACCTACCCGCTGCCGCCCGGCGCCCTGGTCGTCCTGCACAGCGACGGCGTGACCGACCGGCACGACCTGGCGGGCTACCCGGGCCTGCTCGCGCGGACGTCGCTCGTCGTGGCGGCGGTCCTGCTGCGCGACTTCGGCGTGCGTCGGGACGACGCGAGCGTCGTGGTGGCCCGCGCCGGTGCGGCGGTGCCCGCATGACGGGCGGGTCCGCGGTCCGGCGGCTCGGCACGGTCGAGCTGCTCACGGACGGCGACGTCGTGCTGCTGCGTCAGGTGGGTCGTGAGGCCGGCGGGCTGCTCGGTCTCGACGGTCAGGACCAGGTGCGGCTCGCCACGGCGCTGTCGGAGCTCGGCCGCGAGGTCGCCGGGACCGCGGGCGGCCGGGCGGTGCTCGAGGTCGACGGTGCACCCGGCGCGCCCGAGCTCGTGGTGCACGTCCTCGGTCGTCCGGCGCGTGGTGGCCGTGGTGACGTCACCGGTGTCACGGCCGCGCAGCGGCTCGTCGACCGCGTCGACGTCACGTCCGACGCCGACGGCACCCGGACGGTCGTGCTGCGCAAGGCGCTGCCCGACGCGCGGGCGGTGTCGCCCGCGCGGCTCGACGAGGTGCGCGCGTCGTTGTCCCGCCCCCGTGCCGCGGACGCGCTCGACGAGCTGCGCGTGCAGAACACCGAGCTGGTGCGTGCGCTCGAGGCGCTCGCGGCCCGGGAGCAGGACCTCGTGCGGGCCAACGAGGAGCTCGAGGACACCAACCGCGGCGTCATGGCCATGTACACGCAGCTCTCCGACGAGCTCGAGGAGACGAACAGCGGCGTCGTCGCGCTCTACGCCGAGCTCGACGAGCGCGGACGCCAGCTCGCGGCCGCCAACGACGCCAAGACGCGCTTCCTGCGCAGCGTGAGCCACGAGCTGCGCGCGCCGGTGAACTCGATCCTCGGCCTGGCGTCGCTGCTCGCCGACGGCGCGCTCGACGAGGACCAGCGCATCCAGGTCGGCTACCTCGACTCGAGCGCACGCGCCCTGCTCGGCATGGTCAACGAGCTCCTGGACCTCGCGCGCGCCGAGTCGGGCCGGCAGCACGTGCACCGCGTGCGCGTCGACCTCGCGGCGCTGCTCGCCGACCTGCAGGGCACGGTGCGCCCGCTCCTGCGTCCCGGGGTGGGCCTGCACGTCGACGTCCCGCGCGGTCTCGAGCTCCACACCGACCCCGAGCTGCTGGGCCGTGTGCTGCGCAACCTGCTGACCAACGCCGTCAAGTTCACGGACGCGGGCGCGATCGACGTCGCGGTCACCGTCCCCGAGGCCGGCGTCGTGGTCGTCATCGTCCGGGACACGGGCATCGGCATCCCCGCCGAGCACCTGGAGACGGTGTTCGAGGAGTTCTTCCAGGTGCCGAACCGCCTGCAGCCGTCGGTCAAGGGCACGGGGCTCGGTCTGCCGTACGCGCGGCGCGTCGCCGAGGCGCTCGGCGGCTCGCTCGACGTGGCGAGCGTGGTCGGCGAGGGCAGTACGTTCACGTTGACCCTCGAGCGGACGACAGCCCCGGCGCTCGGGCGCGTGCTGGTCGTCGACGACGACGACGCCGCGCGCGCGGTCGTGCGCGGACTGCTCGCACCGTCGGCGGCCGAGGTCGTCGAGGCGCGCGACGGGGCGGAGGCGCTCGACGTGCTCGCCGGCGGCGCGGTGGACGCGGTGCTCATGGACGTGCGCATGCCCGGCGTCGACGGGGTCGCGACCCTCCAGGCGCTCCGGGCGGACGCGCGCTGGTCGACGCTGCCGGTCGTGCTCATGTCGACCCTCGACGAGCCTCCCGTGACGGGCGTGCCGTTCGTCGAGAAGGCCGCGCTGGACGCCGACGGTCTCGCGGACGTCCTCAGCCGAGCGACCGGGGGTGCCGCGGCGACGGAGACGGCGCCGTGACCGACGCGACGGCACGCGTCCTCGTGGTCGACGACACCGAGGCGCACCGCTACGTCATGGCGAGCTGGCTGCGCCGTGCGGGTTACCAGGTGACGGAGGCGGCGACCGGCCGGGACGCGCTGGACGCCGCGGCGGGGCACGACGCCGTCGTCCTCGACGTCAACCTCCCCGACATGTCGGGCTTCGACGTGCTGCAGGCGATCAAGGCCGACCCCGCCACCGCGGTGCCCGTCGTGCACGTGTCCGCGACGAGCATCGACGCCCGGGCCCGCACCTCGGGGCTCGAGCGCGGCGCCGACGCCTACCTGGTCGAGCCGCTCGACCGCGACGAGTTCCTCGCGACGGTCGCGGGCCTGTGCCGCTCGCACCGGGCCCGTCGCGGCATCACCGAGCACGCGCGCCGGCTCGCGGACCTCACGGCCGCGGTCGTCCCGCTCGGCTCGGCCCGCTCGCTCGACGACCTCGTCGCCGCGGCGGCGCAGGGTGCGGCGACGGTCTTCGGTGCCGCAGTCGTGGTCGTGGCCACCGCGTCGGACGGCATGGCGACGCGCGTCGTGAGCCCGGGTCCCGGGCAGGCGGTCGTGCGCGGCCGGCTGCTCGCTCCGGCGGCTGAGCCCGACGCCGACCACCCGTACCCGCTGCGCGCGGAGGGCACGCCGGGCGTGTGGCGCGAGATGCTCGACCGCGCGGGCGTGCCGACGACCGCCTGGCACGTGACGCCGCTCCAGGACGCGTCGGGCCGGCAGCTCGGCGGGTTCGCGGTCGCGACGCCGGACGGCCCGCTCGGCGCCGAGGACGTCGACCTCGCGCAGCAGCTGGGGGAGGCGCTGAGCGGCGCGGTCGGCACCCTCCGGTCGTACGCGCAGGAGCACCACATCGCGCTGACGCTCCAGCGCTCGATGCTGCCGCACTCGCTGCCGACCCCGCCGGGGATCCGGATGGCCGCCCGGTACAGCGCGTCGGACGCGCAGCTGAGCGTCGGCGGCGACTTCTACGACGCGCTCGAGCTCCCCGACGGCAAGGTCGCGGTCGTGATCGGCGACGTGCAGGGCCACTCCCTGCGGGCGGCGACCGTCATGGCGCAGCTCCGGTTCGCGCTGCACGCCTACCTCGTCGAGGGCCACCCTCCGGCGCGTGCGCTCGACCTGCTCAACGAGCTGCTGATCCGCAGCCACCCCGAGCTCGTGACGGTGTGCGTCGCGGTGGTCGACCTGCACGACGGCGGCATGGAGGTCGTCAACGCCGGGCACCTGCCGCCGCTGCTCGTGTCGCCCGACGGCGCGCGCTACCTCACGGGGTCGTCACCGCTGCTCGGCGTGCGCCTGCCGGGCGAGCGGCGCACGACGACGGTGCCGCCGTCGGGCCCGTGCACGCTGGTGCTTGTGACCGACGGCCTGCTCGAGCGCCGCTCGGGCCACATGGCCGACTCGCTCGCGCGCATGGCCGAGGTGGTGGCGGACGCCGGCACCCTGGACCCGGGCGAGCTGTGCGACGTGCTGCTCGGCCAGTTCGACTCGGCCGAGCGCGGCGACGACGTCGCGGTGCTCGCGGTGCACCTCACGCGCGACCAGGTCGCACCGGCGGGCTGACGCGGCGCCGCGCCCTCTCCGGACGGGACGGCCGCACCGAGGACGCACGACCGTCGCCGGACGCACGACCGCCCCGGGTGGCGCACCGTGGTCGGCGCGCCACCCGGGGCGGCAGGCGGGGTCACGCGGTCGCGCGGACCCACACGGTCGTGTCCGACGGGACGAGCACGGCGCCGTCGGCGTCCGTCGCGGTCGCGCCCGACTCGATCAGCACCTCGGTGCCCGCCGGCAGCACGACCGGCTCGGCGCCGAGGTTCGCGACGACGAGCACCTCGCGGTTGACGAACGCGATCACGTCGTCGCCGAGGTCCGGCGCCCAGGCGAGCCCGCCCGAGCCGAGCTGCTCGGCACGGCGCGTCGCGAGGGCGGTGCGGTAGGTCTCGTAGGTCGAGCCGGCGACACCGCGCTGCGCGTCGAGCGCGTACGCCGCCCACGACGCCGGCTGGGGCAGCCAGGTCACGCCCGTCGGGGAGAAGCCGAAGCCCTCCTCGGCGGCCGCCCAGGGCAGCGGGACGCGGCAGCCGTCACGCCCGCGCTCCGCACCACCCGTGCGGAAGAACGCGGGGTCCTGGCGCAGGTCGTCGTCGAGCGCGGTGTGGTCGGGCAGGCCGAGCTCCTCGCCCTGGTACAGGTAGGCCGAGCCCGGCAGGCCGAGCATGAGCAGCGTCGCGGCGCGCGCGCGGCGCAGGCCGAGCGCCTCGTCGGGCTGCTCGTCGCCGATGCCGATGCCGTTGGGCCGCGAGCCGGGCACGGACAGGCCCAGGCGCGATGCGTGCCGGACGACGTCGTGGTTCGACAGCACCCAGGTGGTCGGCGCGCCGACGCCGTCGGCCGTCACGTAGGACGCCTCGATGACGTCGCGCAGCTGCGCCGCGTCCCACGGCGTCGCGAGGAACGCGAAGTTGAACGCCTGCTGCATCTCGTCCGGGCGGACGTACAGCGCGAGGCGCGACAACGGCTCGACCCACGCCTCCGCGACGAGAGCGCGGTCGCCGGTGTACTCGGCGAGCACGCGGTTCCACGCCCGGTAGATCTCGTGCACGCCGTCCTGGTCGAACATCGGGCCGCGGTTGCCCGAGCCGGTGACCTCGTCGGCGCGCGACGGGTCGTCCGCGTCGGCCGGCACGGCCTCGTGGCCGTCGACCTCGTCGACGCCCTCGATCATCGAGACGTGGCCGTCCCAGTCGGGCAGGCCCTGCTCCTTGACCATGCCGTGCGCGACGTCGATGCGGAAGCCGTCGACGCCCCGGTCGAGCCAGAAGCGCAGGACGTCCTCGAACTCGGCGCGGACCTCGGGGTGGTCCCAGTTGAGGTCGGGCTGCCGCGAGTCGAACAGGTGCAGGTACCACTGGCCGGGCGTGCCGTCGGGGTTGGTCGTGCGCGTCCACGCCGGGCCGCCGAAGATCGACTGCCAGTTGTTCGGCGGCTCCTCGCCGTGCTCGCCGCGGCCCTCGCGGAACAGGTAGCGCTCGCGCGCGGCGGACCCGGGGCCGGCGGCCATGGCCTCGACGAACCACGCGTGCTCGTCGGACGTGTGGTTGGGGACGAGGTCGACGATGACGCGCATGCCGAGGCCGTGCGCGCGGGCGAGCAGCGCGTCGAAGTCGTCGAGCGTGCCGAACAGCGGGTCGACGTCGCGGTAGTCGGCGACGTCGTAGCCGGCGTCGGCCTGCGGCGAGCGGTAGAACGGCGACAGCCAGACCGCGTCCACGCCGAGCTCGGCGAGGTGCGGGAGGCGCGACGTGATGCCGGGCAGGTCGCCGACGCCGTCGCCCGACGCGTCGGCGAACGACCGCGGGTAGACCTGGTAGATCACCGCGGTGCGCCACCACTCGGCGTCGGGGGAACCGGGGGCGTGCACGAGGGTGTGCAGGGGCCGGGAGTCGAGCGTCGTCATGCAGGCATGCCTCTTTCGGGTGCTTCTGGGGAGGGGAGGCGTCGTCGCCGGAGGAGCGGTGCGTGGGTCGGCCGGGCGGGCCGGGCGAAGGCTCCGGGTCGGACCAGGGTAGGCAGTGGCTGCCGGGGTCCGGCAAGCCTGCCGGTCAGGCGGGTGCCGGACCGTCCGCCGTGGTGCCGTTCGCGGTGGTGCCGTGGGCCGGCGCGCCGTTCGCGACCGCGTGGGCAGGGGCCGCACCGGTCGAGCCGCGGACGATGAGCTCGGGGTGGAACTTGAGCTCGGTGCGCGACGCGGGCGTCCCGTTGATCTCCGCGACGAGCGCCGACACCGCGGCGTGACCCATCGCCTGGACCGGCTGGCGCACGGTCGTCAGCGGCGGGTCGGTGAACGCGATGAGCGGCGAGTCGTCGAACCCGACGACCGACACGTCGCCCGGGACCGACAGCCCGCGCGACCGGGCCGCGCGGATCGCGCCCAGCGCCATGAGGTCGGAGCCGCAGATGATCGCGGTGTGCCCGGAGTCGATGAGGTCGAGGGCGGCCGCCTGGCCGCCCTCGACGGTGAACAGCGTGGACACGACGTGCCCGGTGGGGTCGTCGACGCCGAGGTGCCGCTGCAGGTTGACCGCGAACTCCTCGCGCTTGCGGCGTGCCGGCACGAAGCGGTCGGGGCCGATCGCGAGGCCGATGCTGCGGTGGCCGAGCGACGTGAGGTGGCGGAACGCGAGGTCGAGCGCGGCGGCGTCGTCGGTCGACACGGTCGGCGCGTCGACGCCCTCGGCCCAGCCGTTGACGAGGACCACGGGCAGCCCGCGGCTGCGCAGCCGGTGGTACCGCTCCTTGCTCGCGGTGGTGTCGGCGTGCAGTCCGGAGACGAACACGATGCCGTCGACGCCGTGCTCGAGGAGCATCTCGACGTACTGGTCCTCGGTCGTGCCCCCGGGGGACTGCGTGCACAGCACCGCGGTGTACCCGCGCTCGGTGAGCATCGTCTCGATGACCTGCGCGAACGCGGGGAACACGGGGTTCGAGAGCTCGGGGACGACGAGGCCGACGAGGCCGGCCGACCGGGTGCGCAGCTTCTCGGGGCGCTCGTAGCCGAGCACGTCGAGGGCCGCCAGCACGGCCTGCCGTGCCTGGGCCGACACGCCGTGCTTGCCGTTGAGTACCCGTGACACGGTCGCCGTGCTGACGCCGGCCTGCTCGGCCAGGTCCGTCAGACGGGTGCGCACGGGTGGCAGCGTAAGGGACACGGGACCTCCTCGTCCTGGGCTGTTCGTGGTCGAGGCGAGCCCGTTCGTGACGCCGCTGCAACCGTTGCCTGAAAGTTACCGTAACGACTTGCAACGCGCGGTGCAACGACGTAACTTTCCGTCGCACCAGGCCAGCGTCGGTGGGAGCACCGCCGGAGCGGGCACTCCCTCTGCACCCCTTGGAGAGACACGATGCGACGGAGCATCCCTGTCGTCGCAGCGACCCTCGGCCTCGCGCTGACGCTCGCTGCGTGCTCGGGCTCGTCCGGCGAGACGACGGACGACGCGTCCGAGTCGTCCGCGGCGAACGCCGGCACCCTGACCGTCTGGGTGGACGACACCCGGTCCGGCCCGGTGAAGGAGGTGGCGACCGCCTTCGAGGAGGAGAAGGGCGTCACCGTCAAGCTCGTCCAGAAGGACTTCGGCGACATCCGCGACGACTTCATCTCGCAGGCGCCGACCGGCCAGGGCCCCGACGTGATCGTCGGCGCACACGACTGGCTCGGCAAGCTCGTCCAGAACGGCGTCGTCGCCCCGATCGAGCTCGGCGACAAGGCGGAGGACTTCCTCCCCGTCTCCACGCAGGCCATGAGCTACGAGGGCACCCTGTACGGCCTGCCGTACTCCGTCGAGAACATCGCGCTCGTCAAGAACAAGGACCTCGTCCCCGACGCCACGCCCACCACGTTCGACGAGCTCGTCGCGCAGGCCAAGGCGACCGGCACGCAGTACTCGGTCCTCATCCAGCAGGACGAGAAGACCGGCGACCCGTACCACATGTACCCGCTGCAGACGTCGTTCGGCGCCCCCGTCTTCGGCACCGACGCCGACGGCGCGTACGACGCGGCGCAGCTCGCGATGGACTCCGACGGCGGCCGCGCGTTCGCCGCGTACGTCGCCAAGCTCGGCGCCGAGGGCGTCCTCAACACGTCGCTCTCGGGTGACGTCGCCAAGGAGGCGTTCATCAACGGCCAGGCGCCGTACATGATCACCGGCCCGTGGAACGTCGGCGACTTCGTCAGCGCCGGCATCAACGTCGGCATCGAGAAGGTGCCGTCCGCGGGTGGCCAGCCGTCGCAGCCGTTCGTCGGCGTGCAGGGCTTCTTCATCTCCGCGAAGTCGAAGAACGCGCTCCTCGCGAACGAGTTCGTCGTCAACTACCTCGGCACCAAGGACGTCCAGCTCGCCATGTACGAGGCGGGCGGCCGCGCCCCGGCGCTGCAGTCGGCGCTCGACGAGATCGGCGACGACGCGATCGTCGGCGGCTTCGCCGAGGTCGGCAAGGACGGCGTCCCGATGCCGTCGATCCCCGCCATGGACACCGTCTGGGCCGACTGGGGCGCCACCGAGGTCGCGCTCGTCAACCAGCAGGGCGACCCGGCCGCGCTGTGGGACCAGATGACCGCCTCGATCTCCGGCAAGATCGCCGCGAGCTGAGCACCCGTCCGGCGACCCGGCCCGCCCCGGCCGGGTCGCCGGACCGCGCGCACCGCGCGCACCCCCTGGCGCCGCCGCGTCCGCGCGCCGCCCTCGCGCCGCGCGCACCGCGCGCGCCACCCCGTGCGCCTCGCGCACCGAGCAGCCCTCGCGCGCCGCGCGCGCCGATCACCGCCGATCTCCGGAGCACCCCATGACGGACACGTCGACCCGCCCTGACCGCACGGACGCGCCCGCGCCGCCACCACCGCCCGGCTCGCCCCGCCCCACGGGCAGCTGGTGGAGCCGGCAGGACCTGACCCGCGGCTTCTGGGTCAAGACGGTGCTCGTGGCGCTGGTCGACGCGCTCGGCGTCTACGGGATCCTCGCGGCCGGTGCCCTCGGCCAGTGGGGGATCGTCGCGTTCCTCGTCGTCGCGCTCGTCGTGGTGAACGTCGTCTACTTCTCCAAGCGCATGCTCCCGGCCAAGTACCTCGTGCCCGGGCTGATCTTCCTGCTCGTGTACCAGGTGTTCGTCGTCCTCTACACCGGCTTCACGGCCTTCACGAACTACGGCGACGGCCACAACTCGACGCAGGCCGACGCGGTCGAGGCGATCCTCGTGCAGAACGAGGTGCGCCTCCCGGACTCGCCGACGTACCCGCTGACCGTCGTCGTGAACGGCGACGAGCTCGGCTTCGCGGTCGTCGACGGCGAGGGCGACGCGGAGCTCGGCACCGCCGAGGAGCCGCTGGAACCCGTCGACGCGACGCTCGAGAACGGGCGTGTCGCGTCGGTCGACGGCTGGGAGACGCTGCAGTTCGCCCAGGTGCTCGAGCGCCAGGACGAGATCTTCGCGCTGCGTGTCCCGATCTCCGACGACCCGAACGACGGCAGCGTCCGCACGCCCGACGGCTCGACCGGCTACGTCTACGTCTCGACGATGGAGTGGGACGAGGCCGCCGGCACGATCACCAACACGACGACCGGCCAGGTCTACACCGCCGACGAGGAGCAGGGCGCGTTCGTCGCCTCGGACGGCTCGCAGCTCGGCACCGGGTGGAAGGTCTTCGTCGGGTTCGACAACTTCACGCGCGTCTTCACCGACTCCACGCTCGCCGGGCCGTTCGTCGGCGTGCTGCTCTGGACGTTCGCGTTCGCGATCCTGTCCGTCGTCCTGACGTTCGGGCTCGGGCTGTTCATGGCGATCGTGCTCAACCACCCGAAGGTGCGCGGCCGCAAGATCTACCGGTCGCTGCTGATCGTGCCCTACGCCTTCCCGGCGTTCCTCACCGCGCTCGTGTGGCAGGGCATGCTCAACCGCGACTTCGGCTTCGTGAACGCGACGCTGCTGGGCGGCGCGAGCATCCCCTGGCTCACCGACCCGTGGCTCGCGAAGATCTCGGTCCTCGTGGTGAACCTGTGGCTCGGCTTCCCGTACATGTTCCTCATCTGCACGGGCGCGCTGCAGTCGATCCCGAACGAGATCTACGAGGCCGGGAAGATCGACGGCGCCAAGCCGCTGCGCCTGTTCCGCTCGCTCACGATGCCGCTGCTGCTCGTCTCGACCGCGCCGCTGCTCATCTCGTCGTTCGCGTTCAACTTCAACAACTTCAACGTCGTCTACCTGCTCACCGAGGGTGGGCCCGACGACCTGTCGGCACCGGTCGACGTCGGTGCGACCGACATCCTCATCACGTTCGTCTACCGGCTCGCGTTCGGCGGCGTGAACCGCCAGTACGGCCTCGCGTGCGCGGTGTCGATCCTCATCTTCCTCATCGTCGCCTCGATCTCGGCGGCCACCTTCAGCAAGACCCGCGCCCTGGAGGACCTGCACTGATGGCTGCCACCACGCTCCCCGCCGGCACCACCGAGGCCGGCCTGCGCCCCGACAGCAACGAGACGACCCCGCGCGGCGCGCGCTGGTGGCGCGAGCTCGGCTGGCGCCACGTCGTCACCTGGGCCGTGCTCGTCTTCTGCTTCATCCCGATCCTGTACGTGCTGTCGTCGTCGCTGAACCCGACGGGCTCGCTGACCGGGTCGAACAAGCTCTTCTCGAGCATCTCGTTCCAGAACTACGTCGAGCTGCTGACCGACCCGGTGCACCCGTACGTGCGCTGGTTCGCGAACACGATCGTCATCGCGACGACCACGTCGATCGGCACGGTCCTGCTGGGCGCCGCCGCCGCGTACGCGTTCTCGCGGTTCCGGTTCCGCGGCCGCCGCGGCGGGCTGCTGTCGCTGCTCCTGCTGCAGATGTTCCCCCAGGTGCTCGCGTACGTCGCGATCTTCCTGCTGCTCGTGACGCTGCGCGAGGTCTTCCCGGCGATCGGCCTCGGCTCGCCGCTCGGCCTGATCCTCGTGTACCTGGGCGGCGCGCTCGGCGTGAACACCTACCTCATGTACGGGTTCTTCAACACCGTCCCGAAGGAGCTCGACGAGGCCGCCAAGATCGACGGCGCGAGCCACGCGCAGATCTTCTTCTCGATCATCCTGCGCCTCGTCGCGCCGATCCTCGCGGTCGTCGGGCTGCTGTCGTTCGTCGGGGTGTTCTCCGACTTCCTCATCGCGTCGATCGTGCTCGTCGACCCCGAGTCGCAGACGCTCGCCGTCGGTCTCTACCAGTACGTGAGCCAGCGGTTCTCCGAGTACTGGGGCGTGTTCGCGGCCGGCGCCGTGCTCGCTGCGATCCCGGTCGTGCTGCTGTTCCAGTTCCTCCAGCGCTACATCGTCTCCGGCCTGACCCAGGGCGCGGTGAAGGGATGACCGTGCACCACCTGCTCGACCAGCCCCACCACGACGGCTCGGAGCTCTACGTCCCGCAGGGCACGCCCGCGCTCGGCGACGTCGTGCCGGTCCGGTTCCGCGTGCCGGCGTCCGCGACCGAGCGTGCGCTGTGGGTGCGGACCGTCCGGGACGCCGAGCCGCGCATGGTGCAGGCCCGGCTGGACCGCGCCGACGCGCACGAGCGCTGGTACGTCGCCGACGTCCCGGTGCACAACCCGGTCACGTCGTACCGCGCGCTGCTCGACGAGCCCGGCGGCTACCGCTGGCTCAACGGCCGGGGGCTGTTCTCCCGCGACGTGCCCGACGCGGCCGACTTCCGCCTCACGGTGCACGAGCCCGCGCCCGCGTGGACGTCGTCGGCGGTCGTCTACCAGATCTTTCCGGACCGCTTCGCACGCTCGGGCGTCGAGCGCACGTTCCCCGACTGGGCCGAGCCGGCGGGCTGGGACGACGAGCCGATCGGGCGCGGGCCGTCGACTCCCGTGCAGCTCTACGGCGGCGACCTGCTCGGCATCGAGCAGCGGCTCGACCACCTGCAGCGGCTCGGCGTCGACACCGTCTACCTCACGCCCGTCTTCCCGTCGCAGTCGAACCACCGGTACGACGCGCGGACGTTCGACCACGTCGACCCGCTGCTGGGAGGTGACGAGGCGCTGGTCTCGCTGCGGCGCGCGCTGCACGGGCGCGGCATGAAGCTCGTCGGCGACTTCACGACGAACCACACGGGCGTCGCGCACGAGTGGTTCGAGCACGCGCTGCGGGACCGGTCGTCGGAGGAGGCCGAGTTCTACTACTGGGACAAGGAGTCCGACCTCGGCTACGTCGCGTGGCTCGACGTCCCGTCGCTGCCCAAGCTCAACTACGGCTCGTCCGCGCTGGCCCGGCGGATGGTCCAGGGTCCCGGCTCGGTCATCGGCCGCTGGCTCGGTGAGCCGTTCGCGCTCGACGGGTGGCGCATCGACGTCGCCAACATGACCGGCCGGTACGCCTCCGACGACTTCACGCACCACGTCGCCCGGACCGTGCGCGCGACCATGACCGAGCTCAACCCCGACGCCGTGCTGGTCAGCGAGCACTTCCACGACGCCGCGGGCGACCTGACCGGCGAGGGCTGGCAGGTCAACATGAACTACTCGGCGTTCACGAAGCCGCTGTGGACCTGGCTCGTGGACCCCGCGACGACGCTCGACTTCCTCGGCGTCCCGACGACGATCCCGCGCCGCGGCGGCGTGTCCGTCGTCGAGACCATGCGCGAGTTCGACGCGACCGTGCCGTGGAAGGTCACCGCGCGGCAGTGGAACATGCTCGGCTCGCACGACACCCCGCGGCTGCGGACCGTCGTCGGCGACCCGGCGCTCGTCGAGGTCGCCGCCGGGCTGCTGTTCACGTACCCGGGCACGCCCGCGCTGTTCGCGGGCGACGAGGGCGGGGCGACCGGCACCAACGGCGAGCACGCACGCGTGCCCATGCCGTGGGACCAGATCGAGGCCGGGGGCGGCGACCGCTGGGACACCCGGACGTTCGACGTCTACCGCTCGCTCATCGCGCTGCGACGCTCGTCGCGTGCGCTGCGCGAGGGCGGCCTGCGCTGGGCCGTCGTGTCGGACGACGCGCTGGCCTACCTGCGGGAGACGGCCGACGAGCGCGTGCTCGTGGTCGCCGCCCGCGCGCCGTGGAGCGGCGTCGACCTGCCGCGGCACCTCGTCCCGGCCGGGGCCGCCGTCGAGCGCCTGTACGGCGACGGCACGCTCGACGTCCGGCCCGACGCGCTGCGCGTCGCGGGGGACGGGCCCGGCGTGTCCGTCTGGCGCCTGGCGTGACGCTGGTCCTCGGCGCCGACCTCGAGCGCGACCTGCGCGCGCTCGGGGTCGAGCCGGGGGGAGTGCTGATCGCGCACGCGTCGCTGTCGCGGCTCGGCACGGTCGTCGGCGGGGAGCAGGCCGTCGTCCGGGCGCTGCTCGACGTGCTCGGTCCGGGCGGGACGCTCGTCATGCCGTCGCAGTCGTGGCAGCTGTGCGACCCCGCGTACCTGGCGGACCCGGCGGTCCCGCCGTCGCGGTACGACGAGGTGCGCGCCGCGCTGCCCGTCTACGACCCCGCCTGGACCCCGACCCGCACGATGGGACGGGTCGTCGAGGCGCTGCGCACCCTGCCCGGGACGCAGCGCTCGTCGCACCCTCACCGCTCGTTCGTCGCGCACGGCCCGCACGCTGCCGAGGTCCTCGCGCGGCACGATCTCGAGGACCCCGTCGGCGAGGGCTCCCCGCTCGCGGCCCTGTACGTGCTCGACGCGCAGGTCCTCCTCCTCGGTGTCGGCTACGACAAGTGCACGGTGCTGCACCTCGCCGAGGCCCGCTCAGGCCTCCCGCTGCCGACCGTGCCCAACGGTGCGCCGCTGCTCGTCGACGGCCGCCGCGAGTGGGTCCGGTTCGACGAGCCCGTCGTCGACGACGCCGACTTCGAGGCCGTGGGCGCGGTGTTCTCCGCCACGGGCCACGAGACCGTCGGCTCCGTGGGCGCCGCGCCCGCCCGGCTGGCCCCCGTCCGGCCGCTCGTCGACCTCGCCGCCGACTGGTTCGCCCGCACGCGCGCCTGAGGCGCCGGCTCCGTTCAGGACCGCAGGAGGTCCTGGAGGTCCGTCAGCGCCGACCGGACGTCGACCGGCGTACCCGCCGCCGGACGGGGGAGCGGGCGGTCGTCGTCCAGGCAGCGCCGCAGCAGCGCCTCGACCAGCGCGGCGTCGCGCACGATCGCGTCCTCGTCGAGCGACCCCGGCAGGATCCGCACCTCGAGCGTGTCGCGCAGGGGGTCGGCCGCGACGACCTGGGTGAGGTTCACGTCCGCGTACTTCGTCAGGCCGGTCGACCGGGCGTCGGCCGCGAGCGTCCCCCACGCGTCCGGCCCGTCAGCCGGCTCACGCGACACCAGGTCCAGCAGCTCGGCGGGCAGCGGACCGAGACGCCGGCACGCGGTGTTCGTGCCGAGCGCGGTCCACAGGTGCTCGCGCCACCATCCGAACAGGCGGACGACGTTCGCGAACGCCGCCGGACGGCGGAACGGCCCGGCGTCGAGGTGCAGGTGCACGGCGGCCTCGTGCGGGACCGTGAACCCGAGCTCGCGCGCGGGGGCCAGCAACCGCGCGAGCGCCGCCCGGTGACCGGCGACGATCGGCGGCGTGACGACCTCGCACGGGCGCTCGCGACCCGGCGGCAGCGGCAGCGCCACCGCCACGGTCGCGCCGGCCCCGTCGTTCACGCGCGCGGAGCCGGGTCGCACGTCGACCGTGACCCCGAACAGCGCGGCCACCGGGTCGAGGACCGACGCGAGCGGAGCCGAGGGGTCCGCGTGCCGCTCGACGAGCCGCAGCAGACGACCGTCGTCGCTGAGCACGCGGTACCAGCCGCGGTGCCCGCGGGTGCCGGTGCCGTCGAGGTCCGCGCGGATCGTCACGTCGTCCACGAGCCGCGCGACGGGCGCACCGGACGCGTCGAGCACGCCGAACGCGGGCGACAGGTGACGGAAGGTCTCCACGCCCGCCACCGGCGACGGCTCGGAGTCGGTGTGGAACGACCGGACGACGTCGCCGCGGTGCGTCGCGGCGAGCCGCTCGGCCAGCACGAGCCGGTCGGAGCCTGCGGGCGCCAGGAGCTCGATCTCGAACCCCGTACGCCAGGACAGGTCGCGCGTCCCCGACGTGCCGGTGCCGTGGGCCGTGGCGGCGGTCAGGAGACCGGGGTCCCGCTCGGCGGGATCGGCAGCGCCTGCCCCGCGCGGAGCATCTGCCCGGCGGTCGCCTTGGCCTCGAAGACGTCGACCGACCAGAGCGCCGCGAGGGCGGCGCCGTCCTCCGCGGTGTAGCCGGCGTCCCAGTACGCGATCGCGTCGAGGCGCGCGAGGGTCTCGGGGTCGGACAGGTCGAGCGACGACCCCGGTGCGACGGGCACGGGCTGCCCGTCGAGCAGCATCTGCCCGGCGCGGCCCTTCGCCTCCAGGACCGACACCTGCCAGAGCTCGGCGAGCGCGTCGGCGTCCTCCATGTGGTATCCCGCCGCCCAGAACGCGTCGGAGCGCTCCTGGGTGTACTCCTCCTCGCCCGGGACCGGCGTCGGCGTGCGGTTCGCCAGTTCCGGGGGCATGGGTGGGTCGACGGGCTCGTCGGACACGACCGGCCGGTCCGCCGCCACGACCGCGGTGTCCGGCGAGGCGCCGTTCTGCGCGAGCGCGTACGCGGCCCCCGTCGCACCGACGGTGAGCGTCGCCGCGACGACGCCGATGGCGGCGGTCCGGCGGGGGGAGCGGGTGGTGCTCGCGAGGGGCTTCATCGGACCTCCGTGAGGGCGCGGGTCGGTCGCGCCTGCCCGACGCCACCGACGCCGGGCTGCGTCCGCTCGCGGTGCGACGTGCGTCACCCGCGGGTGGGGCCACCCTGGCGCTCGATACCCTAGACCCGTGACCGCCCCTGACGTGCTCGAACGCGACGGCTATGTCGACGCCGACCGTGAGCGGTGGGCGCCGGAGGCGCCGAAGTCGCGTGAGCGCACCGCGTTCGAGCGCGACCGCGCGCGCATCGTCCACTCGTCCGCACTGCGCCGGCTCGGCGCGAAGACGCAGGTCCTCGGACCGTCGTCGGACGACTTCGTCCGCACGCGCCTCACGCACACGCTCGAGGTCGCGCAGGTCGGCCGCGAGATCGGCAAGGCGCTGGGGTGCGACCCGGACGTCGTCGACACCGCGTGCCTCGCGCACGACCTCGGCCACCCGCCGTTCGGCCACAACGGCGAGCGCGCGCTCGCGGACCTCGCGCGCGGCATCGGCGGCTTCGAGGGCAACGCGCAGACGCTGCGCCTGCTGACCCGGCTCGAGCCGAAGGTCGTCGGGCCGGACGGGCAGACGGTCGGGCTCAACCTCACGCGGGCGAGCCTCGACGCCTCCGTCAAGTACCCGTGGCGGTACGGGCAGGGCCCCGTGAGCGCCGCGAGCGGGCGGCCGACGCACAAGTTCGGCGTCTACGAGGACGACCTGCCGGTGTTCACGTGGCTGCGCGAGGACGCGCCCGACGGCCGCAAGTGCCTCGAGGCGCAGGTCATGGACCTCGCGGACGACATCTCCTATTCGGTGCACGACGTCGAGGACGCGGTCGTCGGCGGCCGCCTCGACCTCGGGGTGCTGACCCGTCCCGACGAGCGCGCGCGCGTGGTCGAGGCCGTGCAGACCTGGTACGGCGACGCGGTCGACGAGAACGGGCTGCACGACGCGATGGACCGCCTGGTCGCGGCGCACCTGTGGGCCACGCCCGGGTTCGACGGCTCGCGCGGCGCGCTCGCGATGCTCAAGGACGCCACGAGCCAGCTGATCGGCCGGTTCGCCAAGGCCGCGCAGACCGCGACGCGCGCGGAGTACGGCGACGGCCCGCTCACCCGGTACGCCGCGAACCTCGTGGTGCCGATCGGCACGACGGCCGAGATCCTCGTGCTCAAGGGCCTCGCGGTCGCGTACGTCATGGCGCCGCGCGAGCTCGAGCCGCTCTACCACCGCCAGCGCGAGGTGCTCACCGACCTCGTGCGGGTCATGTCGGACCGCGCGCCGCTCGCCCTCGAGCCCCCGTTCGCGGCCGACTGGGCGCAGGCCCCCGACGACGCCGCGCGGCTGCGTGTCGTCGTCGACCAGGTGGCCTCGCTCACGGACGTGTCGGCCGCGGAGATGCACGCGCGGCTCGTCCACCCGCCGCGGCACTGAGCGCGGCGGACGCGACGGGGCGAACGGCGCCGCGCGGCGGGCCGGAGCCCTCCCCGCGACGCCTAGACTCACCCGCGTGGCGGGACGCATCCGACGGGAGGACGTGGAGGCGGTCCGCGAGCGCGCGCGCATCGAGGAGATCGTCGGCGCCCACGTCAGCCTGAAGCCCGCGGGCGTCGGCTCGATGAAGGGCCTGTGCCCGTTCCACGACGAGCGCTCACCGTCCTTCCACGTCCGCCCGCAGGTCGGGCGCTACCACTGCTTCGGCTGCGGCGAGGGCGGCGACGTCATCGCGTTCGTCATGAAGGTCGACGGCCTGGGCTTCACCGAGGCGGTCGAGTACCTCGCGGGTCGCGTCGGCATCCAGCTCCGGTACGAGGAGGGCGGTGCGCCCCGACCGGGCGAGGAGCCGGGCCGCCGTCGTCGCCTGCTCGACGCGCACCGCGTCGCGGAGGAGTTCTACCGCGAGCAGCTCACGACGCCCGCGGCGGCCGCGGGTCGCGCGTTCCTCGCCGAGCGCGGGTTCGACCGTGCGGCGGCGGAGCAGTTCGGGGTCGGCTTCGCGCCGCAGGGCTGGGACGGGCTGCTGCGGCACCTGCGGGGTCGGAACTTCACCGAGGCGGAGCTCGTCGCCTCCGGGCTCGTCAGCCAGGGCCAGCGCGGGATCTACGACCGGTTCCGCGGGCGGCTCGTCTGGCCCATCCGCGAGGTCACGGGCGAGACCGTCGGCTTCGGCGCTCGACGCCTGTTCGACGAGGACCAGGGCCCGAAGTACCTCAACACGCCGGAGACGCCGCTCTACCGCAAGTCCCAGGTGCTGTACGGCATCGACCTCGCGAAGCGCGACATGCAGCGGGACAAGCGCGTCGTCGTCGTCGAGGGCTACACCGACGTGATGGCGATGCACCTGTCGGGCGTCGGGTCGGCGGTCGCGACGTGCGGCACCGCGTTCGGCTCGGACCACGCGCGCGTCGTCCGCCGGCTCGTCGGGGACGCGGGCTCGACGGGGGGCGTGCAGCTCGCGTCCGGCACGTCGCTCGGCGGTGAGATCATCTTCACGTTCGACGGTGACGCGGCCGGTCAGAAGGCCGCGCTGCGCGCGTTCGGCGAGGACCAGTCGTTCTCCGCGCAGACGTTCGTCGCCGTCGAGAAGTCGGGCATGGACCCGTGCGAGCTGCGCCAGGCGAAGGGACCCGACGCCGTGCGCGCGCTCGTCGCCGGTCGGACGCCGCTCTTCGAGTTCGTCATCCGCTCGACGCTCGACGCGCACGACCTGCGCACCGCGGAGGGCCGGGTCGCGGCCCTGCGCGCCGCCGCGCCCGTCGTGGCCGGCATCCGGGACGCCGCGCTGCGGCCGGAGTACACGCGCCTGCTCGCGGGCTGGCTGGGGATCGACGACCAGGACACGGTGCGGCGCGCCGTCGCGGCCGCCGGGCCGGGCCGGGGGAGCGGCGCGCGCGGTGTCGAGCAACGGCCGGACGAGCGGCGCAGCCGTCCCGACACCGGTCGCGGCGACGGCGGCCGAGGCGCGCGTCCGGAGTGGCGCGGGGGCGACGGGGCGCGCGGCCGCGGCGACGGCGCGCGGCGCGAGGGGCCGTGGTCGCGGTCGGACGACCGTCGGACCGGGCCCGACGGCCGGGGGCGACCCGACGACCGCTGGGCGCGCGGTGACGAGCGCGCCGACGGCCCGTACGGCGCCGAGGCGCCCGTCGTGCGCATGCCGTCGCCCGACCGGCGTGACCCGGTCGTGCAGATCGAGCGGACCGCGCTCGAGGTCGTCCTGCAGCAGCCCGAGCACGTGCCGGCGCAGTTCGACGACCTCGCCGCCGACGCCTTCGCCGCGCCCGCGCACCGTGCGGTGCACGAGGCGGTGCGCGCGGCGGGCGGTATGGCGGCCGCCCGCGCGGCCGCCGCGGCGGCGGGCGGCGCCTCGACGGGCTGGGTCGACGCGGTCGTCGAGCAGGCGGCCGAGGCCGTGCGGCCCCTCGTCACCGAGCTCGCGGTCGCACCCCTCCCGGAGGACCGGCCCGAGTCGATGCCGGGCTACGTCCGCGACGTCGTGCTGCGGCTCGTCGAGATCGGCTTCACGCGCAGCATCGCCGACCTGCGCGGGCGGCTCCAGCGGATGGACCCGGCCGAGGACGCCGCCGCCTACCAGGCGGCGTTCGCCGAGCTCGTCGCGCTCGAGGGTCGCCGGCGCACGCTGCGCGAGAGCGCCTGACGCGGCCGGCCGCGGCACACGGCGCACGCTCGCCGCGCGCGACCGGGTCGCGGCCAGGACAATCGCCTGCGTGACGGACACCGCCCCCACCCCGACCGAGCCGGCCCCGCAGCAGCGCCACGGCGACGAGCCCCTGCGCACGGCGGTGGTCGTCAACCCGAACCGGGTCGAGGGCACCGACGAGCTGCGCCAGGCGATCACGGCCCAGCTGACCACCGCCGGGTGGCCGGAGCCCGCGTGGCTGGAGACGACCGCCGAGGACCCGGGCACGGGACAGGCGCGACAGGCCGTCGAGGACGGTGTCGACGTGGTCCTCGTGTGCGGCGGGGACGGCACGGTCCGCGCCGTGATCGAAGGCCTGGTGGGCACCGAGACCGCGCTCGCGGTCCTGCCCGGCGGCACGGGCAACCTCCTGGCGGCGAACCTCGACGTGCCGACCAATGTTCCCGACGGCGTCGACACCGTCCTCGCGCGCGGGCGGCGGCAGATCGACGTCGGTCGCGCCGATGGGCAGGTGTTCGCCGTCATGGCGGGCATGGGCCTGGACGCCGCGACGATGGACGACGCGCCCACGAAGCTCAAGAACAAGGCGGGCTCGATCGCGTACGTCTTCTCGGCGGTCAAGCACCTCGCCGACGACGAGATGCGCGTCGAGATCGAGATCGACGGCGGTGCGCCGCGTCGTCGTCGGGCCCGCTCGGTGCTCGTCGGGAACGTGGGCCGTCTGCAGGGCGGCATCACGCTGCTCCCCGACGCGCAGCCGGACACGGGGACGATGGAGGTCGCGATCCTCGCCCCGAAGAACTTCGGGCACTGGGTGCAGCTGCTCGTGGGCATCGCGCTGCGCCACAAGCGGGTGCCCGCGCGCGAGATCGTGCGCGGCTCGCACGTCGTCATCCGGTGCGACAGGCCGCAGCCGCGCCAGCTCGACGGCGACGTGCTCGACCCCGGCCGCACGCTCGAGGTGACCGTCGAGCCGCGCAGCCTGTGGGTCTGCGTCCACCAGCCCGACACGTCGCCCGACCTCGCCGAGGGCGGACCGCACCACTGACGCGCACCGCGGGCCCGTGACGCCCTCCGTGCGGGCGGAAGTCAGGAGCAGGGCGTCGGCGTACCGGGCCTCAGCGGAGCGTGACGAGCCCCGTGCCGTCGTCGACCGGGAGCATGCCCTGCACGGTCGCGGTCACCGTCATCGAGCGCAGCGTGAGCGAGCCGCCGTAGTACGACATGAACGCGGTGTCGGTCGCGTCGCGGCCCGTCGCGATCCGCACGAAGGACTCCCGCGGCGCGAGCCGCGTCGCGTCGACGACGTGCCAGCCGCCGTCGACGTACGCCTCGGCGACCGCGTGGAAGTCCATGGGCTTGAGGCCGGGCGCGTACACCGACACGAGCCGCGCGGGCACGTCGGTCGCGCGCAGGAGCGCGACGACGAGGTGCGCGAAGTCGCGGCACACGCCGCGCCGCTTGAGCAGCGTGTCGGTCGCGCCGTCCGTCGGCAGGCTCGACCCCGACAGGTAGGTGACGTGCCCGGCGACCCACGCGACGACCGCGTCGAGCAGCTCGACACCCTCGAGACCGCGGAACTGGTCGCGTGCGAACGCGAGCAGGCGGTCGGAGTCCGCGTACCTGCTGGGGCGGCGGTACTCCACGAGGTCGATGTCCTCGACCGGCGGCGCGTCGGCCTGACCCATCACCGTGGCGGTGTAGTCGACGACCAGCCGCCCCGCCGGTGCGAGCACGCGGTGGGTGCGGCCGCCGTGCGGGCCCTTGATCTCGACGACGTCCAGCGGGCCGTCGTCGTGGCGGACGGCGAGCTGTTCGGAGCGGTCGTGGGCGCCGTCCGCGACGGCCACGGCGAGCAGCAGCTCGAGCGGCTGCCGCACGTCGATCGACAGGTGGGAGGTCACGGTGCGCAGCACGACCGCACGGGTCCTTTCCCGGCACTCTGCGGCCGGAACATCGAGGGGGCGACGGCAAGTGTGAGCCCCGCGCGACGATCCGTCCAGCGGGGGCGCGAGGCGCCGCGTCCGTGCAGGTCAGCGCGGTGCGCGTGCGGGTCGGGCTCGGCCGTCGCACAGTGGCTCGGACGGTGCGCGGCGAGCGTGTCCGGCGACGGCGGAGGAGGGCACGTGGCGACGCGGCGGGTGAGCGGTGCGCGGGTGGCCGCGTCGAGCACGTGGGTGGACCCGGACGGCGTCCGGCGACCCGCGGGTGACGTGCACGCGTGGCTGCCCGGCACCAACCAGACGGTGTGCGGGCTCCCGCTCGCGCGCGCCGAGCTCGCGCGGTTCCCGCACGTCTCGTGGGCCGACGCCGATCCCGCCACCGGCGCGCACGCGGACGCGGTCGCGCACCGGTGCCACCGGTGCGCGGCCGGGACGGGGACCCGGCGCGACGAGCGGCCCTGGCGGCGCGTGGACCCGCGCCCGTGAGCGGGCCGGCGGGCGGGCGCGTCCGCGTCGTCGCCATGGCCGACACCCACGTCCCCGGACGCGCGCGCGACCTCCCCGCGCCGCTCTGGGAGGCCGTCGACGAGGCGGATCTCGTCGTGCACGCGGGCGACTGGGTCGACGTCGCGACGGTCGACGCCCTCGCCGCCCGGTCGCGGTCGCTGCTCGCGTGCCACGGCAACAACGACGGCCCCGACGTGCAGGCACGCGTGCCCGAGCTCGCGCGGACCGTCGTCGCCGGGGTGCGCGTGGGCGTCGTGCACGAGACGGGTGCGGCGACGGGCCGGGAGCGGCGGTGCGACGCGGCGTACCCCGACCTGGACCTGCTCGTGTTCGGGCACTCCCACATCCCCTGGGACACCACGACGCCCGGCGGGCTGCGCCTGCTCAACCCCGGGTCGCCCACCGACCGCCGCCGCCAGCCCGCGTGCACGTTCCTCACCTTCACGCTCGCGGACGGCCGTGTGGAGGACGTCGTCCTGCACGCCCTGCCGCCGCGGCCGCGCTGACCCGCCGACGCGTCCGCGTGGCGCACCGGGAGCGCCACCGCCCCGGGCCAGACTGGCGCCGTGCTGCAGCTGCGGGTCACCGTCCCCACGGACCTCACGGGCGCCGTGCTCGACGTCCTGCGCGACGACCCGGCGGTGTCCGCGCTCGTCGTGGGCACCGGCACGGCGCTGCGTCCCGCGGGCGACGTCGTCACGGCGGACCTCGCCCGCGAGGCGGCGGACGACGTGGTCGAGCGGCTGCTCGCGCTGGACGTCCAGCAGGTCGGCACCATCCAGCTCACCCCCGTCGACACGTGGGTGTCGCGCGCGGGCTGGGAGGCCGAGCGGGTCGCACCCGGGGCGAGCGCCGACTCCGTGGTCTGGCCGCAGGTCGTGCTGCGTGCCTACGACGACACCGAGCTCACGTGGACCTTCCTCAGCTTCATGACGCTCGCGGCGCTCCTCGCGAGCGTCGCGATCATCGTCGACTCGCAGGTCCTCGTCATCGGCGCGATGGTCCTGGGCCCGGAGTTCGGTGCCGTCGCGGCGCTCGGCGTCGCGCTCGTGCGGCGACGCTGGCGCCTGCTCCGGCGCGCGGCGCTCGCGCTGCTCGTCGGGTTCGTCGTCGCGATCGGGCTCACCGCGGCCGCGGCGCTCGTGGCGCGCGGGGTCGGCTGGGTGACGCTCGACGACGTCACCGGGCCGCGTCCGGGGACCGACTTCATCTACCGCCCCGACCGCTGGTCGATCGTCGTCGCCGTCATCGCGGGTGCGGCGGGCGTGCTGTCGCTCACGTCGTCGCGCGTCGGCGGGCTCACCGGCGTGTTCATCTCGGTCACGACGATCCCCGCCGCGGGCAACCTCGCCCTGGGCCTCGCGTTCGGCGTCCCGCACGAGATCACGGGCAGCGCGCTCCAGCTCGTCGTCAACATCACGGGCATGGCCGTCGCCGGCTGGCTCACGCTGGTCGTCCAGCGGACCGTGTGGGGGCACGCGTCCGTGCGGCGCGCGCGGTTCGCGGCGCGTCTCGGCCGCACCGCCCCCCGCGGTCCGCACGCCGGACCGTTGCGTCGCCCGGACGCGCCCGCGTGAGGGGGAGGTCCCGACCGGGCGACCCGACCGCCTGCGAGGATGACGTCCCGTGATCGCGGACCTGCCCTACGAGCCGCTGCTCGAGATCCTCGGCGTCTTCGTCGGTGCCATGTCCGGGGCGCTCGCCGCGGTCCGCAAGCAGTTCGACGTGTTCGGCATCCTCGTGCTCGGCTGGGCAGCCGGCCTCGGGGGCGGCATGCTGCGCGACGTGCTCATCGGGGCGGTGCCCCCGGTCGGCATCTCCGACTGGCGCCTCGTCGTCACGGCCGTCGTCGGCGCGCTCACGATGTACTTCTTCCACCCACGGCTCGAGCGTGCCCGACGCGTGATCGTCGTGCTCGACGCGGGCGCGCTCGCGGTGTTCACCGTCGTCGGGACCATCAAGGGCCTCGAGCTCGGGACGACGGCCGTCGCGGCGGTGCTGGTCGGGGTGATGACGGGCGTCGGCGGGGGAGTGCTGCGCGACCTGCTCACCGGCGAGGTGCCCGTCGTCCTGCACCACCGGCAGCTCTACGCGGTCCCCGCGCTGCTCGGCGCGGCGCTGACGGTGTTCCTGTGGAGGTGGGACGCGCTCGACGGCGCGACCATCACGGGCGCGGTGCTCCTGATCTTCGTGCTGCGGGTCCTCGCGCTGCGGTTCCGTCTGACGGTGCCCGGCCCCTGGCGGGGTTTCCCGCCGAGCTGAGGCGACTGCGCGGCGTGCGGACAGGTCCCCCGGTCGAGCGGGTGACATCCTCGTCCCGGCGTGCGCCCCGCCGGACCGTCGCCTAGCGTCTTTCGACGTGCCACCGTCCGTCCTCGGCAGCACGCCGACGCCGTCCCGGGGGACCGGCGCGTCCGCTCCTCCCGTGGTCCTCGGGCACCGCTACCGGCTCGACGAGGTGATCGGCCGCGGCGGTGCAGCCGTCGTGCACCGCGCGACCGACGAGCTCCTGCACCGCGTCGTCGCCGTCAAGGTCCTGCCGCCCGTGCCGCGCGACAGCGACGACCTGCGCCGGCACGAGGCCGAGATCCGCGTCCTCGCCGGGCTGCGGCACCCGGGTCTCGTCCGCCTGTTCGACGCCGACACCGTGCCGGTCGACGGCGACGACGTCCAGGTCCACCTCGTCATGGAGCTCGTCCCCGGCCCGACGCTCGCGCGGCGGCTCGCCGACGGTCCGCTCACCGTCCGGCAGACCGCCGCCGTGGGCCGGGCGGCCGCCGAGGCGCTCGCGGTCGTCCACGCGCGCGGCGTCATCCACCGCGACGTCAAGCCGGGCAACATCCTGCTGACGTCGGACGACTGCCTCGACCTCGACGAGCTGCCCGACCACCCGGTCAAGCTGGTCGACTTCGGCATCGCGCGTCTCGCCGCGGCCACGCGGCTCACGGTGACGGGCATGATCGTCGGCACCGCGTCCTACCTCAGCCCCGAGCAGGCCGTCGGGAGCACGCTCGCGCCGTCGAGCGACGTCTACGCGCTCGGCCTCGTGCTGCTCGAGTGCGTGACGGGCCGGCCCGTGTTCGCGGGCACGATGGCCGAGGTCGCCGCCGCACGCCTCTCGCGCGACCCCGACGTGCCCGACGACGTCGACGGGCACCTCGCCGACCTGCTCGTGCGCATGACGCGTCGTCGCCCGGAGGACCGCCCGACCGCCGACGACGTCGCGCGCGAGCTCGCCGACGTGCTGGACGGTCGGGTCGCCCCCGCACCGCCGGTGGGAGCGACGCTCCTGCTCCCGGCCGTCCGCCCGGCCGACGCCGGCGCGATCGTCGACGAGCCGACGATGGCCGCCGACGCGGCGGCGCTGGGCCTGCCGTCCGACGCGATGGACCGCCTGCCGAACGACGCCGCCGCGGACCCGTCCGGCCCGCGGGCGGGCGCGCCGACGGAGGCGGCGGACCGTCCGACGACCGCCGAGGCCACGGTCGCCGACGGTCCGGGCGCGCGCGTGCCGGGTACCCCGGGTGCTCCGGCTCCCACCGTCGCGGCCCCTGCGGGTGCGCCCGGCTCCCCGGTGGACCGGGTCAGGACCGCGGCGGCGACCGTCGTCGGACGCGTCACGGCGGTGACGCACCGCGTGGTCGAGCGCTGGGGGCGCGTGCCGGTGCTCGCTGTCGCCGCGGCCCTGCTCGTCGCCGTCGCCGTCGCCGTCGTGCTGCTCGTGCGGCCCGTGTCGGACCCCGAGCCGCAGACCCCGCCGCCCGCGTACCCGGTGGTGGACGGACCGCTGGGCGACGCGCTGGTCCGGCTGCAGCAGGGGGTGGAGCCGTGAGCGCGCGGCGGTGGGCGGCGTCGGCGCTCGTCGCCACGGTCCTGCTCGGCGCGGCGGGCTGCGCACGCCCCGACGTCGACGCGGACCGCGCGCGGGCCCTGCAGTCCGACGTCCTCGCCGTCACGCAGGCCTCGGCCGAGGGGCGCTACGACGCGGCCGCGGCGCTGCTCGACCGGCTGCGTGCCGAGGTCGAGGGCGGCCGTTCGAGCGGCGACCTCTCGTCCGAGCGCTACGCGACCCTCTCCGCCGCGATCGACGACGTCGCGACCGAGCTCGAGGCGGCCGCGTCGGCGCAGGCCGCCGCCGAGGCGGCGGAGCAGGCGGCGGCGGCCGAGGCCGCCGCGGAGGCGGCACGCGCTCAGGCGACCGCCGAGGCCGCGGAGCAGGCGGCGGCAGCCCAGGCGGCGGCCGACGCGGCGCTCGCGCAGGCGACGGCGGAGGCCGCCGCAGCCCGCAAGGAGGCGGAGGCGAACCGCGCCCCCGAACCGGGCAAGGGTGAGCCGAAGACGCCGCCCCACGCGAAGAAGCCCGGCAAGCCCTGACGCGTCCTTCGCTGTGAGCGCAACCACGTACGGCGCGGAAACATGCGCGCGCATGCGTTCGTTGACCAGAGAGCGAGAACCGTTCCCGAGAGGAGTGGCATGACCAGGAAGACCCGCGGACGGATCGAGTTCGAGGCCGACGACGGCACCACCATGCGGTACGACCGCCACCCCAACGGTGGTGGGCTCGTGTCGCCGGGTGCCCAGGTCCACGAGGAGGCGAGCGTGGCCGCGACCGCCTACGTCGAGTCCGGCGCGCGCGTCGGACCGCGGGCGCGCATCGGCACCGCGAGCTGGGTGGACCGCAACGTGCAGGTCGGCCCGGACGCGTTCGTCGGCTCGACCGTCCACCTGCGCCCCGGCACCCGTGTCGGTGCGCGCGCCCGCATCGGCAGTCGCGCCCGCCTCGGTGCGGACGTCGTCGTCGAGCCCGGCGCCCACGTCGAGCAGGACGCGATCGTCCCCGACGGCACCGTCGTCGCCCGGCACGCCGCCCGGCGCGAGGCGGCCTGACCGACCCGGCCCGCGCGACCTCCGCCCGGAGGCCGGCGCGGGCCCCGTCCGGCCGCGCCGGAGCAGGACCGGACCGCACCGTGAGACCGAGCCGCCGTCCGGCCGCGCGGCGCGAGGAGCCGACGTAGCGTGACGGCATGACACGTCGTCTCCGCATCGGAGTCCAGCTTCAGCCCCAGCACGCCGACTACCCCCAGATCCGCGACGCCGTGCGCCGCGCGGAGGACCTCGGCGTCGACGTCATCTTCAACTGGGACCACTTCTTCCCCCTGTCCGGCGACCCGGACGGCAAGCACTTCGAGTGCTGGACCATGCTCGGCGCGTGGGCCGAGCAGACGAGCCGCGTCGAGATCGGCGCGCTCGTGACCTGCAACTCGTACCGCAACCCCGAGCTGCTGGCCGACATGGCCCGCACGGTCGACCACATCAGCGGCGGCCGCCTGATCCTCGGCATCGGCGCAGGCTGGTTCGAGAAGGACTACGACCAGTTCGGCTACGAGTTCGGCACCGCGGGCTCGCGGATCGCCGACCTCGCGGCCGCCCTGCCACGGATCAAGGCGCGCTGGGCGAAGTCCAACCCCGTGCCGACGCGGGAGATCCCGATCCTGATCGGCGGCGGTGGCGAGCGGAAGACGCTGCGCGTCGTCGCCGAGCACGCCGACGCGTGGCACTCGTTCGGCGACGTCGAGACCCTCGTGCGCAAGAGCGCGATCCTCGACGAGCACGGCGAGGCGGTCGGCCGCGACACGAGCACGCTGGTCGAGCGGAGCACCGCCGTCGGCGGCCCGCCGAGCGAGCACGCCGACGCGCTCGTCGACGCGGGCGTCACGCTGTTCACGGTCGGCACGTCGGGCCCGGACTACGACCTGTCGCTCGCCGAGCAGTGGGTGGCCTGGCGCGACGCGCAGGGCTGACCACCTGACAGCCCCGAGCCGGGCGCGACGTGCGCCGGTCAGTGCCAGAGCCCCGACGCGTCCGGCACGGTCGGTCCGCACGTCCCGCCCGGCTCGATCGTGGCCTCGAAGTGCCAGACCTCGTTCGCGAACACCTGGCACAGCCCGAACTCCGCGCCGTGCTCGAGCAACCAGTACGCGCCGTCGGTCGGCCCGACGTCGATCGCGGTGCCCGCGACGTGCGCCGAGCCGTCCACGGGGGCGACCCACCGGTGCGCCTCGGCCTCCGAGCCGTAGCGCGCCAGGGCGTCGTCGACGAGCGACTGCTGTTGCTGGGCCGTCCGGTGCCCGGACGTGATCGTCAGGTCGACGCCGTCCTCGGCGGCGGCCGCGCGCGCGGCCTCGAACCGCCGCACCAGCTCCGCGTCGAGGCCGTCGACGGCGCGCGGGGGAGCCGCCGTCGTACCGGCGACCTCCAGGCCGTCCTGCGGGTGACCGGCGCCGGCGATGGCAGGTGGTGCGAGCACGGAGTCGAGCGCACCCGACGCGAACGCGGCCGCGCCGACGGCCGTCACGGCGGCGGTCGCGCCCACGACGAGCGCGGGCACGAGGCGGAGGGTGGAGCGGGGGCGGGTCGTCCTGCTGGTCATGGCTCCAGCGTCGGCAACGACGTCCGGCGCCCGCGTCGGAGCGGTGGCCGAACCGTCCGCGGCCGATCGACGGAAGGCGCCCGACCGGTGTCCGTCCCGGGTCTGACCCGCCGGGTCCGCATCTCCGTCCGAGGGCGGTCGGGCAGCGCGGGGTCGGGCGGTTAGCGTCGCCTGGTGCACCCCACCGCGCCCCACGCCAGGACGACGCCGCGTGACGCGACCGCCGCCCCGACGTCCGGCGGAGCCCGGGACCTGCTGCTGGGCGCCGCCGTCGGGTTCGGCTGGTGCGTCGTGGTCGAGGTGCTGCGCTCGTCGCACTGGTGGAACCCGCGGTGGGTGTCCGCCTGGTGGTGGTGCGGGCTCGCGCTCGCGGTCGTCGTCGCGACCTGGCGGCGACACCCGCGCGCGACGTCCTGGGGCGTGGTGATCGGCTACCCGCTCGTCTACCGGACCGGCCTGCAGTCGGAGCTGCACCTCGCGCCGCTGCTCGTCGCGGCCTTCCTGGGCGCGCGGGCCGGTGCGGTCGGGCCGGTGATCGGGTCCGTGGCGACCGCCGGTGGGACGCTCGCGCTGCTCGTGCCCGGCGGCCTCGCCGTCACGCGCGACCTCGACGTGTGGCTCCTGCCGTGGATGCCGCTCGTCGACCTGTCCTACGCGGTCGCGCTGGCGACGCTCGCGTGCGTGGCGGTCGTCCTCGGCGCCGTCGTCCACCGCCTCGAGCGGACCAGCGCGGACCTGGCCGCTCGCAACGCCGAGCTCCGCCGGCTGCAGGAGGAGCGCACCGAGCGCGCGGTCCTCGCGGAGCGGACCCGGATCGCCCGCGAGCTGCACGACGTGGTCGCGCACCACGTCAGTGCGATCGTGGTGCGCGCGCAGGCGGCCAACCGCGTCGCCGGTCGCCGGCCGGAGGCCACCGCGGAGGCGACCGCGTGGATCGCCGGCGCGGGCAAGGAGGCGCTGACCGCGATGCGCGGGCTCGTCCACGTCCTGCGCGCCGACGACCGCACGGACGCCACCGTCGACGTCCGCGAGCCGGGGACCGCGGGCTCGTCCGCCTCCGCGGGCGTCTCCGCCGAGCTCGCCCCGGCACCAGGGGTCGACGACGTCGCGCGCGCGGCGCAGCGGCTGCGCGAGGCCGGCGTCGCCGTGGACCTCACGCTCCCGGACCGTGTCGACCTGCCGCCCGACGTCGCGCTCGCCGTCGCCCGCATCGCCCAGGAGGCGCTGACGAACGTGCTGCTGCACTCCCGCGCGACCCGTGCCGACGTCCGCCTCGACGAGGTGGGCGGGGTGCTGCACCTCGTCGTCCGCGACCCCGGCCCGCGCCGCCCCGAAACCCCGTCCGGCGGGCACGGCCTGGTCCACATGCGCGAGCGGGCGCGCGCGTGCGGCGGTCGGCTCGACGCCGGCCCGGCCGACGACGGCGGGTGGACGGTGCACGCTTCCTTGCCGACCACGACGCTCAGCGGTCCCGACGTCGCCCTGACGGGGGCGGCGCGATGACGGTGCGCGTCGTCGTGGTCGACGACCAGCCGACGATCCGGCTCGGGCTGCGCATGATCCTCGAGCACGAGGACGACATGGCCGTGGTGGGGGAGGCCGGCACGGGCGCCGACGCGGTCGACGTGGTCCGTGCGACGCGCCCCGACGTCGTCCTCATGGACATCCGCATGCCGGACGGCAACGGCATCGACGCGGTCGCGGCGCTCGTCGCCGACCCGACGCTCCCGGGCACCCGCACGATCATGCTCACGACGTTCCACGACGAGGAGTACGTCGTCGCGTCCCTGCGCGCGGGCGCGGACGGCTTCCTCCTCAAGGACGCGGACCCGGCCGAGCTCGTCGCCGCGGTCCGCCGCGTCCACGCGGGCGACTCGCTGCTCGACCCGTCGGTCACACGGGATGTGGTCGCGCGCTACGTGCGGCTCGCGGAGGCCGCCGACGCGACCCGGTCGCGCACCGCGTCACCGGCCGCACGGCAGGTGCTCGACCGTCTGACGCCACGCGAGCGGGACGTGCTGGTGCACCTCGCGACCGGGGCGACCAACGCCGACGTCGCGGCCGCGCTCTCGCTCACCGAGGCGACCGTGAAGAGCCACGTCAGCTCGATGCTGACCCGCCTCCGCCTCACCACGCGCGTGCAGCTCGTCGTCGCCGCGTTCGACGCAGGGCTCGTCCGTCCCGCGGGTGACGTGGCGACCGACGCCTGAGCGGCACGGTCGGGCCGAGAGGGCAGCGGCGACGGCGTGCGGGACCGGGTGACGTGCGCGTGGCAGGACGGGACCGTGGCCCCTACGGTCGAGCGGTGACCGACCTGCGCCACGTCCGGACCGCCCGCCTGCGTCTCGACGCCGTGCGCGTCGACGACAGCGAGGCGGTGTTCGCGCTCAACGCCGACGCGCGCCTATGGGAGCACCTCCCGTCCGGGCGGCACACCTCCGTCGACCAGACCCGCACCCAGCTCGAGCGGTACGCCACCGCGTGGGACGACGACGGCCTGGGCTACTGGACCGCGCGCGACCGCGAGGACGACCGGGTGGTCGGCATCGGCGGCGTGACGCTGCGCGAGGGCACCGTCTGGAACGTGTACTACCGGTTCGCGGTCGAGGCCCAGGGTCGCGGGCTCGCGCACGAGCTCGCGAGCGCAGCGCTCGACGCCGCCCGCGCTGTCCGGCCCGACGTCCCCGTCGTCGCGTACCTCCTCGAGCACAACACGGCGTCCCGTCGCCTCGCCGAGCGGCTCGGGCTCACGCTCGTCTGGCGGGGGCCCGACGTGGGCAACCCGGACCCCGACGCGGTCCGGCTCGTGCTCGCGGACCGGCCCCTCGACGAGGACGCGCTCGCGGTGATGACGACGAGCCCCTGACGGCCGGCGGGCTCGCGTGCCGTGACGGCCGCCGGGAGGCGCGGGGTGTCCCGCTCAGACGACGAGCGACTGGCCCCCGTCGACGAACACCTCCGTGCCCGTGACGTGGCTCGCCCCGTCGGACACGAGGAACGCGACCGCGTCGGCGACCTGCGACGCGCGCCCGGGCTCGGACCCCGTGAGCGGGATCTCGCCGTCGGGGAACTCCACCGTCACGCCCAGGTGCTCGGTGTTCCGCTGCTCCGTGTTGTCGCTGATCTCGGTGTCGATCGCGCCCGGGCACACGACGTTGACGCGCACCCCGCGGGGCGCGAGCTCGACCGCGAGCATCCGGGCCAGCGCGACCTGCCCTGCCTTGCTGGTCGCGTAGGCGGACGCCCCGGAGTTGCTGAACGTCCGCGTCCCGTTGATGGACGACACGACGACGACCGCGCCGCCCTGCCGCACGAGCAGCGGGACCGTGTACCGCAGCGTGAGGAACGTCCCGGTGAGGTTGGTGCCGATCGTCGCGTCCCACTCCTCGGGCTCGATCTCGTCGACGGGCGCCCACACCCCGTTCACTCCCGCGTTGGCCACGACGACGTCGAGCCGCCCGAGCTCGTCCTCGACGCGCCGCACGACGTCCCGCACGGCCTGGGCGTCGGCGACGTCGGCCGCGACCGCCACGGCCGTCCCGCCCGCGTCGCGGATCTCCGCCGCGACCTCGTCGGCGCTCTCCTGCCGGTGCCCGAGCACCACGACCGTCATGCCGTCGGCCGCGAGCCGCACCGCGCTCGCCCGTCCGATGCCCGACCCGGCGCCCGTCACGAGCGCCACCTTCTCCGCCACCGCCATCGTGCGTCCTCTCGTCGCCGACGCCGTCCCCGCCGTCCTCCCGACGGCGACCGCGCACGGTCCGTCGACCGTAACCGCGCGCCCGTGCGAGCGCCCGGCCGGCACGAGGGTGGCGCGGTTGCAGCGGGAGGGACCGTCGCTAGCGTGGAGAGCGGTCGAGCAGCGGCTGGCGCCACGACGCCGGCCCTCGTGCCGGTGCGCACGAAGGAGACCGACCATGGCCACAGGGGAGACGGGGTTCGACGACGTCACGTTCGACCTGATCTCGGTCCAGTACCACTCGCTCAAGGCCGGGCACGACTACGGCCAGTACGTGCGGGACGCCCGCAACGCGGGCCAGGAGGAGATCGCGTCGTTCTTCGAGCAGGTGATGCGGGAGGACTCCGAGCGCGCGCAGCGCTGCCACGCCTTCCTCGCGGAGCTCACGAAGGACGGGACCTCGGCGACGAGCCCCCAGGGCGACGCCTGACGCCGGCCGACACGCCTCACCTGACGCGGCTCACCGGGCACGGCTCACCGCGGGCGGCTCACCAGCGGATCGTGAACCACACGACCTTGCCGGAGCCGCGCGTCGGCCGCCACCCCCAGCCGGACGTGACCGCGTCGAGGATGTGCAGACCGTGACCACCCGGCAGCCCCTCGCGACCGGTGCGCCGGCGGGGGGCTGTCGCGGTGCCGTCGTGGACCTCGAACGTGACCTCGTGGTCGCGGTGCACGGCACGGACCGTGATCGCCTGCGACCCGGGTGCGTGCCGCACCGCGTTGGTGAACGCCTCGCTCATCGCGAGCTGCACGGCGTCGACGACACGCCGGGGTGCACCGGCGTCGCGTGCGCGCTCCATCGACCACGCCCGAGCCCGCGCGAGCGAGCTGACGGAGGACGCGAACGAGCGTTCGTTGCCCTCGACCTCCGCGTGCACCCGCCGACCGTACCCGCCTCGACGGGTTCGTGCGCACCGGCGTCGGGGGTCGGATCCCCCGGTCGGGTGGCCGTCGCCGCGCGTCCGGTTCCACGCGTCGCCCCTCGAGTCGCCATACTGGGCCCGTGACGTCACAGTCGCGCCCCGACGGCGCAGATGCCCCGACCGACGCCCTGCGCGTCGACCCCGAGCACCCCGACGTGCTGGTCGTGGACGGCGACGTCGACGTCGCCTCGGTGCTCGACCTGGCCGACGAGCTCGGCGTGACCCGTGGCGAGCTCGGCCCCGCCCTCGTCGCGGCCGGTGTGCGCGCGATCGACCTCAGCCGGGCCACCTTCATCGACTCCTCGGTCATCGCCGTCCTGGTGACCGTCGCCTCTCACCAGTCGTCGCGCGTCCCGCTGGTGGGCGCGAGCGGCAGCCCTCTGATGGCGCTCGAGGCGTCGGGCGTCCTCGCGATGTTCGACCGGGACGACGCGGCTCGCTGAGCCGCTCGGGCCCGCGCACGCGCCCGCGTGACCACGCCTCCGACCCCCCGGGACCGCGCCACGATCGGGCAGCTCCTCGCCGCGGCCGCGCCGCGCGGGTGGCGCGAGATCACGTATGTCCGCCAGAGCGTCGGTCAGGCGTTCGTCGAGTCGATGACGTGCGTGAGGGCGGCCGACGAGGTGCGCGTGCCACCACCCGACGCGCGCGAGTTCTTCGACCTCATGGCCGACCTTCGCGCACGCATGTACCAGCCGGGCGCCGGGAGCTGGTACACCGCGACCATCCGTGTGACGGCCGACGGTCGCGTCTCGGCGGACTTCGACCATGACGAGCCCGCGCACGACTTCGGGCACGCCTCCTGGGCCGTGGACGTCGCGAGCTTCCCGCGCACTCCTGAGAACACTCCGGCATGGCTGGTCGCGAAGGTGAGCGAGCCCGAGTGGTCCGGCGCGCGGTGGCAGATCGACCTCACGCCCGGCGGTGCCCCGCGCGACCGGTCACGCCCGGTCGACGCCACGACCACCCTCCAGGGCCGCACCTGGTGCGTCGCCGTCGCGGAGCGGCTCCGCGTGGCCGGGATCGGCGTCAGGCGGGGGACCGACGTCGGTGAGAGCGCCGCGGGCGACGCGGTCGAGTACGACGAGCTCGCGATCGACGTCGGCGAGGGGCACATGGCGCTCGCGTTCTGGCGGGACCTCATCTTCTGGTCCGTCGACGTGTTCGCGGACGACGTCGACGAGGCCACCTTCACGTCCGTGGCCCGGGCGGTCCTCGTCGCCGTCCGCGACACGACGGGACACGCGCCGAGCGTGCCGCCGTCGTCCTACGAGCGCCGCCTTCTCGGTCTCGAGGACTGAGGGCACGGCCGTCGGGTACGTCACGCCTCCACCGCGGACGGCCGACGCCCCTGGTGGGTCGGCGGGACCTGGGTGGGCGGACACCGGGCCGGGGCGCCGAGTGTCGTCGTGCGCGAGCCGCTCGACGTCGGCCGGGACGGCGGCCGAGCCTTCGTCGCACCGGCGACCGTCGGCTCGTCCCGACGTGGACGGGGGAGACTCATGCACGAAGGCCCCTGGTCGGCACACGTGCCGTCAGGGGCCTTCGGGGGTTGCTCCCTCGACTGGACTCGAACCAGTAACCGTCCGATTAACAGTCGGATGCTCTGCCAATTGAGCTACGAGGGATCGCGCGGGAAGAAACTCTAGCAGCCGTCGGAGGGTGCTCCGGACCACCCGACGCGGGCGGGCAGTCCGGGGCTCAACGTGGCAGGCCCACCGCGTCGCGCGCCTCCGCCTCCGCCACGTCGAGGGCCGCGGAGACGGCGGGGTCGTCGACGTCGACGCCCGCGTCGCCCAGCACCTGCGTGAAGATCTCACCCTCCTCGTCGCGCCGCAGCGCGAGCCTGACCTTCGCGCCGCCCGGCACCGTGACGGGCACCGCGTGGACGACGGACTGCTGGACACGCTCGCGGAACGTCTGGGTGAAGCTCACCGACGCGGAGTCCTGGGCGAACGGCAGGCGCGACGTCCCGCCCCAGACCCACGTGACCGACAGCACGCGCGTCGCGGGGTCGAGCGACCCGCGGTCCACCTCGCTCCAGGGGACGCGGGCGACCTTGCCGTCCTCCAGG
>NZ_JAPESW010000090.1 GCF_028527925.1 Cellulomonas fimi
CGCGGCGCACGAGGCGTTCGTCGCGTACACGACGACGCTCCAGCAGTCGCTGACCGACGCCGGGTACTACACCGGCCCCGTCGACGGGATCTACGGTCCGCAGACGGTCGCCGCGGTCGAGGCGCTGCAGGCCGCGCACGGGCTGCCCGTGACCGGCACGGTCGACAAGGCCACGGACGCGGCCCTGCGCGCGGACCTCGAGGCGAAGGGCGGTGCCGCGGCGACCGCGGCGGTCGCGTCGACGGCCGCGCTGCAGCAGACGCTGCACCTGCTCGGCTACTGGGACGGGCCCGTCGACGGCACGTGGACGGACGCGCTCACGCAGGCGGTCGTCGCGCTGCAGACCGACCTGGGCGTGCCGGCGACCGGCGTGATGGACGCGGCGACGATCGCCGCGGCGCAGGCGGCGGTCGCCGCGGCGCTCGCGGCCGGGACGCCCGCGGACGACGCCGCGCAGGACGACGCGCCCGGCGACGAGGCGACGGAGGACGAGGCGCCCGACGAGCAGTCGGAGACGGACGAGGGCTGAGGGTCGACGTCGACCGGTGGCCGTCCGACGCGTCAGGCGGGGTCGACCGTGACGACGACCTTGCCGACGGAGCGGCCGGAGCCGTGGTGGCGCAGCGCCTCGGCGGTCTGCTCGAGCGGGAAGGTCCGGTCGACGACGGTCCGCACCGCGCCGGTCTGCAGCAGCTCGACGAGCGGCCCGACGTGCCGGACGCCGAGCGGCACGGCGAGCACGCGCAGCCGCTTGCGCCCGGCCAGCCCGACGAGCGGTCCGAGCAGGAGGACCTGGAGCACCGAACGGGCGGCGCCCCCGACGACGAGGTAGGTCCCGCCCCGTGCGACGCCGCGCGCGATCGCGCCGACCGGGCGGTAGCAGGCCAGGTCGAGCACGAGGTCGTACGGACCCGTGCGGGTCCAGTCGTCGACGCGGTGGTCGAGCACGTGCGCGGCACCGAGGGACCGCAGGTGGTCGGCCTTGTGCGCGGTGTCGACGGCGGTGACCTCGGCGCCGGCGAGGACCGCGAGCTGCACGGCGTACGTGCCCGCGCCGCCGCCCGCGCCGTTGACGAGCACGCGCTGCCCCGCCCGCACCCGGCCCCGGTCGACGATGCCGCGCAGCGCGATGACGCCGGCCTGCGGCACGGCCGACGCCTCGACGAACGACATCCCGTCGGGCAGCGGCGCGCACGACCGGGCGGGCGCGCACACGAGCTCGGCGAAGCAGCCGAGCCGGTCGAGGAGGTCGGCGTAGACGTCGTCGCCTGGCGCGAACGTCGTGACGTCGGCGCCGACCGCGACGACGGTCCCGGCGACGTCCGACCCGAGCACGTGGCGACGAGGGCGCCGTAACCCGCCGATCCGCGCGTAGGCGGGCCGCCCGGTCAGCCCTTCCCAGTCGGAGCCGTTGACCGAGACGGCGCGGACCGCGATCAGCACCTCGTCGGGCCCCGGCTCAGGACGGTCGACGTCGACGACGCGCAGGACGTCGGGCGAGCCGTACTCGGTGTACTCCACGGCTTTCATCGCGTCCTCCGGGACCGGCAGCGGCGGGCGGGCGCTGTCACCGTAGCGGCTGCGTCGCGGCGCCCGGCACCCCCGACGGGCGTCCGACGCGCACGTCGGGGACGCTGGGCTCGGGCCGTGAGCAGGACGGCCGCAGCCCAGACCGCGAGGTGGCACGGCATGGCACGCGCGCAGGAGCCGCACGGCCCGACGCAGGACGAGCTCGACGCGCTCGCCGACCTGGGCGCGGGCGGCACGTGGGAGGTGCACGGCCGCCGCCTGCGCGTGACGAACCTCGACAAGGTGCTGTTCCCGGCGCGCGGCGACGAGCCGCCGGTGACGAAGCGCGAGCTGCTCGCGTACACCGCGCGGATCGGTCCGGTCGTGCTGCCGTACCTGCGGGGTCGCGCGCTCAACCTGCACCGCTACCCGGAGGGTGCGCACCGCCCCGGGTTCTGGCACAAGCAGGTGCCGGACCACGCGCCGGACTGGTTGCCGCGGTGGGACAACCCGGAGGCGGACGAGGGCGAGACGACGACGTACCTGGTGGCCGACGAGCCCGCGGCGCTCGTGTGGGCGGCGAACTTCGGCGCGCTCGAGTGGCACGCGTGGACGTCCCGCACGGACGACCCGCACCTGCCGACGTACGCGCTGATCGACATCGACCCGGGCACGTCGACGACGTGGGACGAGGTGCTGCTGCTCGCGCGGCTGCACCGCGACGCGCTCGCGCACCTCGACGTGCGGGCCGCGCCCAAGCTGACCGGGCGGCGCGGCATCCAGGTGTGGATCCCGGTGGCGGTGGGCCCCGACTTCGCCGAGACGCGCGCGTGGGTCGAGCGGCTGTCGAAGACCGTCGGGGCGGTCGTGCGCGACCTCGTGAGCTGGCGGTGGGAGGTGCGCGAGCGGGGCGGGCAGGCGCGGCTCGACTACACGCAGAACGCGATCAACAAGACGCTCGTCGCGCCGTACAGCCCGCGCGCGGCGGCGGGTGCGCCCGTCTCGGCGCCGATCACGTGGGACGAGCTCGACGCGCCGTGGCTCCGGCCCGACGCGTTCACGGTCCGCACGGTGCTCGACCGCGTCGCCGAGCGCGGCGACCCGTTCCGCACGGTGCTCGACGACGACCAGGTGCTCCCGCGTCTGGCCTGACCAGCGAGCCGCTGCGCTGGCGGCGGCGTCGCGACCAGCGTTGACTGGACGACGGTCCGGCAGCGGGCGCCGCCGTGTAGGAGGTGCGATGCACGTCGACCGGATCGCCGAGCCGTGGGGGACGAGGACCCCGTACGCGCGCGGGACGCGGTGGCCCACCCGGGTCGACACGTTCCTGGACGCCGGGACCACGGCCGACGATGTCGAACGGTGGGTGCCCGCGGCGTCGCTGCTGCACTCGAACGGTGACGCGATGGAGGTCGCCGTGGCGGGCGGTCGCATCGTCGGGGTGCGCGGCCGCGCGCAGGACCGCGTGAACCACGGCCGGCTCGGTCCGAAGGACCTGTTCGCGTGGCAGGCGAACGCGTCGCCGGACCGGCTGACCCGTCCGCTGGTGCGCCGCGACGGCCGGCTGCAGGAGGCCTCGTGGGACGAGGCGATGGGCCTCGTCGTCGCGCGCACGACGGCCCTGCTCCACGAGCAGGGCGCGTCGGCCATCGGGTTCTACACGTCGGGGCAGCTGTTCCTCGAGGAGTACTACACCCTGGCCCTGGTCGCGCACGCGGGGATCGGCACGAACCACGTCGACGGGAACACGCGGCTGTGCACCGCGACCGCGGCGGAGGCGCTCAAGGAGTCGTTCGGTGCCGACGGGCAGCCGGGTTCGTACTCCGACGTCGACCACGCCGACGTGATCGCCTTGTTCGGGCACAACATGGCCGAGACGCAGCCCGTGCTGTGGATGCGCGTGCTCGACCGGCTCGCGGGCGACGACCCGCCGCGCCTGCTGTGCGTCGACCCGCGCCGCACGGCCGTCGCGCGCGCCGCGACGGTCCACCTCGCTCCGCGGCCCGGCACGAACCTGGCGCTGATGAACGGTCTGCTGCACGAGGTCGTCGCGCACGGCTGGGTCGACGAGGAGTACGTCGCCGCGCACACCGTGGGGTACGACGACCTCGTCGCGACCCTGCGCGACTACCCGCCCGAGAAGGTCGCGCGCGTCTGCGACGTCCCGGAGGAGGACCTGCGCGCCGCCGCGGAGCTCGTCGGGACCGCGGACCGGCTGATGTCGACGGTCCTGCAGGGCTTCTACCAGTCGCACCAGGCGACCGCGGCGGCCGTGCAGGTCAACAACCTCCACCTGCTGCGCGGCATGCTCGGCGAGCCCGGGCGCGGGCTGCTGCAGATGAACGGGCAGCCGAGCGCGGAGAACACGCGCGAGTGCGGCGCCGACGGCGACATGGCGGGGTTCCGCAACTGGTCGAACCCGGAGCACGTCGCCGACCTGGCCCGCGTGTGGAACGTCGACCAGGACGTCATCCCGCACTGGTCGCCGCCGACGCACATCATGAAGATGCTGCGCTACCTCGAGGACGGCTCGATGCGCATGCTGTGGGTGCAGGCGACGAACCCGCTCGTCTCGCTCCCGGAGCTCGAGCGGGTGCGCTCGGTGCTCACCCAGGACCGCACGTTCCTCGTCGTGCAGGACCTGTTCCTGTCCGAGACCGCGCAGGTGGCGGACGTCGTGCTGCCCGCAGCGACGTGGGCCGAGAAGACGGGCACGTTCACGAACGCCGACCGCACCGTGCACCTGTCGGAGAAGGCGGTCGACCCGCCCGGGGAGGCGCGGCCCGACCTCGACATCTTCCTCGACTTCGCGCGTGGCATGGACCTGCGCGACAAGGACGGTGGCCCGCTCGTGCCGTGGTCGACGCCCGAGGAGGCGTTCGACGCGTGGAAGGAGTGCTCGCGCGGCCGGCCGTGCGACTACTCGGCGCTGACGTACGCGCAGCTGCGCGGCGGCGGCGTGCAGTGGCCGTGCACCGACGAGCACCCGCTCGGGACCGAGCGGCTCTACGGTGACGGTCGCTTCCCGGCGGCGCCCGGGTACGCCGAGACGTACGGCCGCGACCTCGTGACGGGCGCGCCGTTCGAGGCCGACCAGTACAAGGCCCTCAACCCGGAGGGGCGGGCGCTGCTGCGCGCCGTGCCGTACGTGCCGCCGCAC
>NZ_JAPESW010000091.1 GCF_028527925.1 Cellulomonas fimi
TCACCGGCTCCAACCCCGCCGGCAACACCCACCTGCGCGCCTTCCCCACCACCGTCCCGGCCACCCTGCCCGACATCTCCACCAACAACTTCACCCCCGGCCGCGACGAAGCCAACCTCGCCGTCCTGCAGCTCGGCGACGCCGGACGCGTCTCCTTCTACACCTACTCCGCCGACACCGACCTCGTCATCGACGTCGCCGGCTACTTCCGCTACTGACCCCCCGGGACACCGTCGTCAGAGGTCGAGGACGAGCGTCTGCCCCCAGTCGTGGGTGCGGGCGGGGCGGAAACCGACCCGGTCGTAGAAGGCGATCGCGCCGGTGTTGCGGGCGTCGACGCCGAGGTGCAGGCCCGTGACGCCGCGCTCGCGCAGCGCCTCGGCGAGCGCGTCGACGAGGCGTCGGCCCCAGCCCTGCCCCTGCGCACGCGGCAGCAGGTCGATGTGCAGGTGCGCGGGGTGCGTGTCGTAGAGGGTGTCAGGCGTCGGGACCCACTCGTGGATGCGCCGCACGAGCACGTGGTCCTCGGTGCCGTCGCCCGGATCGGCGGTCACGGGGTACTGCGCCCGCAGCGTCGGCCACCAGTGGGCGTCGAGCCACTCCTCGAACGCGAGGGTGTCGGCGGTCGCGACCACGTACCCGAGCACGCCGCGGGAGTCGGCGACGACGAACGACAGGCCGGGGTCCGCGACGGGGTACGGGCCCGCGTACACGTGCGGCAGCAGGTCGGGGTTGCGGTAGAGCGCGGTGGCGTCACCGCCCGCCGCACCGGTGAGCACGCAGATGCGGTAGATCGCCGGGAGGTCGGCCGGGTGGAAGGGGCGGAGCACAGCGGCCATGCGGACGACCTTCTCACGCGCGCGTTCGCTCGGCCGGATCACCCGGACGTTCACCCGAAAAGGTGGCGTCGGCCGCCCGGCCAGGTCATACGCTGACGGCCGACCAGGCCGTCCGTCCACGCGCCGACGCGTGCACGCGGTTCGCCCACCTCCCGGCAGGACGCACACGCATGCTGAAGCCCCGCTCCGCCGCCACCGTGGCCATGACGCTCGCGCTCGCCGCCGTCACCCTGGCGCCCGCCGCCGCGTGGAGCGCCCCGACGGAGCCGGTCGACCCCACGACCACCCCGGCCGACCACGAGCGCGGCGACCTGCCGCGGCTCGAGCTGCCCGAGGCGCCGCCGGCCGCGGAGCCCGACCAGGTCCTCGTGCGGTTCTCGTCGAAGGCGTCGGCGTCGGACCAGCGGGGCGCGCTGTCGGCGGCGGGCGTCAGCGGCGGCGAGGACGTGCCGGGCACCCGGTTCGTCGCCGTCCCGGTCGGCGACGAGGACCCGGAGGAGGTCGTCGAACGCCTCGCCCAGGACCCGGCGGTGGCCGACGTCCAGGTCGACCACGTCCGGCAGGGCTTCGGATGGACGAACGACCCGTACCTCACGTACACGGGGCCGTACGTCGAGCTGACCCGCCAGCCGCGCGTGTGGGACTTCACCGCGGGCCAGGGCACCGTCGTGGCGGTCCTCGACTCGGGCGTGTACGCGGCGCACGAGGACCTGGTCGCGCGCATGCTCCCCGGGACCGACCTGGTCGACAACGACGCCGACCCGTCCGACCCGTACGGCCACGGCACGCTCGTCGCGGGCGTCGCGGCGGCGACCGGTAACAACGGCAGGGGTGCCGTGGGTGTCGCGCACCGCGCGTCGATCCTGCCGGTGCGCGTGCTCGACGCGCAGGGGTACGGCACCGACTCGCGCGTCGCCGCCGGGATCGCGTGGGCGGTCGCACGCGGCGCCGACGTCATCAACCTCTCCCTCGGCGGCCCCGCCACGTCGCCCGCGATGCTCGACGCGATCCGGGCGGCGGTCGGCCAGGGGGTCGTCGTCGTCGCGGCCGCGGGCAACACCGGCACGCAGGTCCCGCAGTACCCCGCGGCGTACGCGCCCCAGGTGCGCGGCCTGCTGTCGGTGTCGGCGACCGACGACTGGGGTGCCCTCGCGGGCTGGTCGACGTGGGGCGACACGGTCTCCATCTCCGCGCCCGGCAACGACATGGTGGGCCCGGGCATCAACGGCGGGTACGTCGCCGGCTCGGGAACGTCGTTCGCCGCCCCGGTCGTCAGCGGCGCCGCGGCCCTGCTCACCGCGGCCTCCCCGCGGCTGGACCCGGGGGCCGTGGAGGACCGGCTCGTGGCGGCCGCGCGTGACGCGGGCCCGCGCGGCTACGACCCGTACTACGGCGCCGGGATCGTGGACGTCGCGTCCACGGTGTTCCTGAGCGCAGCCGTGGCGGTCCCGCTCGACCGCGCGCCCGGCGATCCCGGCCAGTCCGACGACACGGCCGCGACGGCGCGCCGCGTCACCGGCAGCACGGTCACCGGGCAGATCTCGCCCGAGGGCGACGTCGACTGGTACGCCATCGACGTCCCCGCGGCCGGCGGCTACCGGGTGAGCGTCGCGCACGACGGCTTCGGCGACGAGTCGGCCGGGCCCTCGCTCGACCTCGCGCTCGAGGTCCAGGACGGCGCGGGCAACCTGCTGGGCGAGGCGCGCGACACGGACCTGGGCGAGGGTGAGGAGACCGTCGTCCAGGTCGCGCAGGCTGGGACGATCCGGGTCGGCGTGTCGAACGAGAACGGCTCGGCGCCGACGGAGTGGGACTACGTGGTCACCGTCGAGCCCGCCGCCTTCCCGGTGTTCACCCCGACGCGCTCCCCGGCGTCGGCGTCGTTCGCCGCGACCGCGGTCGTGGCGGCGGACTTCACGGGCGACGGGAAGGTCGACGCGCTGACGGTCGGCGGCGGCAAGGGGGTCTCGGTCTACCCCGGGAAGGGCGACGGGACGCTCGGCGCGCGCGTCGAGGTGCCGTCGCCGGGCCTCTGGCTGGTGGGCGAGGGGCTCGTCGCCGCGGACGTCGACGGCGACAAGGACAGCGACGCGGTCGCGACCACCAACCTCGGCTTCGTCGTCCTGAAGCAGTCCGGGGGCACGCTGACACCCGGCAGCGACAACGCGCTCTCCTACAACGGGACGCCGGTGAACGGGCGCGGGATCGCGGCCACCGACTGGGACGGCGACGGCGACACCGACGTCGTGGTCTCCTCGAGCCGCGTGCCGTCGAGCCTGCACGTCATGCTCAACGACGGCACGGGCGCCTTCACGCCGGGGCCGGTCACGCTCACGCAGCAGAACGCGGGCGGCGTCGGCGAGCAGCGGATCGCGGTCGGCGACCTCACCGGGGACGGACGGCCCGACGTCGTCACCACGTACGCCCTGTACGCGCAGCGCACCGACGGCACCTTCGCCGCGCCGGTCACCCTGCCGCCCGCGGGCGGGCCCCTCACCACGACGGTCGACGTCGGCGACGTGACGGGCGACGGGCGCCTCGACGTGGTCCGCATCAGCGGCAGCGCCCTGCGCGTCTCGGCCGGTCGCTCCACCGGTGGGTTCGCCCCCGAGGTGCAGTACCCGATCGGCAGCGAGGACGACGGCGACCTGGCGATCGGCGACCTGAACGCCGACGGCCTCCAGGACGTGGTCGTCGTCAACGCGTTCGGCTATGCCGTGAGCGTGCTGTGGCAGCGGCCGGGCGGCACGCTCTCCGCGCCGGCGCCCACCCCCGTCGAGCAGCTCGTCTACGCCTCCGCCAACCAGGTCGCGCTCGCACACCTCGACGGTGACGGGCGGCTGGACGCGGTCGTCGCCGCTCAGGACGGCGTGCTCGCGCTGCGGCAGTCGATCCAGGACGCGCCGCGGCGTGCGTGGCTGACGTCGACCAGCGTGGCGCCGCACACGGCGGGCGTCGCGGTGCGACCGACCGTGCGCCTCGGGTTCGGCCGTCAGCTCGACCCGGCCGACCTGACGTCGGCGAACGTCGCCGCGCACGTCGTCCTCAAGGACCGGACGGGCGCGACCGTCCCGGCGACGGTCGCGCTCGACGGGACGAGCGCGATCACCGTGCGTCCGTCCGCCGACCTGGGCCTGGGCGACCACTTCTCGGTCGTCGTCACGGGCCTGCACGACACGTCCGGTGGTGTGCTGCCGGCGCCGGTGCGGGTGCCGTTCACGGTGGGTGCGGGGGGTGAGCGGTACACCCCGGTGCCGCCCGAGCGCGTCCTGGACACCCGCAGCGGGCTGGGCGGGACCCGGCAGCCGACCGGTGCCCGGCTCGTGCTCGACCTGTCCGAGCACCTGCCGACCAGCGCGACCGCGGTCGTGCTGAACCTGACCGCGACCCGCTCGACCGGCCCGGGCAAC
>NZ_JAPESW010000092.1 GCF_028527925.1 Cellulomonas fimi
TGGTGTTCATCAGCGCGCCACCGGCGGTCACGGAGCCCGCGACGACCAGCGGCGCCAGGCCGGCACGCGCCGCGTAGATCGCCGCGGTGTAGCCGGCAGGGCCCGATCCGACGATGACGAGGTCGCGCACGGTGCTGGGCTGGTCGCTCACGTGAGTCCTTGGGGTACGACGGGCCGGCGGGGTGCCGGCTGCGGGCTGTTCGCTCAACCGATCGTAGGCCGGATCTGTTCCACGTCCGGACGGCGCCCGCGCGTGGCGGCGACGGGTCAGCTGATCGACATCTCGTTGAGCTCGAGGCGGAAGCCCCCGTCGGCGGCGGTGGGCAACTGCGTGATCCAGACGACGACGGTGGACGCCTCGACCGGGTCGAACTCGAACACGGTGTCGGGGCCGACGGGCCCGGACGCGAGGACCGTGCCGCCGCCGGGGTCGGCCGCGGTGGTGTTCCGGATCTCGACGTTCCCGCCGTTGCCGTTGACGTGCAGCGTCACGTTCGAGACGGTCGCCGGACCCTGCAGGTTGACCACGTAGCCGACGGCGTTCTTGAAGCCGGCGAAGTCGTCGCGCTTGTACGTCTGCGTGTACCAGAACGTCCCCGGGTCGCCGTCGTAGGCGCGGGCCACGGCTTCCTCGTGCTCGCCGTCGCTGTCGGACGGGTCGAAGGACGTGGTGGACGCGATGACGGGCGGGGCGCCGGCGGGCGGCTCGGCCGCGGGGGTCTCACCGGGCTGCTCCGAGGGCTGCTCGGGCGCCTGCGACTCGGCGGGCTGCTCCTGGGACTGGTCCCCGTCGGGGTCCGCGGTCGTCGAACCGGGGTCGAAGGAGGAGAACAGCGCGCGGAACGCGAGCACGACGCCGATGACCACGGCGAGGGCGACGACGGCGAGGACGATCTTCGTGGGGTCGAAGCGCCGCCGCTCGGGTGCGGGCTCGTCCCAGCCGAGCTCGTCGAAGGACTCGATGCCGTCGTCGGGCGGGAGCACGGGGGGCAGGCCGGACGGTCCGTCGACGCGGTACGCGGACGTCGGGCGACGGACGGGCGTGCCGCCGGGAGCGTCAGGCCTCGCAGCGGGCGGGGGCGGGACGTGGGCGACGGGTGCACGCGGCACGGAGGCGGCCGCGGCGGACACGGGTGCGCCGTGGGACGCGAACGCGCCGGGCGCGGCGGTGGGCGGGCTGACGGCGGTCGGCGGACCACCGGCCGGCAGGACGCTCGTCGCCCCGACGGCGTCGGGCCCCGCGCCGTACACCGCGGTGGCGGAGGCGTCGCGGCCGGGAGGACCGGTGACGAGACCGGGCGCGACCGGCACGGTCGGATCGACGTACTCCGGCGGTCCGCCGGCGGCCGCGGCGGCCGCGCCGACCCCCGGTCCGGCGGCGAACGCGCTGGAGCGCGACGGGGCCGCGGGCGGCGGGGTGCCGGGCCGGTTGGACCCGGGCGGGGGAGAGTCGAACGCGCTGCGCACGGACTGGCGCTGGACGCGGACCGGCTCGGTGTCCTGCGAGACGATGTCGGCGATCGACGGTTCGCCCGCGGCCGCGACGGCGCCGCCGAGCACGGCCGTCGCGTCGGGCACCGACGCGACCGCGCGGATCTCGCCCCACGGCTCGAGCTCGCGCACGAGCTCGCCCGGGCTGTGCGGGCCGTCGTCGTGGGGTCCGAGCGTGACCGCGCAGAGGGTGTCGAGGTCCGCCGGGACGCCGGCGACGAGGTCGGACGGCGGGACGGGTCGCCCGTCGAGGAACGGCGCGTCGGGCAGCGGGTCCCCGGCGCCGCGGCGGTCGCCCCCGGGCCAGCAGCCGGTGAGGGCCGCGTACAGCAGGCGGACGAGCCCGACGGTGTCGGTGCGCGTGGTCGCGCGCGCGTCGCCCGCGGCGGTGCCGAGCAGTGCCGCGTCGAGCGCGAGCCCGCCGAGCAGCACGCGCCCGTCGGAGTTGACGTGGAGCACGGAGGGCCGCAGCGCGAGGTGGTGGACGCCGCGACGGCGGGCGACCTCGAGCGCGGAGGCGGCCTCGCCGATGACGGCGCGCGCCTGGTCGGGCGTCAGCGGTGCCCGGGCGACGAGCTGCGCGAGCGACGGGCCGGTGACCTGCTCGGACACGACGTAGCCGACGCCCTCGTGCGTGCCGACGTCGAGCACGCGCACGAGCCGTGCGTCGGTCACGAGCGCCGCACGGCGGGCCGCGTCGAGCGCGGGTGCGACGGCCCCGGCCTCGAGGACGCGGACGCGCACGGGGCGGTCGAGGATCTGGTCCGTGGCCTGCCAGGCGCTGGCTCCGTCGAGGTCGGAGGGTGCGGGCGCGACGATGCGGTAGCGGCCCGCCAGCACGGTGCCTCGTCCGACCTCGCTCACCAGCACCTCCTCCGGTTGCTCACGTGCGTCCGCCCCCGTCGGCGCCACGGGCGGGCGGCGGGGGGCTCACCAGCATGGTAGACGGCGGCCTGCGACGGCGACGGCAGACCGGCATGCTATCCGGACGGAACGGACACCCGGGGACTGGCCGGCCGGGGGCCGAGGGCTCAGCGCCGGCCGGGTCGCAGCCGGGCGCGCACGGGCCGCAGCAGCCCGTCGAGCTCCTCGACCCGCAGCAGACGCAGCGCACCGAGGTAGGCGAGACCACCGAGCCCGCCGGCGACGGCGCACGTGACCACGGACTGCACGAGCCCGTCGGGGAGCCCGAGCGCGACGACCCGGGTCGCGAGCCACGCCACGAGGACCGCGGGCACCACGGCGACGAGGGCCCGCACGTGCAGCCGCATGATGCGTCCGCCGTCGACGCGGCCGAGGACGCGCCGCAGGTGGCGGGTCGCGGCGACCGCTCCCACGAGGTACGAGACGCTCATCGCGAGACCCGCGCACGCGGTCCACCACGACGCGGGCGCGAGCGCCATGCCGAGGACCGTGCCGGCGGCGACGACCACCGCCATCGCGACCTGGATCGGCACCATGCCGCGGGCGTCCTCGTACGCGTAGTACACGCGCTGCGCCATCGACCACGCGCCGAAGGCGGGCAGGCCGACGACCATCGCCTGCACGACGCGCGCGGTGGCGTCGACCGCGTCGGCCGGGGCGCTGAACGCGATGATGTCGGTCACGGGCCGGGCGAGCACGAGCAGCAGGCCCGCGGCCGCCACGGTGAACAGCCCGACGACGCGGACGCCGTAGGAGAAGGTCGCGCGCACCCCGTCGACGTCCTCGTCGTGCGCCTGCCCGGAAAGTCGCGTGAAGAGCGCCGTCGCGAGCGACACCGTCACGAGCGAGTGCGGCAGCATGAAGATGGAGAACGCGACGTCGTACGCGTTGTTGGACGCGACCACGGCGGCGTCGCTGGCGCTCGGTGCGCGTGACGCGACGCGCGAGACCACGACGTTGCCGAGCAGCCCCACGCCCAGGCCGACCAGCGTCCACGTCGCGACCGTGCCGGCGCGGCCGAGCCCTGAGCCGCGCAGCCCCCACCGGACGCGGTACCGGACGCCCGCGCGCCGCAGCGACGGGACGAGCACGAGGGCCTGCGTGACGACGCCCAGGGTCGAGACCCCGGCGAGCAGCGCGACCTGGCCGGAGGTCCACGTCGAGGCCTGGTCGACCCCGCTCGTCTCCGGGCTGCCGAACACGACGAGGAACGCGACGAAGCCGGCGATCGCGACGAGGTTGTTGACGACGGGCGCCCACATGTACGGGCCGAACGAGCCGCGCGCGTTGAGGACCTGACCGAGCAGCGCGTACACGCCGTAGAAGAAGAGCTGCGGGATGCACCAGTACGCGAACGTCGTCGCGAGCGCCATCTGCGCAGGTGCGGCGTCGGCGTAGAGGTTGACCAGCAGCGGGGCGGCGAACGTGAGGACGACGGTCGCGGCGGCGAGCACGACGAAGCCGAGCGTGAGCAGGCGGTCGACGTACTCCTGCCCCGCGTCGCGCTTGTACGCGCGGACGACCTGCGGCACGAGGACGGCGTTGAGCACACCGCCCGCGAGCAGCATGAACAGGATGTTCGGCAGCTTGTTGGCGACCGAGAACGCGTCGGCCGCCTCACCGGTGACGCCGATCGCGGCGACGAGCACCATCATCCGCAGCAGCCCGGTGACCCGGGAGACGGCGGTGCCGGACGCCATGAGCGCCGCACCGCGTCCGATGCTGCCGGGGCCGGTCATGACGGGTCCTCTCGTCGCACGTCATGGACCTGGTGCAGCGCATGTGCGACCACGTCGCGATCATCGCGGGCGGTCACGTGCTGGC
>NZ_JAPESW010000093.1 GCF_028527925.1 Cellulomonas fimi
AGGGGTGTGCAGGAGGACGCGCGTCAGTTGGACGCGGCGTCGCCCTCGGCCGGGGCGGCCTCGTCACCGGCGGCGGCCGGGCTGGCCTCGTCGCCCTCGGCGGGAGCGGCCGGGGCGGCCTCGACCGTCTCCGCAGCCTCGGCGGCCGCGACGGCCTCCTCTGCCGGGGCGTCCGTCGTCACCGCGTCCGCAGCGGTCGGCGCGTCGGCCTGCACGGCGGCCGGAGCAGCGGCGGACGAGCCCGACTGCAGGTCGGCCTCGGCACCCGCGAGGAGCTCGCGCTCCCACTCGGCGAGCGGCTCGGCGTCGGCCTCGGCACCCTCCGCGGCGGCGGTGCGGCCCGAGTGGCGCTTGAGCAGGCCGTCGGCGGCGGCGTCCGCGATCACGCGGGTGAGCAGCTGCACGGCGCGGATCGCGTCGTCGTTGCCCGGGATCGGGTAGTCGACGACGTCCGGGTCGCAGTTCGTGTCGAGGATCGCGACGACCGGGATGCCGAGCTTGCGCGCCTCGTCGACCGCGAGGTGCTCCTTGTTCGTGTCGACGATCCACACGGCCGAGGGGACCTTGGCCATGTCACGGATGCCGCCGAGGGTCTTGCTGAGCTTGTCCTTCTCGCGACGCAGGACGAGCAGCTCCTTCTTCGTCAGGCCCGAGGCCGCGACGTCGTCGAAGTCGATCTGCTCGAGCTCCTTGAGGCGCTGCAGGCGCTTGTGGACCGTCGAGAAGTTGGTGAGCATGCCACCCAGCCAGCGCTGGTTGACGTACGGCATGCCGACGCGCGCGGCCTGCTCCGCGACGGGCTCCTGCGCCTGCTTCTTGGTGCCGACGAACAGGATCGAGCCACCGTGCGCGACGGTCTGGCTGACGAAGTCGTAGGCGCGGTCGATGTAGGACAGCGACTGCTGCAGGTCGACGATGTAGATGCCGTTGCGCTCGGTGAAGATGAAGCGCTTCATCTTGGGGTTCCAGCGGCGGGTCTGGTGCCCGAAGTGGACACCGCTCTCGAGCAGCTGGCGCATGGTCACGACGGCCATGGCACGTCCTTCCGGCGCGCACCGACCGGTGCGCGCGTCTGGGCGGGGCCGCCTCGGCGGACCCGCGTCTCGGTTGTCGGCTCCGACACCTGGTCGGGGCCCCTGGCACCACGTCGGGGGCTGCGCCGCAGGCCTCCCCGACGAGCGAGGCGTCCTGCGGACCGGTGCAGCGCCCGACCCCGTTCCGAGCTCCGCGTGGCGGACGCTCGAGGTGGGTCGGTGGTGCGCGATGTCGACCGGCACGGACCGGTCGCAGGGGAAGTCTAGCCGACGAGAGACCGTGCCCCGTCCGCAGCACGTCCGGCCGAGGCAGGGGCATGACGAGGTCGGGACGAGGCGGGCTCGGCGCGCGGCGGGCTCGAGGCCTGACGCGCACGGGGCGCAGCGGGAGCAGGGCCTCGCGGGCTCGCGCGCGGACGGCTCGGGCGCGGGGATCGGGCGAGGCGGGCGGGTCGGCGGCGAGCCGACCACAGCACGCAGGCAAGCTCGGTCGTCCACCGCGTGAGTGGACGCGGGCGTCCTCCCCCGACGCCACCGGGCAGCCTCGCGACATGACCCGGCCAGCACTTCCCCGCTCACGCCGCCCGGACGGCCGCGTACCGCCGATCCTGACGCGCCGACGCCCCCGCCCGCGCACCCTCCTGCTCGCGATCGCCGCGCCGGCGCTCCTGCTGTGCACGGCAGCCACTCCGCTCGACGCGGCGCCGCGACCGGCCGACGCCGAACGTCCCGCAGTGGCCGCACCGCCCTCGAGGTGGGAGTGGCCGCTCGTCCCACCCGTGGAGGTGCTCGCCCCGTTCGAAGCGCCGCCGGCGCCGTGGGCCGCGGGGCACCGCGGCGTCGACCTGCGCGCAGGTCCGGGGGTCCTGGTCGGCGCACCGGCCACGGGGACCGTGACGTTCGTCGGTCCCGTGGCGGGTCGGGGCGTCGTCACCGTCACGCACGACGACGGGCTCCGCTCGTCGGTGGAGCCGGTCGCAGCCCTCGTCGTGGTGGGCGCGCGGGTGGCACCGGGCGACCCCCTCGGCACGGTCGAGCCGACCGGGGGGCACTGCGCGGCGACGGCCTGCCTGCACTGGGGAGTGCGGCGCGGCGACGTCTACGTCGACCCGGTCGCGCTCGTCGAGGGCGGACCGATCGTCCTCCTGCCGACCGACTGACTGACGCCGACAGCGACATCGGCAGCGGCCGTGCCCCTGCGACGACGATCAGGCCGGTGACGACGCGCAGGCTCAGGCCTGCTCGGCCTCCACCAGGCGCGTGCGCAGCCGCAGCATCGCTGCGGTGTGCATCTGCGAGATGCGCGACTCGGTGACGCCGAGCACGCGGCCGATCTCGGCGAGCGTCATGCCCTCGTAGTAGTAGAGGACGACGACCATGCGCTCGCGGTCGGTCAGCTGCTCGATGGCGCGGGCCAGGAGGTACTTGGTCTCGGCGGCGTCGAGCGAGCCGGCGGGGTCCTCGGTGCGCTCGTCACCGAGCGTGTCGACGAGGCTCACGCCCGCCTGACGGTCCTCGCCGCCGCCGAGGAGCTCGTCGAGGGCGGCGATGTTGACGGTCGAGAGCTGCGAGAACGTCTGGCGCAGCTCGGACACCGCGATGTCGAGGTGCGCGGCGACCTCGGCCTCGGTGGGCGCACGGTGGAGCTTCGCCTCGAGCTCGGCGTAGGCACGGTCGACCGAGCGGGCCTTGGTGCGCACCGAGCGCGGGACCCAGTCCATCGCGCGCAGCTCGTCGATGATCGCGCCGCGGATCCGGGACGACGCGTAGGACTCGAACTTCACCGCACGACCGGTCTCGTACTTCTCGATCGCGTCGATGAGTCCGAACATGCCGTAGGAGACGAGGTCGGCCTGCTCGACCGTGCTGGGCAGACGCATCCCGACGCGACCGGCGACGGCGGAGACGAGCGGCGCGTAGTGGAGGATCAGCTGCTCGCGAGCGGCGCGGCTGCCGGTGGCCTTGTAGTCCGACCAGGCGTCGGCGATCGCCGGCTCGACGACCGGGGCCGACGCCAGGTCGACGTCGTCGACGGGTGCCGGCTCGGCCGTGCGCGGGGTCGGGATCACGCCCAGGGGCGCTGTCCCGACGAACCGCAGGCGCGACGGCGCGGCGTCCAGTGCACTCGTCATCGAGGTACTCCGTTCGTGCGTGCGCGGCCGGGCGCGCATGAGGGGGCCGAGCACACCGGCTGGACCATGGAGGGGGTGGTCGCGCGCTGCGTGGCCGCCGTGCGCACGGCGCCGACGACGTCCGCGCTCCCCGCTCGGGCGCCCGTCCGGACGTGACCCGCGGGAATTGCGGTGACATTCATCGGAAATGCCGAGAACGCGACGCGAACCCGCGGGCGGCGCTGCCCCACCGTGGCCGTCGTCTCGTTCATGGCCCCTACGGTGACGGGAAACACACGCCTCGAACAAGCCGCGTCTTCACTCCTCCGGCGCAGCGGAGACCGTTTGTGGTCGCATTGTCTGAATCGATGTCCGATTCGACCGACCGGCGTGAGGAAATTCACCCGGCCGGGCGTCGGCAGATCCGGATCGGTGGGAACTTCGACCCATGGTCGCTCGTCCAGTTGCCTCGCGCACCTGTCTCGGGGCGCATCCACACCGCGCGCCGTACCTGCCTTTTCGGGGGGCGTCGGACTTGGGCCGGGCCGCACCGAAGGCTGGTCCC
>NZ_JAPESW010000094.1 GCF_028527925.1 Cellulomonas fimi
GCGGGACCGGCGCGCTGTCGCGATGGCGGCAGCCGTGGTTGGACAGGCCGATCGCGTCGGCCCCGGCGTCGGTGACGCGGCGCGCGGGGGCGGCGGGAGGCGTGGTCACCTCGGCGGTGAGGGTCACGGGTCGTTCCGTTCGTCGGTGAGCGGGTTTCCGCGGGGCGGTCCGGTGTCGGCCGCCGGGTGGGCACCCCGCCCGCGGGGATGGTGCGGGCGGGGTGCCGGTCGGCTCAGGAGGTCGCGAGCTCCGCCTCGCTGAACCACTGCGACGCGAAGTCCTCCGGCGTGATCGTGCCGTAGGCGAGCTCCTCGCCGAGCGTCTTCCACTTGGCCTCGATGGTGCCGAAGCCCTTGACCGGGATCGGGGTGGACTCGGTCACCTGCTCGGCGACGGCCTCCTCGTACGCGATGACGCGGGCGTCGACGGAGCCCTCCTCGGTCTCGACCGCGGCGCGCTGCTCCTCGTCGGCGGGGACGCCCTTCGACGTGCCGAAGATCTTGCCGACCTCGGGGTCGGTGAGGAGGAAGTTGATGAGCGTGGCCGCGGCCTCGGGGTGCTCGGTGTTGGCGCCGGCCGACAGCAGCATCGACGGCTTGAAGAACAGGTGCTTCTCACCGGGCTCGACCGACGGGATCTGCGCGAGCGCGATGTCCTGCGTGCCGGAGTCGGCGACGTAGGCGGCGAGGAAGTTGTCCCAGCTCATCTCGGTCGCCGACTCGTTGACCGTGAAACCGCCCTTGGGCAGCAGCGACGTGCCGCGGTCGATCGGGTAGACGGCCTTGTCGGCGCGCAGGTCGGCGGTCAGGTCGAGGAACTCGACCACGTCGTCCTCGTCGAAGCCGAACGTGCCGTCGTCCTCGAACGGCGTGACGCCCTTCTGCAGCAGCCACTGGATGAAGAACCAGAACGTGCCCGTGTAGTCGACGGCGCCGTAGAGCTGGTAGCCGTCGGCGGTCTTCGCGCCGGCCGACGACACGTCGGCGATGAAGTCGTTGTAGTCCTCCCACGTGTAGTCCGCGTCGTCGGGGAACTCGGCGCCGGTCGCGGCGATCACCGCCGGGTTCTGGAACATCGCGAACGTGTTGGTGGACGTCGGGATGCCGATCGTCTTGCCGTCGAGAACGCCGGACTCGGTGAGGGTCTCGTCGTAGCCGGAGAGGTCGATCGAGCCGTCCTCGACGTACTCGGCGAGGTCGAGGAGCTGGCCGTTCTGGTTGAACTCGCGCAGGTACGACAGGTCGAACTGCATGACGTCGGGGAGCTTGCGGCCCGCGGCCTCGGTCGAGCGCTGCGTCCAGTAGTCCGGGAACGCGGCGAAGCTCGTCTGGACCGTGATGTGCGGGTACTGCTCCTGGAACAGGTCGAGCGCCTGCTGGTACCGCGCGGCCCGGTCGTCGTTGCCCCACCACGTGAAGTTGAGGGTGACGGGCGCGGTCGGGTCGGTGCTGGGGGCGGCGTCGTCGTCACCCGAGCCGGAGGCGCAGGCGGTGAGGGAGAGTGCCGCGACCGCCACGACGGCGGAGTACTTCCAGAGGGATCGCTTCATCGTCGGTGAGCCTCCTTGCTCGGTCAGTGAAAGCGCATTCCGGACGGTAGGTGAGCGCTCGCGGCGATGTCAACGATTCTCGATGAAACGTTACAAAGCCGTTGCGCCGCACGCCACGACCCGTGACCGCGCCCCACGCTACGGGACCCCGCGGACGGTTGCGCAACTCGCCTGATGACCGCGAGCAGGGTGCGGTGTATCGTTTCAAGCGCGCTGTCGGCGAGCGCTTACCGACGCGCAGCAGACACCACGCCCGGGGCGCCGTAGCCTCGGGAGCACGACATGCCCAGCACGCCGCACCCCCCGATCGCGCCACCTCCGTGCAGCCCGACGACGCGCCCAGGAGTCCCCCGGTGACCGAACGCCAGATCCCGTCGTGGTCCGAGCTCAAGCCGCTGCTGCGGCCCAAGCCGATCACCCTCGACGCGACCGAGCGCCGCCTGGCCGACGCGCTCACCATCGCCGACCTGCGCTCGGTCGCCCGCCGGCGCACGCCCCGGTCGGTCTTCGACTACACCGACGGCGCCGCCGAGGCCGAGATCAGCCTGCGCCGCGCGAGGTCGCTGTTCCGGAACCTCGAGTTCCAGCCGTCGATCCTGCACGACGTGTCGAGCGTCGACACGACCACCGACTACCTCGGCACGCCGTCCGCACAGCCCTTCGCCTTCGCCCCCACCGGGTTCACGCGGATGATGCACCACGAGGGCGAGCGGGCCGTCGTGCGCGTCGCCGAGCGCCGCGACATCCCCTACGCGCTGTCCACGATGGGCACGACGTCGATCGAGGACGTCACCGCCGCCGCACCCGACGCGCGCAAGTGGTTCCAGCTCTACGTCTGGAAGGACCGCGCGGCGGGCGAGGACCTCATGGCCCGCGCCAAGGCCGCCGGGTTCGAGGCGCTCATGCTCACCGTCGACGTGCCCGTCGCCGGCGCCCGGCTGCGGGACGCCCGCAACGGCTTCTCCATCCCGCCCGCGCTCACCGTCAAGACCGTCCTCGACGCCGCGACCCACCCCGCGTGGTGGCTCAACCTCCTCACCACGGAGCCCCTGACGTTCGCCTCCCTGTCGACGTGGGACGGCACGGTCGCCGAGCTGCTCGACAAGCTGTTCGACCCGACGATGACGATCGCCGACCTCGAGTGGCTGCGCGCGTCGTGGGACGGGCCGCTCATCATCAAGGGCATCCAGACGGTCGACGACGCGCGCCGCGTCACCGACGCCGGGGCCGACGCGATCGTCCTGTCCAACCACGGCGGCCGCCAGCTCGACCGCGCACCGGTCCCGCTGCGCCTGCTGCCCGACGTCGCCGAGGCCGTCGGCGACCGCACCGAGGTCTGGGTCGACACCGGGATCATGTCCGGCGCCGACGTCGTCGCGTCCCTCGCGCTCGGCGCGCGCGCCGCGCTCGTCGGGCGTGCCTACCTGTACGGCCTCATGGCCGGTGGGGAGCGCGGCGTCGACCGGGCCGCCGAGATCCTGTCCCGTGAGGTCCGCCGCACGATGGCCCTGCTCGGCGTCGCGTCCGTCGGCGAGCTCGGGCCGCAGCACGTGCGCCTGCCCTGACGGCTTCTCGTACGTCCGGCTACGCCGGCCGCGCCGCCGGACCGTCGGTCGCGCGCCCGCGCTCTCCGCGACCACGCGCTGAGTGACCAGCGCGACGCCCACCCCTCGAGGAAGGACCGTCCCCACGGTTTCCGCCGACCCTCCCGGCGGGCCGACGAACGACCGCGAGCGCTCGTCGGGCCGCAGCGTCCTGTCCCTCGTCAACTTCCGCCTCCTGCTCGGCGCCCAGCTGCTCGGCGGCACCGCCCTGTGGATGGTCCGCATGGCGACCGACTGGCTCGTGCTCGAGCTGACCGGGTCGTCCGCCGCCGTCGGGGTGCTCGTCGCGCTGCAGTTCCTGCCGATGCTCGTCGTCGGGCCGTTCGGCGGGCTGCTCGCCGACCGGTACGACAAGCGCCGTCTGGTCGAGGCGGCGCAGGTCGCGAACGCGCTGCTCGCCGCGGTCCTCGCCGTCCTCACGCTCACCGGCGTCGTCGCCGTGTGGCACCTCTACGTCGTCGCGGTGCTGCTCGGCGTCGTCACGTCCGTCGACCAGCCGTCGCGGCAGGTGCTCGTCAGCGAGGTCGTCGGCGACG
>NZ_JAPESW010000095.1 GCF_028527925.1 Cellulomonas fimi
ATCTCGGGTGGCCGGAATGGTCGGTGGGGATCGAGTACGACGGCAGGGTGAAGTACCGGACCCATGACGACCTCGTCCATGAGAAGCGGCGGCACGACGCGATCACCGAGGCGGGACTCGAGGTGGGTGCGTTCCGTGGGGTTGGTGACGAGGGTGAGGGCGTGGCGGTACGACGCCGCGGCGGCGGCGCGGCGGCCGGCGCGGGCCAGGAGCTCCGCGCGGACGGCCGGGACGCGGTGGAGGCGGGGGAGCGCCTCGTCGAGGCCGTCGAGCAGGCGCAGGCCGGCATCCGGGCCGTCGGCCTCCGCGACGGCGACAGCCCGGGCGAGACGCACGACGGGCGAGCCGGTGAGTCGTTCGAGCTCCGCGTAGCGGGCGGCGACGACGTCCCAGCGGGTCGCCTCCGACGTCGGAGCGGTGGCGTGCTCGGCGGCGATCAGCGCCTGCAGGAGGTACTCGCGGGCGAGGCGCGACATCGGCGGGCGCGCTGCGAGCGTCGGCGTGCCGGCGGCGGGTGCGACCTCGGGGGTGAGGGTGGACAGGAGCGCGAGGGCCTCGTCGATGTCGTCGTGGTGCCACAGGGCGCGGTCCTGGTCGGGGAGGAGGACGAGCGCGCCGTCGGCGTCGAGGCGGGTGTCGCGGCGCGAGTGCTGGAGCAGCAGGAGCGCGAGCAGCGCGCGCACGACGGGCCGGTCCGGGAGGAGCCCGTCGAGCACGCGGAGCTGGCGGATCGCCTCGTCACCCAGGTCGACGCGCAGCGGGACGTCGCCCGCACCCGGCTGGTAGCCCGACGTGAAGGTCAGGTAGACGACGGTCGCGACGACGTCGAGCCGCTCGTCGAGCCGGTCGGCCGGCGGTGTCGCGAACGGGATTCCGGACGCGGCGAGGCGCTTCTTCGCGCGGGTGAGGCGGGCAGCCATCGCGGACTCCTGGACGAGCAGCAGCCGGGCGATCTCGGCGGTCGACAGCCCGACCACGAACCGCAGCGTGAGCGCGACGCGGTCGTCGGGCGCGATCGCGGGGTGGCAGCACGCGAAGACGAGCCGGAGCTGCTCGTCGGCGACGTGCGCGCCGGGGTCGACGGCGGCGGACGCGGCCGCGCGCATCTCGTCGTCGACGACCATGAGCGGCGCCTTGCGCCGCTGCACCGACTCGGTGCGCAGCCGGTCGAGGACGCGTCGACGCGCGGCCGTGAGCAGCCAGGCGCCGGTGTTGGCGGGCACGCCGTCGAGCGGCCAGCGTCGGGCGGCGGACTCGAACGCGTCGGACACCGCGTCCTCCGCGAGGTCCGGCCGCGCGTACTGGCCGATGACCAGCGCGATCAGGCGTGACCAGTGCTGCTGCCACGCGGCGGCGACCGCATCGGCGGCCTGCTGCTCGGTCGTCGCGCCGGGCGTCGAGGTCGAGGCGCTCGGGAGCGCGGTGGCACGGGTGGACGCGTCCGTACCTGACGGGTGCGTGCCCGCACCATCGGCCGGGTCGCGTGCGGTCATGCCGCCACCACCGGGTGCACCTCGAACGTGCCCGCCGGCAGCAGGGTGAGGACGTCGACGAGCGCGTCGAGGTCGGGGGCGTCGAGGACGTGCAGCCCGACGAGCGGTCCGTCGGGCACGTCCGCCGTCCCGTCCGTGAGGGTCAGACCCTCCGCGCGCGAGCGGACGGTCGTCGCCACGTCGGGGGAGCCGAGGATCTCGTCGAGCACGGTCGTGACACCGAGGACGGCGGCGAGCGCGGCGAGGTCGTCGCGCGGTGCGCGCGGGGGAGCGAGCACCGCGGCCAGAGCGGAGGCGACGTCGTCGTCGTCGGGACCGGGCGCGGGACCGGTGACCGCAGGACCCTGCCCTGGCGCGTCGCCGTCGCCGGCGCCCGGGGGAGGCGAGCCCTGGCCGGCGGGCCGCGGGCTCGGGTGCGCGCCACGCGGCCCGCCGGTCGCGAGCTCGTCGAGCAGGTCGGTCCCACGCACGGGACGGGTGCTCGGGGCGCCGTAGCGGAGGACGACGAACCTCATGCGGACGCACCCCGGACCGTCGTGGTGGAGCCGGTCGTGGCGGCGCGCGGACGGCGGCGGGACTGCGTGGGCATCGGGGGCCTCCGGGTGGGATGGGCTGTCGACGGGATGACGGGGGTGCCGCGTCCCGATCGACATGGCCTCAGAAGTCGATGATCGCGACGGGCCGGACCTCGATCGTGTACGACGGCGGCAGGCGCCGGGCGTGGTCGACGACGTCGCCGCGCGACGCGGCCTCGACGAGGTAGAAGCCGCCGAGCTGCTCGGTCGTCTCGGCGAACGGCCCGTCGCTCGCGATCCGCTCCTCGCCAGCTCGCAGCGTGGTGGCGTGCGCGGTCGGCTGGAGCGCGTCGCTCGAGAGGATCGCGACGCCGTGCCCGGCGGCGTTCTGCTCGTAGTCGCGGTGCCGGTCGAGGTACACCTCCTGCTGCTCGGGGGTCGCGGTCGCCCAGGCGTTCTCGTCCTCGTACAGCAGGACCATCCAGCGGCTGCGGTCGTCGGTCATGTCAGCTCCTCGTCGCGTGGCGGTCGGGCCGGCGGCGTGCCGGTCCGGGGGTGAGGTGGTCGGCCCGCCGTCCAGGGACACCGTGCACCGGGATGACGCGCGGCGGTAGACGGAATCGACAGCGGCCCGCCACTCATTGACATGCAAGTTGCCACTTGCCTATAACAGTGGACATGCCCGACGAGGTGTACAAGGCGCTCGCGGACCCGACGCGCCGCGTGATCCTCGACGAGCTGCAGGAGCGCGACGGGCAGTCGCTGTTCGAGATCTGCTCGCGCCTCGCCATGAAGCACGGCCTGTCGTCGACCCGGCAGGCGATCTCCCAGCACCTCGACGTGCTCGAGGCTGCCGGGCTGGTCGTCGTCCGGCGCGAGGGCCGGTACAAGCTCCACCACCTCGACACGACCCCGCTCGCCGAGATCACGCGCCGCTGGCCGGCGCGCGACCGCAGCGACACGGACGGCGACACCCCGAGCGACACCGAGACCCCCACCGGAGGGACCGACCGATGATCCGCCTCACCGTGACCAGCGTCTTCGTCGACGACCAGGCCAAGGCGCTCGACTTCTACACCCGCGTCCTCGGCTTCGTGCTGAAGCACGACGTCCCGCTCGGCGAGGACCGCTGGCTCACCGTCGTGTCGCCCGCCGCACCCGACGGCGTCGAGCTGCTGCTCGAGCCGGACACGCACCCCGTCGTCGGCCCGTACAAGGCCGGGCTGGTCGAGGACGGCATCCCCGCGGCGTCGTTCGGCGTCGTCGTCGGCGTGATGCCGCCCCTGCAGGTCGTGCCGTCGAGTGCGAACGACGTCGGCGCGGGGTTGGCCGTGCCGTTCCACGCGCCGTTGAAGCCGAACGACACGCTG
>NZ_JAPESW010000096.1 GCF_028527925.1 Cellulomonas fimi
TGGTCAAGTTTATAAGGGCACAGGGTGGATGCCTTGGCACTAGGAGCCGAAGAAGGACGTGGTAGCCTGCGATAAGCCTCGGGGAGTTGGCAAACGAACCGTGATCCGAGGATGTCCGAATGGGGAAACCCCGCACGAGTCATGTCGTGTGACCCGCACCTGAATATATAGGGTGTGTGGAGGGAACGCCGGGAAGTGAAACATCTCAGTACCGGCAGGAAGAGATATTCCGTGAGTAGTGGCGAGCGAAAGCGGATCAGGCCAAACCGTATGCGTGTTCAAGCCGGCAGGCGTTGCGCATGCGGGGTTGTGGGACCTTTCCGCTGGTTCTGCCGAACCAGCAGGGAGTCAGAAAGTCGCGTCATAGTCGAAGGGCATTGAAAGGCCCGGCACAGAGGGTGGTACCCCCGTAGACGAAATGGCGTGGCCTCCCGAGAGGGATCCCAAGTAGCTCCGGGCCCGAGAAACCTGGAGTGAATCTGCACAGACCACTGTGTAAGCCTAAATACTACCTAGTGACCGATAGCGGACAAGTACCGTGAGGGAAAGGTGAAAAGTACCCCGGGAGGGGAGTGAAATAGTACCTGAAACCGTGTGCCTACAAACCGTCGGAGCCTCCCTAGCAGGGGTGACGGCGTGCCTTTTGAAGAATGAGCCTGCGAGTTAGTGGTACGTGGCGAGGTTAACCCGTGTGGGGAAGCCGTAGCGAAAGCGAGTCCGAACAGGGCGTTTCAGTCGCGTGCTCTAGACCCGAAGCGGAGTGATCTAGCCATGGGCAGGGTGAAGCGCGGGTAAGACCGCGTGGAGGCCCGAACCCACCAGGGTTGAAAACCTGGGGGATGACCTGTGGTTAGGGGTGAAAGGCCAATCAAACTCCGTGATAGCTGGTTCTCCCCGAAATGCATTTAGGTGCAGCGTCACGCGTTTCTTGCCGGAGGTAGAGCTACTGGATAGCCGATGGGCCCCACCAGGTTACTGACGTTAGCCAAACTCCGAATGCCGGTAAGCCAGAGCGTGGCAGTGAGACTGCGGGGGATAAGCTCCGTAGTCGAGAGGGAAACAGCCCAGACCACCAGCTAAGGCCCCTAAGCGTATGCTAAGTGGGAAAGGATGTGGAGTTGCACAGACAACCAGGAGGTTGGCTTAGAAGCAGCCACCCTTGAAAGAGTGCGTAATAGCTCACTGGTCAAGTGATTCCGCGCCGACAATGTAGCGGGGCTCAAGCATACCGCCGAAGCTGTGGCATTCACACGTTCGACAAGCCTTCGTGGTTCAGTCGTGTGGATGGGTAGGGGAGCGTCGTGTGGCGGGCGAAGTCGCGGGGTAACCCAGCGGTGGACGCCACACGAGTGAGAATGCAGGCATGAGTAGCGAAAGACGGGTGAGAAACCCGTCCGCCGAATGACCAAGGGTTCCAGGGCCAGGCTAATCCGCCCTGGGTAAGTCGGGACCTAAGGCGAGGCCGACAGGCGTAGTCGATGGACAACGGGTTGATATTCCCGTACCGGCGAAGAACCGCCCATACCGAGCCCGGTGATGCTGACCGTCCGAGCCGGCCCACCGCACCTTCGGGTGCACCGGGCCGGGGAGCACGGGACCCGAACCGGTAGTAGGTAAGCGTATTAACAGGGGTGACGCAGGAAGGTAGCCAAGCGTGGCGATGGTTGTCCACGTCCAAGGTCGTAGGGCGAGGTGTAGGCAAATCCGCACCTCACGAGCCTGAGAGCTGACGGTGACCGCGAATGCGGGAATCTGGTGATCCTATGCTGCCAAGAAAAGCCTCGACGCGAGGTTCTAGCCGCCCGTACCCCAAACCGACTCAGGTGGTCAGGTAGAGAATACCAAGGCGATCGAGAGAATCGTGGTTAAGGAACTCGGCAAAATGCCCCCGTAACTTCGGGAGAAGGGGGGCCTGACGTGTGAACCGGCACGCCCGGGGCAGCACGAAGGGCCGCAGAGACCAGGGAGAAGCGACTGTTTACTAAAAACACAGGTCCGTGCGAAGTCGCAAGACGATGTATACGGACTGACGCCTGCCCGGTGCTGGAAGGTTAAGAGGACGGGTCAGCCGCAAGGCGAAGCTCAGAATTTAAGCCCCAGTAAACGGCGGTGGTAACTATAACCATCCTAAGGTAGCGAAATTCCTTGTCGGGTAAGTTCCGACCTGCACGAATGGCGTAACGACTTCTCCGCTGTCTCAACCGCGAACTCGGCGAAATTGCACTACGAGTAAAGATGCTCGTTACGCGCAGCAGGACGGAAAGACCCCGGGACCTTTACTATAGCTTGGTATTGGTGTTCGGTGCGGCTTGTGTAGGATAGGTGGGAGACTGTGAAGCCGGCACGCCAGTGTCGGTGGAGTCAACGTTGAAATACCACTCTGGTCGCTCTGGACATCTAACCTCGGTCCGTGATCCGGACTAGGGACAGTGCCTGGTGGGTAGTTTAACTGGGGCGGTTGCCTCCTAAAATGTAACGGAGGCGCTCAAAGGTTCCCTCAGCCTGGTTGGCAATCAGGTGGCGAGTGCAAGTGCACAAGGGAGCTTGACTGTGAGACTGACAGGTCGAGCAGGGACGAAAGTCGGAACTAGTGATCCGGCGGTGGCTTGTGGAAGCGCCGTCGCTCAACGGATAAAAGGTACCCCGGGGATAACAGGCTGATCTTGCCCAAGAGTCCATATCGACGGCATGGTTTGGCACCTCGATGTCGGCTCGTCGCATCCTGGGGCTGGAGTAGGTCCCAAGGGTTGGGCTGTTCGCCCATTAAAGCGGTACGCGAGCTGGGTTTAGAACGTCGTGAGACAGTTCGGTCCCTATCCGCTGCGCGCGCAGGAAACTTGAGAAGGGCTGTCCCTAGTACGAGAGGACCGGGACGGACGAACCTCTGGTGTGCCAGTTGTTCCGCCAGGAGCACGGCTGGTTGGCTACGTTCGGAAGGGATAACCGCTGAAAGCATCTAAGCGGGAAGCCTGCTTCAAGATGAGGTTTCCACGGGACTCGTCCCGAGAGGCACCCCGCTAGACCACGGGGTTGATAGGCCGGATGTGGAAGAGGGGACCAACGACCCTCGCAGCTGACCGGTACTAATAAGCCGACAACTTCACCACCTCATTCATTGCTACGCGTCCACTGTGCGGTTCCCGAGAGACGAACGGGAACCCGTTTGACAACTCGACAACGTTACGGCGGTCATAGCGAAGGGGAAACGCCCGGTCCCATTCCGAACCCGGAAGCTAAGCCCTTCAGCGCCGATGGTACTGCACTCGCCAGGGTGTGGGAGAGTAGGACGCCGCCGGACACCATTCAGAAAGAGCCACCCCAGCGATGGGGTGGCTCTTTCTGTTTCC
>NZ_JAPESW010000097.1 GCF_028527925.1 Cellulomonas fimi
CGGGCCCCGGCCGGTCAGCGGCGGGCACCGACGCACCACCGCCACCCCCGCTCGCGCCGGAGCCTGCGGGACCGACGGCGCCGCCGCCGCGACCGGCGTTCGTCGACGCCCCGCCGGTGACGGCGGTGGTCCCGGTCGTCCCGCCGAGTTCCGGGGGCACGAGCGGCCTCGTCGACGTGCCCGCCGGGCTCACCGGCCAGCACGGCGACGCGCCGCGCACGAGCGGTCCGGTCATCGACGCGGTGCCCGGCGGCGGTGGTGCGTCGGTGCCCGCCGCTGACCGGCCGGGGCTCGTGCAGGTCCCGCCCACGGTCACGGGCGCCATCCCGCTCGTCCCGGTGACCCGGCGTCCCGCGCCGGCGCCGGTCGACGACCTCGGCGACGTCGAGCACACGCGGCTGCGCGACACCGGACCGACCACGCCCGACCTCGGCGACGTCGAGCGCACGCGGCTGCGCGACGCCGGACCGACCACGCCCGACCTCGGCGACGTCGAGCGCACGCGGCTGCGCGACGCCGGACCGATCACGCCCGACCTCGGCGACCTCGAGCGCACGCGGCTGCGGGACGCCGCTGCACCCGAGCAAGGCCTCGGCAACCTCGAGCAGACACGCCTGCGCGACGCGGGCGCGCCCGCCCAGGGCCTGGGCGACCTGGAGCACACGCGCCTCGTCGCGACCGGTGACGGCACGGGACGCGTCCCCGGGACGGGCGTGCTGCGGCTCGTCTTCGACACCGGCGAGCGCGTCGTCGTCGAGGGCGACGGCGTCGTCGGCCGCGACCCCTCGGACGCCGGCGTCGCCCACGTGGTCGCCGTCGACGACCCGCAGCGCTCGGTGTCGAAGGTGCACCTGGCGTTCGGTCCCGAGGACGGCGGCCGGCTCTGGGTCGTGGACCGCGGCTCGACCAACGGGACGTTCCTCGTCGCTCCCGACGGTGCGGGCTCGGCTCTCGCGCCCGGTGCCCGTGCGGTCGTCGAGGCGGGCTGGACGATCCGCTTCGGTCAGCGTGCGGTGCGCGTCGAGCACGTCTGACGCTGCGCTCTCGCGACCGAGGACCCAGCCGCGGCCGCGCACTCCCCGGGGCGTTCCCGGCGAACCGCGCCGTGCAGTCGCCCGCAGCGCCGTAGCATGAGCGCGGCGGTCGCTGACCGCCCTCCCGACGGCGGGCCTCCGCCGGGGAGCGACCCCGCTGCGAGGTGGACGTGACGGCGCCGTCGGACGAGTCGGTGCAGCCGGCCGTGGCCGGTGTCCGGGTCGACGTGGGCGTCGCGACGGACCGCGGCCGCCGGGACTCGAACGAGGACGCCTGGCTCGCGTCGGGCGGCGTGTACGTCGTGGCCGACGGGATGGGTGGGCACGAGGCGGGCGAGGTCGCGAGCAGCCTCGCGGTCGAGGCGCTGCAGCCCCTGGTCGGCACGACCCCCGACGTCGCGGCCGTGTCCGGGACGCTGCGCGACGCGCACGCGCGCGTCCGGGACCTGCCGTCGACGTCCCCGCGGCGTCCGGGTACGACCATCACGGGCGTGGTCCTGACCGAGCACGAGGACGTGCCGTGCTGGGTCGTGCTCAACGTGGGCGACTCGCGGACGTACCGGATGATCGGCGGCGTCCTGGAGCAGGTGACGGCGGACCACTCGGAGATCGCGGAGCTGGTCGCGAGCGGGCTGGTCCCCGCGGACGCGGCGGCGCGTCACCCGCGCCGGCACGTGGTCACGCGCGTCCTCGGTGGTGGTGCGTCCGACGTCCAGCCGGACGTGTGGCTCTTCCCGGTGAGCCCGGGGGACCGCATGGTCGTGTGCTCGGACGGGCTGACCGACGAGCTCACCGACCGGCGGATCGAGGTCGAGCTCCGTGCCGCCGGGTCCGCGCAGGAGGCCGCGGACCGCCTGGTCGCGGCTGCGCTCGCGGCCGGAGGGCGGGACAACGTCACGGTCGTGGTCGTCGACGCGACGGTCCCGCGCCGCTGAGCCGGCCGGCGCTCCGGGCCCCGGCGACCTCGCGCGGGCTCAGACCCGGACGCCCCGACGGGGCCGGACGCGGTGGCGCAGCCCGTCCACGGTGAGCAGCACGAGCGCGACCCAGACGAGACCGAAGCCCCACCACCGCGCGACGGGCATCTGCTCGTGCAGCACGACGACGCCGATGAGCAGCTGCAGGACCGGTGCGAGGTACTGGAGCAGCCCGACGACGCTGAGCGGCAGGCGCCGCGCGGCGGAGTTGAACAGCAGGAGCGGCACCGCGGTGACGACGCCGGAGGAGACGAGCGCGACGGCGTGCCAGGCGCCGTACCCGGCGAACGACCCCTGCCCGGTGGCGGCGAGGACGACGAGGTAGCCGAGCGCGAGCGGGGCGAGCACGAGCGTCTCGGCAGCGAGTCCGGGCACGGCGCCGACGCTGCGCCCGACGCGGTTCTTGATGAGGCCGTAGAACCCGAAGCTGAAGGCCAGCGTGAGGGCGATCCAGGGCAGCTGGCCGTACCCGGCGGTGATGACGACGACCGCGAGGGCGCCGAAGCCGAGCGCGACCCACTGCACGGGCCGGAGCCGCTCGCGCAGCACGAGCACCGCGAGCGCGACGGTCACGAGGGGGTTGATGAAGTAGCCGAGGGCGGCGTCGACGACGCGGTCGGTGAGCACGCCGAACACGAACACGAGCCAGTTGGCGGCGAGCAGCACGGCGGCGACGGCGAGCAGGCCGAGCGTGCGGCGGTCGCGCAGCGCGGCGACGAAACCCGTCCAGGTGCGCGTGACGAGCAGCAGCACGACGCAGAAGAGCAGGGACCACACGACGCGGTGGGCGATGATCTCGACCGCGCCGGCCGGCTGGAGCAGCGGGAAGTAGAGGGGCAGCACGCCCCACAGCGCGTAGGCGGCGATGCCCGCGGCGAGCCCGCCGCGGGAGGAGGGCCCGGTGGGTGCGGTCGCCGGCTCGGGCGCGTCGGGCGGGCGAGGCGATCGGCGTGGACGTCGGCGGCGTCGTCGCGGCGTCCCGGATGCGGCACCCCCTGGACGCGCGGACGCTCGCCCGGCTCGCCGCCCGGCACGCCGCCGACGGGCCG
>NZ_JAPESW010000098.1 GCF_028527925.1 Cellulomonas fimi
CCCTTCGTGACCTTCTCGGGCCGACGCGTGCCGTACACGACGAGCCCGGTGACGACGAGCGCGACGACGAGCTTGACCGCGACCTTGACGTTGTTCGGGTCGCGCAGCTCGTCGCTCGCCGACGCGAGGCCGACCATGAGGATGCCCGTGATCAGCGCGGTGAGGATCCCGTGCAGCGCGCCCTTGGGGAGCCGGTTGTCGCGCATCGTCACGAGCGTGCCGCCGAGCACGATCGCCCAGCCCAGGAGGTGCAGGAAGAGGAGGAGGTGCTGCGGGAGTTCCATGCCTCCCGAGCCTAGCCGCCGCGCTCGACGGTTTCTGACGTTCCGTCAGATCGATCGCGTCACACGCCCGGCGCGCGCCCGGGTCAGAGCAGCCGCCGCGCCGCCGCCCACCGCGTCAGCTCGTGCCGGCTCGACAGCTGCAGCTTGCGCAGCACCGCCGACACGTGGGTCTCGACCGTCTTCACCGAGATGAAGAGCTCCGAGGCGACCTCGCGGTACGTGTAGCCGCGAGCGATGAGCCGCATCACCTCGCGCTCACGCGCCGACAGCCGGTCGAGCTCGTCGTCGCCCGTCGCGACGTCACCCGCGGCCGCGCCGAACGCGTCGAGCACGAACCCCGCGAGCCGCGGCGAGAACACCGCGTCCCCGCCCGCGACGCGGCGCACGGCGTCGGACAGCTCCCCGCCGTCGATCGCCTTCGTCACGTAGCCGCGCGCGCCCGACCGGATGGTCGCGACGACGTCCTCGGCCGCGTCCGACACCGACAGCGCGAGGAACCGCGTCGTGCCGCCCAGGTCGGCGCAGCGCCGGATCACCTCGGCGCCCCCGCCGCCGTCGCCACCGGGCAGGTGGACGTCGAGCAGCACGACCGGCGGCTGCAGCTCGTGCACCACGCGCACCGCGGACTCCACGTCGTCGGCCTCGCCGACCACGCGCACGCCCGCGTCGAGCGACGCCTTGACCCCGGTCCGGAACAGGTGGTGGTCGTCGACGAGGACGACGTCCACGGCACCGGTCGACGGGCCCGTCGTGTCCGTGCTCATCTCGCTTCCCCTCCCTCGGCCGCCGCGGCCGCACGCACCGGCACCAGCAGGTGCACCTCGGTGCCGCGACCCGGCCGGCTCGTCACCTCGGCCGTGCCGCCACGACGGCGCACCCGGCCCATGATCGACTCGCGCACCCCGAACCGGTCGGGTCCGATCGCGTCCACGTCGAACCCGTCACCCCGGTCCTTGACGAACACCTCGACCGCGTCGGACCGCACCTCGAGGTACAGCGACACCGGCGGGCGGCCGTGCACGACGGCGTTGACGAGCGCCTCGCGCGTCGCCTGGACGAGCGCCTCGGTGTCGGCGTCCGGGACGCGGTCCCCGACGACGACCACGTCGATCGCGACCGGGTCGCCCGTCGGGCCGGACCGCGAGTCCTCGACCTCCGCGACGACGTCCTTGACGACCGCCGCGACCGACGTGCCGGGCGCGGGCCGCTCGTCGTACATCCACTCGCGCAGCTCGCGCTCCTGCGCGCGCGCCATGCGCGCGACCTCGGCGGCGTCGTCGGCGCGTGCGCGGATGAGGGCGAGCGTCTGCAGGACGGAGTCGTGCAGGTGCGCGGCGATGTCGGCGCGCTCCGACTCGCGCGCACGGGCGGCCCGCTCGTCACCCAGCGCACGGACCAGCCGCAGCCACCACGGCGCGAGCACGAGCCCGACGCCCGCGAGCACCGCCACGGCCGCGACGACCGCCTGCACGAACGCCGCCGGCTCGATGCCGCTGCCCATGAGCTGCCCGACGAGCAGCAGCCCGCCGACGCCCGCGAGCACGACGCCGCCGAGCAGACGCAGCACGCCGACCGTCGGGCGGCCCGTCTCGGTCCGCCACCGCTCGCGGGGCACGTGGTCGAGCTGGCTCCACGCGAGCCCGAGACCCGCGAGCAGCACGAGCGACGGCAGCAGCCAGTCGACGTTGAGGTCGAGGCCCAGCCGCGTCGCGACGAGCGCGATCGAGCCCAGCACGAGCGCGACACCCGTGAGGATCGCCGCGAGCGGCAGCCTGCGGGCGGGGTCGACGTCGTGCTGGCGCCGGGCCAGGCGCGTGAGCGCGGTCGGTCGGGCCTCGGTCGCCGCCGCTGCCGGGTCCCCCGCGGGGACGGTCAGCCACCAGAAGACGTAGAGCGCCGGACCGACCGCCGCGACCGGCGCGAGGACGACGAACGCGAACCGCACGAGACCCACGGGGACGTCGAGGTGCGCCGCCAGCCCGACCGCCACGCCCGCGAACCAGCGTCCGCGCTCGGGGCGGCGCAGCGGCAGCCGCGCGCGCGGCACGGCGGTGCCGGCCGGTCGCGACGGAGCAGGTGCGGAGGTCACGCACCGATCGTCACACGTCCGCGGGGGTGCTCACGGCCTTCCCGGCACCAGATCAGGGGCGCGCGTCCCGAGGATCAGGGCCCGGGACCCCGAAGGATCAGGGTCGGGTCAGGGGAGCACCCGATCCCGCCGGGCCGCCTCCGCGGGGAAGGATCGAGCCATGGACACGAACACCCCTGCCGGCGGACCTGCCGGCCCGGACGCGCCGGGAGCACGCGGCGAGCACGGCGCTCCGACCGCGCCCTACGGGACCCCGCCGCCGTTCGACTCCGCCCCGCGGCCCCCCGCAGCGGGCGGCTTCTTCGCCGCCGTGCGCCGCACCGGCATGTTCCGCGGCGACGACCGCTGGATCGGCGGCGTCTGCGACGGCCTCGCGCGCCGCTTCGGGCTCGACCCGCTGCTGGTCCGCGGCCTGTTCGCCGCGTCGATCCTGCTCGGCGGCCTCGGGCTCGTCGTCTACGGGGTCGCGTGGGCGCTGCTGCCCGAGCAGTCCGACGGCCGCATCCACCTCGAGGAGATGGTCGCGGGCCGGTTCGACGTGGC
>NZ_JAPESW010000099.1 GCF_028527925.1 Cellulomonas fimi
GCGGGCAGGCGTCGCCGCAGCCCATGGTGACCACCACGTCGGCGGCTTGGACGATCTCGTCCGTCCACGGCTTCGGATACTCACGCGAGATGTCGATGCCGCGCTCCGCCATCGCCTGGACCGCGACCGGGTTCACCTGGTCGCCGGGTTCTGAGCCGCCTGACCAGGCGACGGCTCCGTTCTGCGCGAAGTGCTCGAAGAACCCGAGGGCCATCTGGGAGCGGCCGGCGTTGTGCACGCACAGGAACAGGACGACCGGCTTGCCGTCGCTGACCCTTCCCTCCACGCGCGCGAGGGCGTGGAGCCGCTGACGAGCGAACCGCTCGGCGAGCAACGGCAGGTAGTTCGTGACGGTCGCGCGTCCCGCGAACTGGTCGTAGGACGTCAGCAGGAACCGCTCGATCGTCGGCACGCCGAACAAGCCCTCGAACTCGCTCCGCAGTCTGACGGCGGCTGTGTGGAGCGCGTGCTGCTGGTCGACCGTGAGGCCGGTGGACGGGGTGGTGGACATCGTCGTACCCCTTGGAGGTGGTCAGGCCATGACGAGGCGGGGCGCGAGCTGGCTGACACGACGCTCGAGCTCCACGACGGCGCGGTCGAACGCGGCGTCGGTGCCGACCGGCACGGGGTCGGGAACGGACCAGTGCACGTCAGCCGTGAGGCCCGTCTCCTCGTGCGCTCGGTCGCAGACGGTGATGACCAGGTCCCCCGCCATCCGCACGGTGCCGACCTCCTGCGGGCGGCGACCGACGAGGTCGAGGTCGTGCCGGCGGGCAGCTGCGAGCGCGCCGGAAGCGATCGCCGCAGCGGGGTGTGTTCCAGCCGACGCAGCCGGGATGGCGCTGGCGCGCTCCCAGAGGGCGACGGCCAGGTGCGAGCGCGCGGAGTTCGCGGTGCACACGAACAGCACGCGGTCGGGTCGGGGGAGCGGGCTCGTCATGGGGCCGAGCTCCGTGGGCAGAAGCCGCAGGTACGTGCGTCGGCGGTCGCCCTCAGAGCGCGTCCGCTCGACGAGGCCGTGCTCAACCAGGAGGTTCACGTGGTGCGCCAGGAGGTTCGACGGCATGCCGAGCTCCGCGGCGAGCTCCGAGGGTGACGCGTCGCCCCGGGAGAGCAGATCGACCACGGCGAGGCGTCCGGGGTCGGACAAGGCGCCATGCAGCGCCGCTCGGCGCTCGATCTGGGCACTCCACTCAGCGTTCATTGAGTCAATCTTGACTGACCGACGTCGAGATGGTCAAGATGTGCGCCGTGACCACCACACGCCCGGTCGAGCCGCCGCGACCGCCTCTCGTCCGGCGCCTTGCGGCCGAGCTGGTCGGCACCGCACTGCTCGTCGCAGTCGTGGTCGGCTCGGGCATCGCCGCGGGCCGACTGTCCCCGGACGACGTCGGACTGCAGCTGCTCGAGAACAGCGTCGCGACCGTCTTCGGGCTCGCCGTCCTCATCACCGCCCTCGGACCCGTCTCCGGCGCGCACCTCAACCCGGTCGTGTCCTTCGCCGACTGGTGGCTCGGTCGCCGCACGAGCACCGGGCTCCCGTTTCGCGAAGCCTGCCAGTATGCCGTCGCGCAGGTTCTGGGCGCGGTCCTCGGCTCGGTGCTGGCGAACGCGATGTTCGGGGTGAGCACGGCGATCTCCTCGACGTCCCGCACCGGTGGGGGGTTGCTGCTCGGTGAGATCGTGGCGACCGCCGGCCTCGTCGCGCTGATCTGGTCGCTGGTGCGCACGGGCCGGGCGACCTACGCCGCCCCGGCAGTCGCCGCCTGGATCGGGGCCGCGTACTGGTTCACGAGCTCGACGTCCTTCGCCAACCCTGCCGTCACGATCGGCCGCGTCTTCTCCGACACGTTCGCCGGCATCGCCCCGGCTTCGGTCCCGCCGTTCATCGCCGCCCAGGTCGTCGGCGCGATCCTCGGCGTCGTCGCGATCGCCGTTCTCTACCCGGTGCCGGCTCCGGCGGCGAGACCGGCCGATGCCGCCGTGGAAGCCGAGGTCCGAGCATGACCACCAACCCCAGGGTCCTGTTCGTGTGCGTGCACAACGCCGGTCGCTCACAGCTCGCCGCGGGCCTCGCCACGGCCCTGGTCGGCGCCCGCCTGGACGTCGCGTCGGCCGGTACGGATCCTGAGCAGCGCGTCAGCGAGGTCGTCATCGCGTCGCTCGCCGAGCTGGGGATCGACTGGACCGGCAGGACGCCGACCCTGCTGACGACCGAGTCGGTCGCGGCCGCCGACGTCGTCGTGGCGCTCAAGCCCGGGCTCGACCTGCCGCACGTCGACGGGGTCCGCTACGAGACGTGGCCGCTCCCTGACCCCGCCGGCTGGGACGTCGACGGAGTCCGGCCCCTGCGCGAACACCTCAGCGGCCGCATCGCCGCACTCGCCGACGACCTCGCCCCCACCCACTGAGGAGGAGCACCCATGTCCACCACCACCGACAAGCCCAGCGTCCTGTTCGTCTGCGTGCACAACGCCGGCCGCTCCCAGATGGCCGCCGGGTTCCTTGCCGCCCTGTCGGGCGGGGCCGTCGAGGTCCGCTCGGCCGGCTCGATGCCCGCCGACCAGGTCAACCCCGTCGCGGTCCAGGCGATGGCGGAGCGCGGCATCGACATCTCGCGTGAGTATCCGAAGCCGTGGACGGACGAGATCGTCCAAGCCGCCGACGTGGTGGTCACCATGGGCTGCGGCGACGCCTGCCCGC
>NZ_JAPESW010000009.1 GCF_028527925.1 Cellulomonas fimi
ATCGTCACGCGGTCGGCCAGCGCGTCGCCGCGCCGCGTCGGGCGCAGGACGGTCCGCACCCGCGCCCCGTCACCGGCCGCGATCGCGAGCGGGTGCCGGTCGCGGTCCGCCGCGGCCGACGGCGGCCCGCCCGCGTACGCCCCGGTGCCGCCGACTCCTCCGACGCACGACGCGCCGGCCTCCGCCGCTCCGGCGTCCCCCGCGGGCGCCGACGGGCCGCCGAGCTGGACGAAGACCGAGCCCGCCGCCGCGGCGCCGGCCGCACTCGCACCCCAGCCCGCGGCCGCGCCTCCCGCCCCGCCAGCACCGGCCCCGTCGACCGCGCCGGCGGGGCCGCCCGCACCGAGCGTCGCGCTGCGGTCCGCGCTCGCCGACGTCCGGCTCGAGGTCGCCAAGGCCGTCGTCGGGCAGGACGCCGCCGTCAGCGGCCTCGTCATCGCACTGCTGTGCCGCGGCCACGTGCTGCTCGAGGGCGTGCCGGGCGTCGCCAAGACGCTGCTCGTCCGCTCGCTGTCGGCGGCGCTCGACCTGTCGACCAAGCGCGTGCAGTTCACGCCCGACCTCATGCCGGGCGACGTCACGGGCTCGCTCGTGTACGACGCGCGGACGGCCGAGTTCTCGTTCCGCGAGGGTCCTGTCTTCACGAACCTCCTGCTCGCGGACGAGATCAACCGCACGCCCCCGAAGACGCAGGCGTCGCTGCTCGAGGCCATGGAGGAGCGCCAGGTGTCGGTCGACGGCACGCCGCGCCCGCTGCCGGACCCGTTCCTCGTCATCGCGACGCAGAACCCGGTCGAGTACGAGGGCACGTACCCGCTGCCGGAGGCGCAGCTCGACCGCTTCCTGCTCAAGCTCACGCTGCCGCTGCCCGAGCGCGAGGACGAGGTCGAGGTGCTCGCGCGGCACGCGGGCGGCTTCGACCCGCGCGACCTCGCGGCGGCTGGCGTGCGGCCGGTCGCGGACGCCGCGCTGCTCGCCGCCGCGCGCGCCGAGGTCGCGCGCGTGCAGGTGGCGCGGGAGGTGCTCGGCTACGTGGTCGACGTGTGCCGCGCGACGCGCCGGTCCCCGTCGCTCGGGCTGGGCGTGTCGCCGCGTGGCGCGACCGCGCTGCTCGCGACGGCCCGCGCGTGGGCGTGGCTGTCGGGTCGCGGCTACGTGACGCCGGACGACGTCAAGGCGCTCGCGCACCCGACGCTGCGGCACCGCGTGCAGCTCCGCGCCGAGGCCGAGCTCGAGGGCGTCACCACGGAGAGCGTGCTCGACACGGTGCTCGCGTCCGTGCCCGTCCCCCGGTGACACGCGCATGACGCTCACGTGGCGGGCGGTGGTCCTCGCGGCCGTCGGGGTGCCCCTCGTGCTCGTGCTGCCGTCGACCGGGACGGTGCTGGTCTGGGCGCTCGTGTGCCTCGCGCTGTACGCCGTCGACGCGGCGCTCGCGGCCTCGCCGCGGCAGGTCGCGGTCCAGCGGGACCTGCCGGCGTCGGTCCGGCTGACCGAGCCGGCCACGTCGACGCTCACGCTGACGAACGTGGGCGGGCGACGGCTGCGCGGCGTCGTCCGCGACGCGTGGCCGCCGTCGGCCGCGGCGGACCGCGACCGGCACCCGCTCGCGATCGCGGCCGGTGACGGGGCGCGGGTGGCGGACCAGGGTGCATCGCCTGGTCGGCGGGCGGGGCCGGCGGCCGGTGGGCAGGGTCCGGGCCGCTCACGGGGGTCGGCGGCTGCGGTGCGCCGGTCGTCTCGTCGGTCACGGTCGGTGAACCTCGCTCTCCAGGTGGTCCAGCGCCTGCGCGAGCTGCGCCAGGCCGCTGTCGTCATGCGGTGGTGGTCCGTACAGCAGGGCCTCGACGGTGGCCGCGGGGCGGCCCGTCGCGCGGGCGACGGCGTCGACGAGCGCGTGCGGCTCGGCGGACCGGGGCAGTCCCAGCCGCGCGGAGCAGCGCGAGGCCGCGCCCGCGCGCAGGGCGGCGGCCGCGTGCCCGTAGGAGCGGGACCTGCGGTAGAGGCGTCCGCGGCCGCGCGTCGTCTCGGCGGCGGGGACGACGACGGGCAGCGGCTCGGCGACGACGCGCCCCAGCCGGCGGCCGCGCCACACCGCTGCGACGAGCACGACGAGGAGCAGCTGCAGCCCGAGGATCGGGACCCACGGGGGCAGGATGTCCGCCGTGCCGGGCCCGCTCGGTCCGCTCCCGGTCTCGAACGCGGTCGGCAGGTACCAGACCAGGCGGTCGTGCCGGCCGAGCGTGCGCAGCACGAGGGCGGCGTTGCCCTCGTCCGCGAGCCGCTCGTTCGTGAGCACGCGCCCGTCGGACAGGGCGGTCACGCGCCGGTCGCCGTCGACGACCGCGTACGCGCCGACGGTCGGGTCGTCCGCGGCGGGGAAGCACACGACCGCGTCGTCGCTCAGCGCCCGAAGGCCGGGCGCGGCGGTGATCGTGCCGGCGGCGGTCGCGTCGGGGTCGTCGCACGCGGCCGGGAGGTCGCCGTCGGGCCAGTAGCCCAGGTCGCCGCTGAGGGCGTCGGTCGCGGACTCGAGCAGCCACGGCGAGTCGACGACGACGAGGTCGGCCTCGGTCCCGACGACCGCGTCGACCGCGGCCTGGTCGAGCAGCAGGTCGCCGTTGACCACGAGCAGCGTCGTGCCCTCGCGGGCCTGCGCGACCGCGTCGCCGAGCCGGGTCACGTACCGGACGTCGACGCCCTGGCGCTGCAGGATCTGCGCGGCGGCCCGGGCCCCGCTCGGCGCGGGGTTGTCGGGCGCGAACGGGTCGCTCGACGTGCGCGGCGTGGGCAGCGCGGCCAGCAGGCCGACGAGGACGAGCAGCCCGCCGATCGCGAGCGGCAGGCGCCAGCGCCGCCACCGTCCCGTGGCGCGCGAGCGGGCGGTCGTGCCGTCGCCGAGGACCGGGGCGGGCGCGCTCACGACGGCACCACCAGACGGTCGCCCGCGGCGGCCGCGACTGTCGTCGGGCGGGTCGCCCGGACCCGCTGGTCGAGCTCGCGCAGGCGGCGGTCGTCGTCGGCCCCGGCTCGCACGTCGCCGTACGCGACGTCGTCGAACAGGTCGCCGGCGGTGCGCAGGTCGGCGCCCAGCCCGGGCAGGCGCAGCGCGGCGTCGGTGACGGCCTCGTGCGCGGTGCGGCCGGGGCGCTCGTCGAGCACGGTGCGCTCCTCGAGGCTCCGGACGACGGCGCGGAACCGCTCGAGCACCGCGAGGTGCCAGTCGCCCGCGGCGGCCGCGGCGTCGGCGGCGGCCCGCAGCTGCTCGGCGGTGCGCCGGTCGTCGGCGGACAGCACGACGGCTCCCGAGCGCGCGCGCGTGCGCGAGCGCCGCACGGGTCCGACGAACCAGAGGACGCCCAGCACGAGGGCGACGCCCGCGACGACCGCGACGGTGAGCGCGACACCGTCCGGCAGCCCCAGCGACGGCACCGAGTCGAGCTGCTCGCGCAGCCACTCGAGGAGGCGCTGCAGCAGCGACGGCTGGCGGTGGTACTCCGGCCGGGCGAGCTCGTCGCGCGCCCACTCGCGGGCCGTCTCGGCGTCCGGCTGGACGGGGACGTCGCGCAGGAGCGCGGCGACGACGGACAGCGCGGTCATCCGGCCTGCGCGGCGCGGGCGAGCTCGAGGTCGAGGCCCTCGCGGCGCATCCGGACGTCGATGTAGAGCAGCGCGTAGATGGCCGCGGTGAAGGCGGTCGTGAGCGTGTACGCGATGACGTTCCCGATGCCCGTGAGGACGATCGAGACGAAGGACGTGCCCGTCGGGTCCTGCGTCACGAGCGTCCCGACGAGCTCGAACGGGAACATCACGAAGTAGCTCGCGACGCTCACCATGATCTGCACGAGCACGTAGTACCCGAGCAGCCGCCAGAAGCTGCCGCGCGTGAGCCGCCATGCGCGTGCGACGGTCCGCCAGAACGCCTTGCCCTCGAGCATGAGCGCGGGCGGCGCGAGCAGGGTGCGGATCGTGAACCAGATCCCGGCCACGACGAGCGCGAGCCACCCGAGGATCCCGACGGTCACCGCGAGGCCCGTCTGGTCCGCCGTGGCGAGGCCGATCACGGCGCCGACCAGCAGCGCGACGACGACCAGCACGGCAGCACCCGCGAGCAGGGTGAAGCCGACGACCCACCACACGCGGCCCGAGCGCAGGACCTCGCCGATCGTGATCGTGCGGCCGAGCACCGACCGGCTGACCGACACGATGAGCAGACCCGTGAGGACCGTGGTGGCGAGCCAGATGATCGGCGCGGTCAGGATCGTGCCGACCGCCCAGCCCAGCATCGCGTCGAGGCCGCTCGCACCCGACGGGTCGAGCTCGAGCAGCGCGTCGCTGATGGCGCCTGAGACGAGTCCCTGCACGTACCACGTGAGGATCGTCGACAGCACCACCGCGCCGCCCACCACGAGCGCCGACAGCCCGAACATCACGCGCGGGTTGGCCCGGATCGCCTTGAACGCGCCGTCGAGGACCTCACCGAGACCCAGCGGCCGCAGCGGCACGATGCCCGGCTGGAGGGCGGGCGGCTTCCACGCGGAGCCCGGCGGCGGGGGAGGCGGCACGGGCGCGCCCCAGCCACCCTGGCTCGCGCCCCACTGCGTCGGAGGTGCGGGCGGTGCGGGCGGGGGGACGCCGGGGCCGGGGCTCGGCTGACCGCCGCCCGGTGCGGCCCACGCCGGCGGGCGGGGCGCGTCGTCCTGCGGGCTCGTCATGCGGAGCGCAGCCTCCTCGGGCTCGTGGTGCGGCTCGAGGCGGTGGCCGTCCTCGCGCGACGCCCATCGTGCCACGTCGCCGTCGGCGGCCGGGGGAGGTGCGGGTGATCTGTGGGCCGTCCGGGCGGTCCCGTCCTGGATCGACAGGTGACGGTGCCACAATGTCGCGCATGAAGGGACGCGTGCTGGTGGTCGACGACGACACCGCGCTCGCCGAGATGATCGGCATCGTGCTGCGCTCGGAGGGTTTCGAGCCCGTCTTCTGCGAGGACGGGGACGAGGCGCTCGCGACGTTCCGGGCGACCCAGCCCGACCTCGTGCTGCTCGACCTCATGCTGCCCGGACGCGACGGCAACGAGGTGTGCCGGCAGATCCGGGCCGAGTCGGGCGTGCCGATCGTCATGCTCACGGCCAAGAGCGACACGGTCGACGTCGTGCTGGGGCTCGAGTCCGGCGCCGACGACTACATCTCGAAGCCGTTCAAGCCCAAGGAGCTCGTCGCGCGCGTGCGCGCCCGGCTGCGCCGCAGCGACGAGCCCGCGCCCGAGCACCTCTCGATCGGCGACGTCACCATCGACGTCCCCGGTCACCGCGTCGCGCGCGCGGGCCGCCCCATCTCCCTGACCCCGTTGGAGTTCGACCTGCTCGTCGCGCTCGCACGCAAGCCGTGGCAGGTGTTCACGCGTGAGGTGCTGCTCGAGAAGGTGTGGGGCTACCGGCACGCCGCGGACACCCGCCTGGTGAACGTGCACGTGCAGCGGCTGCGCTCGAAGATCGAGAACGACCCGGAGCAGCCGGAGATCGTCGTGACCGTCCGGGGCGTCGGCTACAAGGCGGGCGTGACCCCCACGTGACGTCGGGCAGGGCCGCGCCGTGCCGCGCGTGAACAGCGTCTGGCGCCTGACGAGGGCCAGGGCGATGCGTCGGGTGCGTGCGTGGCCGCGGGCGTGGCGCGGGTCGCTGCAGTTCCGCGTCATCGCCTCGACGCTCGTGATCGGCCTCGTCGCGCTCGCGGGCGTCGGCCTCTACGTCGGCGAGCGCATGCGCGACGGCCTGTTCGACGCGCGGCGCGACCAGGTGCTCGACGAGAGCGCCCGCAGCACCCAGCAGGCGCAGGACACGTTCAGCTCCTCGAACGCGACGCTGGGACCGGACGTGCGGCGGCTGCTGCGCGACGTCGCGCAGTCCCAGCGGACGGGCACGTCGGGGGAGCGCGAGGTGTTCCTGCTGCGCGCGCCCGGGCAGACGTCGCCCGTGACCGGTGGGGCCGCGGCCTCCGACGCGTCGCTCATCGACATCGTGAGCGACGACCTTCAGCTCGCCGTGGCCGAGGGCGGCCAGCACTGGCAGTCGGTGGGCGTCGAGGCCGAGGACGGTCGCGTCGTCCCCGCGATCCTCGTCGGCCAGGAGGTCGTCGTCCCCGTCGTCGGGCGCTACCAGCTGTTCTTCCTCTACAGCCTGCAGGCCGAGCAGGACCGGCTCGACTTCCTGCAGCGCACGCTCGGGCTCGCGGGCGTCGTGCTCGTGCTGCTGCTCGGGTCGATGACGTGGCTCGTCACGCGCCAGACCGTGCACCCCGTGCGACGCGCCGCGCAGGTCGCGGAGCGGCTCGCGGACGGCCACCTGTCCGAGCGTCTGCCGGAGCGCGGCGAGGACGAGATGGCGACGCTCGCGCACTCGTTCAACGAGATGGCGGCGAGCCTGCAGGACCAGATCCACCGCATGGAGGAGCTGTCCGCGGTGCAGCGGCGGTTCGTGTCCGACGTCTCGCACGAGCTCCGGACGCCGCTCACGACCATCCGGATGGCGGGCGAGGTGATCCACGCGTCCCGCGACGACTTCGACCCCGCGACCAAGCGCTCGGCGGAGCTCCTGCAGACCCAGCTCGACCGGTTCGAGGACCTGCTCGCCGACCTGCTCGAGATCAGCCGGTTCGACGCGGGCGCCGCGGTCCTCGACGTCGAGGGCCGCGACGTGCGCGACGTCGTCGTGCGGGCCGTCGACCTCGCCGGGCCGCTCGCCGAGCGGCGCGGGTCCTGGCTGCGCGTCGTCGTGCCCGAGGACCGGTGCGTCGCCGACATCGACCCGCGTCGCGTCGAGCGCATCCTGCGCAACCTGCTCGTGAACGCGATCGAGCACGCCGAGGGCACGCAGGTCGAGGTGACGGTCGCGGGCGACGCGCACGCGGTCGCCGTGACGGTCCGCGACCACGGTGTCGGCATGACGGCGGACGAGGCCGAGCACGTGTTCGACCGGTTCTGGCGCGCCGACCCCGCGCGTGCCCGCACCACCGGCGGCACGGGCCTGGGCCTGGCGATCTCGCTCGAGGACGCCCACCTGCACGGCGGCTGGCTCGAGGCGTGGGGTCGTCCCGCGCGCGGCGCGTCGTTCCGGCTCACGCTCCCGCGGCGCGCGGGGATCCGCCTCACGTCGTCCCCGCTGCCCCTCCAGCCCGACGACGCCGTCGCGCCGGACCCGGTGCTCGACGCGCAGGAGCGCCCGCGCACCGACCCCGCGGCCCTGCCGGACCTCGACGCAGCCGTCGGCACCGCGACGTCGCCGACCGGCATCCGGGCCGTCAGCGTGCACGTCGCCTCCGGCGACGCCGACCGGCAGGAGGCCGTGCGGTGACGCGCGCCGTGCGCCGTCGTGCGAGCGCGGCCGTCGCGGCCGTCGTGACGCTGCTCCTGGCCGCCTGCACCGCGATGCCGACGTCCGGACCGGTCCAGCAGGGCGGTGACGGGCGCGTCGACGAGCCGTCGAACATCGACGTCCTCGCCGAGGGCCCGCGCCCCGACGCCGCGCCGCTCGAGATCGTCGAGAGCTTCCTCGTCGCGGGCTCCGCCGGCTTCCGGGACGACTTCGTCGTCGCCCGCCAGTACCTGGCCGGGCAGGCGCGCGCCGACTGGCAGCCGCTGGCGGGCGTCGTGGTGTCGGGCGCGCTCGAGTTCGCGGACATGGGGGACGGGCAGGTCCAGGTCGACGTCCCCGTCGTGGCCCGGGTCGACAGCGAGGGTCGGTACGCCGAGGCGCCCGCAGGGGCCGAGTCGTCGGTGACCTTCGGCCTCGTGCAGGACGACGAGGGCCAGTGGCGCATCTCGGAGGCGCCCGACGGGCTCGTCGTCCCGACCGACGACTTCGAGGTCTTCTTCCGCCAGACGTCGATCTACTTCCTGTCGCCCGACGAGACGTTCCTCGTGCCCGAGCAGCGCTGGCTCCCCGTCAAGAGCCGGGAGACGTCCGTCGTGAGCGCGCTGCTCGCCGGCCCGTCGCCCTGGCTGCGCGACGCCGTGCACACGGCGCTGCCCGACGGCGTCCAGCTCAGGCCCGAGGCGGTGCGCGTCGACCCCGAGGGCGTCGCGCACGTCGGCCTGTTCTCGACGCGCACGTCCGAGCTGCTCGACGCCGACCGGCCCCTGCTGCTCGCGCAGATCGAGCAGTCGCTCCTCGCGCTGCCCGGGGTCTCGTCGGTCGACGTGACGGCAGGAGGCGTGAACCTCGACGGCGCGGCGTCGCTGCGCGCGGGCGAGGGGCCCGCGGGTGCACCCGAGGTGCTCCACGACGACGCGCTGCTCCAGGTCGGCAGCGAGGGGCTCGTCCCGGTCGAGGGCGTGGGGCCGCTCACGGTGCCCGACCCGAGCCACCCCGCGCGCGACGAGAGCGGCACCGTGCGCGTGCTGCTGTCGGACGGGCGCGCGCTCGTGACCGTGCCGACCGAGGACGACCCGGGCACGACCCTCTACACGGGCACCGCGCTCTCGGCGCCGTCGGTGGACCGCTACGGGTACGCGTGGACGACCGATGTCGGCGTCGGGGTCGTCGCGGCGCTCGCGGCGGGGGCGACGGGCGAGCCGCCAGCCCCGGTCGTGCAGGTCGCCGCCCCCGCCCTCGACGGGCGCACCGTCCGCTCCGTGCGCGTCGCGCGCGACGGCGTGCGCGTCGCCGTGGTGTCGACGGGCGACGACGGCGTCGCGGTCCAGCTGGGTGCGGTCGTCCGCGACCGGCACGGCGTCCCGCAGGCGATCGGCGGGCTCGTGCGCGTCGGGACGCCGCTGACGGCCGCGTCGTCGGTCGTGTGGCTCGACGAGGCGACGCTCGGCGTGCTCGCGACCGACGGCGGCGAGAGCGTCGTGCACGTCGTGCCCCTCGCGGGGGAGACGACCGAGCTGCCGCGCGCGTCCGGGCTGGTCTCGCTGTCGGGCGGGCGCACGCCGTACGCGGCGACGGCCGAGGGGTCGCTGCTGCGGCTGGTCGGCACGACGTGGGTGCGGCGGCAGGACGTCTCGGGCGTGCGGGACCCGTCCGTCCCGGGCTGACGGCCGACCGCTCGACGGGGGACGCGCGCTCGGTGCCCCGACCGAGGGCCGCCCGACGGCTCGGCGCGACGACTCGCCAGGCCATGTGCCCTGGTGACACGGGCTGTGGCGCGCGCGCTCGTCGACGTGTGCCCCGGAACGGTGCGCGCGACGAGCCGTCCACAGCCCGTGCGCCGCGCGGGCCGTCCACCGGATCGCGCCCGCCGTCCCGTGTCGTGCCCGGGGAGCGCTGGGCTGGGTACGTGCCGACGACTGCGTCCCTGCCCCGCCCGCGCCTCCCGCGGACCACGAGGCGCGCGCTCGCGCGTGCCGCCCGGCACGGGCTGCGGCTCGCGCGCGACCTCGTCGCGCTCGTCCTGCCGGTCGCGTGTGCGGGCTGCGGCACGCTCGACGTCGCCTGGTGCACCACGTGCCGTTCCAGACTCGGGGGCCTGCCGTGGAGGTGCGAGGAGCGCGCGGGGCGGTTGGACGCGCTCGACGGCCGACCTCCCGTGCCCGTCTGGACGCTCGGAGACAACGTCGGTCCCGTGCGCGACGCGATCGTCGCGTGGAAGGACGGCGGACGGCTCGACCTGTCGCGCGCCCTCGTCGGCGCCGTCGCCCGGGCGGCGCAGCACGTGGCCCCTGGCGTCCCGCGGTCGCGCGCGGGGCCGCTGCTCGTCGTGGCGGTGCCGTCGACCGCGGCCGCGCGCCGACGCAGGGGCCGCTGGCTCGTGGACGACCTCGCGCGCGGGGCCGTGCGCGGCCTGCGGTCCGCCGGCGTGGACGCCCGGCGCGCGCCCGTGCTGCGGCGTCGCGGCGGCCGCGACCAGGCCGGGCTCGGTGCGCGCGCCCGTGCGCGCAACCTCGTCGGGCAGGTGCGCGTCGCCCGCGCCGCGGGCCGCGCGCTCGCGGGGCGCGACGTCCTGCTCGTCGACGACGTGCTCACGACGGGGGCGAGCGTCGCGGCGTCGTCCGCCGCGGTCAGGGCCGCCGGAGGGGTGGTCGTCGCGTGCCTGACGCTCGCGTCGACACCCGGCCCGGGCGTCCGGCCGCACGTCGCGGTGACCGGTTGGCGCCGGTCGTCCGGTTCGTGGTCCGCCGGTCGGGCGGCGATTGGTCCGACCCCCGACCGGGGGGTTAGCGTGGGTGTCTGAGCCGACGGCGCAGCGGAGCCCCGACCTCGAAGCAGTCGAGGTCGCCCCGCAGCGCGGGAGGAGGTGACGCCGCCCGACTGTCCCCCGGGGCAGGAAGAAGCATGTCGCCGGGCGGTGCGAGCCGCCCCAGACCTCTCAGGAGGCTCACATGGAGATCGTGGTTGCAGGCCGGCACACCGAGGTGCTCCCGAAGTACCGGGCACACCTCGAGCAGAAGCTCGCGAAGGTCGAGCAGCTGGCCCCCCGCGCACAGCGGATCGACGTCCTCGTGTCGCACGAGGCCAACCCTCGTCAGTCGGGCAGCTGTGAGCGCGTCGAGCTCACCGTCGTCGACAAGGGTCCCGTCATCCGTGCCGAGGCGTGCGCAGACGACCGGTACGCGGCCCTCGACCTGGCGCTCGGGAAGCTCCTCGAACGCCTGCGCCGCACACGCGACCGTCGCAAGGACCACCGCAACCACACTCCGCTGACCCCCGTCGACGTGCGTCCCCTCGAGCAGGTCCCCGAGCCCGCCGACGCACCCGCGCCGGCCGACGGCGCCGTGGAGACGACGCTCGGCGACTCGCCGGTCGTCATCCGCGAGAAGGTCCACGAGGCGCTCCCGATGACGGTCGACGACGCGCTGTACGAGATGGAGCTCGTGGGCCACGACTTCTACCTCTTCATCGACGCCGAGACCGCCCAGCCGGCCGTCGCGTACCGTCGCCGCGGCTGGAGCTACGGCGTCATCAAGCTCGACACCGCCGTGCGCACCGACGCCCCCGCGTCCGCCGCCGTCGGCGGCTGACCCACCCGTCCGACGACGCCCGGCTCTCCGACGAGGGCCGGGCGTCGTCGCGTGCAGGCGCCTCGCCCTGCGGGCCGTCCGGAGTTCCAGCGCACGCGGCACACGAGCAGGGCGCCGTGCGTGTGGGCGGTCACCGCCATGATGGGTCGGTGCCTCCCGCCGGTCTCCCCGCCCCGACCGAGTCGCTGTCGCTCTCGCAGGCGCGTCGCGTCGCCCTACGTGCCCAGGGGCTCGACGTCCCGCGACCGGAGCGGGCCGGTCCCGCGACGATGCGGCACCTGCAGCAGGTCGTCGACCGGCTCGGTCTGCTCCAGATCGACTCCGTCAACGTGCTCGCACGCGCGCACCTCATGCCGACCTTCTCGCGCATCGGCCCGTACGACCCCGCGCTGCTCGACCGCGCCGCGGGGCGGGCGCCGCGCCGGCTGGTCGAGGCGTGGGCCCACCAGGCGTCGTACGTGCCGCCGGAGACGTTCCGGCTGCTCGGCTGGCGGCAGCGCGCCTACGCGACGCAGGCGTGGGGGTCGATCGCGGAGGTCCCGCTCCAGCACGCCCCGGCGCTCGCCGAGGTCCGTGCGCTCCTCACCGCGTCCGGACCGCTCACGGCGAGCGAGGTCCAGGTCCACTTCGAGGCCGACCACCCGACGTCGCGCGACGAGTGGGGGTGGAACTGGTCGGTCGCGAAGCGCGTGCTGGAGTTCCTGTTCTTCACCGGCGAGGTGACGTCGGCGGGCCGCAACGCGGCGTTCGAGCGCCGGTACGACCTGGCCGAGCGGGTGCTGCCGGCCGAGGTCCTGGCCGCACCCGAGCCCGACGACGCGACGGCCCTGCGCCGGCTCGTCGAGATCTCCGCGCGTGCGCACGGCGTCGCGACGCTCGGCTGCCTCGCCGACTACTTCCGCATCTCGCAGCAGCGTGCCGCCACCGCGGCCGCCGAGCTCGTCGAGGAGGGCGCGCTCGTGCCCGTGCGCGTGGCCGGGTGGGAGGCGCGCCCGGTCTTCCGGCACCGGGACGCGACGCTCCCGCGCTCGGCCAGGGGCGCGGCGCTGCTGAGCCCGTTCGACCCGCTGGTGTTCGAGCGCCGCCGCCTCGAGGAGCTGTACGGCCTGCGCTACCGGATCGAGATCTACGTGCCCGAGCCCAAGCGGGTCTGGGGCTACTACGTCCTGCCGTTCCTGCTCGGCGAGCAGCTGCCGGCGCTCGTCGACCTCAAGGCGGACCGTGCCGCACGCGCCCTGCGGGTCGTCGCCGCGCACGTCAGCCCGGGGACCGAGCGGCTGCCGACCGGGACCGTCGAGGCGCTGGCGGCCGAGCTCCGGCTCGTCGCGACGTGGCTCGGGCTCGACGACGTGGTCGTCGGTGCGCCCGACGGCACGCTGCGCGGCGACCTCGCGGCCGAGCTGCGGCACGCGACCGCCGCCGCGGCGTGATGCGCCGGTCGGACTTCGCGCTCGTCGCGCTCGCGGGCCTGCTGTGGGGGACCGGCGGCCTCGCGGGCGCCGCCGCGGGGGAGAGCGGCCACCTGGAGTCGGTCGCCGTCGCGGCGTACCGGCTGCTCGGCGGCGGGCTCGTCCTCCTCGTCGGGGCCGTGCTGCTCGGGGCGTTCGGCGGCGTCCGGGTGACCCGCGCGCTCGTCGGGCACGTGACGGCCACGGCCGTGCTCGCCGCGGCGTATCAGGCCGCGTACTTCGCGGCGGTCGAGCGCGCGGGCGTCGCGACGTCGACGCTGGTCGCACTGGGGGGAGCGCCGGTGCTCGTCGCGGTGGGGACCGCGGTCGCGACGCGTCGCCCGCCGTCGCGGACGACCGTGCTCGCGACCGTCCTCGCGCTCACCGGCCTGGTCGCGCTCGTCGGCACGAGCGGCGGCACCGGACGTGCGCCGCTCGCGGGCGTGCTGCTGGCGCTCGTGTCGGCCGCGTCGTTCGCCGCGATGACCGGGCTCGGGCGTCGCGTCGTCCCGCAGGCCGGACCGCTGCCCACGACCGCGCTGGCGTTCACGCTCGGCGGAATCCTCCTCGCGGCGGTCGCGCCGCTCCTGGGGGACGCGGTCGGCGTGCCCGACACCGCGACGGGCTGGTGGCTGCTCGCGTTCCTCGCCGTCGTGCCCACCGCGACCGCGTACGGCGCCTATTTCACGGGCCTGCGCACGGTGCCGGCCACCACCGCGAGCCTCCTCGCGCTGCTCGAACCGCTCACCGCGACGGTCGGTGCGGTCCTGCTCCGCGACGAGCGGCTCGGGGTCGGCGGCGCGGTCGGCGCGGTGCTCCTGGCGAGCGCGGTCGTCGTCCTTCGCCCCCGGACCGTGACCGGGCCGACTAGCATGGTCGGGCCCGGCCACGCGGCCGGTCAGCCAGCCGCTCCGACGCCGCGCGTGCCAGGGGCGAGAACACGTCGGGAGTAGTGCGCGTGCCCACGATCGTCGACAAGGTCCTCCGGCTCGGTGAGGGCCGCGTCCTCAAGAAGCTGTCCGGCATCGCCCAGCAGGTCAACGCGCTGGAGGACAGCTTCACGTCGCTGTCCGACGCGGAGCTCCGCGAGGAGACCGACCGCTTCCGCGCCCGCCTCGCCGACGGCGAGACGCTCGACGACCTGCTCGCCGAGGCGTTCGCCGCGGTGCGCGAGGCCGCCCGCCGCACGCTGGGTCAGCGGCACTTCGACGTGCAGCTCATGGGCGGCGCCGCCCTGCACCTCGGCAACATCGCCGAGATGAAGACCGGTGAGGGCAAGACGCTCGTCGCGACCGCGCCCGCGTACCTCAACGCGCTGTCCGGCAAGGGCGTCCACGTCGTCACCGTCAACGACTACCTCGCCGAGTACCAGTCCGAGCTCATGGGCCGCGTCTACCGGTTCCTCGGCCTGACGACCGGCGTGATCCTCTCGCAGCAGCAGCCCGCGCAGCGCCGCGAGCAGTACGCCGCCGACATCACGTACGGCACGAACAACGAGTTCGGGTTCGACTACCTGCGCGACAACATGGCGTGGAGCGTCGACGAGCTCGTCCAGCGTGGCCACAACTTCGCGATCGTCGACGAGGTCGACTCGATCCTCATCGACGAGGCCCGCACGCCGCTCATCATCTCGGGCCCCGCGTCGGGCGACGCGAACCGCTGGTACGGCGAGTTCGCCAAGGTCGTGCGCCGCCTCCAGCCCGAGCGCGACTACGAGGTCGACGAGAAGAAGCGCACCGTCGGCGTCCTCGAGCCCGGCATCGCGCGCGTCGAGGACTACCTCGGCATCGACAACCTCTACGAGTCGCTCAACACGCCGCTCATCGGCTTCCTCAACAACGCCATCAAGGCGAAGGAGCTGTTCAAGCGCGACAAGGACTACGTCGTGATGAACGGCGAGGTCCTCATCGTCGACGAGCACACCGGCCGCATCCTGCCCGGCCGCCGCTACAACGAGGGCATGCACCAGGCCATCGAGGCCAAGGAGGGCGTGACGATCAAGGCGGAGAACCAGACGCTCGCCACGATCACGCTGCAGAACTACTTCCGCCTGTACTCGAAGCTGTCGGGCATGACCGGTACGGCCGAGACCGAGGCCGCCGAGTTCCAGGGCACGTACAAGCTCGGCGTCGTGCCGATCCCGACGAACCGTCCGATGCAGCGCATCGACCAGAAGGACTTCGTCTACAAGAGCGAGGACGGCAAGTTCGACGCGGTCGTCGCGGACATCGTCGAGCGGCACGCGAAGGGTCAGCCGGTCCTCGTCGGCACGACGAGCGTCGAGAAGAGCGAGCTGCTCTCGTCGAAGCTGCGCAAGCAGGGGGTCCCGCACGAGGTCCTCAACGCCAAGCAGCACGCGCGCGAGGCCGCGATCGTCGCGCAGGCGGGCCGCAAGGGCGCCGTGACGGTCGCGACCAACATGGCCGGCCGCGGGACGGACATCATGCTCGGCGGCAACGCGGAGTTCATGGCGGTCGCCGACCTCGCGGCGCGCGGGCTCGACCCCGCGGAGAACGCGGAGGAGTACGAGGCCGCGTGGCCGGGCGCGCTCGAGAAGGCCAAGAGCGCGGTCGCGGCGGAGCACGACGAGGTCGTCGAGCTCGGAGGCCTGTACGTGCTCGGCACCGAGCGTCACGAGTCGCGCCGCATCGACAACCAGCTGCGCGGCCGCTCCGGCCGTCAGGGCGACCCCGGCGAGTCGCGGTTCTACCTGTCGATGCAGGACGACCTCATGCGCCTGTTCAACTCGGGCCTCGCCGAGTCGATGATGACGCGCGCCGGCTTCCCCGAGGACATGCCGCTCGAGTCGAAGATGGTCACGCGCGGCATCCAGTCGGCGCAGGCGCAGGTCGAGTCGCGCAACTTCGAGATCCGCAAGAACGTCCTGAAGTACGACGACGTGATGTCCCGCCAGCGCGAGGTCATCTACGACCAGCGCCGTCGCGTGCTCGAGGGCGAGGACCTGCACGAGCAGGTCAAGCACTTCCGCACCGACGTGCTGTCCGCCTACATCGCGGGCGCGACGGCCGAGGGCCGACCGGAGGACTGGGACCTCGAGGCGCTCTGGACCGCCCTGAAGGCGGTGTACCCGGTCTCGATCACGCCCGAGGAGGTCGTCGAGGAGGCCGGCGGCGCGCAGCGCCTCACGCGTGAGCTCGTCGAGCGCGAGATCCTGTCCGACGCCGACCACGCGTACGCCGACCGCGAGGCCGCGATCGGCTCGGACAACATGCGCCAGCTCGAGCGGCGCGTCACGCTCTCGGTCCTCGACCGCAAGTGGCGCGAGCACCTCTACGAGATGGACTACCTCAAGGAGGGCATCGGCCTGCGCGCGATGGCGCAGCGCGACCCGCTCGTCGAGTACCAGCGCGAGGGCTACCAGCTCTTCAACGCGATGACGGACGCCATCAAGGAGGAGACGGTCGGGTACCTCTTCAACCTCGAGGTGCAGGTCGCGCCGACCGAGGAGGCGCCCGTCGTCACGGCCGACTCCGCCGCGCAGACCGCGGCTGCCGCCGGACCCGCGCCGACCCCGGCCGCGGGACCCCGCAGCGTCGCCGACGGCCCGACGCCCGGCCGCCTCGTCGCGAAGGGTCTCGACGGACCCGAGCGTCGCGTCCCGCTGCAGTACTCGGCCCCGTCGGTCGACGGCGACGCCGGCACCGTGACGAAGCGCGACGGCGGCACGCCCGCCGCGGGTCGGTCCGGTGACGCACCCGCCGCCGGCAGCAACCGCGAGGCACGTCGCAAGGCGCAGCGCCAGCAGCGCAAGGGCTGACGACACGGACAGGACCGGCCGCCCCTCGGGGCGGCCGGTCCTGTCGTGCGTGGGACGAGCCCACGCCACCGTGCCGACGCCGTGCGCCGGCATCTGACGAGTCCGCCGTCTCAGCCGATCTCCAGGACCGTCGCGCGCCACGCGCCCCGGTGCGTCTCGAGCCGCAGGGCGACCGCGCGCACGACGGAGCCGTCCTCGACGACGACGCCGGCCTCGAGCGTGTGCTCGTCGACGGCCGACGCGCGCACGCGGCGCACCTGCGGTGCGCGGCTCGACGTCCCGCGGACGCGGAGCGTCAGAGCGGCGCGCACCTGGAGCGCGTCGAGGACGCCCGGCGTGAGCCAGCGCGCGAGCTGACCGATCGGCCGCCGCCCCCCGAGGACCTCGACGGTCGCGAGCGCGATGCGCCCGGCGAGCACCCCCGGGTCGTGCGCGGGGACGGCTCCGCGGTCCTCGTCGGCGGCGTCGAGGACCGGCGAGCGGTCCTGCGCACGCAGCACGTCGAGCCGGTGCCCGATGGTGGGGGCGACGGCGTGCTGAGGTCCCGTGGCGCGCACCGGAGCGGCCGGCTCGGCGGCGCGTACGAGCCGGGCACGCGGCCCGGCGGTCCGGGCGGTGACGCCGGCGTCGAGCGTCGTGGCGGCCGGCCCGACACCGGCGAGCCCGACGCGGACCGACTCGTCGACCGCCGAAGCTCCGGCCGTCCTGCCCGTCCGCGGCGACGTGTGACCCGTGCCGTGGCCGCTCCGCGACCGGGTCGTCGGCCGCGCGCCCGCCGTCGTGCTGTCGGCCTCCGACCGGACGAAGACGCGCTCGGCGGCCGTCGCGTCCCTCAGCGCGGCGCTCACCGGAGGACCGTGCCGTCGATCGCCGGGACGACGAGCACCTGTCCGGGCAGGAGCACGTCGGGGTCCTCGCCGATGACGGTCGCGTTCGCCTCGAACCAGCGCGGCCACGCGCGGGCGATCGTGGCGACGTCCGAGCCCTCGGGAAGGTGGCGCGCTGCGATCGCCCACAGCGTGTCTCCCGGCTGCACGACCACCGTGCCGCCCGCGGTCGCCGAACCCGCGCCGACGCTGCTGGGGACGGCCGCATCCTGCGCGTCCCCCGGCGCCGGAGCGGTCGCGGGCGAGGGGGGCACGCCGTCGGCCGAGCCTGCGGGGACGGACGTCGACGACCAGGCCGCGCCACCCGAGGCCGCAGGCGCAGCCGACGCGGCGGGCGTCGGAGCGGTGTCCGTCACCGCGGGACCGGCGTGCGCCGTTCCCGTCGCCGCGGTGCCGCCCTGGAGAGGCCACGTCGTCGTGGTCCCGTCCGGAGCCGCCGGGAGGGTCGAGGGTGACGCCGCAGCCGGACCGGAGGCGCCTGCGGGCGCCTGCGAGGCCCCGCTGCCGGTCCCACGCGACGCGTCCTCCGGCGCTCGCGGAGCGGGCGACGCGCCCGTCGGGCCGGAGGCGCTGCCGCGCCCCGCCGCTCCGGCGATCGGGGGGCCCGCGGCTGCGTCAGGCACCGCACCGCCGCCCGTGCTCGTCGCACCCGCCGACGACGTACCGCCGGACGAGCCGCGCGGCGACGTCCCGTCCGCGCCCTTCACGGCCGGTACCTGCGCCGCCGTCGGTGCCCAGCCCAGGTCGGAGGGTGCGCCGACGCTCGCGGGGGCGTCGGGGACGTCGGGGGCGACCGGGGTTGCGGCCGAGGCGCCGGTCGCGCCGGCGAGGCCGACTCCTGCGCCGATCGCGAGCGCGAGGACGCGGCGGACGGCGACGGGGGCCCAGCGCTGCACCATCCGCTCGCCGGTCCGCCAGGAGGCGCCGACGGCCCGCACGGAGGTGCAGGCGAGCGCCATCCCGGCCGAGGCGGCGAGCCACACGGCCACGAGGGCGCCGACGGCCGTGACGGCGAGCTCGACAGCCGACTCGATGCGCCAGGTCCCGGCCGCCGCGAGGTCGGTGGCGCGCAGGGCGAGGAGCGCCGCGGTGACGGCGGCGACGCCGGTGGCCGCGGTGAGCCCGAGCGCCGCTCCCGCCCGCACGGCGGGACGGTGCTGGGGGCGCGAGGCTGCTGTGCGGCTCGGGTGCGCGTGTTCGGCCACGTTGAATCCCCCGTGATGTCGTTTGATGCGATTTGATGACGGATGAGGTGGGTAGATCTATCCGAATCCACACCGTTCGTCCAGCCCTGTCCGCGATCCGGGCGGTGTGCGGAGGTGGCGTCCGGCCCGGGCCTACCGTGGGCGCCGTGCGATGGGAGGCCCTGTTCGACGACATGGAGGCGCAGCTCGTCGCCGCCCGGACCGCCGCGGTGCGGCTCGACGTCGCGGAGCTGACGCGCGCCGAACGTGCGACGGTCGCGCTCACGGACAGGCTCCGCGCCGCCGGCGCCTCGTCGCTCACGGTGCGGACCGCGCACGGCGAGCCGTTGCGCGGCTCGCTCGTCGACGTCGCACCCGAGTGGCTGCTGCTCGCCGTCGGGCCTGTGCAGCAGGCGCTCGTGCCCACCGCGGCCGTCGTCGCGGTCGGTGGGCTCACCGCGCACGCGGCGCCCGCCGCCGCCGCCGTCGAGCGCAGGCTCGGGCTGGGCCACGCGCTGCGGGCGCTCGCCCGTGACCGTGCCGTCGTGCGGGTGCGTGCCGCCGGGGTCGAGATCGTCGGGCGCGTCGACCGCGTCGGTGCCGACCACCTCGACGTCACGGAAGCCGACCGTCCGGCCGGCGTGGCCGCGACGTGGGCAGTCCCGTTCGCGACGCTCGAGGTGGTCCGCTCAGGCTGACGCCGGGGAAGCGGTCCGCTCGGGTTCAGGTCGGGACGGGGGTGCGCTCAGGCTGACGTCGGGGATGGGGTGGGGCCGCGTGCTGCGTCCGTGAGCGCGGACGTGCGGCGTGCGCCGGTCAGCTCGCGCTGTCGGCCGCCGCCTCCGCCGCGTTGCGGGCGCGCGTCTGCTCGTACATCCGCTGGATGTAGCCCTCCAGCTCGGTCGCCTCGACGCGCCACACGCCACGGCCGCCGATCTGGATCGCGGGCAGCTCACCGGACCGCACGAGCGCGTAGGCCTGCGGGGCGGAGATGTTGAGGATCTCCGTGACGTCGGCGAGCGTGAGGAACCTCGGGGCCATGCTCGCAGTCTGGCACGCGCTGGCGCGCCGACCGGTTTGTCCACAACCATTCCCCCGCGACCCCGGCCGGCTCGGCAGGATGGGCGCCTGCTGCACCGACGACGACGAGGGAGTCCCGATGGAGACGAGCGTGCTGGAGCTGCCGGCGCCGGTGGCGCCACGCCTGCGCCGACCCGGCTGGCGGGACCCCCGGCTGCTCGCCGGGGTCGCGATGGTCGCGGGGTCCGTGGCGCTCGGCTCGTGGGCCGTGCGGTCCGCGCAGGCGACCGTCCCGGTGTACGTGGCGCGCACCGCGCTCGTCCCGGGTGACCGGGTGGGCGTCGGCGAGCTCGTCGTGCGCGACGTCCAGCTCGGGACGGTCGACCTCGGCGGCTACCTGCGCGCGGACCGCCCGCTGCCGGACGACGCGACCGTGCTGCGCGTCGTCGGGGCCGGCGAGCTCGTGCCGCGAGCCGCGCTGGGCGACGCCTCGCAGGACGACGTCCGACCCGTCGCCGTGCCGCTCGAGCACGCGCCGTCGCGCGCGCTCGTCGTCGGCGCGCAGGTCGACCTCTGGTACGTCCCCGAGCCGGGCGAGACGACCGCGGGCGCGGCGGGCGGCGCACCGTCCAGCGTGCCCCGCCCTCTCGCGGTCGGGCTCACCGTCGCCGAGGTCGACACGCCCGACGGGGCGTTCAGCGTCGGCGGTGCCAGCACCGTCCAGGTCCTCGTGCCGTCGGAGGCGCTGGCGGACGTGCTCGGTGCGCTGGCCGGGCCGGGCTCGGTCGACGTCGTGCCCGTGCCGGGCTCGGCGGGCTGACGTGTCGGTCGGGGTGCTGTGCGCGGTCCGGGGGATCGCGGAGTCGATCATCGTGCAGGCCGTCGAGGGGACGAACGGACGTCTGAGCGTCACGCGGCGGTGCGCCGACCTCACGGAGCTCCTGGCCGCCGCCGAGGCCGGTCTGGGTCGGATCGCGGTCGTGTCGGTGGACCTCGACCTCCTCGACCGCGAGTCCGTCGACCTCCTGCACCGCTCGGGCGTCACGGTGGTCGGTGTCGGCGACCCGGCCCGGCCGTGGCTCGCGGACCGGCTGCGCGCCTACGGGGTCGACGTGCTCGCCGATGCCCCGCACGACGAGGCGGGTGCGGGTGACCTCGTCCTGGGGGCCCTCGCCGCGCTCGACGACCCGTCGCCGACCGGCGCGCGCGGAGGGCCGCACGAGGCGGTGCCCGAGCGTCCAGCCGTCGCACCGCGCGCCGTCGACGGGTCCGTGGTGGCCGTCTGGGGGCCGACGGGGGCGCCGGGCCGCACGACCGTCGCGGTCAACCTCGCGGCCGAGCTCGCGGCGGCGAGCGGGACGACGCTGCTCGTCGACGCGGACACCTACGGCGGCAGCGTCGCGCAGGTGGTCGGCCTGCTGGACGAGGCGCCGGGACTCGCGGCCGCCGCGCGCGCGGCCGCGCAGGGGACGCTCGACCTGCACCAGCTCGCGCGACTCGCGCCGGTGCTGGCGTCCGACCTGCGGGTGCTCTCCGGGGTCTCGCGCGCGGACCGCTGGCCCGAGCTGCCCGCGTCGTCGCTGGACGTGGTCTGGTCCGTCGCACGCGGCCTCGCGCGGTGGACGGTGGTCGACTGCGGCTTCTGCCTCGAGTCCGACGAGGTGCTGACGTTCGACACCCGGGCTCCCCAGCGCAACGGCGCCACGATCAGCGCACTGGAGGCGGCGGACGTGGTGGTGGTCGTGGGCGCGGCCGACCCGGTCGGCATCCAGCGGCTGGTCCGGGGTCTCGGCGAGCTCACGGACCTGGGCCTCGGCTCGACGCGCGTCGTCGTGGTCAACCGCGTGCGGGCCTCCGTCGCGGGACCGCGACCGGGCGACGCCGTCGCCGGGGCGCTCGCGCGCTACGCAGGCGTGACGGATGCGCACCTGGTTCCCGACGACCGCGCGGCGCTCGACGCCGCTCTGCTCGAGGCCCGGACGCTGCGCGAGGCCGTCCCCGGCTCGCCCGCGCGCCGGGCTCTGGCCGGGGTCGCCGCGCGCGTGGACGCCATGGCGCGTGCCCCCGTCGGGCTCGCGGAGGTGTCCGCCGGCTGACCGGCCGAACCGGCCGGGACCGGGCCCCGAGGACCGCGGCGCGTCGGTCGGGGCGTCGCCGGACACCGTCGCGCGGCTCCGGCAGACTGGCTCCGTGCGTGTCTACGTCCCCGCGACCCTCGACGAGATCCCCGGCCCGCTGACCGCGCGGACCGCGCACGCGGTCACGCCCGCGCTGCGCGCCGCGCTGCCCGACGAGGACGACGAGACCGTCGAGTTCGTCGCGCAGCTCGCCGCGGCCGACGACGCGCTGGACCTGCTGGGCGCGCGTCCTGACGCTCCGCGCCTGCGGCTGGTCGTGTCGGTCGACGTCTCGGAGGCGAGCGTCGTGGAGGTGGGCGACGACGGTGCGGCGCCGAGCGCGGTCCGGCTGGCCGGCGACGTGCAGGCGTCCGACGTGGCGTGCGTGCACGTCGACGAGCCGGAGGCGGCGGACGACGTGCGCGCGGCGCTGGCGGGCGATGCAGAGGCGCGGGAGAGGCTCGAGGAGCGGGACCTGCTCTGGTACGACGTGTCGGAGCTCGACGCCATCCCGCGCTGACCGGGCGACGGTTCCGATCGGCCCCGGCTGCCGCACCCGGCGGTCGGGGTCGAGGTGCCGTGCACGAGCCTCCCGTGAGGCGCTGCTCGGGCGGCCGCGTGGCGTTCGTCACGAACCGCGCCCCGAGCGGGAGCCGGTTGGACCGGCACGCCACGGCTCGGGTAATGTTCACCGCCGGTACGACGTCCGGACGACGCCGTGGCTGCCGTGAGGTGGCCCGTCGGAGGTCCGGGGGTTATACCCCATGGGGTATGGTGTAATTGGCAGCACGACTGATTCTGGTTCAGTTAGTCTAGGTTCGAGTCCTGGTACCCCAGCGCGAGCACCGCTGATCGGGTGGTCCGAGTCCCTCGGAACATCGGGTAAAGTGTTCACTCGGTAAGCGAGGCCTCCGGGCCTCGTGCGCTGATAGGCCCCCGTTGTGTAGCGGCCTAGCACGCCGCCCTCTCACGGCGGTAGCGCCGGTTCGAATCCGGTCGGGGGTACGTCAAGGCCCGGTCACCACGGTGACCGGGCCTTCGTCGTTCCCGACATCCGGACGACGCTCCTCGATGACGACCACCCGGTGCCCGAGAGAGCGCCCTGCGATGCGTGACCGTCCCGGAGAGTCCGCCGGACCCGGCGCGGTCGCCCTGCGCGCGAGGACCCCCTCGCGGCCGGCTCGCGAGGGGGTCCGTGGACGGGGGAGCGGGGGTCACTCCGCGGTGCGGCGCAGGACCTCGGTGAGACGGTTCGCGGCGGAGACGACGGCGGCGGCGTGCAGCCGCCCGGGCTGGCGCGAGAGACGCTCGAGCGGCCCGGAGACGGACACCGCGGCCACGACGCGGCCCGACGGCCCGCGCACGGGTGCGGACACCGAGGCCACGCCGACCTCGCGCTCGGACACCGACTGCGCCCACCCGCGGCGACGGACGCCGGACAGGATCGTCGCGGTGAACTTGGCACCCTGGAGCCCGCGGTGGAGGCGGTCGGGCTCCTCCCACGCGAGCAGGATCTGCGCGGCGGAGCCGGCCTGCATCGTGAGCGTCGCCCCCACGGGGATGGAGTCGCGCAGCCCGATCGGGCGCTCGGCCGCGGCGACGCAGATGCGCATGTCGCCCTGGCGGCGGTAGAGCTGCGCGGACTCGCCGGTGTGGTCGCGCAGCGCGGCCAGCACGGGGCTGGCGGCGGCGAGCAGGCGGTCCTCGCCGGCGGCGGTCGCGAGCTCCGACAGGCGCGGTCCGAGCACGAACCGGCCCTGCATGTCGCGCGCGACGAGCCGGTGGTGCTCGAGGGCGACCGCCAACCGGTGGGCGGTGGGGCGGGCAAGATGGGTGGCGGTCACGAGCTGTGCGAGCGTCGCCGGGCCCGCCTCGAGAGCGCTGAGAACCGACGCGGCCTTGTCCAGGACGCCGACTCCGCTAGAGTTGTCCATAGGTCGATATTGGCGTCTCGGAGGCTGAGACGCAAGCAGGCAGGCAACAGGAACCGGGAACACCCCCCACCCGGACGAACAAGAAGAGGACCGAGAACATGGCCGGCACGTTGGCGGAGAAGGTCTGGGACGCGCACGTCGTGCGACGTGGCACGGAAGGCGCGCCCGACCTGCTCTACATCGACCTGCACCTGGTGCACGAGGTCACCAGCCCGCAGGCGTTCGAGGGGCTGCGGCTGGCCGGGCGCCAGGTCCGCCGCCCCGACCTCACGCTCGCGACGGAGGACCACAACACCCCGACGCTCGACATCGACCGGCCGATCGCCGACACGACGAGCCGCACCCAGATCGAGACGCTGCGCCGCAACGCCGCGGAGTTCGGCGTCCGCATCCACTCCCTCGGCGACGCCGACCAGGGCATCGTCCACCAGGTCGGTCCGCAGCTCGGGCTCACCCAGCCCGGTCTGACCGTCGTCTGCGGCGACTCGCACACGTCGACGCACGGCGCGTTCGGCGCGCTCGCGTTCGGCATCGGCACGAGCGAGGTCGAGCACGTGCTCGCGACCCAGACGCTCCCGCTCGCACCGTTCAAGACCATGGCGATCACGGTCAACGGCCAGCTGCCCCCGGGCGCGACCAGCAAGGACATCATCCTGGCGATCATCGCCAAGATCGGGACCGGCGGCGGCCAGGGCTACGTCCTGGAGTACCGCGGCGAGGCGATCCGGTCGCTGTCGATGGAAGCCCGCATGACGATCTGCAACATGTCGATCGAGGCCGGCGCCCGCGCGGGCATGATCGCGCCCGACGAGACGACGTTCGAGTACCTCAAGGGCCGTCCGCACGCGCCCGAGGGGGCCGACTGGGACGCCGCCGTCGAGTACTGGCGCACGCTGCGCACCGACGACGACGCGACGTTCGACGAGGAGGTCGTCCTCGAGGCGGCGGACCTCGAGCCGTTCGTCACGTGGGGCACCAACCCCGGCCAGGGCCTGCCGCTGTCGGCGGCCGTCCCGGTGCCCGAGGAGATCGCCGACGCCAACGAGCGCGTCGCCGCCGAGCGCGCGATCGAGTACATGGGCCTCACGCCCGGGCAGCCCCTGCGCGACATCAAGGTCGACACGGTCTTCATCGGCTCGTGCACCAACGGCCGCATCGAGGACCTGCGCTCGGTCGCCAAGGTCGTCCAGGGCAAGCACAAGGCCGACGACGTGCGCGTCCTGGTCGTCCCGGCGTCGGCGCGCGTCCGGCTCCAGGCCGAGGCCGAGGGGCTCGACAAGATCTTCCTCGACTTCGGCGCCGAGTGGCGCAACGCCGGCTGCTCGATGTGCCTGGGCATGAACCCCGACCAGCTCGCGCCGGGGGAGCGCTCGGCGTCCACGTCGAACCGCAACTTCGAGGGTCGCCAGGGCAAGGGCGGGCGCACGCACCTCGTGTCGCCGCTCGTCGCCGCCGCGACCGCCATCCGCGGCACGCTGTCGTCGATCTCGGACCTCGGCGAGGACCCGAGGGCGTTCGACGGCAGCCCGCTCACGGACCTCCAGTCGGTCTGACCCGACCCGCGATCGCAGAAGGAAGCACCGTCATGGAGAAGTTCACCCAGCACACCGGCGTCGGGGTCCCGCTGCGCCGCAGCAACGTCGACACCGACCAGATCATCCCGGCCGTCTACCTCAAGCGCGTGACGCGCACGGGCTTCGAGGACGCGCTGTTCGCGGCGTGGCGCGGCGACCCGGAGTTCCTGCTCAACCAGGACGCGTACAAGAACGGCTCGGTCCTCGTGGCCGGCCCGGACTTCGGCACGGGCTCGTCCCGCGAGCACGCCGTGTGGGCGCTCAAGGACTACGGGTTCCGGGTCGTCATCTCGGCGCGGTTCGCGGACATCTTCCGCGGCAACTCCGGCAAGCAGGGGCTGCTCGCCGCGCAGGTCGCGCAGGAGGACATCGAGCTCATCTGGAAGATCCTCGAGACCCGCCCGGGCACCGAGGTGACCGTGGACCTCGAGTCGCGGACCGTCACGTGCGACGACGTCGTGGTGCCGTTCCAGGTCGACGACTACACGCGCTGGCGCCTGCTCGAGGGCCTCGACGACATCGGGCTGACGCTGCAGCACGCCGACGAGATCAGCGCCTTCGAGGAGACCCGCGAGCCGTGGCGCCCGCGCACGCTCCCCGCGAAGCACCTGCCGCCCGCCGAGATCAAGGCCGCACGCCCGGTGCCGGTCACGATCGGCCGCCCCGACTGACGCAACGCGCGCGCGGAGGCCGGTGGGACGTCGACGACGCCCGCCGGCCTCCGTGCATCCGGGGGCGAACGGGACGAACGTCACGCATCCGGGCCCAGGGATGGCTACCGTGAGCCCCAGGCCCTCGGGAAGAAGAGGCGCACCGCCGCGGTTCTCCCCTCGGGCCGGGTCCACGAGTCGCCCGACGGACGTCGTCCGTGCGCGGTGGGCCGCTTGTGAAGGTTTGGGGACGGGCGGCGCGACGCGCCGCGTCCGGTCAGGAGCACGCCTCGGCGTGGGAGACGATGAGGACCATGAGCGATCTGCTGTACGTCAACGGGGGCAACCCCCTGTCGGGCGAGATCACCGTCCGCGGTGCGAAGAACTTCGTCTCCAAGGCGATGGTGGCGGCGCTGCTGGGCGAGACCCCCAGCGTGCTGCGCAACGTCCCGCAGATCCGCGACGTGGCCGTCGTGACGGGACTGCTCGAGCTGCACGGCGTGCGGGTCGACGCCGACGCGGACGCGGGCGTCCTGCACCTCGACCCGACGGACGTCGAGAGCGCGCACGTCGCCGACATCGACGCGCACGCCGGGTCGAGCCGGATCCCGATCCTGTTCTGCGGCCCGCTGCTGCACCGGCTGGGGGAGGCGTTCATCCCCGACCTGGGCGGCTGCCGCATCGGCGACCGGCCCATCAACTTCCACCTCGACATCCTTCGCCAGTTCGGTGCCGTCGTGGACAAGCAGGACAACGGCATCCACATCCGTGCGCCGCGCCGGCTGCAGGGCACCAAGATCGCGCTGCCGTACCCGAGCGTCGGCGCGACCGAGCAGCTGCTCCTGACGGCGGTCCGCGCCGAGGGCATCACCGAGCTCTCGGGCGCGGCGATCGAGCCCGAGATCATGGACCTCATCAACGTCCTGCAGAAGATGGGCGCGATCATCTCGGTCGACACCGACCGCGTGATCCGCATCGAGGGCGTCGACCGGCTCGTCGGCTTCCAGCACACCGCGCTCGCGGACCGCATCGAGGCGGCGTCGTGGGCGTCGGCCGCGCTCGCCACCGGCGGCGACGTGTACGTCCGCGGCGCGACGCAGCCCGAGATGACGACGTTCCTCAACACGTTCCGCAAGGTCGGCGGGGAGTTCCACGTCGACGACGACGGCATCCGGTTCTTCCACCCCGGCGGCGACCTGCGGTCGATCACGCTCGAGACGGACGTCCACCCCGGCTTCATGACGGACTGGCAGCAGCCGCTCGTCGTCGCGCTGACGCAGGCCAAGGGCCTGTCGATCGTCCACGAGACGGTGTACGAGAACCGGTTCGGCTTCGTCGACGCGCTCGTCGGCATGGGCGCGACGATCCAGGTCTACAAGGAGTGCCTGGGCGGCCGGCCGTGCCGGTTCGGTCAGCGCAACTTCTTCCACTCGGCGGTCATCAGCGGCCCGACGCCGCTCGCCGCGGCCGACATCGAGGTGCCGGACCTGCGCGGCGGGTTCAGCCACCTGATCGCCGCGCTGACCGCGAAGGGCACGTCGGCCGTGCGGGGCATCAGCCTCATCGACCGCGGCTACGAGCGGTTCACGGAGAAGCTCGAGGCGCTGGGCGCCGAGTTCAGCCGCGACTGAGTCCCGGTAGCATCCCCTCCCGTGCCGCCGCCGCCGAACTCGCCCCGCGCCTTCCGCGTCGTCGCCTTCATCCTGCGCCCGCCGCTGCTCGCGATGACCAAGCGCGACTGGCGCGGGGTGGAGCACATGCCGCGCGACCGTGGCTTCATCGTCGCGTCGAACCACATGACGAACATCGACCCGCTGACGTTCGCGCACTTCCTGTGGGACAACGGCTTCACGCCGAAGATCCTCGCGAAGGCGTCGCTGTTCAAGGTCCCGGTCGTCGGCAAGGTGCTGCTCGCGACCGGCCAGATCCCCGTGCACCGCAACACCGCGGCGGCGGGGGAGTCGCTGCAGTCCGCCATCGCGGCGATCGACGACGGCGCCTGCGTGGCCGTGTTCCCCGAGGGCACGCTCACGCGTGACCCGGAGCTGTGGCCGATGGTCGGCAAGACGGGCGTCGCGCGGCTCGCGCTGACGACCCGGGCGCCCGTCATCCCGGTCGCGCAGTGGGGGCCGCAGAACCTGCTCGGCCGGTACAAGAAGCTGCTCAAGCCGATCCCGCCGAAGAAGGTCTCGGTCGTCGCCGGGCCGCCGGTCGACCTCGCCGACCTCTACGACCGCCCGCAGGACAACGCGACGCTGCGCGAGGCGACCGAGCGCGTCATGGCGGCGATCACGGCGCTGCTCGAGGACCTGCGCGCCGAGCAGGCGCCGACGGTCCGCTACGACATGCGCCGGCCGGACGCACAGCGCGACGCGACCGCCGGCGGGGACCCCGCGACGGGCCCGGAGGCATCGTGACGGCCGACCTGCTGCCGCCCGACGACCCCGCCGCCCCGCGGCTGCGCGCGACCGTACTCGGCGCGGGCAGCTGGGGCACGACGTTCGCGGCCGTCATGGCCGACGCGGGGTGCGACGTGACCGTCTGGGGTCGCGACGAGAAGACGTGCCGCCAGATCGCCGACGAGCACCGCAACGAGGCGTACCTGCCGGGCATCGAGCTGCCGTGGCGCATCACGGCGACCACGGACGCGCGGGCCGCGGTGCGGGGCGCGGACGTCGTCGCGGTCGCGGTGCCGTCGCAGCAGGCCCGGGCGGTCCTGGAGCCGCTGCGGGACGCCGTCGGGCCGCGCACGGTCGTCGTGTCGCTCATGAAGGGCGTCGAGCTGTCGACCGACCAGCGCATGAGCGAGGTCGTCGCCGAGGCGCTCGCGATCGACGCGTCACGCGTCGCCGTCGTGTCGGGCCCGAACCTCGCGCGGGAGATCGCGCGCCGCCAGCCGACGGCCACCGTCATCGCGTCGACGAGCGACGAGACGGCCCGCCTCGTGGCCCGTGCGTGCGCGTCGGCGTACTTCCGCCCGTACACGAACCCCGACGTCGTCGGCGTCGAGCTGTGCGGTGCGGTGAAGAACGTCATCGCGCTCGCGGTCGGCATCTCGCAGGGGCGCGGGCTCGGCTACAACACCATGGCGACCGTCATCACGCGCGGCCTCGTGGAGATCACGCGCCTCGGGCTCGCACTCGGCGCGGACGCGGAGACGTTCCCGGGCCTCGCGGGCATGGGCGACCTCATGGCGACGTGCGCCTCGCCCGACTCGCGCAACCACACGCTCGGCGGCCACATCGGTCGCGGCATGACGCTCGAGGAGGCGATCGCCGCGACCGGCGGCACCGCCGAGGGCGTGAAGTCGTGCCGGTCGGTCCTGGAGCTCGCGACGTCGCTCGGCGTCGAGATGCCCATCACGCACGCCGTGGTACGCGTCCTGCACGAAGGGCTGCCGGTCGACCAGCTCGCCCCGCTGCTGCTCGCGCGCCCGCACAAGGCCGAGGGCGCCTGACGGCGGGTGCCCGGCGGCCGTCCACCGCTGCCGGCACCCGCCCGCCTCCGGACGTCAGCCGGCCGTGGCGACGTCCAGCGCCTGGGCCAGGTCCCGCCACAGGTCCTCGACGTGCTCGATGCCGACGGACAGCCGCAGCAGGTCCTCGGGCACGGTGACCGTCTCGAGCGGGAACCGGCGGCGGCGCTCGAGGCTCGACTCGACGCCACCGAGGCTCGTCGCGGGCACCCAGAGCCGCACCGCCGCGACGAGCGCCTCGGCGGCCGCGACCCCGCCGCGCGGGCGCAGGCCGATGATCGAGCCGAAGCCGTCCATCTGCGCCGCGGCGCGCGCGTGCCCGGGGTCGTCGGGCAGGCTCGGGTGGCGCACCTGCGCGACGCCCGGGTGGGCCGCGAGGCGGCGGGCGATCTCGGCCGCGTTGGCCTGCGACCGCTCCACGCGCAGCGCCAGCGTCCGCAGGCCGCGCAGGGCCAGCCAGGCCTCCGTGGGTCCGGCGATCGCGCCGTGGACCGTGCGGTGCCGGCGCAGCGCGGCGTGCACCGCGGGGTCGTCGGCGAGCGCGGCGCCGAGCACGACGTCGGAGTGGCCCGCGAGGTACTTCGTCACGGAGTGGACGACGACGTCGGCGCCCAGCGTGAGGGGTCGCTGACCGAGCGGCGTCGCGAACGTGTTGTCCACGGCCACGAGCGCGCCGACGGCGTGGGCCGCGTCGACGAGCGCGGGCACGTCGGCGACCTCGAGCATCGGGTTGGTCGGCGACTCGATCCACAGCATCGCGGCCGGCGTCCCGTCGCCCTGGACCGCGGCGACGACCGCGTCCGTGTCGTCGATGTCGACCGGGACGACCTCGAGCCCCGACCGCGCCGCGAGGTCCTGGGCGTGCACGAGCGTCACGTTGTAGGCGTGCCGCGGTGCGACGACGCGCCCGCCGGGCGGTACGAGGGACAGCGCCGCCGCGATCGCTGCCATGCCCGAGCCGAAGAGCAGGGCCGGATGCGCGGAGCGCTCCAGGGCGCCGAGCGTCTGCTCGAACGGGTGCCAGGTCTCGGTGTCCGCCCGCGCGTAGAACAGCTCGCCGTCGGGCACCTCGCCCTGCGAGACGTACGTCGAGGACAGGACGATCGGCGGGTTCACCGGGGCGGCCTGCGTGCGGGCCGGGCGACCGGAGCTGACGACGAGCGTCGCGGGGGACAGGGACGAGGCGTCGGGCATGGCGCCACGGTACGCGTCCCCCCGGCGGGCTCTCCGCACCGTCCGGGGCGACCCTCCGCGCCCGGTAGGGTCGGGCGCGATGAACGACACCGCGCTCCCGTCGCCCACCCCCTCCGTCGGCTCTGCGCAGGACGGCACGAGCGCGCGCCCGCGCGTCATGGTGCTGTTCGGCGGACGCTCCGGGGAGCACGCGATCAGCTGCGCGACGGCGGGTGGCGTGCTCCGCGCGCTCGACCGGGACCGCTACGACGTCGTCGCGGTGGGCATCACGCCGACCGGGCGCTGGGTGCTCGCCGAGGACGACCCGGACCGCTGGGCGATCCGCGACGGCCGGCTCCCGCAGGTCGAGGACACCGCCGCGCACGTGCTGCTGCCGCAGGCGACCGACGACCGCGAGGTGCAGGTCCTCGAGGCCGGTGAGCTGCCGCGCGCGCTCGGCGCGGTCGACGTCGTCTTCCCGCTGCTGCACGGCCCGTTCGGCGAGGACGGCACGCTCCAGGGGATGCTCGAGCTCGCGGACGTGCGGTACGTCGGCGCGGGCGTGCTCGCGTCGGCCGTCGGCATGGACAAGCACATGATGAAGCTGGTCCTCGCTGGTCACGGCCTGCCCGTCGGGCCGTTCACCGTGATCCTCCCCGGCGAGCAGGACCGCGACCCCGGGGGCGTCGCGCGGCGCGTCGAGGCCCTCGGCCTGCCGCTGTTCGTCAAGCCCGCGCGCGCCGGCTCCAGCCTCGGCATCACGCGGGTCGACGACCTCGCCGACCTGCCGGCGGCGCTCGCCACCGCACGCGAGCACGACCCGAAGGTCGTCGTGGAGGCCGGCATCGTCGGGCGCGAGATCGAGTGCGGCGTGCTCGGCGGGCGCGACGGGCAGCGGGCGCGCGCGTCGCTGCCCGGGGAGATCGTCGTCACCGACTCCCGGCACACGTTCTACGACTTCGAGGCGAAGTACCTCGACGAGGCCGGCGTGACGCTGTCGTGCCCAGCGGACCTGCCCGACGACGTCGTCGCCCGGGTGCGGGACACGGCGGTGCGGACGTTCGAGGCGATCGGCTGCGAGGGCATCGCACGCGTCGACGTGTTCGTCACGCCCGACGGCGAGGTGGTGGTCAACGAGATCAACACCATGCCCGGCTTCACGCCGTACTCGATGTACCCGCGCATGTGGGAGGCGTCGGGCGTGACCTATCCCGAGCTCGTCGACGAGCTCGTGCAGCTCGCGCTCGCCCGCCCCACCGGCCTGCGCTGACACGGGCCGCTCCCGACCCGTCGTCTCGGCCCGTGCGGCCGACGGCCGCGGCCCGGGCGTGGGACGACCGCGTCAGCCCGTGAGGCCGACGCAGGACCGCTCGACCGCCGCCTGCGCGACCGCCGGGCCGAGCACGTCGACGAAGGACGTGCTGCTCGTGGTCGCGGCGACCTCGGCGGGCACCCGCACCTCGACTGCGGGCACCCGGCCGTAGGTCGTGAAGGTCCAGTCCGACCCCTGCTCGTCCGCCGGGTCGTCCGCGACGACGACCCAGTCGACGGACGTGCCGTCGGGCGCCTCGACCGTCACGCAGCGGTCCGTCGTCGGCCCCAGGGGCTCGACCCCGCAGCGCAGCACGACCGCCGCGTGCGGGTCGCCCCACGCGGTCGTCGCCTGGCTGGTCGTGTCGACGCGCTCGAGGTCGTCGCCGAGCGTGTCGGGCGTGGAGAGCACCACGTCCGCGCACACCGGGTCCGTGGCGTGCGGTGCGACCGTCACGGGCACGGCCTGGGCGCAGCCGCCGAGCGCGAGGAGCGCCACGACGGACACGCCGGCGCGCAGACGGGATCGGGTCGAGGGCACACGTCACGGTAACCCGCGGCGCGGGGCGCTCACGCACACGGTCCGGTCGTGGGGCACGCGCTCCGCCCGCGGCCCGGCCGTGACGCGCGCGAGCCGGTCGCGACGTCCGCGTCGCCCGAGGGTGACCTTCGCCACGCTCGGTGCGGTGCGCGGGCGCGGCGCTCCGACGTCTAGCGTGGCGGCGTGACCGACCAGCCCGGCCCGCGCGTCGCCGACCTGTCCGAGGACGGGCTGCTCGCCCGGATCTTCCCGCACCTGCCGCAGGGCCCACGCACGCTCGTGGGGCCGGGCGACGACGCCGCGGTCGTCACCGCGCCGGACGGCCGGTTCGTCGTGACGACCGACGTGCTCGTCGAGGACCGTCACTTCCGCCGCGCCTGGTCCTCCGGCGACGACGTCGGGCAGCGCGCCGCCGTCCAGAACCTCGCCGACGTGGCGTCGATGGGGGCCGTGCCGACGAGCCTCGTCGTCGCGCTCGTCGTGCCCGGCGACCTCCCGGCCGACTGGGTCGAGGGCCTCGCCCGTGGGTTCGGCGACGCGTGCCGACCGCACGGCGTCGACGTCGTGGGCGGGGACCTGTCGGGCGGCCCGCTCGTCGTCGTCTCCGTGACCGCGCACGGCGACCTGGAGGGGCGTGCCCCGGTCCTGCGGTCCGGTGCGTGCGCGGGCGACGTCGTGGCGCACGCCGGCGCGTGCGGGACCTCCGCCGCCGGGTGGGCGGCGCTCGCCGCGGGCCGGCCCGAGCTGGATCCGGACGCCGTCGACGCCTTCCGACGCCCGTCCTCGCCGCTGCACGCGGGCCCGCTCGCCGCGACGTCGGGCGCGACGGCGATGCTCGACGTGTCGGACGGGCTGCTGCGCGACGCGGGGCGTCTCGCGCGCGCGAGCCGTGTGGTCGTCGACCTCGACGACCCGGCGACGGGGCGTCCCGACGGACTGGCGCGCGACGTCGCGCGCGTGCGGCCGACGGCGGAGCGCCTGGGCGTCGACCCGCTGGCGTGGGTGCTGGGCGGCGGGGAGGACCACGGGCTGCTCGCGACGTTCCCGCCGGACGTGGAGCCGCCGGCGCCGTTCCGGCGGATCGGCGTCGTGCGCGCTGCTGCCGGCGACGCCGGTGACGCGCCGCGGGTCCTGGTCGGCGGGCGGGTGCCGGACGTCGCGCCCGGCTGGGACCACTTCGCGGGCTGACGGCGCCCGCCGCGCGCTCGGTCGGGGTAGCACCGCCAGGAGTCACCCGACAGCAGCCGCGCCTCGCACCGCGCCGGTCGCGACGGCGAGCTCGGGCGGAGGGAGACGTCGGACGTCAGTTGCGGCGGTACCGGACCTCGAGGAGCTCGGCGCCGCCGACGTCGTCGTAGCGCTCGACGCCGTCGGCCTGGAAACCGTGCCGGCGGTAGAAGTGCCGCGCGCGCTCGTTCGCGGCGAGCACCCACAGCGAGACGCGCGTGCGCTCACCGATCTCCGCGAGCACCGTGCGGATGAGGTCGCGCGCGACGCCGTGACCCCAGGTGCCGGGGTCCAGGTAGATCGAGTAGATCTCGCGGTCGCCGCGGTTGGCGTCCTCGTCGCGGCTGGGCCCGACCGAGATGAAGCCGACGATCTGGCCGCCGGCCTCCGCGACCCACGTCCGGACGCGGTCCTCGGCGCCGTGCGCGAGGTAGCCCTGCCAGTCGCGCGTGCGGGCGTCGACGTCGAGGCTCGCGAGGTAGTCGGCGGGCACGATCCCCGCGTAGGCCTCCTGCCAGGACCGGACGTGCACGGCGGCGATCGCGGCGGCGTCGGCGGCTGCGGCGGCGCGGACGGTCACCTCGTCGAGCTGCTCGATCATGACGTCACCCTGCCACATGGTCCGGGCATGGCGAAGGCCCGCGAGGCGATTGCCTCACGGGCCTTGCGACCGGTGGTGCGGCGGCGTCAGACGGCGCGCTGGACCTTGCCGGCCTTGAGGCACGAGGTGCACACGTTGATGCGCTTCGGGGTGCCCGCGACGACGGCGCGGACGCGCTGGATGTTCGGGTTCCAGCGGCGCTTCGTGCGCACGTGCGAGTGCGAGATGCTGTGCCCGAAGCTCGGGCCCTTGGCGCAGACGTCGCAGTTGGCAGCCACGATCTTCTCCTGTGTTCTTGCGGTCGGTCCCGGCCCCGACGGGTCGGGACCGATGCGGGCACGTCGCGGGGACCGCGACGAAGTCGGTTGTCGGGACGCGTCCGTCACCGGGCCTGGGGCGACCGGATCGGGGTCGACGGGCCGGTGTGGCCCGCGCGTCACCTGTGCCCGAGTCGTCGGGCAACCGGTCAAGACTAGCCCATGGCCCGCAGGCGACCCAAATGTGGGCGGGATGCGGCAGGGTGGGGGTCCAGCAGCGGGACCCCGGGCCGCCCGCCGCCGGCGTCGACGTGCGCCGCGACGCCGACGCCCGGGGCGGTGACCGGAGGGATGGACGTGCTCGACGCCGACGTGCTGCGCGCCTGGGCCGGCGGTGCCCGGACGGCGCTCGCGCTCGCGCGGCCCGCCGTCGACGCGGTGAACGTCTTCCCGGTCGCCGACGCCGACACCGGGACGAACGCCCTCCTGACGATCACCGGGGGAGCCGAGGCCGTGACGGCGCTGCCCGTCGGGACCGACGCGCTCGACGTGGCGCGCGCGTTCGCGCGAGGTGCGCTGCTCGCCGCGCGCGGGAACTCCGGCGTCATCCTCAGCCAGTACCTGGCCGGGTTCGCCGACGGCCTGGCGGGTGCCGCCCCGACGGACCCGTCGGCGGCGCTGCTCACGACCCCTGTGGGCGTACCGGCAGCCGTCGGCTCCGGGGGGTCGGCCCTGGCGCAGGCCGCCGGCCGTGACGAGGCAGCCGCCGACGTCGTCCGCGCGCTCGCGGCCGCCGCCACGGCCGCGCGGGCCGCGGTCGCCGAGCCGTCCGAGGGGACGGTCCTCACGCTCGCCGACGCGGTCGCCGCGAGGGCCGCCTCGCTGCCCCTCGAGCTGCCGGCGGTCACGCTGCTCGGCACGGTCCTCGACGACGCGCGCGCCGCGCTGGCGCCCATCAGCGCCGAGCACCCCGTCCTGCGCCGTGAGCACGTCCCCGACGCGGGGGCGTGCGCGCTCCTGGTCGTGCTCGACGCGCTGCACCGCGCGGTCACCGGGACGCCCGAGCCGACGACGCCGGCGTCCTGGCTGCCGCCCGTCGAGCACCACGCGCACGCGGCCCACGAGGGCGGCGGCGCGTTCGAGGTGATGCTCGTCGTCCGGGCGTCGCCCGGCGAGGACGTGTCCGAGGCGCTGAAACGCCGCCTGTCTGCCGTCGGCGACTCCGTCGCGGTCGTCGGCGGCGACGGCGTGTGGCACGTGCACGTGCACACCGACCACCCGGACGCGGTGATCGAGGCGGCGGCGCTCGGCGCGCGCGAGCAGGTCGTCGTGCGGCTCGTCGACGCCCCGCACGGTCAGTCCGCGGGTGAGGAGATGCCGCCCGCGGGGCGGTGGGGCATGGTCGCGTGCACCGCGGCCCCGGCGCTCGCCGCCTGGTACGCGGCTGCGGGGGCCGTGACGCTCGTCGTCCCGCCCGACGCACCCGTGACCGCGGCGCACGTCGCGCGCGCCGTGGCCGACACCGGCGCCGACGACGTCGCGCTGCTGCCGGGGGGTGTCGTCGGGGCGGACGCGCTCGCCGAGCGGCCCGGACCGGTCGTCGAGGTGCTCGACGCGGACGACGAGCTGCGCGTCGTGGTGGCGGTGCTCGCCTGGGCGGGCTCGGGGGCCGCGGCGGGCGTGCACGACGCCGTGCGGGCGCTCGGCCGGCTGCGCGTCGTGCGCGTCGACGTCGCGGAGGCGCTGCCGTCCGCCCTCGCCGACCTGGTGTCGAGCGCCGAGGGCGAGAGCATGACGGTGGTGCACCGCGACCCGCTCGACGCGACGAGCAAGGCGTACGTCGAGGCGGCGGCGAGCTCGCACGGGCTCGAACCCGTCCTCGTCGGGCCGACGGGGACCGGGGCGGCGTTCTGGCTGGGGGTGGACTGATGGCGGGGCGTGCGCAGGGCGGTCAGGGCGGGGTCCGGTACGTCGACGGCGTCGAGCCGCGCGGCGGGTACCTGGACCAGCCGGTGACGTCGGTCGCACCCCGCGCCGGCAAGCCGTTCGCGGCGCTCGGGATGCGGACCGTCGGCGACCTGCTGCGGCACTACCCGTTCCGGTACGCGGACCCGGGCACCCTCACCGACATCGCGAGCCCGCGCGTCGGCGACACCGTGACCGTCGTCGCGGACGTGCGGCAGGCCGTCGTCCGGAGGGCGCGGTCGACGAACGCGTCGCGGCTCGAGGTGCGGATCACCGACGGGCGCGCCGAGCTCCAGCTCATCTTCTTCGGCGGTGCGCGGCACCACGAGCGGCTGCTCGTGCCCGGGCGGCGCGGGCTGTTCACCGGGCAGATCTCCGCGTTCGGCGGGCACCTGCAGCTCGCGCACCCGACGTACGAGATGTTCGACGACGACGGCGAGGGCGAGCGGGTCGCCGTCGAGCGCGCATCGTGGCCCCGGCCCGTCTACCGGGCGGGCTCGGGGCTGGACACGACGAAGATCGCGGCCGCCGTCCGCACGGTCCTCGGCACGCTTCGCGACGAGGACGTCGTCGACCCGGTGCCGCCGGAGCTGCGCGAGGAGCGCGGGCTCGCCGACCTGCACCGCACGCTGCGCGACCTGCACGAGCCGCACACGACCGCCGACTGGCAGGCCGCGCGCGACCGGCTGCGCTACGAGGAGGCGTTCGTCCTGCAGGCCGAGCTCGCGCGCCGCCGCGCGCGTGCCGCCGCCGAGCCCGCGACCGCACGGCCCCCGGTGAGCGACGGGCTGCTCGCCGCGTTCGACGCCCGGCTGCCGTTCACGCTCACGGCGGGCCAGGTCGAGGTCGGGGAGACGATCGCCGCCGAGCTCGCACGCCCGGTGCCGATGCAGCGGCTGCTGCAGGGCGAGGTCGGGTCCGGCAAGACGCTCGTCGCGCTGCGCGCGATGCTCCAGGTCGTCGACGGCGGCGGGCAGGCCGCGCTGCTCGCCCCGACCGAGGTGCTCGCCGCGCAGCACGCCCGGTCGCTCCGCGCGCTGCTCGGCGACCTCGCGGAGGGCGGCATGCTCGGCGGCGCCGACACCGCGACGCGCGTCGTGCTGCTCACCGGCTCGCAGTCCACCGCCGCGCGCAAGGCGGCGCTGCTCGACGCGGCGAGCGGGGCCGCGGGCATCGTCGTGGGGACCCACGCGCTCCTGTCGGCGACGGTGCAGTTCGCCGACCTCGGGCTCGTCGTCGTCGACGAGCAGCACAAGTTCGGCGTCGAGCAGCGCGACACGCTGCGCGCCAAGGCGTCCACCAGCCCGCACCTGCTCGTGATGACGGCGACACCGATCCCGCGGACCGTCGCGATGACGGTGTTCGGCGACCTCGAGACGTCGGTGCTGCGCGAGGTGCCCGCGGGTCGCAGCGGCGTGGTGACGCACGTCGTGCCCGCCGACAACCCCGTCTGGATGTCGCGCACCTGGGCCCGCGTGCGCGAGGAGGTCGACAAGGGCGGTCGCGCGTACGTCGTGTGCCCGCGCATCGACGGCGACGACGACCAGGGCGCCGACGACGCCGACCTCGTCCGCGAGGACGCGCCCGAAGAGGACGCCGGGCCGAGCACGCCGCGACGACCGCTGCGCGCCGTGCTCGAGGTCGCCGCCGAGCTCGCGGAGGAACCGGCGCTCGCCGGTCTCGGGGTCGGTGTGCTGCACGGGCGCATGCCGCCCGACGAGAAGGACCGCGCGCTCGCGGACTTCGCGTCGGGCCGCGTGCCGGTGCTCGTGTCGACGACCGTCGTCGAGGTCGGCGTCGACGTCCCCGAGGCGACCGTGATGGTGATCCTCGACGCGGACCGGTTCGGCGTGTCGCAGCTGCACCAGCTGCGCGGGCGGATCGGGCGCGGCACCGCACCCGGCGTGTGCCTGCTCGTGTCGACCGCCGAGCCCGGCACACCCGCGGCGGAGCGCGTCGACACGCTCGCGCGCACGTCGGACGGGTTCGCGCTCGCGAGCTTCGACCTCGAGCAGCGCGGCGAGGGCGACGTGCTCGGCGCGTCGCAGTGGGGTGGCTCGTCGTCGCTGCGCCTCCTGCGCGTGACGCGCGACGGCGACGTGATCGAGCAGGCGCGGCAGGACGCGCGCGCGCTCGTCGAGCGCGACCCCGAGCTCGCGTCCTGGCCGCCGCTGGACGACGCGATCCGCGCGCTGCTCGCGGGGGACCGCGAGGAGTTCCTCGACCGCGCCTGACGACGCGCACGCGGGCGCGCGGGGCGGCTGTCGCCGTCCGCGGTGACCGCGCGACCGTCCCGGAGCCGCCGCCGGGCCGGAGCCCCCCGGGGACGCGGGGGCGGGCGCCGTGGGCGAGCGCGCACGGCCGGGCGGTCTACCCTGGCGGGCGTGTCGAAGCCCGTCGTGCGCGCCCAGGACCTGGTAGTCGGCTACGGCGGGGCACCGGTGTGCGCGCCCGTGAGCTTCACGCTCGCCCCCGGGAAGGCGGTCGCGCTGGTCGGTGCCAACGGCTCGGGCAAGTCGACGGTGCTCAAGACGATCCTCGGCCTGCTCACGCCGGCGCAGGGCACGCTGCGCGTGTTCGGCGACCCCGTCGACGAGCGGGACGTGCTGTTCCGCACCCGGGTCGCGGCGGTGCTCGACGACGACGCGTACTTCCCGGCGCTCACGGTCGCGGAGCACCTGTACCTCACCGCGCGCGGCCACGGCGTGCTCGGCGCCGACGGCGTCGTCGACACGCTCCTCGACGAGTTCGGGCTGTCCGACCACCGTCGCGCGCTGCCCGTCGCGCTGTCCTCGGGCCAGCGCCGGCGCCTGCTCCTCGCCGCCGGGTTCGCCCGCCCCCGGTCGCTGCTGGTGCTGGACGAACCCGAGCAGCGCCTCGACCGCGCGATGCGCGACCGGCTCGCCGACCGCCTGAACGTCGAGAAGCGCGACGGCGGCGCGGTGCTGCTCGCGACGCACGACCCCGACCTCGTCCGCGCGGTCGCCGACCGTGCGGTGGTCGTGTCGGACGACGTGAGCCGCGTGGTCGACCCGGCCGAGGCGGCCCGCGTCATCAGCCGGGAGAACCCGTGAGCGACGAGGCGGCGGTCGCGCCCTCCGACGTCGGCGAGGTCCCGTCCGCGCGGGCCATCCGCCGGTACACCGCGCACGCCGGCAACGCGCGCGGCGGCGCGAACCTCGGGTCGGTCCTGTCGGACGTCTACTACGCCGTGATCGCGGTCGGCGTGAGCGTGCTCATCGCGCTCGGCGCTGCGCGCACGCTCCGGCTCGAGGTGCACCCCGCGTCGCACGTCGTGACGGGCTGGGCGCTCGACCTGTCGACGCTCGTCGCGGTCGTGCTCGTCGCGGGCGCCGGGGCGCTGCTGTCCGTCGCCGGTCGTCTCGGCCCGGTCGGGGCGGGCGGCGCGGAGGCGGCGTGGTGGCTCGGCCTCCCGGTCGACCGGCGGGGCCTGCTGCGGCCGGCGTCGCTGCGTCTGCCGGTCGTGGCCGGGCTCGTCGGCGGCGTGCTGGTCGCCGTGCTCGACGCGGGGCTGCTGGCCGAGTCCGGGGGCACCGTCAGCCGGGTCGCCGTCGCCGCCGCGTTCGTGGCCGCCGCCGTCGTCCTCGTGGCGGCCGCCGCGCAGACCACGGGCACCGCGCGCCGCACGCTCGCGCTCACGGGCGACCTGGTCGCGGTCGCCGCGCTCGCCGCGGCCGCCGTCCTGCTCGTCACCGACGTCCAGGTGCCGCCGCCCGCGCCCGGCTGGGTCCTCGTCGCGGTGCTCGCGGTGCTCGTCGCGGGGCTCGGCGTGCTCGTCGACCGTCGCCTGGCGCACATCCCCGAGCGCTCGCTGCGCGAGAGCGGCTCCGTCGCGGCCCAGGCGGTCGGCGCAGTCGTCTCGCTCGACTCGCGCGAGCTCGGGCGTGCGCTCACCGACGGCGCGCTGCCGTCCGCGCGTCGTCGCGTCAGCCGGCTGCGGACCGTCCGCGGGGCCGCGTCCGCGCTCGTCACGGCCGACCTCGTGGTGCTGCGGCGCTCGACCCGGCACCTCGTGCAGCTCCTGGTCGCCGCGCTCGTGCCCGCGATCGTCGTGGTCGTCCCGCAGCTCGCGTCCCCGTTCGGCGTCCTCCTGGCCGTCCTCGTGGCGGGCTACGTCGCCGCGAGCGCGACGGGGGAGGGGGCACGACGCGCCGAGATGGCCCCCGTGCTCGACCGGCTCCTGCCGCTCGAGGCGAAGACGGTCCGCCGTCTGCGCATGGTGGTCCCCGGCGTCGCGATGCTCGCGTGGTCGCTGCTGGCGTTCACGGCCGTCGGGCTGTGGGCCGACCGGCTCGTCGGGTGGCTCGCGCTCGCGGTCGCGGCGACGCCGGTGTGGGCCGCCGCCGCGGTGCGCGCCGCGTACCGGTCGGCCCCGGACTGGTCGGGGCCGCTCGTCTCCACGCCCATGGGGGCCCTCCCGGGCGGCGTCGCCGCCGTGCTCGCCCGCGGGCCGGACGTCGTCGTGCTCGGCCTGCTGCCCGTGTGGATCGCGATCCTCGTCGGCCGGACCGGGCCGGTCTTCCTCGCCGCGCAGGTGCTGTTCTCCGTGATCGCGGTGCTCGTCGCCTCGTCGATCGAGACCCGGCCGCTCATGGAGCGGATCATGGACGCGCAGGAGAACCCGCCCGAGAAGCCCGGGGCTCGCCGGTGACGCGCATCGTCGCCGGGACCGCGGGCGGGCGCACGCTCCAGGTGCCGCGCCGCGGCACGCGGCCGACGAGCGAGCGCGTCCGTGAGGCGCTGTTCTCCCGGCTCGAGCACCTGGGCGTCGTGTCGGGCGCGCGCGTGCTCGACCTGTACGCCGGGTCCGGCGCGCTGGGGCTGGAGGCGGCGAGCCGCGGCGCGGTGGCGGTGACCCTGGTGGAGTCGTCGCGGGACGCCGCCGAGGTCTGCCGGCGCAACGTCGCGACCCTGGGGCTCCGCGGGGTCACCGTGGCCGCCGAGCGCGCGGAGAAGTTCGTCCAGCGCCGACCCGTCACCCCGTGGGACCTCGTCCTTGTCGACCCGCCCTACGACGTCGCAGAGGCCGACCTGGCGGCCGTCCTGGCCGGTGTGGCACGGGGCGTCGCCCACGACGGTGTGCTCGCCGTCGAGCGCTCGAGCCGCTCACCCGAGCCGACGTGGCCCGCCGGCTGGGACGGTGTCGAGCGGCGCGTCTACGGCGAGACGGTCGTCTGGTTCGGCGAGCGGGCGACCGCCGAGAACCTCCCTGGCGACGCCGCGCAGCCCGACGACGACGTAGGCGCCCGTGACACTGCGGGCAGGCCCGGACCAGGCCCGGACGAGGACTGACCCGGCCGCGTCCGACGGGCGCGCACGGGCCGTTCGCCTACCCTGGCCGGGTGACCACAGCCGTCTGCCCGGGATCCTTCGACCCCCTCACCCTCGGCCACGTGGACGTGGTGCGGCGTGCGCGGACGATGTTCGACGAGGTGGTCGTCGCCGTGGCGCGCAACTCGTCGAAGACGCCGCTGCTGACCGCCGACGAGCGCGTGGCGCTGGCCCGCGCGGCGTTCGCGGACCTCGACGGCGTGCGGGTCGAGGCGGTCGACGGGCTGCTCGCGGACTTCGTCCGGCAGCAGGGCGCGTCGGCCGTGGTGAAGGGTCTGCGCAGCGGCGCGGACTTCGACGCGGAGCTGCCCATGGCGCTCATGAACCGGCACCTGTCGGGCGTGGACACGGTGTTCGTCGTCGGCGACCCGGCGCTCGCCCACGTGGCGTCGTCGCTGGTCAAGGACGTGGCGCGGTACGGCGGGCCGATCGACGACCTGGTGCCGGCAGGGGTCGGTGACGCGGTGCGGGCGGCGCTCGCGCGGACGGGAGGGAGTGCACGATGACCGAGGACGCGACGACCCGGCCCGAGGGCCTGACGGGCGTGCTGGACGCGATCGCAGCGGCGGTGACGCACGCGCGGGCGATGCCGATGTCGTCGTCCGTGCTGGTGAACCGCGCCGAGCTCCTGGACCTGCTCGACCAGGCGCGCGACGTGCTGCCGACGCAGCTCACCCGCGCCGACGAGGTGCTCGCGGACGCCGACGCGGCACGTGCCGAGGCGCGGGCGCAGGCGGACCGGATCATCGACGACGCGCGCCGGCGCGCGGCCGAGCTCGTCGACTCCGAGGCCGTGGTGGTGGCGGCCCGCGAGCGGGCGCAGCAGATCGTCCAGGAGGCCGAGGAGTCGGCCGCGGGCCTGCGCCGGGATGCGGACGACTACTGCGACCGGCGGCTCGCGGACTTCGAGATCGACCTCGGCAAGGTGCTGAGCCAGGTGCAGGCGGGTCGCGCGAAGCTCGCGGACCGGCTGGACGGCGGCGCGGACGACCGGTCCGAGGGGTCGGTGCTCTGAGCCGCGGGGCTGATTTGGGAGCCCTCGGTCGCGTGTCGTAGAGTTGGCGGTTGGTCCTGCCGGTCGTGGCGTGGACCGAGATCCAAGACGAGGGGACCTTCGGCCGTGCAGCGCCCTGTTCACCTCGATCCCCGCTCGCCGTTCGTGCTCGACACGCATGAGCTCGGCCGACGTCCGGGATCGACGCGGACCGTGCAGCTCACGGTCGGTGCCCCCGAGGATCTCGGGACCGACGTGATCGGCATCCCTCCTGGTACCGACGTCGAGCTGGATCTCCGGCTCGAGGCGGTCATGGAGGGGGTCCTGGTCTCCGGATCCGTCCGTGGCCGGGCGGTCGGGGAGTGCGTGCGCTGCCTGGAAGAGGTCGTCGAGGACGTCGACGTCTCGATCCAGGAGCTCTACGTCTACCCCGAGCGCGCCGCCGCCGCGGTCGAGGAGGGCGACGAGGACGAGGACGTGCGTGAGCTGGAGGGCGATCTGATCGACCTCGAGCCCGCGCTGCGGGACGTGGTGGTGCCGGCTCTGCCGTTCCAGCCGCTGTGCCGCCCCGACTGCCCGGGTCTGTGCTTCGAGTGCGGAGCTCGCCTGGCGGACGACCCTGACCATTCGCATGAGACGCTTGACCCTCGCTGGTCCGCCCTGAGCGGCCTGACGAGCAAGGTCGACGAGACGAAAGAGAGCTAGCCGTGGCGGTTCCGAAGCGCAAGATGTCGCGCAGCAACACCCGTGCGCGTCGGTCGCAGTGGAAGACCACTGCCGCGACGCTGACCTCGTGCCCCGTCTGCAAGGCGGACAAGCTGTCGCACGCCGCGTGCCCGTCGTGCGGTGCGTACAACGGCCGTCGCTACGCCGAGGCCGTGCGCAGCGAGCACGAGGCCCGCTGACACCCTCGCTCGTCGCCGTGACGCACGTGACCGCCCTGTGACCGGGATGAGTGCCGCGGCCGACAGGCTCATCGAGAAGCTCGGGGTCCATCTGGACCCCGAGCTTCTCGTGCTGGCGCTGACCCACCGCTCGTTCGCGCACGAGGCGGGTGGCATCCCGACCAACGAGCGCCTCGAGTTCCTCGGTGACACCGTGCTCGGTCTCGTCGTCACCGAGTCGCTCTACCGGCGCCACCCCGACCAGCCCGAGGGTGCGCTCGCGAAGATGCGGGCGGCGACGGTCTCGCAGCGCGCGCTCGCGGGTGTCGCGCGCGAGCTCGACCTCGGCGCGTTCGTCCTGCTCGGCAAGGGCGAGCTCGCGACCGGCGGGGCGGACAAGGACTCGATCCTGTCCGACACGCTCGAGGCGATCTTCGGCGCGGTCTACCTGTCGCACGGGCTCGAGACGGCCCGCACGGTCGTCGACCGGTTCGTCGGGCCGACGCTCGACGCCGCCGCGGGCCTGGGCGCCGGGCTGGACTGGAAGACGTCCCTCCAGGAGCTGTCCGCGGCGCTCGGCCTGGGCGCCCCCTCGTACGAGGTCGTCGGCGAGGGCCCCGACCACGCCCGCACCTTCACGGCGCGCGCCGTCATCGCCGGCGAGGCGCGCGGCTCGGGCACGGGACCGGCGAAGAAGCTCGCGGAGCAGCACGCCGCGGAGGACGCGTACCGCGCCCTGGAGGCCCTGGCCGCGCTCGGTCCGGCCGCCGACGGCGGTCCCGACGGCCCGGCGGGCGACGTGCCCCTCGCCGCCGACGCGCCCGCCGTCACCGCGGACGCGTCCGCCGAGGGCTGAGGCGGGTGCCGGAGCTCCCCGAGGTCGAGACCGTCCGTGACGGGCTCGCCCGTCACGTGCTGGGCCGGACGGTCACGGGTGTCGCGGTCCATCGGGACTACAGCGTGCGGCGGCACGTCGCCGGGCCCCTCGACTTCGGCGGACGGCTCACCGGCCGGCGGCTGGACGCGGCGGTGCGGCGCGGCAAGTTCCTGTGGCTGCTGCTCGACGGCGAGGACGACGCGCTGCTCGCGCACCTCGGCATGAGCGGGCAGCTGCTCGTGCGCGACGCCGCGAGCCTCGACGAGGCGGCCCGGCACCCCCACCTGCGCGTGCGGCTCGGGTTCGACGACGGCTCGGCGCTCGACTTCGTCGACCAGCGGACGTTCGGCCACCTCAGCGTGCCTGACCTGGTGCCGACACCGGACGGGGCGCCCGGCGGGCTCGGGTCGGACCGCGCAGCCGTGCCGGAACCCGTCGCCCACATCGCGCGGGACCTGCTCGACCCGTCGCTCGACCGCGCGCGTCTGGTCGACGCCGTCCGCGCCCGTCGCACCGGGATCAAGCGCGCGCTCCTCGACCAGACGCTCGTCTCGGGCATCGGCAACATCTACGCGGACGAGGGGCTGTGGCGGGCGCGGCTGCACTACGCGCGCGCGACGGACACGCTGCGCCGGGCAGAGGTCGAGCGTGCGCTCGACGGGGCGCACGAGGTCATGACGCAGGCGCTCGCGCAGGGCGGCACGAGCTTCGACGCGCTGTACGTCAACGTCAACGGCGCGTCGGGCTACTTCGACCGGTCGCTCGCCGTGTACGGGCAGGAAGGACGGCCGTGCCCGCGGTGCGGCACGCCGGTCCGGCGCGACGAGTTCATGAACCGCTCGTCGCACACGTGCCCGCGCTGCCAGCCGCGACCCCGCAACGGTCGGTGGTGACGTCGCCCTGGTCGACGTCGTGCGGGGCGCCGACGCGCACGGGCCGCGTGTGACTCCGCGCTCGACGTCGTCGCGCGGCGACCCGTGACTCAGCGCTCGACGACGTTGCGCAGCGGGTGTCCGGCGGCGAACGCGGCGTAGTTCTCCGCGACGAGCGCGGCCGCGCCGACGGGCCGGCCGCCGGCCGCGTGCGGGCTCACCAGGATCCGCGGCTCGTCCCAGAGCGGCGACGTCGCCGGCAGCGGCTCCTCGTCGAACACGTCGAGCGCGGCGCCCGCGAGCCGGCCCGACCGCACGGCGTCGAGCAGCGCGTCCTCGTCGAGCGTCGAGCCGCGGCCGGCGTTGACGACCCACGCGTGCGCGGGCAGCAGCGCGAGCACCTCCGCGTCGACCGCGTGCCGCGTCGCGTCGGTCGCGGGCAGCAGGCTGATCAGGAGGTCGGTGCGGGGAAGCAGGTCGGGCAGCGCGTCGGCGGTGACGACGGGGTAGCCGTGCCGGTCGCCCGCGTGCGTCGCGACGCCCGTGACCTCGGCGCCGAGCGCGGTGAGCAGCGGCGCCAGGCGGGTCGCGATCGACCCGAAGCCCCAGACCCCGACGCGGGCGCCGTCGAGGGTGCGCAGCGAGTCGCGCGGCCGGACCGGCTGCACGCCGCCGAGCTCGGCCGCCCACCGGTGCCCGGCCTGCGCGCGGACGAGGTCGGGGACGCGCCGCACGACGGCCAGGATCAGCGCGAGCGTGTGCTCGGCGACGGGACCGTCGTGCAGGCCCCGGCCCGACGTCACGACGACGTCCGCGCCGAAACCGGCGGCGAGCACCGCGTCCGGCCCCGCGGCGAGGGTCTGGACCCAGCGCAGGCCGGTCAGGCGCTCGGCGCACGCGCGCAGGTTCTCGGTGCTGTTCCCCCAGGCGACAAGCACCGAGGCGTCGAGGGCGTCGTCGGGCGGCGGCGCGTCGGGTGCGTACCGGACGACGCGCACGTCGTCGGGGAACGCGGGCGCGTCCTCCAGCGTGGTGGGCAGCAGAACCGTCGTCACACCTGGATACGATGCCATCGTGCCGTCGATCAGCCAGCCGACGAGGTCGGGACCCATCACCGTCATGATCGTCGACGACCACGAGGTCGTCCGCCGCGGGATCGCCGAGGTCGTCGAGCGGACCGACGGGATGACCGTCGTCGCCGAGGCCGGGTCGGTCGCCGACGGCGTCCGTCGCGCCGGTCTGGTGCGACCGCAGGTCATGCTCGTCGACCTGCAGCTGCCCGACGGCACGGGGATCGACCTCATGCGGACCGTCCGCGACGCGCAGCCCGACGCGCGCGCGATCGTCCTCACGTCGTTCGACGACGACGACGCGCTGGCCGCGGCGCTCGAGGCCGGCGCCGCCGCCTACCTGCTGAAGTCGGTCCGCGGCGCCGAGATCACGGACGTCATCCGCGCGGTGGCCGCGGGTCGCACGCTGCTCGACGAGCGCACCGTGACGCGTCGCAAGGCGGGCCACGAGGACCCGACGGAGAACCTCACGCCGAGCGAGCTGCGCGTGCTCGACCTCATCGGCGAGGGCCTGTCGAACCGCGAGATCGCCGAGCGTCTGGGCGTCGCGGAGAAGACCGTCAAGAACCACATCACGTCGCTCCTGGCGAAGATGGGCCTGCAGCGCCGCACCCAGGTCGCGGCGTGGGTCGCGTCGCGCAAGCACGCCGGGTGGCGCGCCGAGCCCGGCCACTGACGCCTCCCACCTGCGAGACCACCCTCGACGGGTGAGCCCCGCGCCGACGCGCGTCGCTAGCGTCGCGAGCGGGCGGGGGGACGACGCCCCCGCACGACGGTGGGAGCGGCGCATGGCGGCGGACTCGCAGACCCGGACACCCGCAGCGGCACGCGTCGGACCGCCCCCACCCACCTTCATCACGTGGATCGCGCTCGCGTTCATGACGACGTCGAGCGTCGCGAGCCTGCGGGCCGCGCCGACGATGGCCGTCTACGGGCTCGCCGCGGTGTTCCTCTACGTCGTCCCGGCGATCGTCTTCCTGCTGCCGACGTCGCTCGTCTCGGCCGAGCTCGCGTCGGGCTGGTCGGGCGGCGTGTACCGGTGGGTCGCGGAGGGCATCTCGAAGCCCGCGGGGTTCCTCGCGGTGTGGTGCCAGTTCGCGATGACGCTGTTCTACTACCCGTCGCTGCTCGCGTACGTCGCGAGCACGTTCGCGTACGTCGTGAACCCGGCGCTCGCGTCGAACGGCCTCTACACGGCGATCGTCATCGTCGTCCTGTACTGGACCGGGGTGTGGGTCTCGTCGCAGGGCACCAAGGCCGTCGCGGGCCTGTCGTCGATGGGGCTCGTGATCGGCACCCTGGTCCCGGGCGCGCTGCTCGTGCTGCTCGGCATGGCGTTCCTCGCGCAGGGGAACCCGTCCGCGGCGCCGATGGACGCCGAGCACCTGCTGCCCGCGTGGACCGGCATCGCGTCCCTCGTGCTCATCGTCAACAACTTCCTGTCGTACGCGGGCATGGAGATGAACGCCGTGCACGTGTCGAGCCTCAAGGAGCCGTCGCGCGAGTTCCCGCGGTCGATGTTCCTCGCGATCGGGCTGGTCCTCGCGATCTTCATCCTCCCGGCGCTCGCCATCAGCTGGGTCATCCCGGCCGACGCGCTGTCGCTCACGGCGGGCGTCATGCAGGCGTTCGACGCGTTCTTCGCGCACTTCTCGATCCAGTGGCTCACGCCGATCGTCGGGCTCATGCTCATCGCCGCGTCGCTCGGCGGGATGCTCACCTGGCTGGCGGGGCCGTCGCGCGGCCTGCTCGTCGTCGCGCGCGAGGAGGGCTACCTGCCACCGTTCCTGCAGCGGCTCAACGTGCACGGCGTGCAGCAGAACATCCTCGTGACGCAGGGCTTCCTCACGACGCTGATCGCGCTGCTCTACGCGTTCATCCCCGAGGTGTCGAGCGCGTACTGGATCTTCTCGGTGATGACGACGCAGGTGTACCTGATCATGTACCTGCTGCTGTTCGTTGCGGCCGTCAAGCTGCGCCGACGTGCGCCCGACCACCCGCGCGGCTACCGCGTGCCCGCGCTGACGCTCGTCTGCACCGTCGGGTTCGTCGCGTCCGTCGCGGCGCTGCTCATCGGGTTCGTGCCGCCCGCGCAGTTCTCGTCGGGGAACGGGCTGGTGTACGTCGCGATCGTGGGCGGCGGGCTCCTGCTCATTGGTCTCGTCGCGCCGTTCGCGTTCTACGCGTCGCGCAAGCCGTCGTGGCGCACGGCGTCGGCCGGCACCACCGCCGACGCCACCGCCGGGGAGCCGACGTGAGCCCCGTCGTGGCCGGCCGGCGGCGCTGGCCCGTCTACACCGCGTGGGGGCTCCTGCTCGTGGGACTGCTCGCCGCCATGATCGTCGGCTTCTCGAACCGGCAGACCAACAAGGACGTGTCCGAGGCCGACGCCAAGGCCGCCGAGCTCGTCGCCGCGTTCGACGCCGCCGGGCTCGTCCCGCTCGACCAGGACGTCGTCGCCGACGTGCTCGGCAGCGACGGCGGGATCGTGTGCACCGACCCGGAAGGCGCGCTCGCGATCGCAGCACGTCGCACGGGGCTCGAGAACGGTGCGGCCGGCCCGGGCGTGCGCGCGTCGGCGTTCCCCGAGAACCTGCTGACCGCCGGCCGGCTCGTGCTGGAGACGTACTGCCCGGACGTCGTCGACGACTACGACGACTTCGTCGGGTCGCTCGAGCTGCACGACGGGACGACGACCGGTGGCTGACGCACCCGCCCTCGCCGACGTCCGGCGCACCGTCGCGGAGCTCATGCCACGCGCCCTCGACGACCTCGCGGCGCTCGTCGCGATCCCGTCGGTCGCCGACGAGCGGCTGTTCCCGCGCGCCGAGTGCGAGCGCGCCGCCGCCTGGGTGGCCGACGCGCTGCGCGCCGAGGGGATCGACGACGCCCGTCCCGTCCCGACGCCCGACGGCTCGTCGACCGTGCTCGGCCACCGGCCCGGTCCCGCGGGGACGCCGACCGTGCTGCTCTACGCGCACTACGACGTGCAGCCGCCGCTGCGCGACGAGGCGTGGCTCTCGCCGCCGTTCACGCTCACGCCGCGCGACGGGCGGCTCTACGGGCGCGGCGCCGCGGACTGCAAGGGCAACGTCGTGGCGCACCTGACCGCGCTGCGGGCGCTGCGCCAGCTGCTCGGCGACCTGCCCGTCGGCGTGCGGGTCGCGATCGAGGGGTCCGAGGAGCAGGGCACCGGCGGGCTCGAGGAGTACGTGCGCGCGCACCCCGAGCAGTTCGCCGCGGACGCGGTGCTCGTCGCCGACACCGGCAACGCGACGCTCGGTCGGCCGACGCTCACGGTGTCGCTGCGCGGCGCGACCAACGTCGTCGTGCGCGTCGAGACGCTGGCGGGCGAGGTGCACTCCGGCATGTTCGGCGGCGCCGCGCCCGACGCCCTCGCCGCGCTCGTCGCGATCCTCGCGACGCTCCGCGACGCGCAGGGCGCGACCACCGTGCAGGGGCTCGACGCGAGCGGCACGTGGGACGGCGTCGCGTACGACGCCGCGCAGTTCCGGCACGACGCGGGCGTGCTCGCCGACGTCCGGCTGCTGGGCGGTGCGAGCGTCGCCGACACCCTGTGGGCGCGGCCGGCCGTGACAGTCCTCGGGATCGACGCGCCGCCCGTCGTGGGGTCGGCCGCCGCCGTGCAGCCCCGCGCCGCCGCGCGGCTCAACCTGCGCGTCCCGCCCGGGACCGATGCCCGCGCCGCCCGCGACGCGCTCGTCGCGCACGTGTTCGCCGTCGCGCCCTGGGGCGCGCACGTGTCCGTCGAGACCGAGCCCGTCGGCCAGCCGTTCCGCGCGCGCACCGACGGGCCGGTCTTCGCCGCGCTGTCGCAGGCGCTCGCGGACGCGTTCGACCAGCCCACCGTGACCGCGGGGCAGGGCGGCTCGATCCCGCTGTGCAACGTCTTCGCCGAGACGCTCCCGGACGCGGCCGTCGTGCTGCTGGGCGTCGAGGAACCGGCGTGCCTCATCCACGCGCCGAACGAGTCCGTCGACCCCGGCGAGATCGAGCGGCTCGCCGTGGGGGAGGCGCTGTTCCTCGCGCGCCTCGCCGACGTCGCGCGCTGACGACGCGTCCCGCGTCGCGCGGGTCGCCGGCCAGGCGTCAGGCGAGCGGGGCCTGCCAGGTCAGGAGCGTGCCGCGGCCGTCGGGCGACGCGCCGAGCGTGAACGAGCCGCCGTGCTGCCGGGCGCGCGACGCGAGGTTGCCGGTGCCCGAGCGGCGGTCGCGACGCTCCGGCAGGCCGGTGCCGTCGTCCTGGACCTCGACCAGCACGCGCCCGAGCGGGCCGTTGCCGTTGACGGAGACGCGCACCGTGACCGACGACGCGTGCGCGTGCCGGGCGGCGTTCGCGAGCCCCTCGCGTACGACCGCCACGACGTCGTCCGTGAGCTGCTGGCCGAGCCGGTCGTCGAAGCGGTCCTCCTCGAACGGGTCGTCGGACAGCCCGCTGCCGTCGAGCGACAGGATCACCGACGGCGCGAAGCCCAGCCCGGTGCGGGCGAGCGACGCCTCGCGCCGCAGCCGCTCGACCAGGCCGGTCGCCGCGTCCGGGTCCCGCAGGGCGTAGACGATCTCGCGGATCTGCCGCACGGACGAGTCGACGTTGTCGAGCGCGTCGTCGACGATGCTCAGCAGCTCGCTCGGGTCGACGCCGCGTGCCGCACGGCGCTTGACCGTCTCGAGCTGCATGCCCGTCGCGAACAGCTGCTGGATCGCGAGGTCGTGCAGGTCGCGCGCGATGCGCTCACGCTCGTCGAGCAGCGCCGCGACGTCCTGCGCGTGCCGGGCCTCCGCGAGCACGTAGGCGAGCGCCGCCTGCGACGCGAACGACTCGGCGGTCGCGAGGTCGCCGTCCTCGAACGGCGGCTCGCCGATACGGCGCAGCAGGATGAGCACGCCCACGCCCCGGCCGGACGTCTGCATGGGCGCGTACATCGCGGACCCGAACGCGCGCATCGCGGGCACCTTGACGCTCCGTGACTGCGAGAGCGACGGCGTGAGCAGCCCCTTGCCCTCGGTCATCACGGTCCAGGCGCGACCACCCTCGGGCATGACCGTGCCCATGAGCTTGTCGGCCTCGTGCCCGTCGGCGAGCTCGATGAGGAGCCGTCCGCCCAGCCCGGGGAGCGCGAGGGCCGCGGTGTCGGCGTGCGCGACCTCGCGCGCGGTCGCGGCGATGTGCTCGAGCGCCTCCTCCTCGTCGATGCCCTCGAGCAGCATCGTCGTGATGTCCTGCCCCGCGCGCAGCCAGTGCTCGCGGCGCGACGACTCGGCGTAGAGCTGCGCGTTCGCGACGGCCACGCCGGCCGCCGCGGCCAGCGAGATGACGGTGCTCTCGTCGCCGTCCGTGAAGCCGCCCTCCTTCTCGGACAGGTAGAGCTGGCCGTAGATGCGCTCGCCCGTGCGCACGGACGCCCCGAGGAACGAGCCCATCGGCGGGTGGTTCTTCGGGAAGCCGCGGAACGCGGGGTGGTGCGTGAGGTCGTCGAGGCGCAGCGCGCCCTCGATCGGGATCTGGCCGAGCACGCCGAGCGCGTGCGGCGCCGTGCCGAGCATGCGGGCCACGGCTGTCGGCACGCCCGCGTAGACGAAGGTCGTCGACGTGCCGGTCGGGTCGAGGACGTTGATCGCCGCGTAGCGGGCGCCCGTGAGCTCGGCGCTGACCTGCACGAACCGGTTGAGGACCGACGGCAGGTCGAGCTGCGCGGCGACGGACAGGATCGCGTCGAGCAGGTCCGCCACGCCGTCGCCGGTGAGGTCGACGACCTCCTCGGAGTGGACCTCGCTCAGCACGCCGCGCGCGAACGGGGTCCCCACCACGGGACGCTCCACGGGCGGACGCTCAGCCATGCGTCGCGCCGCCGACCTGCCCCACGCGGGATCGCGCACCGTCGCCCTCCCCGGCGTCGCCCTGCTCGCTGTCCAGGGCCACACGGTAGCCCGGGACCCGCGCGAGCAGGTCGTCGTGGGAGCCGCGCGCCGCGACCTCGCCGTCCTCGAGCCACAGGACCTCGTCCGCTCCGGCGAGCGCCGAGACGCGGTGCGTGATGAGCAGCACGCCACGCCGGCCGGTGCGGGCCTCGTCGAGGAGCGTGCCTACCAGGCGGTCCGCGGTCGCCGCGTCGAGGTGCTCCGCGGGCTCGTCGACGAGCAGCAGGGGAGCGGGGGCGAGCAGCGCGCGCGCGAGCAGCAGGCGGCGACGCTCTCCGCCGGAGACCGTGCGGGCGTCGGGGCCGACGAGCGTGTCGAGCCCGTCGGGGAGCCCGGCGAGCCACGGGCCGAGCCCGACACGGTCGAGCGTGGCACGCGCCTCCGCGGGCGTGACGTCGCCGCGCGCGACGCGCAGGTTCTCCAGGACCGTCGTGCCGAACACGTGCGCGTCCTCGGTGACCGCCACCACCGCCGCGGCCACCTCGTCCCGCGCGAGTGTGTCGAGGTCCACGCCGTCGAGCGTGACCCCGCCCGCGCGGGGCGGCAGGAGGCCGGCGAGCGTGAGCAGCGTGGTCGTCTTGCCGGTGCCGCTGGGTCCGGCGACGGCGACCGACCGGCCGCGTCGGAGCGTGAGGTCCAGGCGCCGGAGGACGTCCCGGCCGTCGGGCCACGCGCACGTGACGCCGTCGGCGCGGAGGACGGGATCGGCGGTCCCCGCGTCGGGCGTGGGCGCGGCCCCGGCCGAGCCGGCCGGCTCGCCGGGACGTGCGTGCACGTCGGCGTCGTCCAGCAGCGCGAGGATGCGCGCGGCCGCGGCACGCGACCGCTGGACCTGGATCGCCGCGGAGGGGAGCAGCGACGTCGCCTCGAACGCGGCGAGCGGCGTCAGCACGACCACTGCGAGCTCCACGGGCGCGAGCAGCCCGGCACCGACCGCGGGCACGCCGGTCACGAGCGCGGCGAGGACCGCGAGGCCGACCGCGAGCTGCCCGACGGCGGCGGCCACGGCGGCCGGGCGGGCGCCGGCGTCCGCCGCGACCGTGACCCGCGCGTGGGCGGCGGTCAGCGCCGCGCGCTCCGTCGCCGCGCGTCCCGCCACGGCGAGGGGCCCGGCGTCGTCGAGCAGGCCGAGCGCGGTCGCGGACAGGTCGGCGCGCGCGTCGGCGGCGCGCTGCTCGGTCGTGCGGGAGGCGCGTGCCGCGAGCGCGGGGGCCACGACGCCCGCCAGGAGCAGGCACCCGGCGAGCGCGAGCCCGGCGGGCACCCAGAACGCGCACATCGCGACGACGGTCCCGACGCCGAGGCACACGGCGACGGCGGCAGGCAGCAGACCACGGACGACGACGTCGCCGACGGTGTCGACGTCGGCGCCGACGCGCGCGAGCAGGTCGCCGCGGCGGACCCCGGCGAGCGCGGCGGTCCGCCCCGCGGCGAGCCGCTCGTACAGCGTCGTCCGCACGTTCGTCATGCCGCGCAGCGCGACGTCGTGCGAGACGAGGCGCTCGAGGTAACGCAGCACGCCACGGCCGATGCCGAACGCGCGCACGGCGACGGTCGCGACGGACAGCTGCAGCACGGGCGGCATCTGCGACGCGCGGGCGATCAGCCACGCCGACACCGCGGCGAGCGCGACCGCGCAGCCCAGCGCGAGCGTGCCCAGCAGCGTCGCGAGCGCGACGCGGCGCAGGTCGACGTCGAGGAGGCGGACGGCCCGGCGCAGCGCGCCGCGGGGCTCACGGGTGCTCACGCGACCACCTGCCCGGCCGTGGCACGGACCGGTACGACGGTGTCCGCGCACGCCGCGAGGGACGCCCGGTGCGCGACGAGCACGACCGTGCGGCCCTCGTCGCGCAGCGCCCGGACGGTGTCGAGCACGACCCTCTCGCCCGACGCGTCGAGGTGCGCGGTGGGCTCGTCGAGCACGACGAGCGGGGCGGAGGAGAGCAGCGCGCGCGTGAGCGCGACCCGCTGCCGCTGCCCGACGCTGAGTCCGGCGCCGCCCCGGCCGAGCGGCGTGCGCCAGCCCGCCGGGAGCGTCGCGAGAACCGCGTCGAGACCCGTGAGCGCCGCGGCGCGGGCGCGCGAGGCGTCGTCCCCGCCGACGACCTCGGCGAGCGTGCCGGGCTCGAGCACGGGCCGCTGCGGCAGCCACGTGACCTGCGACCAGTACGAGTCCCGGTCGACGTCCGCGAGGTCCAGCAGGCCGTCCGGTCCGTCGACCACGACGCGCCCCTCGTCGGGCGGCAGCAGGCCGAGCAGGACGTCGACGGCCGTGGACTTGCCCGCACCGCTGGGGCCCGTGAGCGCGACGACGGTCCCGGGCCGCACGACGAGGTCGAGCGCGGCGGGCGCGAGGCCGTCGGACGTCGCGACGCCGACGCCGTCGAGCCGCAGCGTCGCGGACGCGAGGTCGGGGGCGGTCCGCGTGCCACGCGCCGGAGCGGGCTCGTCGAGCAGCGCGAACGCCTGATCCGCGGCCGCGACCCCGTCGACGGCCGCGTGGTACTGCGCGCCGACCTGGCGCAGCGGCAGGAACACCTCGGGCGCCAGGATCAGCACCGCGAGCCCCGTGACGAGGTCGAGGTGCCCCTCGACGAGCCGCAGGCCGATCCCGACGGCGACGAGCGCGACCGACAGTGTGGTGAGGAGCTCGAGCACCATCCCCGACAGGAAGGCGATGCGCAGCGTGCCCATGGTCGCGCGGCGGTGCGCGTCGCCGAGCGCCCGGACGCGGGCCGCGGGGCCGCGCTCGCGGCCGAGCGCCTGGAGCGTGGGCAGGCCCGCGAGGAGGTCGAGCACCTGCGCGCCGAGCCGCTGCATCGTGGCGAGGCCCCGCTCGGAGCGCCCCTGCGTGAGGCGCCCGACGAGCACCATGAAGATCGGCACCAGCGGGATCGTGCCGACCAGGATCGCGGCGGAGATCCAGTCGAGGCCCAGGACGACGAGCAGGGTGCCCGGCGTGACAGTCGCCGCGAGCACGAGCTGCGGCAGGTACCGCACGAAGTACGGCTCGAGCGCGTCGAGCCCCCGGGTGACGAGCGTGACGAGGGCGGGCCCGTGTCCTGCCGCGAGGTGCCGGGGACCGAGGTCGACCGCGCGCTCGACGACCGCGTCCCGCAGCTCGCCGACCGCGCGCGTCGCGGCCCGGTGCGCGTACCGCTCCTGCAGGCCCGTGACGAGCACACGTGCGGCGACGACCGCCGCGAGGCCCGCGACGAGCGGGGCGATCGCGTCGAGCGTCGCGCCGTCGTGCACGGCCCGCCCGACGGCGCGCGCGAGCAGCAGCGCCTGCGCGACGACGAGCGCCGCGGTGAGGACCCCGAGGCCCGCGGTCAGCGCGACGTAGCCGCGTGCGCTGCGCGCGTACCGCAGGAGCCGGAGGTCGAGCGGGCGCACGTCAGCGCGGCTCCGCGTCGCCGGCGGGCACGTCGTCCTCGCGACCTGCGCCGACCGACGCCGGGACCTGCGGGCCCGACCGGTCGAAGGTGAGGCCCGTGTGCGCGGGGATGTGGTGGCCGCTGATGCGCTTGCGGAACACCCAGTACGTCCAGCCCTGGTAGAGCAGCACGAGCGGGGTGAGGAACACGGCGACCCACGTCATGACGGTGAGCGTGTAGTCGGTGGACGACGCGTTGTCGACGGTGAGGGAGTTCGCGGGGTCCAGCGCGGGCATCACGTCGGGGTACATCGACCCGAAGATCAGCACGACGACGGCGACGATCGCGACGGCGGACGCGACGAACGCCTGCCCCTCGCGGCGGGCGCGCGTCGCGAGCACCAGGGCGACGAGCGCGAGCGCGGCGACGACGACCGCGACCCACGTCCACGCGACGGAGTACGCGAGCTGCGCCCAGACCGCCCACACGGCCCCGACGGCGAGCGTCGCGACGGACGACCTCGCGGCGAACGCGCCGGCCCGGGCCCGGACGTCGCCGTCGGACTTGAGCGCGAGGAACACGGCGCCGTGCGTGAGGAAGACGAGCGCGGTGAGCGCGCCGCCGAGCAGCGCGAACGGGTTGAGCAGCGCGAAGAACCCGCCCACGTACTGGTGGTCGGCGTCGAGCTCGACGCCCCGGACCAGGTTGGCGAACGCGACGCCCCACAGCACGGCCGGCACCCACGACCCGACGATGAGCGCCCGGTCCGCCCAGGCCCGCCAGCGGTCGTCGTCGATCTTGCCGCGCCACTCGAACGCGACGACGCGGACGATGAGCGCGAGCAGGATCAGCAGCAGCGGCAGGTAGAACCCGGAGAACAGGGTCGCGTACCACTCGGGGAAGGCCGCGAACGTCGCACCGCCCGCGGTGAGCAGCCACACCTCGTTGCCGTCCCAGACAGGCCCGATCGTGTTGATCATGACGCGGCGGTCGCGGTCCTTCGCCGCGCGGTCGCCGCGGTTCAGGATGCCCAGCAGCATCCCGACGCCGAAGTCGAACCCCTCGAGGACGAGGTAGCCGGTCCAGAGCACGGCGATGAGCAGGAACCAGACGGTCGACAGCTCCATGGTCGGGGGCTCCCGTTCTCAGTACGCGAAGGACAGCGGACGCTCGGCGGACTCGTCGTCCGGGTCCGGTCGGTTGGCGGGGTTGTCCGGGCTCGGGTCCTTCTCGCTCGCGGCGACGCCCTCGACCGCGTAGCGGTGCATGAGGCGGAACCAGATCACGGCGAGCACGCCGTAGAGCGCGGTGAACGCGAGGAGCGAGGTGAGGATCGTGCCGGGGCCCGTCACGGTCGAGACGCCGCGCGCGGTGAGCAGCCAGACGCCGTCGACGCCCGACGGGTTCGGGTTGGGCGCGACGACCCACGGCTGACGGCCCATCTCGGTGAAAATCCAGCCGAACGCCGACGCGAGGAACGGCGTCGCGAGCGCCGCGACCGCGAGCCGGGAGACCCACACGTTCCCGGTGACGCGGCCCTTGCGGGTCACCCACAGCGCGACGAGCGCGAGCGCCGCCGACCCGACGCCGAAGCCGATCATCAGACGGAACGACCAGTACGTCACCGCGAGGTTCGGCTGGTACGAGATCGGCTCGCCGTCCTCGCCGGTGAAGCCGTACTTCTCCTCGTACTGCGCCTGGAGGTCCTCGACACCCGGGAGCGGCTCGGTGAAGGAGCCCGACGCGAGGAACGACGTCAGGCCCGGGATCTCGATGAGGTGCTGCACGCCCTCGCACGAGTCGGACAGGTCGCCGATCGCGAGGATGGAGAACGGTGCGCCGCCCTCGGTCGTCTCGCACAGGGCCTCGGCCGCCGACATCTTCATCGGCTGCTGGTCGAACATGAGCTTGGCCTGCGCGTCCCCGCTGACGGCCACCACGAGGCCCGCGACGAGCATCGTGACCACGCCGAGCATGACGGCGGGGCGGTAGACGTCGCGCGCCTCGTCCGCATGGTTCGCGCGGACCAGCTTGACCATCCACCACGCGGCGATGCCCGCGACGAAGGTGCCGGCCGTCAGGAACGCGGCGCTGATCGTGTGCGGGAACGCGGCGAGCAGCGTGTTGTTGCTGAGGATCGCGCCGATGTCGGTCATCTCCGCGCGGCCCGTCTCCGGGTTGTACGTCGCACCGACCGGGTGCTGCATCCACGAGTTCGCCGCGAGGATGAAGTACGCGGACAGGTTGGTCGCGATCGCGACGGCCCAGATGCACGCGAGGTGGATCTTCTTCGGCAGCTTGTCCCACCCGAAGATCCACAGCCCCAGGAACGTCGACTCGACGAAGAACGCGGCGAGCGCCTCCATCGCGAGCGGCGCGCCGAACACGTCGCCGACGAAGCGCGAGTACTCCGACCACGCCATGCCGAACTGGAACTCCTGGACGATGCCGGTGGCGACACCGATCGCGAAGTTGATGAGCAGGAGCTTGCCGAAGAACTTGGTGAGCCGCAGCCACCGCTCGTTCCCCGTCCGGACCCAGATCGTCTGCATGATCGCGACGAGCGGCGCGAGGCCGATCGTCAGCGGCACGAAGATGAAGTGGTAGACGGTCGTGATGCCGAACTGCCAGCGGGCGAGATCGAGGGCGTCCACGTGGGTTCTCCGTGCTCTGCGGACCGGACAGGCGGGCAGGTCGCACGGGAGGACGCCTCGGCGGGTGCCCGGCCAGTGGACCTGGGGGAACGCTAAGAAGCACCCCCAGTCTGCTCCTGGGACGAAGGTCCCGTGTAGTGACGGGGCGTCGTGAAACGCGGTCCGGAGGTGTCCGGTGTCACTCGACCGCCGCCGCGCCGACGGTCGTGCCGCGCTCGCAGGGGACCCCTGTGCGATACTGACCACGGTTCCGTCGGCGCCCACACCGCGGACGGACCCTTGAGCTCGCAGCACCAGCGCGCATCGCGCGCCAGTCCGCCGCTCGGCCGTGCCGCTCCATCCGGGAGCGCGCCGCCGCTGCAGGCGACGGCGCCGGCCCAGGTGCAGCAGCCACGACCGACGACTTCCGTCGCCGCGCCGAGGGCGTGCGTGACGACCGACCGACCGAGGACCGCGCGTGTGGGGCGGGGCTCTGCGGTACCCAGGAGCACCACGCGTGACCCCCGAGAACACTCCCGAGAACGCAGACGCCACGACGACGTCCGGGGGTGAGTCCGCGCCGAAGGCGCGGCGCCGCCGGGCGACGCGCACGACCGCCGCCGCCCCTGTCGTCGAGACCACGACCGACGCCGGTGACGGTGCGGCCGTCGCCCCCGAGCCCCCGGCCGAGCCGGCCGGGACCGCCGCCCCCGAGGTCGCCGAGGTCGCACCCGCGGCCGACGTGCCCGCCGAGGCGCCCGCCTCCAAGCCGCGTCGCTCCCGCCGCGTGACCCGCACGGTCACGCCCGCCGCCGAGACCCCCGCGGACGCGACGGCCGCTGGCGAGCCCGCCGCGGCTCCCGCGGAGCCGGCCGCGACCGGCGGCGCCGACGCGACCGCCGAGCCCGCCGCGGAGCAGGCTGCGGCCGAGCCCGCCGCCGAGCCGAAGAAGCCCGCGCGCCGCCGCCGCTCCGCCGCGCGCCCGGCCGCCGCCCCCGAGCCGGCCGCGGAGGTCGTGCCGCCCGCCGCCGAGGTGGCGGACGCCGAGGACGAGGTCGACGAGACCACCGAGGGCACCGACGTCGCCCCCGCGACCGCCGAGGGTGGCGAGACCGCGCAGGACGTGGCCGACGCACCGGCGCTCGACGTCCTCGCCGCGCTCGCCGACGTCCGCCCGGCCGAGCCGCAGGCGCCCACGAGCCCCCGGCTCGCGACGACGGCGCTGCTGTTCCAGGCGCCGGACCCGGCCGCCGCGCGTCCGCGCCGCCGCCGCGCGCAGGCCAGCGCCGGCTCCCCGGAGGAGATCTCCGAGGCCGCGCGTCGCGCCGAGCGTGAGGCCGCGGAGGCGGCCGAGACCGCCGCGGCTGCCGACGCGTCGTCGACGACCGAGGACGTCGAGACCGCGCCCGTCGAGGCCGCGGAGACCGAGCGTGCCGAGCGTCCGTCCCGCCGCCGGGGTCGCCGCGGCCGTGGTGCCGCGCCGGCACCCGTCGAGGAGACCGAGGTCGTCGAGGAGGAGGCCGACGCCGTCGCCCCGTCCGACGCGGACGAGGTCGAGGACCAGGCGGAGGACGAGGCCGTCGACGAGCAGGGCGACGAGCAGGGCGAGGGCGGCGGTCAGCGCCGGCGCCGTCGTCGCGGTGGCCGTGGTCGTCGCAACCGCGGCGACGCGGGCGAGCAGGACCAGGACGCCCCGGCCGACACGGACGCCGAGGACGAGGACGCCGAGCCGCAGGACGCGGACGCCGACGCGGACGAGTCGGACGCGGACGCCGAGCAGGGCGGCTCGAGCCGCCGGCGTCGCCGTCGTCGTCGGGGCAGCCGCGGTGACGCGGCCGAGCCCGAGCGTCCGTCGCGCCGCTCCGCGAGCGACGAGGTCACCGCGCTGCGCGGGTCGACCCGGCTGGAGGCCAAGCGTCAGCGTCGCCGTGAGGGTCGCGACGCGGGCCGCCGCCGTCAGATCATCACCGAGGCCGAGTTCCTGGCCCGGCGCGAGTCGGTCGAGCGGACGATGGTCGTGCGCGAGCGCGCGAACCGCACGCAGATCGCGGTGCTCGAGGACGGCGTGCTGGTCGAGCACTACGTGTCGAACCAGGCGCAGACGTCGATGGTCGGCAACGTCTACCTCGGCCGCGTGCAGAACGTGCTGCCGAGCATGGAGGCCGCGTTCGTCGACGTCGGCAAGGGCCGCAACGCCGTGCTGTACGCGGGCGAGGTCAACTGGGACGCCGCGGGGCTCGAGGGTCAGCCGCGCCGCATCGAGCAGGCGCTGAAGTCCGGCGACTCGGTGCTCGTGCAGGTCACCAAGGACCCGATCGGCCACAAGGGTGCGCGCCTGACGTCGCAGGTCACGCTCGCGGGCCGCTACCTCGTGTTCGTGCCCGGCGGCGGCATGACCGGCATCAGCCGCAAGCTGCCCGACACCGAGCGCAACCGCCTCAAGAAGATCCTGCGCGAGGTCGTCCCCGACTCGGCGGGCGTCATCGTGCGCACCGCGGCCGAGGGCGCCTCGGAGGAGGAGCTGCGCGCCGACGTCGCCCGCCTGCAGGGCCAGTGGGAGGCCATCGAGAAGAAGGCGAAGACCGCGTCGGCGCCCGCGCTGCTCCAGGGCGAGCCCGACATGGCGATCCGCGTCGTGCGCGACATCTTCAACGACGACTTCTCCGCGCTCGTCGTCCAGGGCGACGACGCGTGGTCGACGATCTCGTCCTACATCGACGAGCTCGCGCCCGACCTCGCGCAGAAGGTCTCGAAGTGGACCGGCACGCAGGACGTCTTCACGGTGCACCGCGTCGACGAGCAGCTCGCGAAGGGCATGGACCGCAAGGTCTGGCTGCCGTCGGGCGGCTCGCTCGTCATCGACCGCACCGAGGCGATGACGGTCGTCGACGTCAACACCGGCAAGTTCACCGGCTCGGGCGGAACGCTCGAGGAGACGGTGACGCGCAACAACCTGGAGGCCGCGGAGGAGATCGTCCGCCAGCTCCGGCTGCGCGACATCGGCGGGATCATCGTCATCGACTTCATCGACATGGTCCTCGAGTCCAACCGCGACCTCGTGCTGCGCCGCCTCGTCGAGTGCCTCGGCCGTGACCGCACGAAGCACCAGGTCGCCGAGGTGACGTCGCTGGGCCTGGTCCAGATGACCCGCAAGCGCGTCGGCCAGGGCCTGGTCGAGGCGTTCTCCGAGACGTGCGAGCACTGCCACGGCCGCGGCTTCATCGTCCACGACGAGCCTGTCGAGAAGAACGGACGCCCGGACGCCGGCGCGCAGCAGCAGGCGGCACCGGCCGACGCGGGCGAGTCGAAGCGCTCGCGCCGCAAGCGCGGTGCCGCCAAGGAGACCGCGCCCACGACGCCGCACCCGGGCGTGCCGGTGCTGCCCGAGGCGCGCGAGGCGGTCAAGGCGACGCTCGCGACCATCGCGGCGGCAGCCGCGCACGCGCACGAGCACCACCACGAGGCCGACGGCCACGTCGAGGCGCTGCGCACCGACGCGCCGGTGCGCGACGGCGAGGCGGCCGGCGACGGCGTCGCCGCGGTCGTCGACGAGACGGTCGAGACGGTCGAGGTGCGCGAGAGCGTCGTGGTCGTCGAGGACGCCGTCGAGGAGCTCGCCGCGGCGGAGGCCGCGCCGGGCACGACCGGCGCCCCGGCCGAGCAGCCGGTGCTCGACGTCCTCGCGGCGCTCGCCGCGAGCGGTGTCGCGCCCGCGACGACGCCCGGCACCGCTCCCGACGCCGGCGACGAGGCGGCGGAGTCCGACACCGCCGACGAGCCGCTCGAGCTCACGCCCGTGTCGCCGGACCTCTTCGAGGACGCGACCGAGGACGAGGAGCCCGCGGAGGCCCCGCAGGACTGACGGCACGTGCCGGGCGGCCGGCACCGCTCACGACGACGCCCGCACCGATCCTCCGGTGCGGGCGTCGTCGTGCGTGCGGACGATCCGCCGCGGGACTTCCGCGGCCGGTGGGCCGTCAGCGGCGGGTGCGGTCGTCGCGCGCGTCGTCGTCGTGCTTGCCGCGGCTGGCGCGCTCGCGCAGCTCGCGACCGCGGCGGACGTCCTCGGCGGCCTTCGCGGCCTTCTTGTCGCTCGCCTTGGTGTCGCGCGCGGGGAGCTGGATCGTCTCCTCGGCCTCGATGCCGCCCTGGAGCTCGCGGCCCCGCTCGAGCTCGGCGTCGAGCTCCGCGCCGAACAGCAGCGCGAGGTTGCTGATCCACAGCCACAGGAGGAAGACGACGACGCCCGCGAGGGACCCGTAGGTCGCGTCGTAGGACGAGAACGTCGTGACGTAGAAGCCGAAGGCGACGGACGCGACGACCCACACGACGAGCGCGACGGTCGCGCCGACGCTGATCCAGCGGAACTTCGGCTGCCGGACGTTCGGCGTCCCGTGGTAGAGCAGCGCGATCGCGATGACGACGAGCGCGACGACGACCGGCCACTTGAGCACGTTCCAGACGGTGACGGCGGTGTCGCTGAGGCCGACGGCGTCGCCGATCGTCTGGGCGACCGGGCCGGACAGGACCATCGCCGCGACGATGAGCACCGCGATCACGACGAGCACGAGCGTGATGAGGAGGATCACCGGACGCAGCTTCCAGATCGGCCGCCCCTCCTCGACCTCGTACACGCGGTTCATGCCGCGCCCGAACGCCGCGACGTACCCCGACGCCGACCACAGGGCCAGCAGCACGCCGAGGATCAGCGCGAGGCCGGCCTTGGTGTTGGACGTCGCCGCCTCGACGATCGGCTGCACCGTCTCGGCGGCCTGGTCGGGCGCGCCGAGGTCCGCCACGAGGTCCATCACGCGGTTGAGCGTCTGCTCCGGGTCGCCCACGAGGCCGAGCACCGACACGACCGCCAGGAGGGCCGGCGCGATCGCGAGCACGGCGTAGTACGTGAGCGCGGCGGCCTGGTCGGTGCACTCGTCGGCCAGGAACTCGCGGAACGTCTTGCGCGCGACGTACTTCCACGACGGCTTCGCGAGCTCGCCGGGGGAGTCGGGCTTGCGCGGGTCTTCTGGATCGGGTGCGGCCTCGGTCGTGCTGCGGCTGCGGGACGGGTCCTGGGACACGACGCCTCCTGGTGGGACGCGGCGACTGCGGGACGCCTCTTGCCCGACTGGTCCGACCTGGCGAGGCTAGGTCGGCGCTCGTGCGGCCGCATCCGGGACGCGTCCGGGACGTCGACCGGCCGGCTCGGTGCCGGGCGCCGCGTGGCTCAGGAGGACGCGGCGGCGAGGTCGTCGCGCTCCGCGAGACGCACCCCGGCGACCCGGTCCTCGATGCGCTGCAGCCACCGGTCCCGGCGCGCGGGGGAGACGTCGGCGACGCGCGGGTGGCTGAGCCACCGCACCGGGACGCCCATCTTCTGCCAGACGCCGCGCACGGACGCCTTCTGGACGGTGTTGCCGAACAGCCAGCGGTAGGCCGTGCCGGGCGTCGTCATGGTCGTGGCGACGGTCACGCGACGCAGACGCCCGAACCGCGCGCGGGGGAGCCCGAGCATGCCGTCGTCGTACGCCCAGCCGGGCAGCAGCACCTTGTCGTAGAACCCCTTCATGACGGCCGGCGCGGTCTCCCACCACACCGGGTGCACGAGGACGAGGTGGTCGGTCGCGTCGATGCGGGCCTGGAGGTCGAGCACCATGGGATCCAGGGTCCGGTGCTCCCGCCACGCGGCGAGGTCGGCCCGGCGCATGACGGGGTCGAAGCCGACCGCGTCGAGGTCGACGACCTCGGTCTGCTGGCCCGCACGCCGTGCGCCGCTCGCGGCAGCATCCGCGAGCGCGTGGCAGAAGCTGCCCTCGTAGGGGTGGTTGACGACGACGGTGGTGCGCACACGAGCCTCCTGAACGATGTTCAATTGAACGGTGTTCAGGTTGCGCTGAACGCTGTTCGGTTGTCAAGGTGGCCGTGGTGCGGCACCTGCCGTGACGGCCGGAGGAGGCGACGTGGCGGAGCGGCTGGACCGCGAGCGGATCGTCCGGCGCGCGCTCGACCTCCTCGACGAGGTCGGCCTCGACGGCCTCACCCTGCGCCGCCTCGCGGGCGACCTGGGGGTCCAGGTCGCCGCCCTGTACTGGCACGTGCCGAGCAAGGCGGCGCTGCTCGACGAGATGGCGACGACGATGCTGCGCGACCTCATCGACGCGGCCGGACCGGAGATGCGCGACCTGGTCGGCGAACCGTGGCAGGACTGCGTGCGCGTCTCCGCCGACCGGTTCCGGGCCGCACTCCTCGGTCGTCGCGACGGCGCGCGCGTCTTCAGCGGGACCTACGTGACCGACGAGCGGCTGCGCGGCTGGGTCGAGCTGCCGCTGTCGATCCTCGTGGACGCCGGGTTCGCCGAGGGCGACGCGAGCCGCGCGTGGTCGACGTTGCTGGCGTTCGTGGTCGGGTTCGTCGTCGAGGAGCAGGGGAGGCCGGACCGGGACGACGACGCCGACGTACGCTTCGCGTTCGGCGTGGACGTCGTCGTGCGCGGGCTGGAGTCGCGGCTCGCCGCCGACGCGGTGTGACCAGCGTCGCGCCCCGCCGCGGTTTGACCCTGGCTCACGCGGTCCGTACCCTAGAACGTCGGCGCGTCGTGTGCGCGCTGGTCATGTGTGCCGCCGCAACGGCGTCGACGCGACTCCCCTCGGACCGGTCTCCCGGGCGCTGCGGGACGTGCGCGGGCGCAGGCAGGCACCGGCAGACTTTTGACCGAGCAGTTCGACGAGCAGAGATGAGCAGCAACGTGGTGTACGCGATCGTGAAGGCTGGCGGCCGCCAGGAGAAGGTCGCGGTGGGCGACGTCGTCGTCGTCGACCGCCTCGCCGCGCAGGCCGGCTCCACCGTCGAGCTGCCGGCGCTGCTCCTCGTGGACGGCGAGAAGGTCACCACCGACGCCGCGGCGCTGGCCAAGGTGAAGGTGACGGCGGAGGTCGTGCGGGACGAGAAGGGTCCCAAGATCGACATCCTCAAGTACAAGAACAAGACCGGCTACCGCAAGCGCCAGGGTCACCGCCAGCAGCTGACCCGCATCAAGGTCACCGGCATCAAGTGAGTCGTCCCGCGGCGCGCTGACGCCGCGGCCCCCGCCTTCCGCAGCAGCAAGAGAGCAGGTCAGTCATGGCACACAAGAAGGGCGCGAGCTCCTCGCGCAACGGTCGCGACTCCAACGCGCAGCGCCTCGGCGTCAAGCGCTTCGGCGGTCAGGTCGTCAAGGCCGGCGAGATCATCGTCCGCCAGCGCGGCACGCACTTCCACCCCGGCAACAACGTGGGCCGTGGCGGCGACGACACGCTGTTCGCGCTGACCGCCGGCGCGGTGGCCTTCGCCACGCGTCGCGGCCGCAAGGTCGTGGACATCGTCAGCGCCGAGGCCTGACGACCACTCAGCAGTCGACGAAGGGGCGCACCGGTGCGGTGCGCCCCTTCGTCGTGTGACGATCACGAGAGCGCCCCGGTGACGTCCGGGGCCGGACAGGAGGACAGCCGTGGCGACGTTCGTCGACCGGGTCGTGCTGCACGCGACCGGCGGTGACGGTGGGCACGGGTGTGCGTCCATCCACCGTGAGAAGTTCAAGCCGCTCGCCGGCCCCGACGGGGGCAACGGCGGGAACGGCGGCTCCGTGATCCTCGAGGTCGACCCCCAGGTCACGACGCTGCTCGAGTTCCACCACCTGCCGCACCGGCACGCCCCCTCCGGCACGCAGGGCATGGGCGACCACCGGTCGGGGTCGACCGGGCAGGACCTCGTGCTCGGCGTGCCCGACGGCACGGTCGTCAAGGGCACCGACGGTGAGGTGCTCGCGGACCTCGTCGGTGTGGGCGCGCGCTTCGTCGTCGCCGCGGGCGGGCGTGGCGGGCTGGGTAACGCCGCCCTCGCCTCCCAGCGGCGCAAGGCGCCGGGCTTCGCGCTGCTCGGCGAGCCGGGGGAGGCCCTCGACGTCGTCCTGGAGCTCAAGACGATCGCCGACGTGGCCCTCGTCGGGTACCCCTCGGCCGGCAAGTCGAGCCTCGTCGCGGCGATCTCGGCCGCACGGCCCAAGATCGCCGACTACCCGTTCACGACGCTCGTGCCGAACCTCGGCGTCGTGCAGGCCGGGTCGTCGCGCTACACCGTCGCCGACGTGCCGGGACTCATCCCGGGTGCGTCGCAGGGGCGCGGGCTCGGGCTGGAGTTCCTGCGCCACATCGAGCGGTGCGCGGTCATCGTGCACGTGCTCGACTGCGCGACGCTCGAGCCCGATCGCGACCCGATCTCGGACCTCGACGTCATCGAGTCCGAGCTCGCGGCCTACGCCGGCGATCTCGGCATCGAGGGCGGGCGGGTCCCGCTCGCCGAGCGTCCGCGCGTCGTCGTGCTCAACAAGGTGGACGTGCCCGAGGCGCGCGACCTCGCCGAGCTGGTCAGGCCCGAGCTCGAGGCGCGCGGCCTGCCGGTGTTCGAGATCTCGACGGCCAGCCACGAGGGCCTGCGCCCGCTCACGTTCGCGCTCGCCGAGCGGGTCGAGCAAGCCCGACGCGAGGCCCCGCAGCCCGAGGGCACGCGCGTCGTGCTGCGCCCCAAGGCGGTCGACGACTCCGGGTTCACCGTGACGCGGCGCGAGGGCGGCGGCGCCGTCTGGTTCGCGGTGCGCGGCGAGAAGCCCGAGCGCTGGGTCCGGCAGACGGACTTCTCCAACGACGAGGCCGTCGGCTACCTCGCCGACCGGCTCGCGCGGCTCGGCGTCGAGGACGCGCTGTACTCGGCCGGTGCGGTCGCCGGGGACGAGGTGCGGATCGGTCCCGACTCGAACGCGGTCGTCTTCGACTGGGAGCCCACGCTCATGACGGGTGCCGAGCTGCTCGGCGGCCCGCGCGGCTCCGACGTGCGCCTCGAGGACCGGTCGCGCCCGACCCGTGGCGAGAAGCGGCAAGAGTACCGCGAGCGCATGGACGCCAAGACGGCGGCCCGCGACGAGCTGTGGTCCGAGCGCGAGCACGGTGTCTGGACGGACCCGGACGCGGACTGACGGGAGCGTCGGCCGACGACGTCGCGCTCGTGCCCACGGCACCGCCGGGGTGGACGGCGCGGGATGGCGACCAGCCTGAGCGGCGGGGCTGACCCGCTCGCGCGTCGCCGGGCGTCCGGCGCGCGGATGCGTCCGCGGTGGTGCCGGGTCGCGGGGGCAGAATGCGCACGTGAGCGCCGCACCCCTGCACGACCGCCAGCAGCTGCCCGCCGCCGCGCGGGTGGTCGTCAAGGTGGGGTCGTCGTCGCTCACGAGCCCGGACGGGCGCCTCGACCCCGAGCGGCTGCGCGCGCTCGTCGACGTGCTGGCCGAGCGGCGCAACGCGGGCGGTCAGGTCGTGCTCGTCTCGTCGGGCGCCATCGCGGCCGCGATCGGGCCGCTCGGCCTGGCTGCCCGCCCGCGTGACCTCGCGACGCAGCAGGCCGCCGCGTCGGTCGGCCAGGGGCTCCTCGTCGCGCACTACACCAGGGCGTTCGCGGACCACGGGCTCCGTGTCGGGCAGGTGCTGCTCACCGCGGAGGACACCGTGCGCCGCGGGCACTACCGCAACGCGCACCGGTCGCTGACGCGGCTGCTCGACCTCGGCGTCGTGCCGATCATCAACGAGAACGACGCGGTCGCGACCGACGAGATCCGGTTCGGCGACAACGACCGGCTCGCCGCGCTCGTGTCGCACCTGGTCCACGCGGACGCGCTCGTGCTGCTCACGGACGTCGACGCGCTGTACACCGGCCCGCCGTCGCGGCCGGGGTCGCGGCGGCTCACGCACGTCGCCGGCCCGCGCGACCTGGACGGGGTCGACGTGTCGTCGCGGGGGAGCGCCGTGGGCACGGGCGGCATGGTGACCAAGCTCGAGTCCGTCGCGATCGCGACGCAGTCGGGCATCCCCGTGGTGCTGACGTCCGCGACGCAGGCGCGCGCCGCGCTCGCGGGCGACGACGTCGGGACGTGGTTCGCGGCGACCGGGCGACGGTCGTCGATCCGGCTGCTGTGGCTCGCGCACGCGGCGCGCACGCGCGGCCGGCTCGTGCTCGACGACGGGGCCGTGCGGGCCGTCGTCGAGCGGCGGACGTCGCTGCTGCCGGCCGGGGTCACGGGCGTCGAGGGGACGTTCGACGCCGGCGACCCCGTCGAGATCGTCGGCCCGGACGGGACCGTCGTCGCGCGCGGGCTCGTCGCGTACGCGTCGGACGAGGTGCCCGACCTGCTGGGTCGCACGACGTCGGACCTGCGGGACGACCTGGGGCCGGGCTACGACCGCGAGCTCGTGCACCGGGACGACATGGTCCTGGTCAGGCGTCGGCGGGTGCCCGCCGCGCGCTGACGCGGCTCATGAGCTCCGGGCCGCGGATGGCGGGCGCACACCGCCTCGACGAGGGGCTCTGGTTCGTGCGGGTCCCTGAGCAGGGGACGCGCGTCGTCGACGGCGGCACGCTGCTCGTGCTCGCGCTCGACGTGCGCCCCGTAGACGGTGGCGAGCCGGGTGGCGGCCGGGTCGTGGATGCGCGGACCGACGCGCGCGCCGGCGGTCTACCCTGACGGGATGACCGCATCGCTCGAGGCACCCCTGCACGACGCCGCCGGGACGGACGTCGCCGCGGAGGTCCGCGAGGTCGCGCAGCGCGCGAAGGTCGCGTCGCGCGCGCTCGCGACCGCGACCCGCGCCACGAAGGACGCCGCGTTGCACGCGCTCGCCGACGCGCTCGTGACCGCGACGGACGAGATCGTCGCCGCGAACGCGCTCGACCTCGAGAAGGGTCGCGCCGGCGGGATCTCGCCGGGCCTGCTCGACCGCCTCGCCCTCACGCCCGAGCGCATCGTCGCGATCGCCGACGCCCTGCGCGAGCTCGCCGGTCTGCCCGACCCGGTCGGCGAGGTCGTGCGCGGCTCGACGCTCCCGAACGGCCTGCGCCTGCGTCAGCTGCGCGTCCCCATGGGCGTCGTCGGCATGATCTACGAGGCGCGCCCGAACGTGACGGTCGACGCGGCCGGCCTCGCGCTCAAGTCCGGCAACGCGGTGATCCTGCGCGGCGGATCCGCGGCGGCGCACAGCAACGAGGTCATCGTCCGCGTGCTGTCGGACGCGCTCGTCGCACAGCGGCTCCCCGGCGACCTCGTGCAGTCGATCGACGCGTGGGGGCGCCCGGGTGCCGTCGCGCTCATGCACGCGCGCGGGCTCGTCGACGTGCTCGTGCCGCGCGGGGGAGCGGACCTCATCGCGACCGTCGTGCGCGAGTCGACCGTCCCCGTCATCGAGACCGGCGTCGGCAACGTGCACGTGTACGTCGACGAGAGCGCCGACCTCGACGTCGCGCTGCCGATCCTGCTCAACGCCAAGACGCAGCGCGTCGGCGTCTGCAACGCGGCCGAGACGCTGCTCGTGCACCAGGGTGTCGCGGACGAGTTCCTGCCCGTCGCGCTCGCCGCGCTCGCGGACGCCGGCGTGACGATCCACGGCGACGAGACGACGCTGCGTCTCGCGCCCGAGGAGGTCGCGGTCGTCGCGGCGACCGACGAGGACTGGGCGACCGAGTACCTGTCGCTCGACCTCGCGGTCCGCGTCGTCGAGGACCTGGACGAGGCGCTCGACCACATCCGGACGTGGAGCTCGGGCCACACCGAGGCGATCGTCACGCGCGACCTCGCCGCATCCGAGCGCTTCGTCGCCGAGGTCGACTCCGCGGCCGTCATGGTGAACGCCTCGACGCGGTTCACGGACGGCGGCCAGCTCGGCCTGGGCGCCGAGATCGGCATCTCGACCCAGAAGCTGCACGCCCGCGGCCCGATGGGCCTCGCCGAGCTCACGACCACCAAGTGGGTCGTGCAGGGCGACGGGCACGTCCGGCCCTGACGCCACAGCGCGTCGTGCGACACTTGTCGCTCCCCGACAACCCCACTGGAGGAACACCGTGCACAGCGCACTGATCGCCGCCGCCGAGGAAGCCGCCGAGCACGCCAACGAGCTGCCCTTCCCGCCCGTGGTGTTCGGGATCGGGGCGTTCGTCGGCCTCGTCGCCATGCTGCTGTTCACCTTCGCGTTCCGGAGCGTCGGGACCCGCCACTGAGCGCGGCGGGGAGCACCGGTCCGATGACGCAGCGGCGACCTCGCCTGGGGGTGATGGGTGGCACGTTCGACCCCGTCCACCACGGGCACCTGGTCGCCGCGAGCGAGGTCGCGGACAGGTTCGACCTGGACGAGGTCGTCTTCGTCCCCACGGGCCACCCGACGTTCAAGCAGGACCAGGACGTCACGGTCCCGGAGCACCGCTACCTGATGACCGTCATCGCCACGGCGTCGAACCCGCGGTTCACCGTGAGCCGCGTGGACGTCGACCGTCCGGGGCTGACGTACACGGTCGACACGCTCCGTGACCTCAAGACGCTGCGCCCGGACGCCGACCTCTACTTCATCACCGGCGCCGACGCGATCGAGCAGATCCTCACGTGGAAGGATGCCGAGGAGCTGTTCGCCATGGCGCACTTCGTGGCGGTGACCCGTCCGGGTCACACGTTGTCGGTCGACGGCCTGCCCGCCGACCGGGTGAGCATCCAGGAGATCCCCGCCCTGGCGATCTCCTCGACCGACGTCCGCGCGCGGGCACGCGCCGGTCAGCCGGTCTGGTACCTCGTCCCCGACGGGGTCGTCCAGTACATCGCGAAGCACAGGTTGTATCGAGGTCAGTCATGAGTGAACCGGGAGAGCGACGGCGTCGTCGCGAGCTCGAGCGCGCCGCCGCCGAGCAGGAGGCCGCCCAGGGCGTGTCCCGCCGCGCCATGCGCGAGCAGTCGGCGGGCGGGTCCGGCGTGCCGTCCTGGTCGCAGCCTGCCGACGACCAGGCGGCGCGGTCCCGCCGGTCGATCCGCGACACGTCCCTCGACCCGACGAGCGCCCCGCGGCCCGCCGCCGGCGGACAGCCTCCCGCCGCGCAGCCCGCGCCGGCGTGGCCGACGGCGACCTCTCGTCCCCCGGCGGCGCCGCAGCAGTCCGCGCCCCGACCCGCGTCCCCGAGCGCCCCCCGACCGACGTCGCCCGCTGCGCCGTCGCCGCAGTCCGGGGCGCGTCCGGCCCAGCCTGCAGGCTCTCCGCAGCAGGGTGCCTCCCGGCCGTCGTCCGCGCCGAGCCAGCGGCCCGCGTCGCCGGGCTACGCCCAGCCGTCCGCCGGCCCGTCGTACGGCGGCGGCTCCGCGCCGCGGCCGTCGTTCCCGTCGCCGGCGCCCGGGTCGCCCGCGCCCGCCCAGACGCCGACCCCGGGCCCCGCGCCCTCGTCCTGGCCGCAGCAGCCCGCGGGCTGGCCGTCGGCGTCGCGTCCCGACGCGTCCGCGGCCGCGCCCGTCGCACCGGCTCCGGAGCGCCGCCCGGCGGCCTCCGCGCCGGCCGACCCGCCCCGTGCGGCGGCGTCGTGGTCCGCGGGGTCCGCAGGGTCCGCGCCGACGACCGACCGCTCGGGCGCGTGGAGCCCCGCGCCGTCCGCGACGTCGTGGAACCCGTCGGGTGCACGCACCGACGCCGCAGCGCAGCCGGCCGGCCCCGGTTGGCCGTCCGCGACGTCGCCGTCGGCAGCGTCCGCCGGCACGGCTCCCGCGGCGGCCGAGACGTTCACCGCCGCGTCGGCGGCTCCGGCGACGGCCGTGCCCGGGTCGTGGGGCCGCCCGGCCGACACGCCCGTCGGTGCACCGGCAGGACCCGACGGTGGCGCGCCGTTCGCCCAGCGGCCGGACCCGACCGCCGCGCGCGCCCCGCGCGTCGACGACCTGGACGAGGACGACGACGAGGATGACGACGAGGACGCCGAGGAGCGGCCGCGTCACCCGTACACGTGGCTGCACCTCATCGTGCTCGCGCTCGTCGCATTCGTGCTCGGCTTCCTCATCGTGCTGCTGCTCAACAACGCGCGCGGCGAGGAGCCCACCCCCAACGCGGCCCCGCCGGCGGCCGCGACCGACGTGAGCGCACCGCTCATCACCTGACCGAACCACCCGAGGAGTTCCGTGCCCGCGACCGAACGAGCCGTCGAGCTCGCCGTGGCGGCGGCCCGCGCCGCCTCCGACCTCAAGGCGCAGGAGATCATCGCGCTCGACGTGAGCGAGCAGCTCGTCCTCACCGACGTGTTCCTCATCGCGTCCGGCACGAACGAGCGGCAGGTCGGCGCGATCGTCGACGCCGTCGAGGAGGCGCTGTTCCACCTCGGCAGCAAGCCCGTGCGCCGCGAGGGCAAGGGACAGGGGCGCTGGGTCCTCATCGACTTCGGCGACGTCGTCGTGCACGTCCAGCACGCCGAGGACCGCGTCTACTACGCCCTCGAGCGCCTCTGGAAGGACTGCCCCCTCATCGAGCTGCCCGCCGACGTGCACGGCGAGGGCAGCGGGGCGTGACCGCCGGACGTGTGCTGCTCTGGCGGCACGGGCGAACCGCCCACAACGCCTCCGCACGACTGCAGGGCCAGGTCGACATCCCGCTCGACGACGTCGGCCGCTGGCAGGCCCGCACGGCCGCCGCGCGGATGATCGCGCGGCACGAGCCCACGCGCATCGTCACCTCGGACCTCAGCCGAGCCCACGACACCGCCGCGTACCTGGCGCGCGCGGCGGACCTCGAGCTCGTCGTCGACCCGCGCCTGCGTGAGCGTGGCTTCGGCATCTGGGAGGGCCTCACGGGCGACGAGATCGTCGCGTCGTGGCCCGAGGAGTTCGCCGTCTGGCGGGCCGGGGGAGAGCCCGAGGGGGTGGGCGCCGAGACGCGTGCCGAGGTCGCCGACCGGGTCGCCGTGGCCGTCGAGGAGCACGCCGCCGCGCTCGGCCGCGCCGACACGCTCGTGGTCGTGTCGCACGGCTCCGCGATCAGCTCGACCGTCGGCCGCCTGCTCGGCCTCGGTGACCGGCTGCACGCGTTCGCCGGGATGCTCAACGCGCACTGGACCGAGCTGGTCGCGACCACGCTCGACGGCGTGCCCGGCTGGCGCCTCACGGGTTACAACCTCGGACCCACCGACGCGTCGACCGACTGGAACGCCGGACCCGACCGCCGGGAGTCCGACGCCGACGCCGAGACCCGCGACCCCGATTAGGAGATCGACCGGGGTTCGTCCTAGACTCTCCGAGCGCCCGCAAGGGTGTGGGACCCGCTGCGGTGGGTTCGGAACGGGGCTGTGGCGCAGCTGGTAGCGCACCTGCATGGCATGCAGGGGGTCAGGGGTTCGAGTCCCCTCAGCTCCACCGAAGTAGCAGGTCAGAGGCCACGTCGGGATCCTGAACACAGGAGCCAGACGTGGCCACTGGACATTTAATGGACACTTATCGGTCCGGACTCGACCTCACGCAGGAGAGTCTCGGACCGGCATGTTCAAGTCGGGTGGACGGCGTCTAGACCTGCAGACGGGGCCTGCTGGCACCGATCCGCGTCCACGGCAGTTGAACGCGCCGGCCCACGGTGCCGGCCTGACCGGCCAGCGTGCCCGGCCCGGTCGCGCGACCCGCGATCTTGCATCTCCCCGTCACGCGGGCTGGGGTCTACCGTGACTGATCACCATGGACCAGACGGACGTGCTCACCGCAGCGCGCGAGGCGTACGCTCGCGGCGATTGGCAGGCGGCCTACGGCTCGCTTTCCCAGGCCCGCGCGTGGGGCGAGCTCGACGCCGCCGACCTCGCCGCCCTGGGCGGGGCCGCGTGGTGGGTCGGTCACGTGCAGGAGTCGCTGGAGGCGACCGAGCTCGCGTACCGACTGCTCGAGGAGGCGGGCGACGCCGAGCCGGCCGCGATGCGCGCGCTGGACCTGGCGCTCCTGTGGTTCACGCGCGGCGACGTCGTCGTGACGTCCGGGTGGCTCAACCGCGCGCGTCGGCTGCTCGACGGCCTGCCCGAGAGCGCCGCACACGGCTACCTCGCCTACATCGACGGCTCCCTGGCGCTCTCGCGGTGGGACATGCCCGTGCTCGACCGCGAGGCCGAGGCGCTGGCCGGCATCGCGCGCCGGCGGCGTGACCCGGCGCTCACCTCGCTCGCCCTCGTGCTCGCCGGGCTTGGCGACCTGCGCCGCGGGCGCACGGCGTCGGGATTCGGGCAGCTCGACGAGGCGATGCTGCCTGTGCTCGCCGGCAGCCTACCGCCGGAGTGGGCCGGCGAGGTCTACTGCACCGTCATCCACGCGTGCCACGAGCTCGGCGACCTCGAGCGTATGCGCGCCTGGACCCGCGCGACCGAGCAGTGGTGCGAGCAGTTCCGCGGCGAGGTCGTCTTCTCGGGCATCTGCCGCGTCCACCGGTTCCAGCTGCTGTGCACCGAGGGCGGCTGGGCGGAGGCCGAGGAGGGCATCGAGCGCAGCGGTACGGACCTCGAGGGCCGCAACAACTGGGTCGCGGGCGAGGCGTTCTACCAGCTGGGCGAGATTCGCCGGATGCGGGGCGACCGCGACGGCGCGCTCGCCGCTTACGCGCGGGCACGTGCGCTAGGCACGGAGCCGCAGCCGGGCGAGTCGTTGCTGCGCCACGCGACCGGCGACGGCGACGCGGCGTGGATCGGGCTCTCGAGCGCCCTGGCCGGGCGCGACCGCCTTGCCGGTGCGCGCCTGCTCACCTCGGGCGTCGAGGTCGCGCTGGGCCTCGGCCTCGTCGAGGAGGCGGACCGCTGGTGCCGGCGCCTCGAGCAGATCAGCCGCGAGTTCGACACCCCGGGTCTGCGCGCGTGGGCGGCGCACGCGCGCGGCGCGGTGCAGGTCGCCCACGGCCGGCACGACGACGCCCTCGCCTCCCTCGAGGCGGCGGCGCGCGAGTACCGGTCCCAGCGCTGCCGCTACGAGACGGCGCAGGTGTACGAGCTGCTCGCGCGGGCGCACGGAGGGGCGGGCCGGTCCGAGGTCGCCGCTGGGGATCGCGCGACGGCGCTCGCTATCTACCGCGAGCTCGGCGCCGCGCCCGACGTGCGCCGACTCGACGGCGACGGCGGCCTCCCGGCTGGCCTCACCGACAGGGAGGGCGAGGTGCTCTCGTGCGTCGCGACGGGCATGACGAACCGCGCGGTCGCGCAGACGCTCGTCATCAGCGAGAAGACCGTCAGCCGCCACCTCGCCAACATCTTCACCAAGATCGGCGTCACGTCGCGCACCGCCGCGGCGGCGTGGGCGCATGAGAACGGCCTCCCGCGCCGGTCCTGAGGCTGCGGGTCGCCATCGCGCCGGGCGACGCGTCTGCACCAACCGCCGCACGCCCCGCCCGCCCGGGTGCACCGAACGCCCGATGCCGAGCCCCCGCGCGACCTCCTAGCGTCGGGACGACCCCGGACGCCGAGAACGGAAGGAGCGTGCGGTCATGTCGTTCGACCTCGCGCTCGCCGCCGGTAGCATCTCGACGGTCGTCTTCGCGGGCAGCACGCTCCCCATGATCGTCAAGGCCGTTCGGACCAAGGACCTCACGTCGTACAGCCTGTCGAGCCTGCTGCTCAGCAACCTCGGCAACCTCGTGCACTCGGTGTACGTCTACAGCCTTCCGATCGGCCCGATCTGGGCGCTGCACGCCTTCTACGTCGTCACGACGGCGCTGATGCTCGCGCTCTTCCTGCTGCATTGCTCCCGGGGGTCGGACGTGCGGCGACCACCCCATGCAGCCGCCCGCAAGACGCACGATTCGCCCGATGAGGCGCCCACCCGCCCGTTCGTACGGTCGGAACGAGCCGGCCACAGGGGCCTGGCAGAACCGGAGACTGACCATGATGACGACGACACTGGCGACGCGGGGCACTGAGACCACGGCCGACCACCGCTCTGCGATCGCCGAGACGGAGCTCGACACGGCGGCCGCCCAGGCGTTCGCGGGGCGGATGCTGGGCGTGCTCAACGACGCAGCGGTCGCCATCCTGACGAGCACCGGCCATCAGACCGGCCTGTTCGAGACGATGGCGGCCCTGCCCGCGGCGACGAGCGCGCAGATCGCCGCCGCGGCTGACCTCGACGAGCGGTACGTGCGCGAGTGGCTCGGCGGCATGACGACGGCGCGCATCCTGCACTACGAGCCGGCGACGGCGACCTTCTTGCTCCCCCGCGAGCACGCGGCTGTCCTGACCTCGGCGGCCGGCCCGAACAACATGGCGATCCTCATGCAGCATGTCGCGATGATGGGCGAGGTCGAGCAGGGCGTGATCCGGCGGTTCCGCGAAGGCGGTGGCCTCTCCTACGGCGACTACCCGCACTTCCACCGGAACATGGCCGAGACGAGCGCCGCGGTGCACGATGCCGCCCTGGTGGATGGCATCCTGCCGCTCGCCCCGGGCCTGCCGGACGCACTGAGGGCGGGCATCGAGGTGGCCGACGTCGGTTGCGGCCGCGGTCACGCGGTGAATCTCATGGCCCAGGCATTCCCGGCCAGCAGGTTCACCGGGTATGACTTCTCGACGGTCGCGATCCAGGCGGCGCGCCAGGAGGCAGCGGAGCTCGGCCTGACGAACGCGCGCTTCGAGGCGGTCGACGTCGCGCTGCTCACCGACGACGGGAGGTTCGACCTCATCACCGCGTTCGACGCGATCCACGACCAGGCGCAGCCGGGCCTGGTGCTCGAGAACGTGCGGCGCGCACTCGCGCCCGGCGGCACGTTCCTCATGGTGGACATCAAGGCGTCCAGCCATCTCGAGCAGAACCTCGATGTGCCGTGGTCGAGCTACCTCTACGCGATCTCGACCTACCACTGCATGAGCGTGTCGCTCGGGCTCGACGGCGTCGGGCTGGGCACGGTGTGGGGCGTCGAGCTCGCCGAGACGATGCTGCGCGAGGCCGGGTTCGCCAAGGTCGAGCAGAAGCAGGTCGACGCCGACCCGTTCAACGCGTACTTCGTCGCGCGGCGGTGAGTGCGGTCGGCCGCGCCGAGCGCCTGACGCCCGGCGCGGCCGACTGCACAGACTCCTTGAGCGGCATCACCCGAACGCCCTGCTTGTGGTGTCCGTGGATCTGCATGATCGTGCAGACCAGATCCAGCAGCACCTGCCCGTCGCTGGCCGCGCCCGGCGGCGTTCTGTGCTCCGCGAGGTGGGGCAGGAATCCCGGCGGACCTCCTGAGCGGCGATGATCTGGATTGCGACACACCACCCATGAAGCTCGCGAAGGGGCGCCGAGTTCGACGGTGAGCCGTGGCTCCCGTTAGCGGCAGGCTCGGGTGAACCGCCCTGGGATCGATGCAGGCTCTCAACCGCGGAAGGATGAGGGTCATGCGGGCACCGAGGAAGTATCCGAAGGAGCTGCGAGCGCGGGCGATCCGGCTCGTGTTGGAGTCGCGTGAGCCCCACCTCATCCGCCGCCACGCCACGCCGCAGGCTTCTCGCGTCGCGGCTGGGTCCGCGGCCCGCACCTCAACGCTGCATCGCATCACTACGAACCCAGCAGGAGTCATAGCGGCTCCGAAGACACCGCCACCACAACGCACGTCGTCGGCCAACTCTGAACGTCCCGCCGTCACCCAAGCGCCTGTGACCGACGGACCCTCGCACCGAAAGGGTCCGCCAGCGCGGCGTCGGTAGCCGCACGCCACAGAACCGTCCGCACCTCTCGCTCCCGGCATGGAAGGGACCGTACTGCTCACACTAAGAAGCGACGGCGGGGCTCGGCGGTCAGTTTCAACCAGACCCTGCCAGCCGGGCGGGGTGGACAGAAAATGGACACTTTGCGGCACCTAAGGGCCCCGAGAAGGACCGATCCGGCGCCATAGGATGGGTCGACGACGCCCTCAGATCCCGGCGTCAGCCCAGGTCAGGCCGAATCGATAGCCCGCTGCGTGTAGCCGCGCGGTCGCCTGGGGTCGAAGGCGCTCCCGGCTTCTTCGCGCTAGGTTCGGACGGGGAGCAGTTTCTGCGCCGGTACCTGGGCGAGGATCCCGACGTTAGGCCGGCTCCGATGTGGCTCGGGAATGCGCGCCCGACCGCCTGCATGGGCTGTCGGTACCCCGACGCCACGGTGGCTCGCATCGGGGAAGACGGCCTTTGGCGCTTGGACCTGCACGAGGCGAAAGTCGGGTTCGTGCGCGGACCGTTCGCTTGGAGGCAGTTCCAGAAGGATCTGGCGCTTGCCAAGGCGGGCAGCGCGCGGGGTATCGAGTGGCACTTCTTCGCGAGCGAGCTCACGGGCAAACTCGGGCCCTCGCATCGCCTGCTGGCGAAGATGGAGCAGGCGGCGCAAGCCGCCGGTGTCTCGGTCAAGTTCGTCATGCACATTCCGGCCGGAGGTTGACGCGATGTACTGGTTCGCAGGGATCTCTCCGGAGCAGGCAGTGGCCTATCGGGATCACGTGCGCGCTCGAGAAGAGCTCGAGCTGCACAAGCTCGCGCGGCGGATGCGCGAGACTGACGGACCGATCGATGCCATGGATGCGTCGTTCGACTCCCTGGTGCCGCTGTGGAAGTGGTTTGTCGACTATGCACTGGCAGGCAGTCCAGGGGTGGGCGAGGCGGAGTGGATGCCCTTCGTCGCTCGCGCTGACACAGTCGATCTGCCGGTGCAATCCAGCGGCGGTCGTCGCGCCCTCGTGGCGGCTATCGGCCTCGAGCACTATGCCCGCCTGGTGCTCGACCGGCACGATCCGCCAGCGACGTGGGAGGTCGTCTCGTCGGTGTCGCGTCACGGCCCCGAAGAGCCCCACCAGTCGACCGGCGTTCGGTGCGGCGCGGGGCCAATCACCGTCCTGACCTTCGTATACCCCCTCGCCAGAGCGGTCGTCCACGACCGGTTGCACGCGAGGCGCCCGGACGCTCTGCTCGATCGGCTGCTGGCGCAGATGAGCCTGCCCAAGGCTCCGCGCCAGCGCCGGGAGGCGTCGGTGCTGGCGCCGCTCGTCGACACGAGCCCAGGTGTGGTGCCGCCGCAGGCGTTGGTGTCACCCGTGTGGGGCTGGCCTGCGGGCTGGGCGTATGGCGGCTCGTCCCGACCTGCGGCGCCACCGGTGGGAGAGGCGATGACTTTGTGGCGTGGTGCGCCCGAGCACCTGGAGGAGCCGGCCAAGCTGTCAGCCCTTCCCGCCGACGAGATCGCTGCGGCCCTGGACCGAGCCGGCTTTCTCGTGCAGGCGGGCGAGCTCGACGGCGCGCCCCTTGCTGGCGTGTCCGAGGAGGAGGTGATCGAGCTCGGCCACCGGCACGAAGTTGCGCAGGCGGGGGTGCTCGTGGCTGACGGTGCAGTTCGTGCGATACATGTCGAGCCGCTGCAGGGCCCGAAAGACGAGTGGGCTGCTCTGACCCGCGAGCTGGGTGAGCTCGCGCGACGGCTGGACGCGCGATGGCTCGCCGACGCAGACATGGACTAGGAACCTCGGAGATCGCGACAGCTGACGTCGTGGTGGAAAGGGTGAGGGTCAGGCATGTCGAGCTGACCTTGCGTGCGCCCGCAGAACGTTGGCGTCTGGGCGACGTCACAGCGTCGCGCGGGGGATACGAGTGACGCCGTCCGCCGGCCGGCGGGCTTCGACCCGTCCGTCGGGATCGCGTCGGCTGGCCGGCTGCTCATTCACGGCTACGTGGACGAGCAGCCCGTGAGCAGTGCTGACCACCCTGACGACGCTGGCCCTCGCGGCGTCGGCGTCCCCGCGCAGCGCACCCTCCAGTCAGGATCGACCGCGGCGGTGGACAGAAAGTGGACACTTTGTGGCACCGAATGGCTCCGAGAAAGACCGATCCGGCGCCGTAGGATTGGTCTACGACGCCCTCAGATCCCGGCGTCAGCCCAGGTCAGGCCGAAGGCCTCGGAGAAACGCCGAGATCCGCACGACTTTCCATCTGCACTGCGGTACTTCAGGGGGTCAGGGGTTCGAGTCCCCTCAGCTCCACCGAAGTAGCAGGTCCGGACGCACTCTAGTGACGCCTCGATGGGCGCGATCGCCTCGGCGTAGCGCTCGAGGGCGGCCGCGACCTTCTCGACGTCATCGCCGAAGATCCGTGCCTTGGTCTCGACGGGTTCCATGACCGCCAAGAGCTGCGCCGCCTCCGGCGCCTGGTACACGCCCGCGAGCGCCCGCCAGCGAGCTACGGCTTGCGCGCCGTGATCTCGCACTGCTGCGCCCTGGCCCGCGAGCGCCTCCGCCGCAGCAACAACGCCGTCCGGGTCGAGAGCGCCGCCAGGGATCGCGCTCGGATCGACGAGCCCCCTTCGGCGTCGACGACCTGCCCCCTCAAGCGAGTCGTACGAATCAGGCTCCGTCTACCCGGTTCGGTCCTCGAAGCGGACCGCTTCGGCGGCGACGGCGTGCAAGCTCCGCCGCGTACGCCTCGTCGGGACTGCCGGACGACCCGATCGTCCGAATTTCGCCCTTCCGTCATCACGAGACCGGAGAGGACATTTGGTACGACCGCTGAGCGACGAGGGGGCGTCACATGCTGGCATTCGATCTTGTCCGCGCCTCCATACATCCGGACGAGCCGACGGGGCAGGACGACGGGGACGGGCCGATCCCGCGGACCCACCACAGCGATCTCCGTGACGCCTATCTCGACGCACTCGATCTGCTGGAGGGCGGCCTCAGCGCGCTCACCGCGGACCTCGCCGCAGAAGACGCAGTCCAGGCGGCGTTCCAACGCGACCTGGCACTGGCTCCCAACGGCGCACGGTGGGCCTCGAGCTTTGCCGAGCCGCTCGCGTTCGCCGGCGGCGCGCGGCAGCTCGTGCGTCAGGTCGAGGTCTGCGCCAGCGCCGTGGCGGCGTCGGCTGCTCGCACGCCTGCCGGCATCCCGCGATTCGCCTGCGGCCTTTGGCCGGATCCTCGACCGGCCGCACGCTCGTTCGCTGCTGGGGACGGTGTCGTGGTGCTGCTGAACACCGGGCTGCTGGCGGCTCTGCGGATCGTGGTGCAGACAGTCGCGGCCAGCATCCGCACGCTCAGGGAGCTGCCGGAGCGCTGGGTGGACGGCGACCTACCGTTGGGCTACCAGAGCGGTGCGATGAGCGACGTGCTCGAGCGGTGCCAGACGGGTCGCGACGTGCGTGCCGAGCCGATCCAGATCTCGATCCACACCGGGGGCGCCGACCTCTTCCGTCGGCACGCCATGCTCTCCGCCTACTGCCAGGTCATCGCCCACGAGCTCGGGCACTGGGCGCAGCGACGCCCAGGTCCTGACGACACGTGGCTGGACGACAACCCCGACTTCCAGCGCGCGGCGCGCGTCACGAGCCCGGCGCAGTGGGCTCAGCCGATCGACGAGGTCGACGAGCTGGCCACCGCGAACAGCGAGAACCATGCCGATGCCATCGCGTGCGAGATCCAGACCCGACCGCCTCTCGGGCCTGGGTACCCGTCACCGAGCCAGGTCATCGGGGCCATGGCGCCGTGGGCGCTGCACTCCGGCCTGTGGTGGGCGGCCGCCGCGCACACCGACAAGCACCTCGGGTGGACGCACCCCTACCCCGAGATCCGGCTGGGCCTGACGGCTCTACGCCTCGGACAGCCCGCGTCCGAGCTGGCCAACCTGCGGGCCTCGCGTCCACGGCCGGTGGCGACCGAACCGCCGGCGCCCGGAACGCCTGCGGACATGGCGCTGAAGTTCCAGGCGTGGAGCGAGGTCATGCTCGACATCGCGGCCAACCGGCAGGTCGCGCTCGACCGCGGCCTCGAGTCCCGGGCGTCGACGTGGGACCGCTTCACCATCGAGGTGGACCGTCGCCTCAAGGAGCTTCCGTGACCGACGGCGGACGATCCTGGGGACCGATCGGCGTGGACCAGTGGATCCAAGGAGCCGCTGCCCTCGGACTGGAGCAGCGCGGTCCGCAGGTCTGGCTCGTCGGACCCTGTCCCGGCTGCGGGCACGAGCTCGCACGGGACATCACGGCCGCGATCGGTGTCGGCCTGGTCGACGGAGCCGCACTCGATCGGCTGTCGATCACGTGCAACTGCGGCCAGGTCCACGCGGGGCGCGCGGCTGATGCGCGGCCGGCGGGTTGCGGCGCCGCCGGCTCGGTCCAGATCGTGACGCGATGAGCGCGACGCCTCCCACCGACGGTCACGGAGTCGCGGACCGCCTCCGCGTCGTCGGAGTCGCGACTCAGCCGGGCGACAGTGAGATCGACGCGTGGGCCGACGCGGCGGTGGCCGAGCGGCTACCGCGTCTACGCGCGGTCGCCGCAGAGTGGCAGAAGACCGTGGGTGCGGTCGCGGGGCTCCTGGGGGCCGGGACGCTGCTGAACGCCGACTCCACCGCACGGGCGCTGCCGCTCGGTGCCCGTCACGTGTTCACACTCGCTGCCGTGCTCGCGTTCACGGCGGCAGCCGCGTCCATCGTCCTCGCCAGCGTGGCCGCGCAGCCCCGGATCCGGACCATTCCGCCCGGGGTCGCCGCGCGCCGCGCGGCTCGAGACGAGGCGTTCTCCTACGCGCGCGCTCGCCTCGTCGCGTCGCGGTGGTGCGCGGGCGTCGCGCTCGTCGCCCTCCTCGTGTCCTTCGGAGTCCGGTGGTACGCCTGACTTCCCGTACCGCGCCCGGGCAGGAGGGGGCGTGAGAAGCGTTCGGCCTCGGGCACGAGGTCCAGCGGCAGGTCCCACGGGCCGTTGCGCCTCTCGCCGAGGAGAGACCACGCTCCGCGCGCGGCATCCGTGCTCCGGCCGGATGGAACGGCCCGGCGTGCGCTAGGCCTCGGTCGCGGTCTCCGTCCGCGCGAGCTCGACACGGCGCCGGTGCGGCCGGCCGCGCTCCTGCCCCTCCGAGCTCGTGCACGGCTTGCCCGGCAGCGCGTCGCAGCGCGGGCAACGAACGGTCAGGGCCACGGTGTGGAGGTCGTCCGTCACGACGAGCAGTCTGCTCGCCCAGGGCTCTGCTCGCACGCGTCTCGACGAGGTGTTCATCCTCCCCGCGGCGCGGCGACGTCGACACACCGCTCGTGCGGTCGGCCGGCGCCGTGGCGCGCCGCCGGGCGACGACGTGCGCTCGCCGCCTGACGCGCGTCGGCACGCCCGCGACGGGACGTTCGCCGACCGTTCGCCTGCTCGTGGCGCGCCGCTCGGGCGCTGGCCGACTCTCCGGCGTAGGAACGTCTCGACATCGCGTGGCGGTGCTGTGGACCACGTCCGGATGTGGCCCGCCGTCCCCGATGTGCGCCGAGTCGGTTGAGTCACGCGATCCGGGAGACCTCGATGCGCAACGTCCAGACCGTGGTCCGCCTCCTGTCGTCCTGCCTCGTCGTCGTGGGCACGGTCCTCGGCGTGGCCGCCGCTCCCGCCGGCGCCGACGCCGATCATCCCGTCGACATCAGAGGCCTGGCGCGGTGCGACTCCGCCGCGGGCGAGTGGGTGGTCACGTGGGAGGTGACGAACCGCGCCGGCGTGGCGGGGACCATCGGCAACGTCCGGGCCTATCCGGCGGGTCGCGCGCTCGTCGGGATGCCGAACCGCGTCCAGCCGGGCGAGTCCGTGCACGGCGAGCAGCACCTGCTCGCGAGCGAGTACTCGGGCGAGATCGTGTTCGACGTGAACTGGGACGACGGTGCGGTGACGTATCAGCACCACTGGCCGGTCCACATCCGCGCCTCCTGCGCAGGCTGACGCCGTCGTGACGCGACGGCGTCACTCGCCCGTCGGCTCGTCCTTGCGACGGATCACGAGCAACGGGTCCGGGCGTCCGACGACCGCCGCGTCCTTCCCGTCGTAGTCGAACTGGTTGAGGAAGAACCGCATCGCATTGACGCGCGCCCGCTTCTTGTCGTTGGAGCGGATGATCGTCCAGCGCGAGTACCGCTTGTCGGTGCGCCGGAACATCTCCTCCTTGGCCGCCGTGTAGTCCTCCCACCGATCCAGCGACGCGAGGTCCATGGGGGAGAGCTTCCAGCGGCGCACCGGGTCCAGCTGGCGGATGGCGAACCGTGTCCGCTGCTCGGTGCGGGACACCGAGAACCAGAACTTGGTGAGGTGGATGCCGGCGTCGACGAGCATCCTCTCGAACGCCGGCGCCTGCGCCATGAAGGTCGCGTACTCCTCGTCCGAGCAGAACCCCATGACGCGCTCGACGCCGGCGCGGTTGTACCAGGACCGGTCGAACATGACGATCTCGCCGGCGGTGGGCAGGTGCTGGGTGTACCGCTGGAAGTACCACTGGCCGCGCTCGCGGTCGCTCGGCTTGCCGAGCGCGACGACGCGTGACGTGCGCGGGTTGAGGTGCTCGGTGAACCGCTTGATCGTGCCGCCCTTGCCGGCGGCGTCACGCCCCTCGAACAGGATGATCGCGCGCCTGTCGTTGTCCTCGAGCCAGTACTGGAACTTCAGGAGCTCGACCTGCAGGCGGTACTTCTCGAGCTCGTAGTCGTCCCGGTCCATGAGGTCGGCGTACGGGTAGCCCTCGCGCCAGGTGTAGACCGGGTTGCCCTGCGGGTCGATGAGGTCGGGGTCCGGCGTGTGGCCGTCCCGGACGGTGTAGCCGCTGTCGCGCAGGTACTCGATGTACTCGCGCAGATCGCGCGGCGGGTCAGCGACGGACATGGGAGCTCCTCGGTTCTGCGGCGCGGTGCGCCCGCGACGGCGTGTCCTTCGAGTCTGCGGTCCGTCGACCGGCGCGGCACTCCGCACCCGCCGTACCTCCGGCTCGAGGGTCAGGTCGGCACGGGCAGCGCCTCGGGCTGGCGGTGGAGCGTGTGCAGCCGGTCGACGACGAGCACGCCCCCGAGCACGGTGATCGCGAGCGCGACGGCTGCGACCACGTCGGTGAGGAAGTGGTACCCGAGGTAGAGGCGGCTCAGCGCCACCACAGAGGTGCCCACGACGGTCAGCACGCTCCAGGCCACGAGGCGGGGGACGGTCGGGTTGCGGCTGCACACGAGGTAGCCGGCGACCAGGAGGAACGTCGCCGTCCCGATGGTGTGCCCCGACGGGAAGGAGCCCGTGGTCTCCGCGCCCGGCACGAACATCGTCTCCGCGGGCGGTCGCGCGCGCCCGACGAGGCCCTTGATCGCGAGGCTGATGATCGTCGAGGCGACCATCGCCCCGGCGAGGAGCAGGGGTCGCCACCACTCGCGGCGCACCAGCCCCCACACGACGCACGCGACGAGCACGATGATCGGCAGGATCGTCGGTCCGGTCACGAATGTGATGGCGGCGAGAACGGACGTCCACCCGGAGCTGCGACGGCCGACCAGCCACTCCAGGACGGGCTGGTCGAGGTCCCACAGGTCGTCCTTCTCCCGGACACCGTCCAGCACCGCGAGGAACACCCAGAGCCCGGCGACCACCAGCACGATCCCCGGCAGGAGCGCCCAGAGCACGGGGCGGGCTCGCAGCGCGGCGAACCACGACGTTCTCGGGGGTGCGAGGGGAGGATCGTCCGACATGGACCGACGCTAACCGGGAGGCGGCGCCCCCACGACCGCACCGGACCGCCCGGACGGCGCGAGGTCGCCGTCAGGTCAGGGGGTGAGCGTGCCCTCGACACCGGCGGGCAGCAGGAACCAGCCGAGGAACTCGGCGCCTTCCTCGGTCGCGTCGAAGCCGCCGATGCGCTCGTCGCCCGGCTCGTAGAACACGTCGCCCGCGCGAAGCCGCACGACGGGCCCGTCGCCGACCCGGAAGTCGACCGAGCCGGCCGTCACGACCCCGAACACCGGGCCGTTGTGCGTGTGGGGACCCGCGACGAACCCTGGCGCGAGCGTGATGCGGCGGACCTCGACGTGACCGGTCCGGAACTCCGCGGGGAGGTCGTGGTCGGCGAGCAGGACGCGGGTGACGGGCGCATCGGTCATGCGCACATCCTCGCCGGTCAGCGCATCGCGCCCCGGTGCTGACGGCGCACGAGGGAGGCGGTCAGGGAGTCAGGTCGGTGAGCAGCGCGGGCAGCTCGTCGAGGAGCTCGCGCGCGAGGTAGCCCGTGCGCCCGACGCGGACCGCGAGGCGGTCGTCCGCGGTGGCGTGCAGGTGCGTGGCCCAGCAGGCGGCCTGGGCGGGGTCGGCGCCGCGGCCGAGCAGCCCGACGAGCGCACCGGCGAGCACGTCCCCGCTGCCGGAGGTCGCGAGGCCAGACGTCCCGGTCGAGACCTCCCACCGGCCCCCGTCGGGCGCGCCGATGCGTCCCTGGCACGTGACGACGGCGTCGTAGCGCTTCGCCACGCGGTCCGCCGCGGAGTCGCCGAGGTCGTCGTCGGGGACGCCGAGCAGCCGCGCGGCCTCCGTGGTGTTGGGCGTGAGGACCAGGCGACCCCGCAGCTGCTCGGCGACGTCCGGGAGGTCGGCGAGGACGCCGAGCGCGTACGCGTCGAGCAGCACCGGCGTGGACCGCCGGACGAGCGGCACCAGCGCGGTGAGCAGGGCCCAGGTGCGGTCGGCGTCATCGAGACCCGGACCGACCAGGACGGCGTCGGCGGCCCGCAGGTCGTCGGCCAGGACGTCGAGCCCGGTGCCCTCGACCGACCCCTGCTCGGACTCCGGGAGCCCGACGACGCCCGCCTCGGGCAGCGCGACGGCCAGCGGCACCGCGACCGACCGCGCGACGGCGAGCGTGAGGCGTCCCGCACCCACCCGGAGCGCCGCGGTCCCCGCGAGCAGGACGGCGCCCGGCGTCTGGCGCGCGCCCCCGACGACGACGACCTGCCCGCGCCCGTACTTCGAGCCGGCGAGCGACGGCAGGGGCCACTCGCGCAGGAGGCGCGGCGTGACGGTCTCAGTGCGGGTGGGCATCGGTGTCCCCTTGGTGGGTGGTGGCAGGCGTCCCCTGCGCGTGGAGGTGGGCGTCGTCGTTGAACGCGGTCAGCTCCCACCGGGGTGGACCCGGCCGGTGGCCCGGAGGGCGGACGAGCCGGGTCACCGCGGCGTTCCGGACGGGGTTCCGGCGGCCGAGCTCGAGGACCTCGGTCTCGGTCATGCGCTCGCAGACGTACCGGACGGTCATGAGGACCGCGTCGTGCGCGACCACGAGGACGCGCCGGTCCGCCTCCCAGCGGTCCAGGTCCGTGAGGAAGGAGCGCACCCGGAGGGTCAGGTCCGCCCAGGACTCGCCGCCCGGCGGCCGGTAGAAGAACTTGCCGAGGTGCCGTCGGCGCGCGGCCTCGGCCGGGAACCGCGCGTCCACCCCGGCGCTCGTGAGCAGGTCGAGGATCCCGAGCTCGCGGTCGCGCAGGCGCTCGTCGTGGTGCACGGGCAGGTCCAGGCCGGCCGCCCGGAGGGCGATCGTCGCGGTCTGCACCGCGCGCACGTAGGGGGACACCCACACGACGTCCGGACCGGACGCCGCCGACGACGCGTCCGCGAGCCAGGCGCCGAGCGCGGTGGCCTGCTCCGCGCCGAGCGCAGACAGCGGCGTGTCGGCGTCGCGCGTGTCGAGGTCGATGACCTCCTGCCGGGCCCGTTCGGCGGCGGCCGCCGCGACGTTGCCGACGCTCTCGCCGTGCCGGACGAGCATGAGCTCCGTGACGCCCCTCGCGAGGTCGCCGTCGTGCGGGCTCAGGCGGGCCGGGTCCCGGTGCGGCTCCGTCCAGGGCTCCATGAGCGTGGTCACCTCTCGTCGTGGCGCGGGCGGTGGGGACATCGTGGAACGCCTCGCGCGGTTCCGCCTGTGCTCGCGTCGACGACCGGCCGGGTCCGACCCCCGACCGCCGTCGTGCACCCGTCACCGAGGCGTGCCCGTGCACGGACGGTCGCCGTTCCGCCGCGGCGACCACAGGCCCGCTGGTACGGTCCGCCCGTGGCTGTCGGGAACCGTCGGGACGTCGTCGTCGCCTCGCTCGTCACGCTCGTCGTGCCCGCGGGCGTCGCAGTGGCGGGCATGGCGGTCGTGGCGCTGATGGCGTCGCGGCCGTCGGTCGGCTGGGAGGGGCTCGGGCTCGTCCTGCTGGGGATGGGCGTCGTGGCGCTGCTGGCTGTCACCGCCCTCGTGGTGACCGCCTCGATCGCCTTCCGCCGGCTCCCGCCGGGGGAGCGGTGGCGGCCGGCGCTCGCGGCGGTGCTCGGCGCGCTCGTGGTCGCGGTGGCGCTGACCCGCGCGCCGGGCGGGCCGATCGCCCAGCTGTGCCTGCTGAGCCTGCCCGTGCTGCTGCCGCTCGCGGTCACGGGGCACGCGCGCTGGCGGTGGGTGGCTGTCGTCGTGGGCGCGGTCGTGCTGCTGGGGCTCGGCGACACCGCCCTGCAGGGCCGGCGGGACAGCGCCGAGCGACGGACCGAGCTGCAGCGGTTCGGCGACGCCCTGCCGTTGACGGACGGACGCTCGCTCGACAGCCCGATCCCGGGCGGGTGGACGTACCTGACCACGCGGTGGCCGTACCCCGGGTCGGACTGGGACTCCGACCTCGACATGCAGTGGCGGCGGGGTGCCGGCACGTCCGACGAGTCGAACTACGTCGTCGCGGTGAGCACGGACCGGACGGACTGCGCACCGCTGGGCTCCGAGCCGACGTGCACCGTGATCGGTCGCGGGGTGCACGGCGACGTCACGGTCCACGACAACGCCACGCGGTACGTCTTCGTCCGCGTCGACGACGTCGAGTGGCGCGTCGAGACGACGGGGTTCACCGAGGCGGAGGCCGTCGACGTGCTCGAGCGGCTCGAGGCCGTCGACGCGGACGACTTCGTCCGCGTCGCGGAGCGGGCGGAGACGCTGCGCTGACCGTCGCCGACGCGCGTCGGCCGTAGGTCCGCGCGCCGGTGGTGCGCGACGTGGCCCTGGCAGATTCTGGTCTAGACCAGTAGCCTGCTGAACGTCATCGTCGACCGCCAGGAGGCAGGCCATGCAGCGTTCCGTCGTCGTCGCGATCGAGGAGGGCCTGCACGCCCGCCCCGCCGCGCTCTTCGTCGCGGAGGCCGCGCGACAGCCCGCACCGGTGACCATCGCGAAGGACGGGTCGACGCCCGCACCGGCCCGCTCGATCCTGTCCGTCATCACGCTGGGGGTGTGCGCGGGCGACGAGGTCACCCTCGCGACCGAGGCCGACGACGACGAGGCGGCCGCGTCGCTCGACGCGCTCGAGAGCTTCCTGAGCCGCGCCGCGGTGGGCTGAGACCGCGCAGGAGGGCCGGTACGGCGTCCCGCACGACGCGGTACCGGCCCTCGCCGCGTCTACAGACCGAGCTCGTCGAGCACGGGCAGGCGCGCCCGCACCGCCGCACGTGCCGCGTCGGCCCCGTCGGCCGCGAGCGCGACCTCGGCGAGCTCGCGGCACTGCGCCGCGGTCACCGTCGCGAGCACCGCGCCGACGTCGGGCAGCGCGCGCGGGGTCATCGACAGCGACGAGACGCCCAGGCCGACGAGGACCGGCGCGAGCGCGGGGTCGGCCGCCGCCTCGCCGCACACCCCGACCGGGCGCTCGCGGAGCCGGCCGCCCGCGCACGTCGCCGCGACGAGGTCGAGCACCGCGGGCTGCCACGACGTCGAGAGGCGAGCGAGCCGCGCGAGCTCACGGTCGGCGGCCATCGCGTACTGCGTGAGGTCGTTGGTGCCGATGCTCGCGAACGTCGCGTGGGCCAGCAGGTCCCGTGCCCGCAGCGCCGCCGACGGCACCTCGACCATGACGCCCGCCTGCGACAGACCGTGCGCGGCGCACCGCTCGACGAACTCGCGCGCCTCGTCCGCCGTCGCGACCATCGGCGCCATGACCCAGACGTCGGCGTCCGAGTCGCGCGCGGCCGCGGCGATCGCGGCGAGCTGGTCGTCCAGCACCTGGGGGTGCTCCCACGACGTGCGCAGCCCGCGGACGCCCAGCGCGGGGTTGGGCTCGTCGGGCGCGGTGACGAAGGGGAGCGGCTTGTCGGCGCCCGCGTCGAGCGTGCGCACGACGACCTTGCACCCGGGGAACGCCGCGAGCACCTGCCGGTAGGCGGCGACCTGCTCGTCGATCCCGGGTGCGGCGGTCCGGCCCAGGAACCCGAGCTCGGTGCGCAGGAGCCCCACGCCCTCGGCACCCGCCGCGGCGGCCGCCTCGGCACCTGCGGGGTCGGCGACGTTGGCGAGCAGCGCGACGGGCAGCCCGTCGGCGGTCGCCCCGGGCGCGGCCAGACGCGTCGCCCGACGGGCCGGCCGGCTCGCACGCTCGACGGCCTCGGCGTCCGGGTCGGGGGTCACGACGCCCAGCGAGCCGTCGACGAGGACCGTGTCCCCGTCCCGCAGGGCGCCCGCCCCGGCGACCGCGACGACCGCGGGGATGCCGAGCGAGCGGGCCAGGATCGCGGTGTGCGACGTCGGCCCGCCACCCTCGGTCACGAGCGCGAGCACGCGGTCGGGGGAGAGGCGCGCGGCGTCCGCCGGGGCGAGGTCGCGCGCGACCAGCACGAACGGTGCGTTGCGGTCGGGGACTCCCGGCACCGGGGCGCCCGTGAGCGTGGCGACGACGCGGTCGCGCACGTCCTGGACGTCGCGCGCCCGCTCGGCGAACAGGCCGCCGAGCGCGACGAGCTGCTCGGCGACGCCCGCGGCCGCGTCCCACACCGCGCGCTGCGGCGTCGCGGACGCCTCGAGGACGCGGCGGCGCGCCTCGTCGACGAGCGTCGGGTCGGCCGCCATCTCCGCGGTCACCGCGAGCACCTGCGCGGCCTCGCCACGCGCGCTCCCGGCGGCGGCCAGGAGCGCGTCGTGCACGGTTGCGGCCGCCGCGTCGACGCGGTCGGCGGCCGCCGCCAGGTCGGTGCCGGGGGGCAGCGGCTCGCTCGACGGTGCGGGCAGCGGGTCGGGCATGCGGGCGACCACGCCTGCGCGGCGTCCGGGGCTGACCCCGACGCCGCGCAGGACGAGAGCGGTGCTGGTCATCGCGCCGCGTCGGTCGCGGGCGCGGCGGGCGGCGCCGGCTTCTCCGTGCGCGGTGACGGGACGTCGACCACGTCGGCGGTCGGGTCGACGGGCGCGACGTCGTCGTCCTCGCGGCCGGGGGTGCGCAGGTTCCACCGCGTGATGACCCAGCGGAACAGGAAGTAGTAGACGACCGCGTACCCGAGCCCGACGAGGATGAGCAGCAGCGGCTGCTCGGCGATCCGGAAGTTGAGGACGTAGTCGATCGCGCCGGCGGAGAACCCGAACCCGTCACGGATGCCGAGCGCGTTGGTGAGCGCGAGCGACGTGCCGGTGAGCACCGCGTGGATCGCGTACAGCGGGTACGCGACGTACACGAACGCGAACTCGAGCGGCTCGGTCACGCCGGTGACGAACGAGACGAGCGCGGCCGAGCCCATGATGCCGGCGATGACCTTGCGGTTCTTCGCCTTCGACGTGTGCACGATGGCCAGGGCGGCGGCGGGCAGGGCGAACATCATGATCGGGAAGAAGCCCGTCATGAACGTGCCGGCGGTCGGGTCGCCGTGCAGGAAGCGCGCGATGTCGCCGTTCCAGACGTCGCCGTTGGCGTCGGTGTACTCGCCGAACTGGAACCACGGCAGCGAGTTCAGCAGGTGGTGCAGGCCGATCGGGACGAGCAGGCGGTTCGCGGTGCCGTAGACGAACGCGCCGAGGATCGTCGAGCCGGTGACCCACTCGCCGACGGCGGTGAAGCCCGCGTCGAAGGCCGGGTAGATGAGCGCCGCCACGACCGCGATGAGGATCGCCGCGCCGGCCGTGACGATCGGCACGAACCGGCGGCCGCCGAAGAAGGCGAGGTAGGGCGGGAGCTTGATCCGGTAGTACTTCTGGTACAGCAGCGCGGCGACGAGGCCGATGACGATGCCGCCCAGCACGCCGTAGTTGATGAGCTCCTGCTTCTCGCCCTCGGCCGCCTCACCGAGGATGAACGGCGAGAGGGCGGTCGTGACGCCCTTGAACACCAGGTACCCGATGACCGCCGCGAGGCCCGTCGAGCCGTCGGACTTGCGGGCGTAGCCGACGGCGACACCGAGCGCGAACAGCAGGGGGAGGTTCGAGAAGAGCGCGTCGCCGGCAGCGGCGAGGACGGCGGCGACGGGCAGCAGCCAGGCGGCGTGCGCGCCGAGCCCGTCCGCGCCGAGCATGTCCGCCTGGCCGAGCCGCAGCAGCAGCGCGGCGGCGGGCAGCGACGCGATGGGCAGCATGAGGGAGCGGCCGATGCGCTGGAGCTGCGCGAGGCCGGGGATCCCCTTGCGGGGGGTGTCGACGGGGTCGACGACGGCGGTGGTCATGGAGCACTCCTCGCTGAGGGTCGATGACGTGCGGGCCGAGGGGGAGGGGGCCAGCGGCGGACCGGAGCGTCTGGAGCGCCGCGCTGTGCCCTGGTCTGGACCAGTTGCGCACAGAGTGGTCTAGACCTCATCATGTGTCAAGGGTCACACCGCGACGGCGCGGAGCCTCCCGGTCATCGGGGAGGCCGGCCCGCCTAGCCGTTCTGAGGAGTGGACCTGGACGCGGACCAGCGGGCTGACGCCGACCCGGCACGCGGCGACGACGCCGACGACACGCCCGTCGCGCACAAGTACCTCGCCGTCCGGGACCACCTCGTCGGGCTCGTCGCGCAGGGCCTGCGGGTCGGCGACGCGATCCCGTCCGAGCGCACGCTGTGCCAGCAGTTCGGCCTGTCCCGGATGACCGTGCGGCAGGCCGTCGACGCGCTCGTCACGGAGGGCGTCCTGGTCCGCGAGCAGGGCCGCGGCACGTTCGTCGCGCCGCAGCGCATGGACTTCGAGATGCGCCTGACGACGTTCGGCGAGGAGATGCGCCGCCGCGGCATGGAGCCGACCACCGCCGTCCTCGCGGCGCAGACCGTCGCCGCGACGCCCGACGTCGCCGCCGCGCTCGAGCTCGAGCCGCGCGCCAAGGTGCACTACCTGTACCGGGTGCGCAGCGCCGACGGCGACCCGATGAGCATCGAGCAGGTCTGGGTCCCCGCCGCGCTCGCGCCCGACCTGCTCGACGGCGGTGCGCCGCCCAGCATGTACGACGCGCTGCGCGCCCGCGGGCTCGCGCCCGAGTGGGGCGAGGACACGCTCTCCGCCGACGACGCGACCGACACGGAGGCGTCGCTGCTCGGTCTCGGCGACCGTCGCGCGGTGCTGCGGGCGGCGCGCCGGACCTACAGCGCGCAGGGCGCGACGATGTACTCCCGCTCCTGCTACCGCGCCGACCGCTACAGCGTGTGGGTGCCGCTGCGTGCGCCCCGACCGTCGCTCGTGCCGCGCCGGCGGGCCTCCGGCGACGACGGCGCCCGCCCCGACGTCCCGACCCTCGCCGACGACCCGGCGACGCCCCCCACGACGACGCGGCACGCTCCCGCCGCCGCGGCAGCACGAGGAGAACGGCCATGAGACCCGAAGGCATGGAGCAGGCCGCGGCGATCCTGGCCGCGCTCGGCGGCGTCGAGAACATCGACGAGATCGAGCCCTGCACGACGCGGCTGCGCTCGCTGGTCCGGGACACCGCACGCGTCGACGCGGCCGCCCTGCGCGCCGCCGGCGCGTTCGGTGTGATGATCTCGGGCCGTGTCGTGCAGGTCGTCGTCGGCCCGAACGCGGACACGATCGCCACGGACCTCGACGACCTCATGTGAGACCGCCGGTCGACGACCGGCGCCCGGACGAAGGAGCACCACGATGAGCAAGGCAGCGCAGATCCTCGCGGCGCTCGGCGGCGACGCGAACGTCCTCGACCTGGAGCCGTGCGTGACCCGGCTCCGCGTCGAGGTCGAGGACCCGTCGCGCGTCGACGACGCGGCGCTCAAGGCCGCCGGGGCGATCGCCGTCGTGCGCTCGGGCGTCGCGGTGCAGGTCATCGTCGGCCCGGAGGCCGACACCCTGGCCTCGGACATCGAGGACCTGCGCTGATGGCCCTGCCGATCCTCGCGCCCGTGACCGGCCGCGTCGTCGCGATGACCGACGTCGACGACCCGGTCTTCGCGGGCGAGCTCGTCGGCCCGGGCCTGGCGATCGACCCCGCGCTCGACGAGCCGGCCGAGGTCGTCTCGCCCGTCGACGGGACGGTCGCGAAGCTGCACGCGCACGCGTTCGTCATCGAGACCGCCGACGGCCGTGGCGTGCTCGTCCACCTCGGCATCAACACCGTCCAGCTCGGCGGCGAGGGGTTCACGCTCCTGGTCGCGGAGGGCGACGCGGTCGGGGCCGGTCAGGTCCTCGTCACCTGGGACCCGGCGGCGGTCGCCGCCGGCGGACGCTCGCCGGTGTGCCCCGTGGTCGCGCTCGACGCCGGCCCCGCGACGCTCACCCGGCGCGCCGAGCCTGGTGACGGCGTGTCCGCCGGGGACGCCTTCCTCGAGTGGGCGTAGGGGGCGCGGTCAGGACGCCGACGCCTCGGCGGCGCCGACCACCTGGTCACGCCCGGCGTGCTTCGCCGCGTACATCGCGTGGTCCGCGGCGCGCAGCATGTCGTCCGCCGTGCCTCCGGGCGCCAGCGTCGCGACGCCCGCGCTGAGCGTCAGCCGGACCTCGTCGCGACCTGCGGGCACACGGAGCCGCGCGCATCGTGCGCGCACGTCGTCGGCACGACGCGCCGCCTCGCGGGCCGTGACCCCGGGCAGCAGCAGGACGAACTCCTCGCCGCCGAGCCGCGCGGCGGTCTCGCCGTCCTGCGTCGCCTCCGCGAGCTCGCGACCGACCGCGACGAGCACGGCGTCGCCGACGGCGTGACCGTACGAGTCGTTGACCGCCTTGAAGTGGTCGACGTCGACGAGCACCATGCTCAGCGGACGGCCGTCGCGCGTGGCCTCGTCGACGGCGTCCGCGAGCCGCTGCGCGAGCGCGCGACGGTTGTGCAGGCCGGTGAGCCCGTCCCGCGTCGCCTGGTCCACCAGCTCGGCGCGGAGCCGCTCGAGCTCGGTGACGTCGCGCAGCACGACGACCGTGCCGGCGGCCCGTCCGACCGGGTCGGTCATCGGCGTCACGCGCACGTCGAGCACCGTGCCGCTCGCGGTCGTGAGCGTCCCGCGGTCGCGGACCGTGGCGTCGCCGTCGAGGTAGGCGCGCCACGCGGCGTCAGGGCCGTCGTCCAGCCCGCTCGCGTCGGTGGCGGGGACGAGCGCGCGCGCCGCGGGGTTCGCGTCGAGGACGCGGCCGCGCGGGTCGAGCACGATCACGGCGTCGTCCAGGACCTCGAGCACCTGCCGGGTCGTCACGGGCACGACCGCGCTGTGCCCGCCGAACCTCTCGACCCACCACCAGATGGCCGCGCTCACGAGCAGGAACATCGGCGTCAGGTGGAGGTTCTCCGACCGGGCCGCGACCAGCGTGGTGAGCACGTTGCCGACGGTCGGGATGGTCGCGGCGAGCGCGGCGACGGCGAACACCCGGCGGTGCCCGGGGACGGCGCGCACCATCGCGCCCAGCGCGAGCACGATGCCCGCGACGACGAGCGCGTAGCAGTAGGCGGTGTGGACCCAGTACAGCGGTCCCGCACCCACGGTCACGTCGGTGCCCTCGACTCGCAGGCGCAGGAACCACTCGTGCACCGGGTCGAGCACGAGTGCCACCACGAGCAGGGTCGGGTGCACGAGCAGCAGCGCACCCGTGCGCCGTGACAGGCGTCGGCCGGACAGCACCGCCAGGTACCAGAACGTCGCTCCGGCGACCGCTGCGACGCCCGGGAGGACGAGGTAGTGCAGCGTGACCGTGGCCGGCACCGAACCTGCCGCGACGTGCAGGAGCGCGCGGGCGGTGGCCCACAGCGACCCGCCGAACATCATGACGGCGAGCGGCAGCGCGAGCGGGGAGGACCGGCGTCGGCGCGCGACGAGAAGACCCGTCGCGGTCGCCACGACGGCCGCGAGCAGCGAGACGGCCTCGACCAGCGTGGGCACACGCACCTCCGTGCCGTCTGATCGGCCGCAGGACGCCCGGAGTGAGAGGACGTGCCCGGCGCCACCCGACCGAGGGACCCCGCGGAGGCTAGATCCGTCCTCGGACGGGTGTGCGTTCGGCCGGGTCGGCGTCGCCGGGTGGAGCCATCTCGGCGCGGACGCCGAGCAGCCGGACCTCGCGGTCCTCGATCTTCTCGGCCAGGGCTGCGGCCGCCTCGACGACCGTGGCCGCGTCGGTCGTGGGCGCGGGCAGCTTGCGGCTCATCGTCGTCGTGACGAACGGCGCGTAGCGCACCTTGAGCGCGACGCGCACGACCGGCCGCCCGGCCTGCGCGGTGTCCTGCACGACGTCGCGCGCCAGCGCGAGCACCGCGTCGCGCACCTGCTGCGGTGTCGTGAGGTTGTGCTGGAACGTCGTCTCCCGGCTGTGCCCGCGCGGGACCCACGGGCTGTCGTCGACGGTCGCCGGGCCCAGGCCCTGACCGAGCTCGTGGTACCACGCGCCCATGCGCGGACCGAACTCGGCCACGAGCGGCTCGACCGCGGCGTCGGCGAGCTCGCGCACCGAGCCGATGCCCAGCGCGGCGAGCCGCTTCGACACCTTGGTGCCGACGCCCCACAGGTCGATCGTCGGGCGGTCGCCCATGACGTCGAACCAGTTCTCCGCGGTCAGCCGGAAGACGCCCGCGGGCTTGCCGAACTCGGTCGCGATCTTCGCCCGGACCTTGTTGTCGCCGATGCCCACCGAGCAGTGCAGGCGCGTCTCGCGGAGCACGGCCTCCTGCGCCCGGCGCGCCAGTGCTTCGGGGTCGTCCGTCCGGGCGCCCAGGAACGCCTCGTCCCAGCCCAGCACCTCGACGACGACGTCGAGCGACCGCAACGTCGCCATGACGCGCTCGGACACCGCCTCGTACTCGGGCGCGTCGACCGGCAGGAACACCGCGTCGGGTAGCTTGCGTGCCGCGATCCGCAACGGCATCCCCGACCGGACTCCGTGCTCGCGGGCCTCGTACGACGCGGTCGACACCACGCCCCGCTCGGTCGGGTCGCCGCGACCGCCGACGACGACCTGCCGCCCGGCGAGCTCGGGGCGTCGCAGCACCTCGACGGCCGCGACGAACTGGTCGAGGTCGACGTGCAGCACCCAGGCGGCGTCCGTGCCCATGCCCCCTGAGTGTGCCCGTCGACGCCGACAGCCGCCGCCGGACGACTGGCCCGCGGGCCCGGCTCCGGGGAGCGGCTACTTGATGGCCCCCTGCGTCACGCCGGCCATGACCCAGCGCTGGGTGAACAGGTAGACGATGATCGCGGGCGCCATCGCCATCAGGTAGGACGCGAACGCGACGTTGTAGTTGCTGCTGAACTGCGTCTGGAAGACGCTCTGCAGGACCGGGAGCGTCTGGAGCGTCGAGTCGGCGGTGATGAGCGACGGCATCATGAAGTCGTTCCACGACGCGAGGAACGCGAAGATCGCGACGGTCGCGCTCATGGGCGCCATCATCGGGAACACGATGTGCCGGAACACCATCCACGTGGTCGCGCCGTCGAGGCGGGCGCTCTCCTCGAGCTCCTCCGGCAGACCGCGGATGAACGCGGTGAACAGCAGCACGCTGAACGACAGCTGGAACATCACGTGCAGCAGCGCCACGCCGACGGGGTTGGCCAGCCCGACCATGCCGGTGAGCTTGACCTGCGAGAGCGCGAGGACGGGGAACGGCAGGAACATCGCCGCGAGCAGGTAGAAGAACGAGTACCGGAAGAAGCGCCGGTCCCAGTTGCGCGCGATCGCGTAGGCGGCGAACGACGCGAGCCCGACGGTGCCGACGACGGTGACGGCCGTGACGAACACGGAGATCGCGAAGCCGCGCGGGAAGTTGGTGAGCTCCCACGCCTGCACGAACCCGTCGACGCTGAACGGCGAGGGGAGCGAGAAGACCTGGCCGTCGACGGACTGCGCGGTCGTCTTGAACGCCATCGTGACCGTCGCGTAGAGCGGCAGGAACACGGCGAGCGTGCAGACGAGCAGCGTGGTCGTGGCGCCCCAGCTGGGGCGGTCCTCCCCGCCGCGGCCGAGGAAGCGGCGGCGCCGGCGGACCGGGACCTGGCCGGGGGTCGTGGTGACGAGCGTCTGGGCAGTCATCAGAACGCGTTCCTTCCGCGGGTCAGGCGCAGCTGGACGACGGCGAGCACGACGGCGATGAGGAAGAAGATCGTCGCGTTGGCCATCTGGTAGGCGTAGTCGCCGCCGGTGAAGCCGGTGAAGATCGTCATGGCGACGCTGCGCGTCGCGGTGCCGGGACCGCCGTTGGTGAGGCCGACGATGATGTCGTAGGCGTTCAGGAAGTTCTTGAACCCGATGACCATGTTGATGACGACGTACCCCGCGACGAGCGGCAGCGTGATCGAGAGCAGGCGCCGCATCGGCGTCGCACCGTCCATGGCCGCGGCCTCGTAGACCTCGCCCGGGATCGACAGGATGCCGGCGATGTAGATGAGCAGCGCGCTCGGGATCGCCTGCCACGCCGTGACGATGACGATCGTCACCCACGCGAGGTCGGGGTTGGCCAGCAGGCTCTGCTCGAGCGCGGTGACGCCGATCGCCTGGCCGAGCTGCGGGACCGAGTTCGAGAACAGGAAGTTGAAGACGTACGCGATGACGATGCCCGAGATGACCATGGGCAGGACGAACACCGCGCGCAGCGCGATCTTCGCGCGGATCTTCGCGGTCAGACCGACCGCCAGGAGGAACGCGAGGACGTTCACGAGCAGGACCGTCACGAGCGCGAACCCGACGGTGAACGCGTACGAGCTGCGGATCGCGGGGTCGGAGAACAGCGCGAGATAGTTCGTCAGGCCCGTGAACTCGAACTCGCCGAACCCGACCGAGTCCGTGAAGCTCAGCGTGATGCCCATGATCGCGGGCAGGGTGATCGAGAGCGTGAACAGCACGAGCGCGGGCACGAGGAAGAGGTAGAAGGTCCGGTTGACCGGCGGTCGGTCCTTCGTGGTCGGCCTGCGCGGGGGAGCGACGTCGCTCCGGCGCGGCCGGGTCGCGGCTGCGGTGGCCATGGGAGGTCTCCGTTCGTGGGAGTGGCGGAGCGTCGTCAGGAGCGGAAGGCCAGGCGCCGCCAGTCGGCGTCGAGCGTGCGCAGCACGGGCTCGGGGTCGGCACCGGCCGCGAGCGACTGCGTGTAGTTCTGCAGCGGGATGGACTGCGGGACGAGCTGCGACGCGCCGAGGTAGAACGCCGAGCGGTCGTAGTACTCCTTGAGCTCGACGAGCGTCGGGTTGGTCACGGGCGCGGCGTCGGTCGTGACGCCGAACCCGAGCGCGTGCGCGTTGTACGCGTCGATGACCTCGGGCTGCATGAGGAACGCGAGGAACTCGCGGGCCGCCGCCTTCTTGCGCGACCCCTCCGGGATCCAGAGCGCGAGGTCGATGTTGACGCGCACCTTGCGGTCGGCCGGGTCGTCCGTCATGGGCAGCGGAAACGCGCCGACGTCCAGGTCGGGCGCGGTCTTCGCGATCTCCCCGATCGCCCACGGACCCTGCAGGTACATCGCCGCCTCGCCGCTCGCGAACGCGAGGTTCCCGTCGCCGTAGCCGCGGCTCGCCGCGTTCGGGTTGTCGTAGGGCAGCAGCTGCTGCATCTGCTCGACGGGCTCGAGGAACTGCTTCTCGAACGACACCGGCGAGTCGGGGCCGACGTTCGTGCCCTGCCGCTTGAGCTGGTTGAAGAACTTCGTCGTGTCCAGCCGGCCGCCGACGGAGTAGTCGAACGGACCCTGCGCGATGGTCCACGGGTCCTTGTAGGTGCCGTAGATGGGCGTGACGCCCGCCGCGCTCAGCGTGTCGCAGACCGCGAGCAGCTCGTCCCACGTCGTCGGCGGCGTGAGGTCGTGCTCGGCGAAGATCGTGCGGTTGTAGAGGACCGCGGCCGCCATGAGCGAGTACGGGATGACGCTCGTGCGGTCCGGGTAGGTCGCCGTCACGTCGATGAGCGGCTGGAGGCCCGGCAGGATGCGCGCGGCCTCCGGCATGTCGCCGAGGTCGCTCAGCACCCCGCGCTCGACGTAGCGCGAGATCTCGAAGTTGTAGTTGAGGCAGCCGATGTCGGGCGGCGACTCGCGCACGAACGACCCCGCGAGGTTCGACGTGGCGTCGTGCCGCACGCGCACCTTGCTCTGGGCGTCGTGGAACTGCTGGATGAGGTCGTCGAAGTAGCCGATGACCTCGGGCTTCGACTGGAAGAACACGATCTCGGTGGTGCCCGAGCCGGCGCCGCCGCGCGCGCACGCGCCCAGGGCCAGGCCTGCGCCGACCGCGCCGACGCCGCGCAGGAACGCGCGTCGGGACAGCTCGCGCGAGGCGAGGGTCGGCGGTGGGGTGAGGCCCGTGTCGGGCGGTGGCTGCGCGGCGTCCGGTCGTGCGGTCCTGGTGGTGGGCACGGCGTCGTCTCCCCTCGGTGTCGAGCGGCGGCGGGGGTGCCGCCGCCGTGGGGCGGGTGCCGTGGCACCCGCCCGGACCGGCATCAGTCGACCGGCGCGTCCGCGAGCCGGAGCCAGACGGTCGTCTCCGCGGGCACGCGGTCGCCGTCGAGCGGTGCGCTCGACACGACCACCTCGCCCGCGGGCATCGGCACGCTCGTCGTGCCGAAGTTCGTGATCGACGCCCACCCGCCCGGACGTACGAACGCGACGACGGTGGCGGGCACGTTCTTGAGCCATTCGAGCGTCTCACTCGTCTGGAGGTGTCGCCTGGCGGCGAGCGCACGCCGGTAGAAGGCGAGCGTGGACTCCGTGTCGGCCTCCTGCCGGTCGACGGCGAACCGCTCGAACGACGCCGGGACCGGCAGGTGCGCGCGGTCCTCGCCGAAGCCCAGCGTCGGACCGTGGGACGCCCACGGGAGCGGCACACGGCAGCCGTCGCGGCCCTTCTGCTCGCCGCCCGACCGGAAGAACGTCGGGTCCTGCAGCACGTCGGCGGGCAGGTCGGCGACCTCGGGCAGCCCCAGCTCCTCGCCCTGGTACAGGTAGGCCGACCCGGGCAGCGCGAGCGTCAGCAGCGTCGCGGCCCGTGCGCGGCGACGGCCGCGCTCCTCGTCCGGGAGCGGGTCGGTGCCGTCGGACCGCAACCACGCGACGAGGTCCGTGCCGTCGGGCAGCCCGTAGCGGGTCGCGTGCCGGACGACGTCATGGTTCGACAGCACCCACGTCGACGACGCGCCCGACTCCCGGGCGAGCGCGAGGTTCTTGTCGATGATCGACGCGAACGTCGCGGCGTCCCACGACGCCTCGAGCAGGTCGAAGTTGAACGCCTGGCCCAGACCCTCGGGGGAGGCGTAGCGCGAGCGGCGGTGCGCGGGCACCCACGCCTCGGCGACCGCGGTCCGCGGCGGGTCGTACTCGTCGAACACGCGGCGCCACTCGCGGTAGATGTCGTGCACCTCGTCACGGTCCTGGAGCGGGTGCGCGCCGCCCCAGATGTCGGCGTCGAGGTCGGCCTGCGAGGGGAGCGGCTCGGCCATGTCCTTGGCGAGCGCGTGCGCGACGTCGATGCGGAAGCCGTCCACACCACGGTCCGCCCAGAACCGCAGCGTCGTGAGGAACTCCTCGCGCACCTCGTCGTCGGCCCAGTTGAGGTCCGGCTGCTCGGGCGCGAACAGGTGCAGGTACCAGTCGCCGTCGCCGACGGGGTGCCAGGCGGGTCCGCCGAACGTCGACGTCCAGTCGCTCGGCGGCAGCTCGCCGTGCTCGCCGAGGCCGCGGCGGAAGACGTAGCGCTCGCGGGCGCGGGACCCGGGAGGCGACGCGAGGGCCTCCTGGAACCAGACGTGCCGGTTCGAGGTGTGGTTGGGGACGATGTCGACGACCACGCGGATGCCCGCGGCGTGCAGCGCGGCGCGCATCTCGTCGAACTGCGCGAGCGTGCCGATGCGGGGGTCGACGTCGCGGTAGTCGTCGACGTCGTAGCCGCCGTCGGCGAGCGCGGACGGGTAGAACGGGCTGAGCCACACGGCGTCGACGCCGAGCTCGCGCAGGTAGGGGACCTTGGCCGTGATGCCGGGGAGGTCGCCGATCCCGTCACCGTTCGAGTCGGCGAAGCTGCGCGGGTAGATCTGGTACACGACCGCCTGCCGCCACCACGTGGCGTCCTTCTCCGGCAGGCCTGCCGCCACGTTCCCGAGCACCGTCATCGAGGTCATCCGTCCCCCTGTTTGATGTAAGCCTTAAATTTAAGGCGTGGCACTAGAGTGACGCGGAACGGTGGAGGAGGTCAAGGGTGGCGACGGTCCCGGTGTCGACGAGGCGGCTGCGCGAGGTCAGCACACGCCTCGTCCTCGACCACGTCTGGGACGCCGACGAGGTGACCGGGACCGCGTTGATCGAGGCCACGGGCCTGTCGCGCGCGACCGTGCACGACGTCTGCGACGAGCTCATCGCCCAGGGGTGGGTCGTCGAGCTCGAGAGCCAGCGCCCGGCCGGGGACCCGAGACGTGGCCGGCCAGCGCGGCGGTACGCGTTTGACGCGCGCGTCGGTGTGGTCGTCGGCGTCGACGCGGGCCAGCACCGCGTGAGCGCGACCGTCACGGACCTGCGCGGCCACGCGCTCGCGCGCACCGAGCAGTCCGTGGCGGCGGTGGACGGCACGGCGGAACACCGTCTCCTGCTCATCGAGCAGGCGGCGCTCGGCGCGCTCGCCGACGCCGGGACGACGCCTCGCAGCGTGCTCGCCGTCGCGGTGGGCGTGCCCGCACCCGTCGACCGCGACGGTCGGACCGCGTTCCAGGACAACGCGTTCTGGGCGCGCATGAACCCCGACATCGGCGGCTACCTGCTCGCGCGGCAGGGCTGGACCGCGATCACCGACAACGACGCCAACCTCGCGGCGGTCGCCGAGCACTGGCGGGGGCACGGGCGGGACGCGCGCTGCCACGTCACGCTGCTCGCGGGCGAACGGTTCGGCGCGGGCGTGGTCGACGACGGGCGGCTCCTGCGCGGCGCGCACGGCGGCGTCGGCGAGATGCGCTACCTCGACCTCGTCGAGGGCGTCGGGTCCGCCGACGGCATCGCCGCCATCGTCCGCGACGACGCGCGCGCGCAGCTCCGCCGGCTCGACGGCCACGCCGGGTCGGTCCTGCAGGACCTAGACCCGGCCGTGCTCGACGCCGCACGCGTGTTCGCCGCCGCGCGCGAGGAGGACCCCCTCGCCGTGAGTGTGCTCGAGCACGTCGGTGCGCTCCTCGCGCGGGTCGTCGCGACCTTCGCGAGCATCTACGACCCCGAGCGCGTCATCGTCGCCGGCGCGGTCGCGGACTCGTGCGAGCCGCTGCTCGAGCTCGTGCGGCACGAGCTCGACCGCTACCTCGACCCGCCGGGGATCCAGGTGCTCGCGTCCGACCTCGGGGCCGACGTCGTCTCGGTAGGGGCGGTCAAGCGCGCGCTCGACCACGTGCGCGCGCACGCGCTCGAGATCGAACCGGCGCGGCTGCGCTGACCCCTGCGCCGAACCCGACGCGCCCCACGGTCGAACCGAGGACCACGAGCGCCGCCGCCGCGAGGACGTGCCAGACGCCGTGCCCCTGCCACGGCGTCGACGGGTCGCACCACGGCAGACCTGGGCGCGACATCGTCCCCACGGCTGCCCCCACCACGAGCAGCGCGAGCGCGAGCGTGACGCTCGGCCGCAGCGGCGGGCGAGCGCGAGCGCGCAGGACCGTCAGGCCGACCGCCGCCACGGCCACCCCGACCTGCGCGAGGTCGCCTGCCCGCGGGGCGAGCACGACGACGGGGACGAGCCCGCCCGCCGGGAGCGCCCACCACCACCAGACGCGCGTGCGGCCGCCCAGGTCGGCGGCCGCGTCGGCGACGAGAAAAGCCAGCGTCGCGAGCAGCGGGAAGTCGTGCGCGACATCCGACCACGCAGGGTCGGGCCCGTGCTCGACGGCCGAGCCGACGCCGGTCGCGGCGACGAGCGCCGCGTAGGTGCCGACCCGGCGCACTCCGGCGCCGGCCGGGTCGGTGCGACGGGCGACGAGCAGCACGACGAGCGCCCCGACGACGAACGCGAGGCTCGTCACTGCCGCGACGGGCTCCGTCACGGGACCGTCGGCGGCCTCGCACTGCGCGTCGCCGGCGACGATGCCCGTCCAGCGCGCCACCGCGTCCACCGTTCCAGCCTAGGCAGCCACTCGGCGAAGAAAGTTGCGTCTTCATGCATCCGAACGCGTCCATCCACCGGAAGAGAGGTCGAGAGTCCCGCCACCGGGCGGGCCGCACGGAAGGACGACCACGATGCGCGCACGACCTCTTGCCGCGACCGGAGCCGCCGGTCTCGCCCTCGCCGCCGTCATGCTGACCTCCGCCCCCGCCGGCGCCGCTCCCGGCGACGCGACCCTGTACGTCCTGCACGGCGTGCCGGGCCTCACGGTGGACGTGTGGGTCAACGGGCAGCGGACGCTCGACGACTTCACGCCCGGCACGCTCGCAGGTCCGCTCGAGCTCGCGCCCGGCACGTACACGGTCGCGATCACGGCCGCGGACGCCGCCGACGCGTCGTCGCCGGCGATCGGCCCGGTCGACCTGCAGCTCGCCGGGAACACGTCCTACACCGCGGTCGCGCACCTCGACGCGTCGGCCAACCCGACCGCGACCCTCTTCACCAACGACACGTCGACCACCGCCGCGGGTCAGGGCCGCCTCACGGTCCGGCACGTGGCCGCAGCACCCGCGGTCGACGTCCTCGCCGGCGGCTCCGCGGTGATCTCCGGCCTGACCAACCCGAACGAGCAGGTCCTGAACCTTCCCGCCGGCACGGTCAGCGCCAGCGTCGTCGCCGCCGGCACGACCGAGCCCGCGCTGCTGGGCCCGGCCGACGTCAACGTGGCCGAGGGCACCAACACGATCGTGTACGCCTGGGGCAATGGGACGGCGACCCCGTCGACGCTCGCGCTCGCGACGCAGGTCATCGACGGCCTGCACGGCACGCCGAGCGGGGTGCCGGCGGGGGAGCTGGGCCTCGCGGCCGACCCTGAGGTCCCGGCGTGGACCTGGGTGGCCGGTGGCCTGCTGGTGGCCGGGCTCGCCGCGGCGTCGGCCACGGCCGTCCGCCGTCGCGCGGTGACGGTCCGGCGATGAGGACTCCCGACCGTCACGCCTGGCAGCGCCTGGCGTCCCGGGCCGTGGCGCTCGGCGTGGCGGTCGGGGCCGTCGCAGGCTGCACCGCGGGCTCGGGACCCGCACCGGTGCCGACTGCCCGCACCACGGTGGCCGCGTCGCCCACGGGCGACGCGGCCCCGCCCGCGTCCACCCTGCCGCCGGTCCCCGTGCAGGACGCGGTCGCCCCACCGCCGGAGATGGTGATCGCGCCCGTCCGGCTCCAGGTCCCCGACCTCGCCCTCGACATGCCCGTCGACGCGGTCGGCGTCGCGGCCGACGGCTCGATGGAGGTGCCCCCGGACGCGGACCGCGCGGGCTGGTACCGGTTCGGCCCCGGCCCGGCGTCCGCCGAGGGCACGACGCTCCTCGCCGGCCACGTCGACTCGCGGATCAGCGGTATCGGGCCGTTCGCGGACCTGCGCCGGCTGACGCCGGGTGCTCAGGTCCAGGTGACGACGAGCGACGGCTCCGTGAAGCCCTACGTCGTGGTGGACGTCACGAAGGTGCCCAAGGAGACGGCACCGCTCGAGGACTGGTTCTCGCGCGAGGGGTCCCCGCGGCTCGTCCTCGTGACGTGCGGCGGCGCCTGGCGGGAGGACGTCGGCCACTACGCGGACAACGTGGTGGTCACGGCGGAGCCTGGGTGATCCCTATGCTGGTCACACTGCCGCCGACGTCGACGCACCGCCCTGAGGAGCCGCCCGTGAGTGCACGCGAGCCGTCGCCCGCGCGCGCCCCGGGCGAGGACCCGGACGGCGTCGACCAGCTCGGCCGCGACTTCGCCGCGGGGGACGAGCGCGCGATCCGCGAGGCGTACGTGCGCTGGTCGACCCTCGTGCACACGCTCGCGCTCCGCTCGCTCGGCACGACCGCCGAGGCCGAGGAGGTCACGCAGCAGGTGTTCGTCGACGCGTGGCGCGGTCGACACCGGTTCGACCCGACCCGGGCGCGGCTGCCCGCGTGGCTCGTCGGCATCACCCGGCACGCGATCGCCGACGCGCACGAGCGCCGCACGCGCGACCGCAAGCTCGCCGACGCCGCGACCCCGCCCCCCGCGACCGTGGCCTCCGCGGACGACCGGGTCGTCGACCGCCTCGTGATCGCCGACGAGCTCGACCGGCTGGGCGACCCGCAGCGCACCATCCTGCGGCTCGCCTTCTACGACGACCTCACGCACGACCAGATCGCGACGAGACTGGACCTGCCGCTCGGCACGGTGAAGAGCCATCTGCGGCGCAGCCTGGCGCGGCTCCGGACCCGATGGGAGGTGGACGGTGCGCTTCGATGACGAGCACGTGGACGACGACGTGCTGACGCTCCTCGCCCTCGGGGAGGACGGCGCGTCCGACGCCGAGCGCGCGCACGTCGACGCGTGCGAGCGGTGCACGGCCGAGGTGCGGACGCTCGCGGACGTCGCGGGCCTCGCCCGGACCGCGGGCGAGCTCGCGCCGCCGGCGCCGCGGGTGTGGGACGCGATCGCGGCCGAGCTCGGCCTCGCCGACGGCGTCGACGGGGCCGTGCCGACGCGTCCGGTGCTCGCACCGGTCGCACCCGCCGACGTGCCGGGTCCGTCGCAGCCGTCCGCGGAGCAGGCTGCTCCCGCGGAGACCGCGGCGGCGCCGTCGCCCGCGGCCGTCCCCGCCCCCGCGGCCACGGGCGCCGAGGCGCAGCCGGTCGCCGACGTCGTGCCGCTCACGCGGCGCTCGGATCGCTGGCGCTGGGTCGCGGCCGCCGCGGCCGTCGGCGTCGTCGCGGGTGCGGGCGTCACGTGGTGGGCGGGCCGCGAGCCCGCTCCGCAGGTCGTCGCGTCCGCGACGCTCGAGCCCCTGCCCGGCTGGGACGCGGCGGGGTCGGCGGAGGTGGAGACGCGCTCCGACGGGTCGCGCCAGCTCGTCGTGGACCTCACGGGCCAGGTCGGCGGCGACGGCTTCCGCGAGGTGTGGCTGCTCAAGCCCGACGTGTCCGGTCTCGTCAGTCTGGGCACGCTCGACGGCTCGACCGGCCGGTTCGACCTGCCCGCGGGCCTCGACCTCGACGAGTTCTCGGTCGTCGACGTCTCCGAGGAGCAGTTCGACGGCGACCCGGCGCACTCGGGCGACTCGATCGTGCGCGGACCGCTGCAGGCCTGAGCCCGCCCACGCCGCTGGTGCATCCAGGAGGGGGTGTCGACCGGAAGTACCGGTGACACCCCCTCCGGGGCGTCCGGCCCGCGCGGGCCGACCTCGACGACGCAGGAGTCGACGATGAAGATCCGACGCACCCTCTCCGCCCTGTGCGCTGCCGCTGTCGCGGCGGGCGCCGGCCTCGCCCTCGCGCCCGCCGCGAGCGCCGCCGGCACGACGTCGCTCGCGAGCGTGCTCGCGTCCGACGGCGACACGTTCGACCGCAACTGGTACGACTTCGACATCGTCGACCAGGCCGTCGCGACGGTCCTGGCCTCGAAGCCCGGCAGCCCCGTGGCGGTCCTCGCCGACGGTACGGTCCCGCTCACCGCGTTCATCCCGAACGACCGCGCGTTCCAGGTGCTGGCGAAGGACCTCACGCACCGCTGGTACGGGACGGAGCAGGAGGTCCTCACGGCGATCGCCGGGGCGGTCGGCGTCGACGCCGTCGAGCAGGTCCTGCTCTACCACGTCGTGCCGGGCGCGACGATCGACTCGGCGACCGCGCTCGCTTCGAGCGGCGCGACCCTGACGACCGCGCAGGGCGGCACGATCAAGGTGAAGGTCTGGTCGAAGCGCTACGCGATCGTGCAGCTCAAGGACCAGGACCGCAGCGACCTCGACCCGTTCCTCGTGCGGTCCAAGCTCGACCTCAACGCGGGCAACGTCCAGATCGCGCACGGCATCTCGCTCGTCCTGCGCCCGCTCGACCTCTGACGCCGCGGCGACGACCGTCGCGTCCACCGCCACGGCGGGGTGAGGCAGGAGCCCGGCTCCAGAGGGGGGGCCGGGCTCCTGCGTGCGGCACGGGGGAGGGCCCGTGCCGCGTCGGTCGGGTCACGGCACGGCGACCTCGGCGGGGATGTACGCGTACGGCAGCTCGCCGACGAGCCGCGACGTCGCGCCGTTCAGCTCGAGCTCGAGCGTCGGGGCCAGCGTCCCGCCGTAGACGACGTCGGACGGTCCGGGCCCGGTGGGCACGGTGTCGATGAAGCTCTCGACGAGCAGGTTCGGCATGACGTAGTGCGAGTACTGCTGCAGCGGCTGCTCGGGCGGGTTGCCCAGGACGAGCGCGCTGCCGTTCATCGGCCGGTAGTTGCTGCGCAGGCCGGGGCCGACGAAGCCGTAGACGCCGTCCGGTCCGGCCGCGATCTCGCCGGGGTCGGTGAGCCCGGGCGCGAACGTGAACATGTGGCTGATCGTCCACAGGTAGTACTGGCCGTCCTGGACGACGAGGTGCGGTCGTTCGGTCTGCTGGTTGGTGCACTCGGCGGACAGCAGCGGCGGGAGCAGCTTCCACTGCGTGAAGTCGGCGGACTTCAGCTCCATGAGCCCGATGTTCCCGGTGTAGTACCGGGCGTCGGCCGGTGTGACGTGGCCCGGCGGGACGCGTCCGATCTCCGACCGGTCGCACGTGTGCGTGCCGGCGACGCCGCCGTTGTTGCCCTCGAACAGCGCGTAGATCCGGTGGTCGGTGGGGTCGCGGAACACGAACGGGTCGCGGAACGCGTAGATGATCGGGCCGGCCTGCGACTGCTCGAGCGTCTGGTAGAGCGTCCCGTCGGCCTCGGCGATGATCTGGTGGTCCTCGAACCCGGTGAACCACACGCCGTCCGCGTCGGTGTGGATCTGACCCTGCGCGTGCGCGAGACGCTGGAGCGCGTCGGTCGGGTCGATCCCGCCGTCGTCGTGGCCCGACGCCGTGTAGAACGCGTGGATCGTGCCGTCGTCGGCGATCACGGTCGACCCGGCCCACTCGCGCGAGCCGAAGGACGAGCCGGCGGGGAACAGGTCGCCGCCGTACGTCCAGTTCTGCGCGTCCTGGGAGTAGAAGAAGCCGATCTTCGCCTGCCAGTGCCGGTCGCCGAAGAAGATGTCCCGGGGCGCGGTGAGCGAGAAGATGATGTTCCACCCCTCGTACGCCACGGGCTGCATGTTCAGGTCGGTGAGCGGCCAGGTGTCCCAGATCCAGACCTGGTCGGTCATGACCGGGAAGTCGGACGGGATGAGCGGCGCGGTGTTGGTGGCGTCCTGCTCGATCTTGAGCGCGTCGGCGCGCGTCCAGTTGGCGTGGTACGTCGAGCGCGGGCTGAACACGGCGTCGATGCGCTGACCGCCGCCGATGCTCGGGCCGGGGATCCGGTCGGGATCGGCGACGGCGGTGGACGGTGTCGTGAGCACGGCGAGCGTCGCGGCCGAGAAGGCGAGCGCGAGCACACCGCGGAGGGTGCGGTTCATGAGAGTTCCCCTCGTGCGGGTCCCGGCGGGCGTCGTCGCCCGTCGGGCCGGACGGACCGGCGTCCGAGGTGTCGGACGGTGCCGGTGGTGCGGCGCGGGGTCTGAGGGCGCGCCGGGGACACGGTGCGCCGATCGTCAGGACGCACCGGTGCGGTGGGGCCGTCCGGAGGGCGACCGACCGGGTGGGGCGGCGTGCGCTGTCCTCACACGCCTGAGCGCTGCGTCGGCGTGCATGACTGAGGGCACGCCGCAGGTGCGTCGGGCGCACCTGGGTTCCAGGAGGTCACAACCGCGTGACTCCCGTTCATTCCGGCGATGACTGCCGGACCGGACCTAGGGAAGCACGGTCCCGGAGTGGTCGCAAGGGTCCGGGACGAAGTCGTCGTCATCCTGTTCCCTTCCGCTTGACAACGTTGTCAGCCACGCGCCAGGCTGACGCGGACGGCTCGAGGGGGAGCCGCCCGGACTCGACGAGGAGTACCGCGTGCGCGCACGGACGTTGGCCGCAGTCGCCGGAGGGGTCGTGATGTCGATGGTCCTCGCGTGCCCCGTGCCGGGGGAGTCCGAGGGCGACGACCCGTATCGGCCGGTCGCCCACTTCGCCCCGGCGCAGCACTGGGTCAACGATCCCAACGGCCCGGTCTGGTACGAGGGCCGCTACCACCTGTTCTTCCAGCACAACCCCGCGGGCGACGTGTGGGGCTCGATCTCGTGGGGCCACGCGGTCAGCGACGACCTCGTGCACTGGGAGGAGCTGCCCGTCGCGATCCCCGCGACCGAGGACGAGCTCGTCTTCTCCGGCACGGTCGTCGTGGACCACGGCAACACGAGCGGCCTCGGCGCCGACGGTCGCGACCCGCTCGTCGCGGTCTACACGAGCTACGACCCGACGACGCACGTGCAGGCCCAGTCGCTCGCGTCGAGCACCGACGGCGGCACGACGTGGACCCGGTACCCGGGCAACCCCGTGCTCGACGTCGGCTCGCGCGAGTTCCGCGACCCCAAGGTGCTCTGGTACGCCGACGGCGGGTACTGGGTGATGCTCGTCGTCCTTGCGACCGAGCACGTCGTGCAGCTCTACCGCTCCGACGACCTGCGCTCGTGGACCCACCTGAGCGACTTCGGCCCGGCGCACGCGGTCGGCGGCGTGTGGGAGATGCCCGACCTCGTCGAGCTGCCGGTCGACGGCGACCCGGACCGGACGCGGTGGGTCCTCGTCGTGAGCCTCAACCCGGGGTCGCCGACGGGCGGGTCCGGCACGCAGTACTTCGTCGGGGACTTCGACGGCACCGCGTTCACGCCCGACGACCTGCGCGACGGTGACGACGAACCCGCCGGCGACGTGGTGGCCGCGTTCGACGGCCCGACCTACGGCGACGGCTGGGAGACGACCGGCAGCGCGTTCGGCTCAGGTCCCGTCGCCGGCACCCTGCCGGGGCAGAACCCTGTCTCCGGGTTCCTGGGGGAGCGGGCCGTCAACAGCTTCGTCGGCGGCGACCGGTCCGTCGGGACGCTGACGTCGCCCCCCTTCCGGATCACGCGCAGCCACCTCGCGCTGCTCGTCGGCGGGGGTGACGCGCCCCGCGAACCGGGCACGGGCGACGGCGCCGCGCCCCCCGGGACGGTGCTGGGCGACTTCGAGGGCGACGGGTTCGCGGGGTGGACCGCGTCGGGCACGGCGTTCGGCGACGGCCCGACCCGCGGCGACGCACCCTGCCAGGACGGCGTCACCGGCTACCTCGGCACGGGCCTCGCGAGCTCGTACCGCAACGGCACCTCGGGGGACCCGTGCGTCCCCGTGCCCGACACCGGCACCGGGACGCTGACGTCGCCCCCCTTCACGATCGACGCCGATCACGTGAGCTTCCTCGTCGGCGGCGGGCCGCACCCGGACACCGCGGTCCGCCTCCTCGTCGACGGGCAGGTCGTGCGGTCCACCTCCGGGCCGCAGAGCGGGACGCTCGACTGGGCGTCGTGGGACGTGAGCGACCTGCGTGGGCGCGAGGCGCGCGTCGAGATCGTCGACGCGTCCACCGCCGGGTGGGGCCACGTGCTCGCGGACCACGTCGTGCTCGGCGACGAGCCGGCGCTCCCGCGTGGGGCCGCGGCGTCCGTGGACCTCCTCGTCGACGGGCAGGTCGTGCGCAGCGCGACCGGCACCGGCTCCGAGGCGCTCGACTGGGTGTCGTCGGACGTCCGGGACCTCGTCGGGCGGGACGCGCGCCTGCGCGTCGTGGACTCGGCGACCGGCCCGTGGGGGCACGTGCTGGTCGACCACGTCGTCGCGACCGACGCGGCCGTCCCGCGCCGGCTCGAGCGCTACGACTGGATGGACCACGGGAGCGACTTCTACGCGCCGCTGACGTTCGCCGAGCACCCGGACGGCGAGGCCGTCGCGATCGGCTGGATGAGCAGCTGGACGTACGCCGCGTCGACCCCGACGACGGGCTGGCGCGGGGCCATGACGCTGCCGCGCCGGCTCTCGCTGCGGACCGTCGACGGCCACGTCCGGCTGGTGCAGGTCCCCGCGCCCGACGCGTCGGCCCTCGCGAGCGAGCCACGCTGGACCGTGCGCGACGTGCCGCTCGACGACGCGGTCGTGCCGCTGCCGCGCGCGGCGGGGGACGCGCTGCTGCTCACGGCCGAGCTCGACGTGGGCACCGCCGACGAGGTGGGCCTGCACGTGCGCGGTAAGGACGGGCAGCGGACCGTCGTCGGCTACGACGCGCGCACGGGCCGCCTGTTCGTCGACCGGCGGGCGTCGGGCGTGGTGGACCTGCACCCCGCGTTCCCCGCGGTGCACTCGGCGCCCGTCGAGGTCGCGGACGGGCGCGTGCGGCTCACGGTCGTGGTCGACCGGTCGTCGGTCGAGGTGTTCGCGCAGGACGGCCTCGTCACGATCACCGACCTGGTGTTCCCCGACGCCGACGCGCAGGGCGTCGCGGCCTACGCGGAGGGCGGCCGCGCGGTGCTGCGGTCGCTGGAGGTGCGTCGCCTGGGCTGACGCGGCGTCACGCGCACCGGTCCGGGGCACGCTTGCCCGACCCGCCGACCCGCCGGACCGGGGGTCAGGCGGGCCGCACCCACCCCTCGCGGGTCCGCCGTGCGCTACGCGGTGCCGTGGCGCCGGGGTGCGATCTCGCCCGAGCCGCGCACGACGAGCCGCGTCGCGAGCACCGTGTGGGTCGACGGGAGTGACCGGTCCTCCAAGCGGGCGAACACGCGCTCGGCCGCCGCGCGCCCGATGGCGACCGGGTCCTGCGCGACGACCGTGACGGCGGGGTCGAGCAGGTCCGCGAGGGCGAAGTCGTCGAAGCCGACCACGGCGACGTCGTGCTGCATCCCGAGGGACCGCAGCGCGCGGATCGCGCCGATCGTGACGAGGTTCTGGCTCGTGAACAGCGCCGTGGGCGGGTCGTCGGAGCGGAGCAGGCGGAAGGTCGCGTCGAACGCGAGCTCGACCGTGTGGAGGTCCCGGACGACGAGCTGGTCGTCCGCGGGGACGCCCGCCTCGGCGGCGGCCTGGCGGAACCCGTCGAGGCGCTGGGCGGCGGTCGCGATCGTCGACAGGTCGCCCAGGTGCGCGATCCGGCGGTGGCCGCGGCGCAGCAGGTGCGCGGTCGCGCCGCGGGCTCCCGCGACGTTGTCGACGACGACGCTGTCGACGTCGATCCCGACGGGAGCGCGGTCGACCGCCACGACGGGCGTGCCGGCGTCCATCTCCGGGCGCAGGTACGCCTGGTCGCCCCCTGTCGCCGACAGGATCAGCCCGTCCACGCGTCGGGACACGAACGTGCCGACGAGCGCCCGCTCGCGCTGCGGGTCCTCGTCGCTGCTCGCCGACAGGACCGACACCCCGCGGGACTCCGCGACGTCCTCGACGGCGCGGTGCATCGCGGCGCAGAACGGGTTGTCCACGCTCGACAGGAGCAGCCCGATGCTCTGGGTCCGCCGGACGCTGCGGCGCAGGTTGCCCGCGAACGGGTCGGGCTGGAAGTGCAGCTCGCGCGCCGCGCGGTTGACCCGCTCGGCGGTCGCGGCGGCGACCCCGGGCTCGCCGTTGACGACGCGCGAGACGGTCTTGATGCCCACGCCGGCCCGTTCGGCGACGTCGCGCATGGTCGCCCGGGCGCGCCGCGGCGTCCCGTTGGTGTCCGCTGGCTGAGACATCGTTGTCACCGACCAACCGTAGCGTGAGCGCGAGCGCTTGACGCCTCTCGGAAGCGATGTGTAGACAGTCCGATGACAACGGTGTCAGCGGCCAGCCGGCCGCACGGTTGGAGGGGGCTCCATGACCACCACACGCAGACGTCCTTCCTCGGTCCTCGTCCCGGCAGGGCGCCGGACCCGGACCCGTATCGCGCTCGCGACCAGCACGTTCGTCGTCGCGGGGATCCTATCGACCGCCTGCTCGTCCGACTCCGGCTCCGGCTCGGGCGCGACCGAGGGCGGCACGGACGGCGACGACACCGTCGCCGTCTCGCTCATCGTCAAGACCACGACGAACCCGTTCTTCGTCGCCATGCAGGAGGGCGCGCAGCAGGCCGCCGACGCCGAGGGCGTCGACCTCACGCTCGCCGCCGGCCGCGAGGACGGCGACGAGGACACGCAGATCCAGGCGATCGAGAACGCGATCTCCCAGGGCCAGGACGGCATCCTCATCACACCCAACGGCCCGGCGGTCGTCGACGCCGTCGAGCGGGCACGCGAGGCGGGCCTCTACGTCATCGCGCTCGACACCCCGCCCGAGCCCGCGGACGCGGTCGACATCACGTTCGCGACCGACAACGTGGACGCGGGCCGCCGCATCGGCGAGTGGACCGCCGCCACGCTCGCGGGCGAGGACGCCGTCATCGCGCTCCTCGACCTGTTCGACGACCGCATCGTCAGCGTCGACCACTCGCGCGACCAGGGCTTCCTCGAGGGCATGGGCATCGACACGGCCGACGACCAGGCCAACGGCGACGAGGCGAAGACCGGCGACTACTCGGGCGGCAGCTACACGATCGTCTGCAACGAGGCGACCGGCGGCGCGGAGGACGGCGGCGCGACCGCGATGGAGAACTGCCTGTCGCAGAACCCCGACGTCAACGTCGTCTACACGATCAACGAGCCCGCCGCGTACGGCGCCTCGCAGGTGCTCGAGAGCGCCGGGAAGTCGCCCGACGACGTGCTCCTCGTCTCGGTCGACGGCGGCTGCGCCGGCGTCGGGTATGTCGAGAAGGGCATCCTCGACGCGACCTCGCAGCAGTACCCGGTGCGCATGGCCGAGGAGGGTGTCAAGGCGATCGCGCAGCTCGCCCGCACCGGTGAGAAGCCCGAGACCACCGACGGGCTCGACTTCTTCGACACCGGCGTCGCGCTCGTCACCGACGAGCCTGCCGAGGGTGTCGAGAGCATCACGTCCGCCGACGCGAAGGAGATCTGCTGGGGCTGAGCGCCCCGGACGGCGGCCGGGCCCCCGCACCCGGTCGCCGTCGCCCGCCGATCCCGCACCCGAGGAGGAGACGTGCCCTCACGTACCGTCCCGCCGGCGTCCGCTCCCGCGCCCGCCGCGCCCCAGCCGCACGTCGCGGACGAGTTCCTGCGACGCCAGTCCACCGCCGGCCGCATCCAGTCGGTCCTGCACCGCCACCCCGCCCTGAGCCCGGCGCTCGTGCTCGTGCTCTCCGTCGTCGTCTTCGGGCTGCTCAACGACCGCTTCCTGCGGCCCGAGAACCTCTCGCTCGTGACGCAGCAGGTCGCCGTGGTCGGCGCGCTCGCGGTCGGCCAGACGCTCATCATCCTGACCGCCGGGATCGACCTGTCGGTCGGCGCGATCATGGTCCTGTCGTCGATGGTCATGGCCCAGACCGCCGTGGCGAACGGCCTGCCCGGTCCGGTCGCGCTCGCGGTCGGGCTCGCCGTCGGGCTCGTCGCGGGTGCCGTCAACGGCCTGCTCGTCACCCGGCTCAAGCTCCCGCCCTTCATCGTCACGCTCGGCACGCTCAACGTGTTCCTCGCGCTCACGCTGCTCTACTCGAAGGGCGCGACCGTGCGCGGCGGCGAGCTGCCGTCGCTGCTCACGTGGACCGGCGAGGCGTTCACCGTCGGTGGCGTGCGCGTCACCGTCGGCGTGCTCGTCATGCTCGCGATGTACGCGGTCGTCGCCTACGCCCTCGGCCGCACCGCGTGGGGCCGGCACGTGTACGCGGTCGGCGACGACAAGGAGTCCGCCGCGCTCGCGGGCATCCGCGTGCCGCGCGTGCTGCTCAGCGTCTACGTCACCGCGGGCGGGCTGTTCGCGCTCGCGGGCTGGATCCTCGTCGGCCGCATCAACGCCGCGAGCCCGAACGCGGCAGCCGAGGCGAACCTCGACTCGATCACCGCGGTCGTCATCGGCGGCACGAGCCTGTTCGGCGGCCGCGGCGCGGTGTGGGGGAGCCTGCTCGGCGCGCTCATCGTCGGCGTCTTCCGCAACGGGCTGTCCCTCGCGGGTGTCGACGTGCTCTACCAGACGCTCGCCGTCGGCGTGCTCGTCATCGTCGCGGTCGCGGTCGACCAGTGGATCCGGAAGGAGCGTGCGTGATGACACAGGACAGCGCACGGACGCCCGTGCTGCAGGCGACGGGCCTCGTCAAGACGTTCGGGCGGGTCGTGGGCCTCGACGGCGTCGACCTCGAGCTGTACCCGGGCGAGGTGCTCGCGATCATCGGCGACAACGGCGCCGGCAAGTCCACCCTGGTCAAGTGCCTGTCGGGCGCGTACACCCCCGACCAGGGCCAGCTGCTCCTCGAGGGGCGGCCCGTGACGTTCCACGGACCGCAGGAGGCGCGCGCCGCCGGCATCGAGACGGTCTACCAGAACCTCGCCGTGTCCCCGGCGCTCGACATCGCGAGCAACCTCTACCTCGGACGCGAGCAGCGCCGCAGCGGCGTGCTGGGCTCGGTGTTCCGGATGCTCGACACCGCCGGCATGCGGGAGCGGTCCGAGCAGCAGCTCAAGGCGCTCGGCATCAGCACGCTCCAGGACGTCACGCAGGCCGTCGAGACGCTGTCCGGCGGGCAGCGTCAGGCCGTCGCGGTCGCCCGGGCGGCGGCGTTCGGGTCGAAGGTCGTCATCCTCGACGAGCCGACGGCCGCGCTCGGCGTCCGCGAGTCGGGGCAGGTGCTTCAGCTCGTGCGCGACCTGCGCGAGCGCGGGCTGCCCGTGATCCTCATCAGCCACAACATGCCGCACGTCTTCGAGGTGGCCGACCGGATCCACGTCCAGCGGCTCGGCCGCCGGGCGGCGGTCATCACCCCGGAGACGCACTCGCCGAGCGAGGCGGTCGCCCTCATGACGGGCGCGGTCGCCGCCTGACCCGCCCCTGCGCGGGTCCCCGCCGGGGCCGTCCACGCACACGACGCGCGGACGGTCCCGGCGCCGCGCGCCGTGGGCGGGCCGTGGGCGCCGCGCCGTGCGACGGACCGCCCGGGCTCGCCCAGCGACGGTCTGACCTGCACGTTTCCCTCGTGCGACGCGCTCCCGCGTGTGTTGCACTGTGGCATGCCGCTGACCGTCGAGCCCTGGGTGCTGCGCGAACCCACCCTCCACGTCGACGACCTGCCGTGGGCGGCCGCGCTGCTCACGGTCGCGAACGGGTACCTCGGTGTGCGGGGCACGCTCGAGGAGCAGCGTCCGGAGGTGCCCGACGGCACGCTCCTGGCACGCGTCTACGAGCGGTTCCCGTTCGAGTACGCCGAGCGCGCCTACGGCTTCCCCGACCACGACGAGCGGCTGGTTCCCGTCGTCGACGCGTGCGCGGTCGACCTCGAGGTCGACGGCGAGCGGTTCGACGTGCGCACCGGGACCCTCGAGCACCACGAGCGGATGCTCGACCTGCGCACCGCGGTCCTGCACCGCGAGGCGGTGTGGACGTCGCCCGCGGGCACGACCGTCGAGGTGCGGACCCGGCGCTGGGTCTCGCTCGTCCGGCCCGAGCTCGTCGTCGCGTCGTACGAGGTGCGCGCGCCGCGCGGCGCCCGCGTCCGGGTGCGCCCCGTGCCGGGCTGCCCGGGGCCCTCGGGCGACGCATCGGAGCCCGGACTGGTGACCGACGCGTGCGGGCACGAGCCCGGGGCGTCGTGGACCGCGCAGCGGACGGTCCGCGCCGGGGTCGGCGTCGTGCTCGCGACCCGGCACGACACGTCGTCGTCGCCGGGCGTCGAGGCGGCGTGGGCCGACGGCCCGCACGGCCGGTGGCTCGAGGCCGACCTCGACGACGCCGGCTGGGTCCGGGTCACGACGCACGCCGCCTACGGGTGCGGGCGCCGGCCCGTCGAGCAGCTGCTCGCGGACGCGCGGGACGTCCTGGACGCGGCGGCCGAGGCGGGGGACGACGCCCTGTCGGCCGAGCAGCGCGCCTACCTCGACGAGGTGTGGGAGCGGGGCGACGTCGTCGTCGAGGGCGACGACGAGCTCCAGCAGGCCGTCCGGCTCGCGGTGCTGCACACCGTGCAGGCGGCCGCGTGCATCGAGGGGACCGGCCTGCGCGCCAAGGGCCTCACGGGCACCGGCTACGAGGGGCACACGTTCTGGGACGCCGAGGGCTTCGTCATGCCCGTGCTGGACCACCTCGTCCCGGCGGCCGCGGCCGCCCACCTGCGCTGGCGGCACGCGACCCTGCCCGAGGCGCGCGAGCGGGCCCGCGTCCTCGGACTGCCCGGCGCTGCGTTCCCGTGGCGCACCATCTCCGGCGCCGAGTGCTCGGGCTACTGGCCCGCGAGCACCGCGGCCGTCCACGTCACCGCCGACATCGCCGAGGCGGCCGTCCGGCACGTCGCCGCCACGGGCGACGACGCGCTCGAGCGCGAGGTCGTCGTCGACCTGCTCGTGCACGGCGCGCGGTTCTGGATGGCGCGCGGCCACGTCGCGGACGACGGCCGGTTCCACGTGCACGGCGTGACCGGTCCCGACGAGTACACGGCCGTCGTCGACGACAACACGTTCACCAACGTCATGGTCGCCCGGGCCCTCACCGCCGCCGCGCGCGTCACGGGCCGGCTGCCCGACGAGGCCCGCCGCCTCGGCGTCGACGACGACGAGCGCACGCGCTGGTCCGCCGCCGCGGAGTCCGTCGTCATCCCGTACGCCGAGGACCTCGGCGTCACCGAGCAGTCGGCCGGGTTCACCCGGCACCCGCGGTGGGACTGGTCTCGCGGCCCCGAGGGCTGGACGCCGTTCGAGTCGCACGTGCACTACACCGAGCTCTACCGGCACCAGCTCGTCAAGCAGGCCGACCTGGTCGTGGCGCTCGCGGTCGACCACGAGCGGTTCTCGCTCGAGCAGAAGCGCCGCGACTTCGCGTACTACGAGCCGCTGACCGTGCGCGACTCGTCGCTGTCCGCGAGCGTCCAGGCGGTCGTCGCGGCCGAGCTCGGGCACCTCACGCTCGCGCACGCCTACACGCGCGAGTGCGCGCTCATCGACGTGCGCGACCTGCGCCGCGAGACGCAGGACGGCGTGCACGTCGCGTCGATGGCCGGCGCGTGGAACGCCCTGGTGCACGGGTTCGGTGGCCTGCGCCTCGACCACGACCGGGTGCGCCTCGCGCCGCGGCTCCCTCCGCACCTGTCGCGGCTGCTGTTCCGCGTCCAGGTCGACGGCTCGCGCCTCGAGGTCGACGCGCGCCGCGACGAGGTGACCTACCGGCTGGTCGACGGCGCGCGCGTGACCCTCCGGCACGTGAGCGGCGACACCGACGAGGACGTCACGGTGAGCCGCGACGCCCCGACGGCCACGCGCCCGCTCGTCCCCGTCGCCGAGCCGACCCCGCCCCGCCAGCCGCCCGGCCGCGAGCCGCAGGCCTGACGCCGACCGCACGCCGCACGGGGCGTCGCGGCGGTGGGGTCAGGCGCCGACGTACGTCGCCAGGTGCTGACCCGTGAGCGTCGAGCGGTCCGCGACGAGGTCGGCCGGGGTGCCCTCGAAGACGACGCGGCCGCCGTCGTGGCCGGCGCCCGGGCCCAGGTCGATGATCCAGTCGGCGTGCGCCATCACGGCCTGGTGGTGCTCGATGACGATGACCGACTTCCCCGACTCGACGAGCCGGTCGAGCAGGCCGAGCAGCTGCGCGACGTCGGCGAGGTGCAGGCCGGTCGTCGGCTCGTCGAGGACGTAGATGCCGCCCTTCTCGCCCATCTGCGTCGCGAGCTTGAGGCGCTGCCGCTCGCCGCCCGAGAGCGTGGTGAGCGGCTGGCCGAGCGTGAGGTAGCCGAGGCCCACGTCGGTGAGCCGGTCGAGGATCGCGTGCGCGGCGGGTGTGCGTGCGTCGCCCGAGCCGAAGAACTCCTCGGCCTCGGTCACGGGCATGGCGAGCACCTCGGCGATGTTCTTCCCGCCCAGCGTGTACTCCAGCACGCTCACCTGGAAGCGGCGCCCCTCGCACTCCTCGCACGTCGACTCGACGGTCGCCATGACGCCCAGGTCCGTGTAGATGACGCCCGCGCCGTTGCACGTCGGGCACGCGCCCTCGGAGTTCGAGCTGAACAGCGCGGGCTTGACGCCGTTGGCCTTCGCGAAGGCCTTGCGGATCGGCTCCAGCAGGCCCGTGTAGGTCGCCGGGTTGCTGCGACGCGAGCCGCGGATGGCGCCCTGGTCAATCACGACGACGTCGTCGCGCGTGGCGACCGACCCGTGGATGAGCGAGCTCTTGCCGGACCCGGCGACGCCCGTGACGACGCACAGCACGCCGAGGGGGACGTCGACGTCGACGTCGCGGAGGTTGTGCGTCGACGCGCCGCGGATCTCGAGCGCTCCCTGCGGCGAGCGGACGTCCGGCTTGAGGGCCGCACGGTCGTCGAGGTGGCGGCCCGTGATCGTGCTGCTCGCGCGCAGGCCCTCGACCGTGCCCTCGAAGCAGATCGTCCCGCCGCCGGTCCCGGCACCCGGGCCCAGGTCGACGACGTGGTCCGCGATCGCGATCGCCTCGGGCTTGTGCTCGACGACGAGCACCGTGTTGCCCTTGTCGCGCAGCTGCAGCAGCAGCTCGTTCATGCGCTGGATGTCGTGCGGGTGCAGCCCGATCGTCGGCTCGTCGAACACGTAGGTGACGTCGGTGAGCGACGACCCGAGGTGCCGGATCATCTTGGTGCGCTGCGCCTCGCCGCCCGACAGCGTGCCCGCGGGCCGGTCGAGCGAGAGGTAGCCGAGCCCGATCTCGGTGAACGAGTCGAGCAGGTGCTGCAACCCCGCGAGGAGCGGCGCTACCGTCGGCTCGTCGAGCCCCCGGACCCACTGCGCGAGGTCGCTGATCTGCATCGCGCACACGTCGGCGATGTTCTTGCCCGCGATCCGCGACGACCGTGCCTCGGGTGCCAGGCGCGTCCCCTCGCACTCCGGGCACGTCTGGAACGTCACGGCCCGCTCGACGAACGCACGGATGTGCGGCTGCATCGCGTCGACGTCCTTGGACAGCAACGACTTCTGGATCTTCGGGATCAGGCCCTCGTACGTGACGTTGATGCCCTCGACCTTGATCTTGGTCGGCTCCTTGTAGAGCAGGTCGTCGAGCTCGCGCTTGCCGTAGTCCCTGATCGGCTTGTCGGGGTCGAAGAAGCCGCTGCCGCGGAAGATGCGCCCGTACCAGCCGTCCATCGTGTAGCCCGGGACGGTCAGCGCGCCCTCGTTGAGCGACTTGCTGTCGTCGTACAGCGCGGTCCGGTCGAAGTCGGTGACCGCGCCCATGCCCTCGCACCGCGGGCACATGCCGCCCAGCACCGAGAACTCCGCCTTCTCGGCCTTCGTCCGGTCGCCGCGCTGCACCGTGATCGCGCCCGCGCCCCTCACCGACGGCACGTTGAACGAGAACGCGTTCGGCGAGCCGATGTGCGGCTGCCCGAGCCGGCTGAACAGGATCCGCAGCATCGCGTTCGCGTCGGTCGCGGTGCCCACGGTCGAGCGCGGGTTGGAGCCCATGCGCTCCTGGTCGACGATGATCGCGGTCGTCAGGCCCTCGAGCCGGTCGACGTCGGGGCGCGCGAGCGACGGCATGAAGCCCTGCACGAAGGCGCTGTACGTCTCGTTGATCATGCGTTGCGACTCAGCGGCGATCGTCGCGAAGACGAGCGACGACTTGCCCGACCCCGACACCCCGGTGAACACCGTGAGGCGCCGCTTCGGGATCTCGAGGCTCACGTCCTTGAGGTTGTTCTCGCGCGCGCCCTGCACACGGATGAGGTCGTGGCTGTCCGCGACGTGCGACGCGGCCGGTGCGGTGCTCGTGGCGGTGCTCATGGGATCTCCCTGGGGACGCGAGGGGGGTCGGGACCGATCTAACCAGCCGGGTCCGACGCGCACGGGCGACCCGCTCGCACGGTCGGTGCGAGCGGGTCGGCGGCGGACGCGACGGTGCGGCGGGCGGCACGCGGCCGGCGGGTGTGCGGTCGGTCAGCCGACCTGGTTGATCCGGAGCTGGTTGCCGGCGGGGTCGCGGAACGCGGCGTCGCGGATGCCGTACGGCTGGTCGGTCGGCTCCTGGACGACCTCCGCGCCCGCGGCCTGCAGCTTGTCGAACGTCGCGTCGAGGTCGGGCGTCGCGAAGACGAGCGTGGCGTAGGTGCCCTTCGCCATCATCTCGGTGATGGTCCGCTTCTCGTCGTCGGTGACGCCCGGGTCGGCCGCCGGCGGGTAGAGGACGATCGACGTGCCCGGCTGCCCGGCGGGACCGACGGTGATCCACCGCATGTCGCCGTAGCCGACGTCGTTGCGGACCTCGAAGCCCAGCACGTCGCGGTAGAACGCGAGCGCGGTGTCGGGGTCGTCGTGGGGGAGGAACGTGTTCGCGATGGTGATGTCCATGCGCGTCACGCTAGGCGCGGCTCCGACGGCGTCGCTTCTCGATTCCTGACCGGTCGCGTCACCTGCTTGGCCACGCACGACGGGATGCCCGCGGTGCTGTGGGCGGCCGACCCGCGGTACACGCTCGGCGGCACGCCGACCAGCTCGGTAAACCGCGTCGAGAACGTCCCGAGCGACTGGCAGCCGACCGCGAAGCACACCTCGGTGACGGACATGTCCCCGCGCTGGAGCAGCGCCATCGCACGCTCGATCCGGCGCGTCATGAGGTACGCGTAGACGGACTCGCCGTACGCCGCCTTGAACTGCCGGCTCAGGTGCCCCGCCGACATGTGCGCCCCGCGGGCGAGCGCCTCGACGTCGAGCGGTTGCGCGTACTCGCGGTCGATCCGGTCCCGCACGCGACGCAGCCGCGCGAGGTCGCTGCGCCGCTGCTCGGCGTCGGCCCTGCTGGTCACGAGGTCGATGCTGCCACGACGGCGGCCCCCGCGTCCGCCCCCGCACGGACGCCACCGGCGCGCCTCGCGGTCGCCCGGCCGGTGCCCAGCGCCTGGACCGTGGGCGACCGCAGCGCCGGTCGGGGCCTATCTTGGCCCGGTGACTGCACCGCTTCCCCCGCGCGACGTGCGTCGCGGCCTCGCCCGGCACGACGTCCCCGAGCCTCTGCGCAACGACGTCCGCGTCCTCGGCGAGTTCCTCGGCCGGGTGCTGCGCGAGTCCGTCGGCCAGGACCTGCTCGACGACGTCGAGCAGCTCCGCGAGCTCGCGATCCGCGCGCACGACGAGCCCGACAGCGACGCGCTCGAGCAGGCCGAGGCCCTCGTCGCCGGCCTGTCCCTCGAGCGTGCCGAGCAGGTCGCCCGCGCGTTCACCTGCTACTTCCACCTGGCCAACACGGCCGAGGAGTACCACCGCGTCCGCGTGCTGCGCGAGCGCGAGGCCAGCCTCGAGCCGAACGACCTGGCCCCCGACGACTCCCTGCCGGCCGCGGTCGAGCGGGCGCGCGAGGAGCTCGGTGCCGACGAGGTGCGCACGCTCCTGCAGCGCCTCGAGTTCCGCCCCGTCCTGACGGCGCACCCGACCGAGGCCCGGCGTCGCGCGGTGTCGAACTCGATCCGCCGCATCGCCGAGCTCGTGGGCGAGCGTGACATCCGCAGCCGCGGCGGCATGTCGATCGCCGAGAACGACCGCCGCCTGCTCGCCGAGATCGAGACCCTGTGGCGCACCGCGCCGCTGCGCCAGGCCAAGCCCACGGTCCTCGACGAGGTCCGCACGGTCCTCAACGTGTTCGACTCGACGCTCGCCGACGTCCTGCCCGCGGTCTACCGCCGGCTCGACGACTGGCTGCTCGGCGACGAGGCGGGCACGCAGGCGCCCGAGGTCCGGCCGTTCGCGCGCCTGGGCTCCTGGATCGGCGGCGACCGCGACGGCAACCCGAACGTCACCGCGGAGGTCACGCGTGCGGCCGCGACGCTCGCGTCGGAGCACGCGCTCACGGCGCTCGAGGCGTCGGCCGTGCGCACCGCCGCCGGCCTGACGCTGGGCACCGACATGACGCCGCCGTCGGCCGAGCTCGCGGCGCTCTGGCAGCGCCAGCGCCTGCTCTCCGAGGAGATCACGGCGCGCGTCGCCGGCGAGGCGCCCAACGAGCCGCACCGCCGGGTCGTGCTCGTCCTCGCCGAGCGCATCGCGGCGACCCGCCGTCGCGACGCCGACCTCGCGTACGGCTCGCCCGAGGAGCTCGAGGCCGACCTGCTGGTCGTGCAGCGCTCGCTCGTCGAGGCCGGCGCGTCGCGCTCGGCGTACGGGGACCTGCAGCGCCTGCTGTGGCAGGTCCAGACGTTCGGCTTCCACCTGGCCGAGCTCGAGGTCCGCCAGCACTCGCAGGTCCACGAGTCGGCGCTCGCGGACATCGAGGCGAACGGCGTCGACGGCACGCTCGAGCCGCGCACGCTCGAGGTGCTCGACACGTTCCGCGCGCTCGGCACCGTCCAGCGCCGGTTCGGCCTCGCCGCCGCGCGCCGCTACATCGTGTCGTTCACGCAGTCCGCCGAGCACCTCGCGGCCGTGTACCGGCTCGCCGAGCTCGCCTACGGCGGCCCCGACGACGTCCCGGTCATCGACGCGATCCCGCTGTTCGAGACCTTCGCCGACCTCGAGGCGAGCGTCGACATCCTCGAGGGCGCGCTCGAGATCCCGCAGGTGCAGAAGCGCCTCGCGGAGAACGGTCGCCGCGTCGAGGTCATGCTCGGCTACTCGGACTCCTCCAAGGACGTCGGCCCGGTGTCCGCGACGCTCGCGCTCGACACCGCGCAGCAGCGGATCACCGAGTGGGCCCGCCGGCACGACATCGTGCTCACGCTCTTCCACGGTCGCGGCGGCGCGCTCGGGCGCGGCGGCGGCCCCGCCAACCGCGCGGTGCTCGCCCAGCCCCCGGGCTCGGTCGACGGCCGGTTCAAGCTCACCGAGCAGGGCGAGGTCATCTTCGCCCGCTACGGCGACCCGGTCATCGCCGCGCGGCACATCGAGCAGGTCGTCGCCGCGACGCTGCTCGCGAGCACGCCGTCCGTCGAGGAGCGCAACGCCGGCGCGGCCAAGCGGTTCGCCGACCTCGCGAAGCAGCTCGACGTCGCGTCGCGCACCCGGTTCCACGAGCTCGTGCGCGCCGAGGGCTTCCCGCAGTGGTTCGCCGAGGTCACGCCGCTCGAGGAGCTCGGCCTGCTGCCGATCGGCTCGCGTCCGGCCCGTCGCGGCCTGTCGGTGTCGTCGCTCGACGACCTGCGCGCGATCCCGTGGGTCTTCTCGTGGTCGCAGGCGCGCATCAACCTCGCAGGCTGGTACGGCCTCGGCACGGCGCTCGACGCCGTCGGGGACCTGGACGAGCTGCGGGCCGCGTACGCGCAGTGGCCGCTGTTCACGACGATGATCGACAACGTCGAGATGTCGCTCGCCAAGACCGACGAGCGCATCGCCGCCCGTTACCTGGCGCTCGGCGACCGGCCTGACCTCGCCGAGAAGGTGCTGTCCGAGATGGTGCTCACGCGCCGCTCGGTCCTCGCCATCACGGACAGCGACGCCGTCCTCTCGCGGCGTCGGATCCTCGGCCGCGCCGTCCAGCTCCGCAGCCCGTACGTCGACGCGCTGTCGCTGCTCCAGCTTCGCGCGCTGCGCGGTCTGCGCACGGGCGACGCGACCGAGCAGGCCGACGACCTGCGCCGCCTGCTGCTGCTCACCGTGAACGGCGTCGCGGCGGGCGTGCAGAACACCGGCTGACGCATCCCCGGGCCTCGGCCCGGACCCCCGTGACGACGCCCCGTGGTCCGACGACCGCGGGGCGTCGTCGCGCGTGGGCGCCCTCGGCCTGTCAGGCCGGCAGCGACACGACCCGCGGCGGGTCCTCGCCGCGGGCGAGCGCGTCGAGGACGAGGCGCTCGTGCGGCACGACGGGCTCCGGGAGGTCGGCCAGCGGGAACCACGCGAGGTCCTCGGCCTTGTCCTCCTCGCGACGCGACGGGTCGCCCGTCCACGTCCGCGCCTCGAAGAACACGTCGACGCGCTGCTCGACGGCCGGTCCGCCGCGCTCGAACCGGTCGAACGCGCGCCACGCGCGCAGGTAGGCGTCCTGCAGGACGTCCTCCGCGTCGTGCAGCGAGCCGGTCATCCGGTAGCAGTGCGCCAGGAGCTCACGCCGCAGCGGCTCCACGAGC